>JAOATE010000001.1 GCA_030158305.1 Burkholderiaceae bacterium
GGTGTGAGGTCACCAAAACCAACTGTGGTCATGGTCGTGATCGCCCAGTAAGTGGCGATGGGGATACTGGTAAAGCCATGCTCAGGCCCTTCGACCACATACATAAGCGTACCCATGACCAACACAATCATCAGTACAAAGGACAAAAAAACCAGAATTTTCTTGCGACTGGCGCTCAGTGCGTTCGCAAGATGTGCATACTCTTGCATGTACGCGGTGAGTTTGAACACGCGAAAAATACGGATAAGTCGGAGCACCCGCACATCGATCAAGGCATGGAGTTCTGGAAAAAATAAAGCCAGATAAGTGGGCAAGACTGCGAGCAAATCAATCACACCAAAAAAGCTGGTGGCGTATTTTTTGCGATCCTTCGCGCAGTACAGGCGTGCGGCATATTCCAAACTAAATGCAGCAGTAAATAGCCACTCCAGAATAAACAGTAAGGAGTGGAAGTTGCGCGCAACTTGATCAACGCTATCGAGTACCACTACCACGAGCGAGAGCAAGATCAGTGCGATCAGGGCTTTGTCAAAAAGACGTCCGGCAGCTGTTTCATTTGTAAAGATCAGTGTGTACATCCGATCTTTAAGGAAGTGTTGTACTCGCGTCATTATGATATTGTGCTTTTTTGATATGGTCAGTCAGGGGTAGGTCGATGTCAGACCTCGCGTGCAAGTGCTTGGCCGCTGAGCCAGGCACCTTCGACTTTTTCAGTGCTGGTCCAGTCGCCACACAGACCCATTTGCAGTGTATCGTCAAATACATGACCGTGATGAGTGGCGTGCCCCAGCCGCGCAAAACGCCAAAGGTGCGACTGGAACGTGATGGGCTGATAGTTCGTCAGCGACTCAAAGCCTGCGACCATGAGCGTGGTTGCCTCCTCTTTAGCGGTGTTTTCATGAGTCAAGCTCCAGGCTGTTGAGGCGTGCGCCAACCAAGCCTCTCCAGACGTGCGTTGTGGTTTGCTTGAGCTTCTGGCGATCCAGCTGAACATCCCTTGATTGATAAAGGCGGCATCGAAGTCTAGCGGCAAGCGCTCAGTCGCATACACCATCAAGGCCCAACTTGGCGCCATGACGGCATCTTGGCAGCGCGCATACATAGCGGCTGAGTGCGGTTGAACAAGTACCTCCGCTTGCTTAGAGGGGATCGCTAGTAACACCGTGTCAAACGTTGGTTCGAGCAAACCGTGCTCTTTACTGTGGAGCTTCCAGGTCAACCCCTCGCGCAATAGTTGATCAACCGTTGTTGAGAAATGAATCGTCAGCTCTTTTGCGAGTTGTTTGGCCGGTGCCGTCATTGAAGGTGTGCCAACAAAGCGACCGACAGAAGGTTTGATGGGTTGCCAGCCCTCCGCCCCAAAGCTCGTGACCTGAGCCTCCCAGAGCGCTGCCGCACCAGCCGCTTGCCAACGCTCCACCTGCTGTTGAAAAGCGGGATCGGTTGCGGTGAAATATTGAGCGCCATGGTCACAGGCCCAAGTCTCAAAACTGCGGGTGCTCATGCGGCCCCCCACGCCTCGACTTTTCTCAAACACCTGAACGTGGTGCCCCTTGGCGGAAAGTGCCTGTGCGCAGCTCAAACCTGCGAGGCCAGCACCAATGATTGCGATAGAACGTGGTTGAGACATAGCGTGATGATTACCCGGTCTGAAAATTGACGAATTTGCCGGTATTTTAGGGCGATGAAGAGGTCAGATTACATAAGCTCAGGATTATTAAGGGGATAACCCTTGTAGACAGCTCGCTTGAGGCGGTTTATCAATGCGGCTTGAGGTAATCAATCACTAAAAAGAGGATAAAAATGAAGAGACTTCTTAAATCATTATTGCTTGGGACCTGTATTCTCGGCGCGAGCGTGAGTAGCTTTGCACAAAGCTATCCAAACAAACCCATTCGCATGATTGTGCCCTTCCCACCAGCAGGTGCGGCCGATCAGACTGCGCGTATTGTGATGAAAGCGTTATCCGAAAGCTTGGGTCAGCCCATCATTATTGACAACCGCGCGGGTGCAGATGGTGCGATTGCCGGAAATGCTGTGATGAATGCGCCTGCGGATGGCTATACCCTCCTGTTTGCAACCACGACAGGCTTGAACGGGGCGCCCACGATGCGCAAAAATCCCCCCTACGATCCCATCACGGCATTCACACCGATTTCTTTAGTGGGTAAGTTCGGATTTTTCATGTTTGTGAATGCAGATGTTCCTGCCAAAAATATGAAAGAGCTGATTGCTTATGCAAAGGCTAACCCTGGCAAGTTGAACTATGGAAGTGGCAACGGCACCAGTATCTTGACGACGGCACAGTTCGCACAGGAGTCAAAGCTCAACATGGTGCACGTGCCTTATAAGGGTGATGCGCCTGCAACGGCCGACCTGATTGCCGGTCGCATCCAAGTCCTCCTAGCCACCCCAGGCAATGCGTTGCAAATGGTGCAAGAGGGACGTCTGCGCGTGTTGATGGCATTGTTACCGAGCCGTAGTCCGTTGGCCCCAGAGACGCCCACCGCAGATGAGCTCGGTATAAAAGGCATGACGATTGTGCCTTGGGCCGGTTTATTTGGTCCCGCCGGTTTACCTAAGGACGTGGTTGATCGCGTCGCAAAAGCCATGAAAGAAGTGTCTGAGCGTAAAGACGTGCGTGAGCAGTTGGGCAAAATTGCCTTTGAGTTGCAAAGCTCAACACCAAAGGAAATGGGAGATTTCAACAAATCCCAGCTCGATATTTGGAAGAAGACTGCTGACGCGATCAATTTAGAGCGTAATTAACATGCTGCCATCGGGTGTCCGCTCTAGGCTTGTTCATGATGTTAACGGCATCACCATGCATATTCTGGAGGCTGGCTTCGAGGTGCCGGGCCGTCCTCTGGTGGTGCTGTTACATGGTTTTCCAGAGCTTGCCTATAGCTGGCGCAAGGTGATGGTGCCACTGGCTGAACAGGGCTATTACGTCGTGGCACCTGATGTGCGTGGCTATGGTAGAAGTGGCGGCGCTGGCGTCTCTTATCACGATGACTTGCGACCGTTTAGTACCCTCAACAAGACTCATGATGTCTTGGCATTGGTCGCAGCCTTAGGGCATCGTACTGTTGCAGCGGTGATCGGACACGATCAGGGCTCGCCCCTAGCGGGTTGGTGTGCCTTGATGCGCCCCGATGTTTTTCGCTCGGTGGTGATGATGAGTTCACCATTTAGAGGTGGACCGGTGGCCTTGCCCTTTAACACTGCCAACGAGATAGTCAAGCCAGCCACGCCAAATCTGATTGATGAGGCCCTGACCAAGCTCAATCCGCCCAGAAAGTATTACATGCGGTATTACGCGACGGAGCCTGCCAATGAAAATATTTGGCACCCCACGCAGGGACTCCATGATTTTTTGCGTGCTTACTATCACGTGAAAAGTGCCGATTGGGCCCCTAACAAACCATTTCGCTTAAGCGGACTTACTGCAAGCGAATGGGAAAAGTTGCCTCGCTATTACGTCATGGATTTGGATCAAGGCATGGCGGAGTCGGTCGCGCCCGATATGCCTTCGGCGCAGCAGATCGCAGAGTGCGCCTGGTTGACGGAGACAGAGCTTAAATTCTACGTAGATGAATACGACCGGACTGGTTTTCAGGGTGGGTTGCAAGGGTATCGCGCGAATCCCGGCGACAAAGATCTCGCCGTATTTGCGGGTAAAACCATTGATGTTCCGTCGATGTTTATCGGTGGTCAACAGGATTGGGGTGTCTATCAGACACCCGGTGGCCTTGAGCGTGTCGAGGGAGCGTTGACCACGCGTTACCAAGGCACCTTTTTGGTGGAGGGCGCCGGCCACTGGGTGCAGCAAGAGCAACCCGAGAAAGTGAGTCGATTATTCATTGAGTTTTTACGCCGAAACGCGGACGATTGAGGTAGGATAGTTGGGCGGTGACGCGTTGATGCTTCACTGCACTGCTTTAAATCGCCTTGCGGAGCCAAACCTATGAGCATCACCAGTATCGACTCAAACAATACACGTCAAGAACATGACTTGTTAGGGAACCGGGATGTTCCGTCCCAAGCCTATTATGGTGTCCATACGCTGCGTGCGATTGAAAATTTCCCCATCACAGGATTGCCCATTTCTCACTATCCTGATTTGGTGCGCGCCTTGGCAGAAATCAAAATCGCAGCGGCTCTGACGAATCAAGAACTCGGCATGCTCGATGAGACAAAGTGCGAGGCGATCGTCGCGGCCTCCAAGGAAATACTGCAAGGCAATCTGCACGAGCAGTTTGTCGTGGATTTGATTCAAGGTGGAGCAGGGACCTCGACCAACATGAACGCCAATGAGGTGATCGCCAATCGCGCCTTGGAGTTACTGGGGCACAAGCGCGGTGAATATGCTTACCTGCATCCCAATGAAGACGTCAATATGAGTCAATCGACCAATGATGTCTATCCCACCTCTCTCAAACTCGCCACGTATCGGGGATGTCAGCGGTTGTTGAAAAAAATGCAGAGTTTGCAAAATGCATTTGAAGTCAAAGCAGAGGAATTTAAAGACATCATTAAAGTAGGGCGTACGCAGTTGCAAGACGCTGTGCCTATGACGCTCGGTCAGGAATTCCGTACTTATTCTGTCATGTTAGGTGAGGACATCTTACGCCTTCGTGAGGCTCTTCCTTTGATTTGTGAAATCAACTTGGGTGCAACCGCAATCGGGACAGGCATTAATACCCATCCAGATTATGCACAGAAAGTACGGCAGCATTTAGTTGCACTGACAGGCTTGCCGCTTGAAACGGCCCCCAATTTGATTGAGGCAACGCAGGATTGCGGCGCGTTTGTCCAACTATCTGGTGTGCTCAAGCGTATCGCTGTCAAAATCTCAAAGATTTGCCATGATTTGCGCTTGCTCTCGAGTGGACCGCGTGCGGGCTTTGGCGAGATCAATCTACCCGCCGTACAAGCGGGCTCCAGCATCATGCCCGGCAAAGTCAATCCTGTGATCCCTGAGGTCGTTAACCAGGTCGCCTATGAGGTGATTGGCAATGACGTGACGAT
>JAOATE010000002.1 GCA_030158305.1 Burkholderiaceae bacterium
CTCGCCTGGTTTTTTGCTTGGCGCTTGAGATTGCGCCAAGTGGATTTGAATACTGCTGCAAAAACAAGCTCGACCTAAGCCTTGAGCTTAAGTCGAGCGCTCAACTTAAGTTGTACCCTTGAGAAGCTTTGCGGCGGCTGGTGCAAAATAAGTCAAAATCCCGTCTGCGCCGGCTCGTTTGAAGCCCAACAGAGACTCCATCATGACCTTGTCGTGATCAAGCCAGCCGTTAGCTGCTGCCGCTTTGAGCATCGCATACTCACCACTGACTTGATAGGCAAAGGTGGGCACGTGAAAGGCGTCTTTCACGCGACGCAGGACATCTAGATAGGGCATGCCAGGCTTGACCATGACCATGTCAGCGCCTTCGCGCAGATCGGCCGCGACCTCACGTAGCGCTTCGTCTATGTTGCCCGGATCCATTTGGTACACCAGCTTGTTGGATTTGCCCAAGTTGGCCGCTGAACCGACCGCATCTCTAAACGGACCATAAAACGCACTAGCGAATTTGGCTGAGTAGGCCATGATGCGGGTATGGATGAAGTTGTTGGCTTCAAGCGCTGTGCGAATGGCGCCAATGCGGCCGTCCATCATATCGCTGGGAGCAACAATATCGACGCCTGCTTCAGCCTGAACCAATGCCTGCTGCGTTAAGATTTTGACCGTAATGTCGTTCATGACATAGCCGTTTTCATCAATCACGCCGTCTTGGCCGTGGCTGGTGTAGGGGTCAAGGGCGACGTCGGTCAGCAGGCCGAGCTCGGGAAAGTGTTTTTTCAGGCTGGCCACGACGCGCGGGATCAGTCCCTTTGGGTTAATGGCTTCTGCGCCATCCAGTGCTTTGAGTGACGGATCAATCACCGGGAAGAGTGCCATGACCGGAATCCCGAGTTCGACACATTCGCGTGCGACTTCGATCAGCGTATCGGGCGAGTAGCGATGGACACCTGGCATTGAGGCGATAGGTTGACGCACACCCGTACCTTCAACGACAAAAACTGGGTAAATCAAATCATCCACCGATAGTGAGTGCTCGCGAACAAGCCTTCTCGAAAAATCATCTCTGCGCAGACGACGTGGGCGATTGGCGGGAAAGTCGGCAAGAATAAGATGGGGTGTTGTCATGGTACGACCTTGGGTGAGATCCAGTTTTCGAGTTGGAGGGTAGCCTCTTCGAGGCCGATGCGAGCGGTCGCAGAGAACGGAATGGCATTGAGCGCACCGATATCTTCGAGCTCTTTTTTGACTGCGTAGACGGCTTTGATGCGTTGACCATAGGGAAACTTGTCCGCCTTGGTCAAGAGTGCCAGCACAGGACGCCGCGTCGGTGCGATCCAATTGGCGAGGCGCCGGTCAAGTTCGGTCACACCCCGTCGGATATCAATCAGCAGCACGATGCCTGCCAAAGACTCCCGCGTTTGTAGATAACCACCGAGAATGTCGGCCCACTCTTCTTTGGCGCGATGTGCTACCGAAGCATAGCCGTAGCCGGGCAGGTCGACCAGAAAGCCAAGTTGCCCTTCTGGATCTAGGGGATCAGGCATGCCAAACATATTGATTAGCCGAGTTCTGCCAGGCGTTTTACTAGAAAAAGCCAAACGTCTCTGATTGGTCAGGACGTTAATGGCCGTGGATTTGCCCGCATTGGAGCGACCCACGAAGCAAACTTCCGGGGCTCCAGGAAAGGGTAATTGATCCAGCCGGGCGGCTGAAGTGAAAAACGAAGCGCGGTGCAAGATGGACACAAGGAGGGCCATTAAGAATAAGCTCAACCGCTATTGTATAATCTAGGGTTGAGAAGTTGTTGTTTTATAAAGATTACAAGCGTCGAGGTCTTCAATGAAGCGTGTGCTGTCCAAGTTAATGTCCAAGATAGTGCTTGTGAGCGGGTTGCTGCTTGGTGTGTCTGCCGTATCCACTAGTATGGCTGCCGGTCCTGTTACTGGGCCCGCCAAACCTGACGCCGCCAAAGGCGCGCAGCTCTATGAACAAGGCGATGCAGCGCGTGGCGTGATCGCCTGTGCATCCTGTCACGGAGCGGCTGGCAACAGCACGATTCCCGCCAATCCAAATATTTCTGCTCAGTCGCACGAGTATCTGTACAAGCAGTTGGTCGAGTTTCGCATCAAAGCAGGTGCCAAAAAAGCACTTCGCAATGGACCTGAGGGTGCACCCTCAGTGATGCAAGCCATGGCGGCTCCGCTGACCGAGGCGGATATGCATAACCTGGCTTATTTCTTGTCCTTGCAAAAGTTGGCTCAACCTGCGACAGCAACCAATGAAAAACTGGTTGAACGCGGCCAGAAAATCTGGCGCGGCGGTATTCCCGAGCGTAATGTTCCAGCATGTGCGGGATGTCACTCGCCCAACGGAGCGGGTATTCCTGCTCAGTATCCTCGTCTGGGTGGGCAGTATCCTTCTTACATCGAAGACCAGCTCAAACTGTTCCGTGCGGGTCACCGTGGCAATTCCGCGATGATGAACCAAATCGCAGATCGTATGTCTGATTCGGATATCAAGGCAGTTTCTGATTACGCAGCAGGTTTGCGTTAAAAAAACGTCCTCAGGACGTTGAAACGGCTGGATCGTCGAATGCAAAAAAATGTACGTGACTAAAGTATGTTTTGACGTCCGTTTTTAAAAATACATAGTAAAAAAGAGGGGGTCGATCAGACACCCCTTTTTTTTCGCACGAACAAGTGTCCAAGTATCTCCATCCATGGCAATGAATGAATCATGACAACAACCGCATCGAGACCGTTCGCACACTTCATTGAACTGTTGAGTTCGATGCGTTTTGCGATCAGTTTGTTGGTTTTTATTTGCCTGGCTAGCATCATTGGCACAGTCATCCCCCAAGGTCGTTCTGCCAACGCTTACATTGATATGTTCGGGCCTTTTTGGTTTGATGTGTTCAATCGTTTTTCAATTTGGCACATCTATAACAACTGGTGGTTTTTGGTCACAATGGCATTTCTGGTGACCTCGACCAGTTTGTGCCTGATTCGCAACGCCCCAAAGATGCTCAAAGAAGCGAGTTCCTTTCGTGAGCATATTCGCACCTCAAGTTTGCAGTCTTTTCATCACCGCGTAGAGCTTGAGACAACGCGTGGCGTACCTGCAGCCACTGCTTCTGTGCAAGCATGGCTTAAACGTCAGGGATATGCTGTCCGTCAACGCAATGAGGGAGATGCTGTCCTGCTTGCAGCAAAGCGCGGAAGTGGTAATCGTCTGGGGTATATCTTTGCACACGCCTCGATTGTGATCATCTGTGTGGGAGGTCTGCTCGATAGCGAGCTACCCGTGCGTTTGCAAGTCTGGCTGATGGGTAAGACACCAATCGTGGAAAATATGTTGATTGCAGATGTTCCTGAGCGAGGACGCTTGTCGATACATAATCCCAGTTATCGGGCAAACGTATTGATTCCCGAGGGAAGTTCGCGCGACTCTGCGGTGGTGAATGTGGATGATGGTGCGCTTGTTCAGCCATTGCCTTTCAGTATCAACCTGAAAAAATTTATTGTTGATTATTACTCTACGGGTATGCCGAGTCGCTTCGCAAGCTTGGTAGAGGTGACAGACCCTGATACGGGTGAAAAGTTTGACGCAACGATTGAGGTCAATGAGCCATTGCACTTTAAGGGTGTCACGGTATATCAATCAAGCTTTGATGATGGTGGCAGTCAGGTGGAATTGGTGGGCTATCCGCTCGCAGGTCCAAGCGACAAATCGTTTGAGCTTAAGTCCCGTGTCGGACAGTCTAGCGATGTCACCATGAAATCCGCAGGGAAAGAACTCAAGGTCGAGGTGACCAAGCTGCGTCCGATCAATGTCGAGGATTTATCTGGAGGCAATCCTTCTGCACCCAAACCCTTTGGAGAACATGTCGCAGCCGTGACAGGCAGCGCAGCAGGAAAGACCAATAAAAATCTTCGTAACATTGGTCCGAGCGTTGAGTACCGTGTGATTGACGCGAGCGGTCAAGCCACTTTGTTTCACAACTACATGGTGCCAGTTGAGTTAGACGGTGCGCGTGTCATGCTGGCAGGAGTTCAAGAGCCTGGTGCCGCTGGTTTTCGTTATTTGCGCCTACCGGTTGATGAAGAAAGTTCGGTGGGCGACTTTATGCGTTTGAGAGCCGCTTTGGCGGACCCGGCTGCCAGACAGTTGGCCTCCCAACGGTTGGTCGCAAGCTATGGTGGTAGCGCCGAGGAACAGCGGGCATTACAAATCTCGGCCGAGCGGGCGCTGGAGACGTTTGCGACGGGTGGGTTAGTCGCGATTTCTAATTTCCTCGAAAAAAATGTCCCCGAACCTGAGCAAAGGCGGGCCGCAGACATCATTATCCGTTTGCTCGGTTCATCGATTGCCGAATTGCGCAATGTCGCAAGAGAGCGTGCGGGGCTGCCTGCCTTGTCTAATGCCCCCGAAAAAATGGATGAAATCGCTGATTGGTCCAGGTTATCAGTCGCAGCATTGTCAGATCTCGCGCTTTATCCCTCTCCGATCATGATGACGCTCAAAACCTTTGAGCATGTTCAGGCGAGTGTGTTTCAGGTGAGTCGCACGCCAGGAAAGATCACGGTGTATATCGGCTGTTTGCTTTTAGTGATTGGCGTGTTTACGATGTTTTATGTCCGAGACCGTCGCATTTGGGTATGGTTGCGTCCTGCTGAGACCTCAGAAGGGTCGAGAGTATTGGCGGCCATGACATCGCAAAAGCGTACACTCGATTTCAATCGAGAGTTCGACCGTTTCAAGCAGGCGTTGATGCGCCTGAACCAAGGTTAGCCTGATGGTAACCCCAACACTGATTATTGAGAGCCGCTATGAGTGAGCCCGTTGCTGCTGTTGCAAACGATTGGGATGATTTGTCGGAGTCGGGGGATGGGCGCATTCAGCGCGGTCGTCCCGACTGGACAGATGCATTGTTCTTTTTGCTGCTGGCTATTGCTGCGGGTTTTGCCCTCAACCAATACAGTCAGGCGATGGATATTTATGAGAAAACCATTTTGGTGCTCACGGTTCCATCTTTGACATGGCTGGGCTGGCTGTGGCGTCCCTTGCGCACGCTGATGATCTCCATGGCGCTAGCAGCGGGGTTTGCGATTTGGTTGTACCAAGGGGATTTGGCACGCGCGGATCAAGCATTTCTTTTGAAATACTTGCTCTCTTCTCAGTCAGCCATTCTCTGGATGTCGGTGCTCTTTGTCATCGCTACTTTTTGTTATTGGGCGGGCTTTGTGAGCCCCACCGCAGCATGGTTAGGGACTGCGCTCACTTGGGGGGCCGTGTTTGCGGGCTCCACCGGGATGTTGGTGCGTTGGCGTGAAGGTCACCTGATGGGCCCTGACTTGGGTCACATCCCCGTCAGTAATTTGTACGAAGTCTTTGTCTTGTTCGCACTCGTGACCGCTTTGTTTTATTTGTACTACGAGCGTCGCTACGGCACGCGGGCGCTGGGCGGTTTTGTGTTGTTGGTCGTGACCTCCTCCGTCGTGTTTTTACTCTGGTATTCCTTTACCCGAGAGGCCTATCAGATTCAGCCTTTGGTTCCCGCCTTGAAAAGCTGGTGGATGAAAATCCATGTGCCTGCAAACTTTATTGGTTATGGGACGTTTTCGCTTGCCGCGATGGTGGGCTTTGCTTACCTGGTCAAACAGCATGGGCAAACAAAGTCTTGGCTCAAACTCGCACCCTTATTTATTTTGGGTGTGTTGCTGGCAGCCGAACCCATGGTGTTTCGTACCGAAGGCTTGTCGGCGACATGGATGATTTATTTTGGAATTGGTGCGTTGATTGTCGGGACGATTTTGTTGTTTCGCGCGCCGATTGCCGCACGTTTGCCGTCCTTTGAGGTGCTCGATGACATTATGTATCGGGCGATTGCCATCGGTTTTGCCTTTTTTACCGTCGCCACGATTTTGGGTGCCTTATGGGCGGCCGACGCCTGGGGTGCCTATTGGCAATGGGATCCTAAAGAAACGTGGGCACTGATTGTTTGGCTGAACTATGCCGCATGGTTGCACTTACGCCTCATGAAAGGTTTGCGTGGCACGATGGCCGCATATTGGGCACTTGTTGGTCTGTTAGTCACTTGTTTCGCCTTTTTGGGCGTTAACATGTTTCTTTCAGGTCTTCATTCTTATGGTGCGCTTTGACGCCTGCTAAACCTTGGGTCGTGCTGGTCGCGACCCTCACAGTTCAGTCTCTTGTTGCGATGGCCTTGTTGAACTTGCCGGTGGTTGCACCGGCAGTGGCCAAAGATGTCGGAATTTCAACCAACTACTTAGGTGCCTATGTTGCGCTGGCCTATTTTGGCGCAATGGTTGCGACCTTGTTAGGTGGAGCGGCGGTTAAGCGCTGGGGTGCGATTCGGCTCAGCCAGACAGGGCTCGTATTGGCCGCGATCGGTTTGTTTTTGTGTGCAATCCCGACGGTAGAAACCATTGCCTTGGGGGCATTGTTTATCGGTGCAGGTTATGGACCGATTACACCCGCTAGTTCGCATTTGTTGATTAAATCAACGCCTCCAGAAAAACTTTCTTTTGTTTTCTCGGTCAAACAAACCGGCGTGCCTCTTGGCGGCATGATCGCTGGCGCGACAGTACCTTCTCTCGATCACTTAATCGGTTGGCAATGGGCGTTTGTGTGCGCGGGTATCGCCTGTGCGATTTGCGCCTGGGCGGTCCAGCCTTTGCGAGAGGGTTTGGATGATGACCGCGATCCAACCGTCAAACCTTCTTTGGCGACGAGTTTTGTGTTGCCTCTCAAGCTGATTTTTAGTCACCGTACGTTGCGCAAGCTTTCCTATATGTCGTTTATGTTTTCGATTGCGCAGATGGCATTGATGGGCTATTTGGTCACGTTTTTGTATGAGGACCTAGGCTGGAGTCTGGTGGCGGCGGGTGGTGCGTTGACAGTGGCTCAAGCGGGTGGAGTCTTGGGTCGCATGCTGTGGGGCTACGTGTCAGATCGCTGGCTGGGCGCCACCATGATGCTGATTGTGATCGCCGTGCTCTTAGTGATCGGTGCGGTGGGCACGGCATTGCTCGGTCCTGCATCATCACCTTGGTTCCTATTCCCGGTGTTGGTGATTTTTGGTTCTTCAGCGATTGGTTGGAATGGGGTCTTTCTGGCTGAGATCGCCAGGCAGGCCCCCAAAGGTCAGGCGGGAGTTGCCACGGGTGGCACGCTTTGCATCACCTTTTTAGGTGTGATGGTGGGACCACCTTTATTTGGCGTATTGGCCAGCATGCTGAGCAGTTACGGACTGAGTTATGGCGTGCTGTCGATACTCGGTATTGTGATTTTGATGTTGCTGATTCCGCTTTATCGTCGTCCTACCGCAAGCGCGAATTAGTGGTTGATATGACCTCTCCAGCCAAAAGCTTGCCAGAGTCGACTGCGCCGTCTCAACAGCGTCAGTGGCTGGTGGGTTGCGGGATTTTTTTATGTGCCCTCACCTGCTTCTCGCTGCTGGACGCACTGGCAAAAGATCTGGTGCATCGCTACTCGGCTCCTCTCGTCAACATGGCGCGTTACTCCGTGATCGTGGTGCTGTCCTTTGCCGTCTTGCGCGCGAAAGGCGTTTCTGTCCACGCGCCTAAAGATGCCCGACTACTGTTGGTACTCCGCGGTGCGATGCTCGGCGTGGTGGGCATTTGTTTTATGCCTGCTATTCAATATTTACCCCTTGCAGAGGGAACGGCGATTTATTTTGTCGCGCCCCTGATCGTGGTGATCCTAGCCCCTTTTGTGCTCGGTGAGCGGGTGGGGTGGAAGCAGTATGCAGCGGTCTTGGTTGGCATGGCAGGTATGTTGCTGATCGTTAATCCTGGTGGAGAGCTTTCCTGGATCGGCAGCGCGCTGATGTTTACAAGTGCATGCGCCTATGCGATGGTGCAGTTGCTCACGCGCAAGTTGACCAAACGCGTAGAAAGTGAACAGATGTTTATTTATGCGGCAAGCACCTGTTGGTTCATGGGCCTGGGCGTCATTGCCGTATTTTGGCCTGAGGTATGGCCAACCGGTCGCGATATGTTTGAAATGCTCTTAATGGGTTTGTGTGGGGGCGTCGGTCAGTACTTGTTGATCTTGGCCTTCAAGCGTGTACCGGCTTCGACCTTGGCGCCTCTTAATTATTTTCAGTTGGCATTAGCGGTGATGTGGGGCGAATTATTTTTTGCCCAACGCCCTAGCCTGCTCTCTTTTGCAGGCATCGTACTCATTGTGGCTGCCGGGTTGTCTCTGACATTGCCCATGTTAATTGCATCCTTGAAGACCCGATCACTTCGGCGCACGCGTTAAAACCAGGAGACTTGATGAAGAGCTTTTTTCACCCCAAGCAAAAGTTACATCATCCGCAAACGTATTTGTCGCGTGGCAAGATGCGTGTGCCGCAAGAGATTCCTGAGCGTGCCGAGCAAATTTTAAAAGGCCTCGCCGAGCTCAAGCTGCCCGTGTATGAACCCAATGACTTTGGCATGGCGCCTTTGTTGCGCGTGCACGATGCCGCGTATTTGTCATTCCTTCAACATGCGCACGCAGAGTGGAAGCAAGTTGGTCCGGACTGGGGTGATGAGGTGATTTCCAACGTGTATGTGCGTGAACCCAACGCGCTTCGGGGTATTTTGGCCAAGGCGGGCAAGTATCTGGCAGACGGGAGTTGCCCGGTGGGTGAACATACGTGGACCACCGTCTATTGGGGCGCGCAGTCCGCCATTGCGGGCGCGAACGCGCTCTTGCAAGGTGATGACAAGGCCTATGCCTTGTGTCGCCCCCCAGGCCATCACACGCGTAAAGACGCAGCAGGTGGTTTTTGTTATCTCAATAATGCCGCGATTGCTGCCGAACTGTTACGGGAAAAATTTAAACGTGTGGTGATTTTGGATACCGACGTGCATCACGGTCAGGGTGTGCAGGAGATTTTTTATAACCGTGACGATGTCTTGTATGTATCCGTACATGGTGATCCAACGAACTTCTACCCTGTGACAGCAGGCTTTGAGGATGAGACCGGCGCCGACACAGGTGCGGGATACAACCTCAACTTGCCGATGGCGCATGGCTCAAGCGAAGCAGTATTTTTTGAACGTGTCGCCCAAGCGCTGAAGGCGATCGAGGCGTTCAAGCCAGAAGCGTTGGTGTTGTGTTTGGGTTTTGATGTGTACAAGGATGATCCGCAGACCAAGGTTGCCGTGACAACCGAGGGATTTAATCGCTTGGGCAAGCAAGTGGCGGCATTGGGATTGCCCACGTTGGTGGTGCAAGAAGGTGGTTATCACCTTGAGACACTTGCGACCAACACCGTGAGCTTTTTTAACGGCTTTCTTTCCCGCACATAGTCTGCGGCATTAGTCTGGCAGACAGCTTTCGCCGCGGATCAGGTCGGCAAAGGTTTCACGTTGGCGAATGACATAAAAGTGCTCGCCATCGACCATCACTTCGGCGGGACGTGGGCGACTGTTGTAGTTGCCCGCCATCACAAAGCCGTAGGCGCCCGCAGACTCAATCGCGAGGACATCGCCCTCATGCAGGGCGAGCTTTCGCGCACGTGCTAACCAGTCTGCGCTCTCGCACACTGGGCCCACGACGTCATAGAGTGTTTGCTCGCTGGTGCGCGGCTTGAGTGGCAACACACCATGCCACGCCTCGTACAGGGCGGGACGCATGAGATCGTTCATCGCAGCATCCACAATCGCAAAATTTCGCGCTTCGGTGTGCTTGAGAAACTGCACGGAGGTCAAGAGGACGCCAGCATTGCCGACGAGCGAGCGACCGGGTTCGAGCACCAGTTCGAGATGGTCAAAGCCGCGCGCTTTGAGTTGCGCAAAGACTTTGTCCAGCAAGAGCTTGGGTGCAAGCGGCGTTTCGTCGTCATAACGAATACCCAAACCGCCGCCTAAATCCAGATGTTTCAGGGTGATGCCTTGGCTCACGAGTTGCTCAATGAGCTTGAGAAGCTTGTCGAGCGCGTCCAGATAGGGGCTGACCTCGGTAATCTGCGAGCCGATGTGACAATCAACGCCGACCACTTGGATGCCTGGCAGAGTGGTGGCCAGTTGATAGGCAGCGGGCGCTTCTTCGATCGCAATGCCGAATTTATTTTCTTTGAGACCGGTAGAAATATAAGGATGCGTTTGCGCATCGACATCGGGATTGACACGAAGCGATACGGAGGCGACTTTGCCCATACGTGTCGCCACGGCTGACAGGCGCTTGAGCTCAGGGAGTGACTCAACGTTAAAGCACTTTACGCCAGCGTCGAGTGCTGCCTGCATTTCCCAGTCTTGTTTGCCGACACCCGAAAATACGACTTTGGCGGGGTTGGCGCCAGCCGCCAGTACGCGGGCGAGCTCGCCACCAGAGACGATGTCAAAGCCGCTACCCAAACGTGCGAACTCTTTTAAAACGGCGAGATTTGAATTGGCTTTCATGCCAAAGCACACCAAGACGCGGTGCGCGCCGATGGCCTCTTGATAAGAGGACCATGCTGTCGCTAAGGCTGCGCGCGAGTAGACATAAAGAGGGGTTCCGAGCTGTTGCGCGAGAGTCGACAGCGCGACGCCCTCGGCGAAGAGTTCACCATTTTGGTAGTGAAAGTGGGGAGATCCAGCAGGTGTGGCAGCGGTTGTCATAGAGTGGGAAGCAGAGATTGGATCGGTCATGTTAAAGCAGTGGGTATTTGGATGTTTGTTTGCGTATTCAAGCACAATGCAGGGAATATGGGTTCTGCTCCGGCAGCAGTGGGCTTGGGTGGTGGCAGATAAAGCGGTCCTTTGAAGCCACAGCCAGCGAGCCACCCTGTGAGGGCGAGCATCGCTACAATGCTTGCAAAACTGCGACGATGGATGTTGTGAATCACTGCACACTCCCTCAATATTGAGGACCAAGGATTATGAACGATACTGAATTTCACACACGGGCAACTGCCATTCTAGATGCAATAGAGGCTCAAGCCGATCATTGGTTTGAACAACTTGATCTGGATGTTGAAACCAAGCGAAACGGCAACGTGCTGAATCTCATTTTTGAAAGTGGTCACCAGGTAGTCATTAATAGCCAGGCGCCCCTTCATGAGATGTGGCTCGCGGCGCGTTCGGGTGGTTTCCATTATAAATTTGATGGTCAGCACTGGAAAGATACGCGTGGCGGAAGCGATCTGCATTTGCTGCTGTCTCAAATCTGTTCAGACGAAACCGGGCAGACGCTCACAGTCACTCTGTAAGCACACTGCCTGATGGTCTGGTCGTGGATTAGTTTCCGATAGGTTCGCGGCGGTTGCTACTGCTGTTACGACTACCACGGTCATTGCCATTGCTGTCGCCGCCTAAGCTATCGAGCAAGTCACCCAACGAATCCTGCTTAGGGTCGCCCAGGCTTTTCACGGATTCCTTGGGTGGAAACTCTTTGAAATACATGTTGCCCCCTTCGATAATCAAGCCTTCAGGTGGTGGGCCGCGCTTTTGCTCGGGAAACTCTTTCAGTGCGTTTTGCATGTAACCGAGCCATACCGGCAAGGAGGCGCCTCCGCCTGTTTCACGCGAGCCGAGTGATTTAGGCTGGTCGTAGCCGAGCCAGGCCACACCCACTAGCTGAGGGGTATAGCCCGCAAACCACGCGTCGACTGAATCGTTGGTGGTGCCTGTTTTACCCGCGAGATCGCCACGCTTGAGGACTTGTCTGGAGCGCGCAGCGGTGCCGGACGTTGCTACGCCGCGCAGCATATCGTCCATCACATAAGCGGTGCGTGCGTCAATCGCACGTGCGGCTGAGTCTCCCGCCACAATGGGTTTGGCGCGCATCAGCACCTGACCGCTTGCGTCAGTGACGTGATCAATCAGATAAGGAGTGACGCGATAGCCGCCGTTGGCAAATACGGAAAAACCTGCCGCCAGTTGCATGGGGGTGACTGCGCCTGAGCCAAGCGCCATGGGTAAGACGGCAGGGTGTTTGGACTTGTCAAAGCCGAAGCGGGCAATGAACTCTTGCGCGTATTGAGGACCAATAGACTGAAGGATGCGAATGGAAACCATGTTTTTGGAGCGGGCAATTGCCTCGCGCATGGACATCATTTCACCGTATTCGCCACCATAATTTTTAGGCGTCCACGCTTTGCCTGAGCCAGTTTGTTCTGCCGTGAGTTCAAAAGGCTGATCCGAAATCATCGTACCGGGCGTCAAGCCCCGCTCAAGAGACGCTGCATAAATAAACGGCTTGAAGGCAGAGCCTGGTTGACGCCAGGCTTGAGTGACGCGGTTGAAATTACCGTGAAAAAAGTCAAACCCTCCCACCATCGCTCGCAGCGACCCATCCTGAGGAATCATTGCCACAAAAGCCGCCTGAACGCTTGGAAGATTTAGGATCTCCCAGTAGGCGGGGGTCTTGTGTAAATAGACGACCGAGCCGCGTTGCAGCCGCAGAGCAGCAGGTGCTTTGGGGTTGAGTGCACGCGCGATGATGCCGAGTGCTTTTTTGTCGTTGATGACGACGATGTCGGTGGAACTGCGAGCGACACGAACCTCAGTGGGTTTGACCGAGAGCACCACACCCGTGAGCATTTCTGTCCGGTCCGGATGCTTATCAAACACACCATCTAAAAACTCATCAAGCTTGGCGGCGTCATCCTCGAGACCCGCAGGGACGGTGAGTTGTGCCTCTGGGCCAGGATAAGGCGCCCGGCGGGTATAGTCCAGCACACCCTCGCGCAATGAGTCATAGGCCCATTTTTGGTCTTTGGAGTGAATGGTGGTGTAGACATTCAATCCGCGTGTGTAGACATTGTCAGGATAAATACTGATCATGAGCTGGCGTGCAAGCTCTGCTGCGTATTCACCGTGAACGGCATAGCCGCCTGCGGGGGTGCCCTGTGAAGGCTTGATGACGACGGGTTGCGCCAAGGCCGCTTTGTATTCTGCGTCGGTCAGATAGCCGAGTGAATGCATGCGACCCAATACATAGCGCTGGCGTAAAACGGCCCGTGGTTTGTTGGCAATGGGGTTAAAGCGCGAGGGTGCTTTAGGGATGCCCGCCAGCAATGCCGCATCAGCCGGGGTAATTTCTGAAAGTTCTTTTCCTAAATAGGCGCGGGAGGCGGCAGCAAAGCCATACGCTCTGTGTCCGAGATAAATCTGGTTGAGGTACAGCTCGAGAATCTGGTCTTTTGAAAGGCTGGCTTCGATTTTGAAGGTCAGTAATAGCTCGTAGAACTTACGTGACCATGTTTTTTCGGAAGACAAGTAAAAGTTTCGTGCCACCTGCATGGTGATCGTGCTGGCGCCCTGGCTTTTCTGCATCGAAATCAGGTTAGTGAGTCCTGCGCGAACGACGCCAATCCAGTCAATCCCGCCATGCTGATAAAAACGATCGTCCTCTGCGGAAAGGACCGCGGATTTCATGACATCTGGGATTTCATCAAAGCGCAGGACATTGCGACGCTCTTCGCCAAACTCACCAATCAGCACTTTATCCGCTGTGTAAACGCGAAGCGGCACGCGTGGCCGATAGTCGGTCATCGCGTTGAGGTCTGGCAGATTAGGCCAGGCTAACGCAAGCGCCATCCCAAGCAGCAAGGCGCCGCACAAGGCTAATCCTGCTGACAGGATGGTGAGTTTTAGCAAAAACCTGACGAGAAACGAGCTTTTCGGCTTGTCTTCGGTCTGGTCTTCATCGTCGAGGGGGTGGTTATATTTGCTCATTGACGGACATTTTAAAGGTTTTGAGAGGGTTTGCCCGGATCAGTTTGGGACTCGGGGCTGTCAATGGGATAATGTCGGCATGAATAATGAAGCGCTTGCGCCCGAACCGAACCCTTCTGGCGACTCGAACCCCTCCTCCGACCTTCAGGATCTGCCCCAAAGCGCAGGTCCGTTGGACCACGACAGCCCGATTTTTCTGGTCGGAATGATGGGCGCGGGCAAGACCACCATTGGAAAGGCGCTTGCCAGAGTCTTGCACAGAGAGTTTATCGATCTTGATCATGAGCTTGAGGCGCGTTGCGGAGTTCGGATCCCTGTGATCTTTGAGATCGAAGGTGAGCAAGGGTTCCGTAAACGTGAGTGCCAAGTGCTCGATGATTGCACGGTTCGTCCTAATTTGGTGATGGCGACGGGCGGTGGTGCAGTATTGGCCGAGGAAAATCGTCGCGCATTGCAGAGCCGAGGGATTGTGATTTATTTGCGCGCCAGTGTCGAGGAGCTGTTTCGCCGCACCAGCAGGGATCGCAATCGCCCCCTGCTCGCCACGCCAGACCCCAAGGCAACCTTGCGTAGCTTGCTAGAGTTGCGCGAGCCGCTTTACGCGTCTGTGGCGGATGTCGTGGTCGATACGGGCACAACACCCGTGCATCACCTCGTGGCCCACATTATTGAGCAACTCAGACAGGTCGAAAAAGCGATTGATCGAAGCGCCCAAAGCCGCCCAGGCAACTCCTCAGCGAGTATGCGTGCCGATTTTGCCGCTAGTCACACAGAAGAGAATAAGCCATGCACACCGTAGAAACTGTCCAGGTAGCCACTCCGGGTGGTCATTATCCGATCAATATCGCGCCTGGTCGCTTGACCACCTTGGCCGCTTCGATTCCAGCGGACGCCACATCCATTGCACTGATTACGAACCCAGTTGTTCAGGCGTTACTGGGTGATGAGGTGATGCAGGTACTGGCTCAGACGGGCAAGCGTATTGTGCCTGTGATTTTGCCAGACGGAGAGGCCCACAAAACCTGGGAAACACTTAACCAGATTTTTGATGCCATGCTAGGTGCTCAGCTGGATCGACGAACCGTTATTGTGGCACTTGGTGGTGGTGTGATTGGCGATATGGCGGGGTTTGCAGCCGCTGTTTATATGCGAGGTGTGCGCTTCGTGCAGGTGCCCACGACTTTATTGTCTCAGGTGGATTCTTCGGTGGGAGGCAAGACTGCGGTCAATCATCCGCTTGGTAAAAATATGATTGGTGCGTTTTATCAGCCTATCGCAGTTGAGATTGATACCGATGTGTTGAAAACGCTCCACGACCGTGAAATGTCCGCGGGCTTGGCGGAGGTCATTAAGTACGGATTGATTTTAGATGCGCCTTTTTTTGAGTGGTGCGAGAAAAATGCTGCCGGTCTGCGCGCGCGCGAACCGGACTTGTTGGCGATCGCGATCCGACGCTCGTGCGAGTTCAAGGCCTGGGTCGTATCCCAAGACGAACGCGAAAGTGGCTTGCGAGAGATTTTGAATCTTGGTCACACCTTTGGCCATGCGATTGAGGCGGGTTCCGGCTATGGCGTCTTGCTGCATGGTGAGGCGGTTGGAACGGGCATGATCATGGCCGCGGATTTATCCGCAGAACTATTGGGATTTCCCGTTGCTGATGTAGCGCGTGTGCGCAAACTGGTCGAGGCCATTGGATGTCCAACGGTCGGTCCGCGTCTTGGGGGTGTGGAACAGTGGCTCTCGCTGATGCGGGGTGACAAGAAAACCCGTGCCGGTGAAATCAATTTTGTCTTGATGCCCAAGATTGGTGAAGCGATTCGATGTGGCGCGCCGGCAGAGTTAGTCGAGCGTGTGATTCTGCGTCATACGGTTTGATTGATATGACGGAACTCGCTGCCTACGCCTCTCATTCCGAGCAGAGTCGTGGTCGTCGATACGCAGAGCCTGCACCCACCAATCGCAGCGAGTTTCAACGCGACCGTGATCGCATTGTCCATGCAGGTGCATTCAGAAGGCTAGAGTACAAAACACAGGTCTTCATCAACCACGAAGGTGATTTGTTTCGCACCCGGCTGACACACTCACTTGAGGTTGCACAAATTGCCCGTGTGCTCGCCCGTAGTTTGCGCCTCAACGAAGATCTCACCGAAGCGATCGCGCTTGCGCATGATTTAGGTCACACTCCTTTTGGTCATGCAGGTCAAGATGAACTCAACGCTTGCATGCGTGAGTTTGCGCCCGAGGCTGGAGGGTTTGAACACAATTTGCAAAGCTTGCGCGTGATCGATGCGCTCGAGGAGCGCTATGCGGCTTTCAACGGGTTGAACTTGTGTTTTGAAACACGTGAAGGCGTCCTCAAACACTGTTCACTTTCACACGCCAGATTGCTGGGCGATGTGGGACAACGTTTTATCGATCGAACGCAACCGTCGTTGGAAGCGCAGCTTGCCAACTTGGCCGACGAGATTGCCTACAACAATCACGACATTGATGATGGTTTGCGATCCGGTTTGCTGACGATTGAGCAGCTGCAAGCGGTGCCAATATTTGAGCGTCACTATACGGCGATGGTTCAGAAGTGGCCTACACTCAATGAGCGGCGGGTTGTCGCTGAAACGATTCGGAGCATGATCAATACGCTGATCACCGATGTCACGCAGACGACGCAGACTAATTTGTTCGCTGCCGCGCCTGTGAGTGCTGACGCGGCACGGCTTTGCGGTCCGCTTGTGGCGTTTTCTCCAGCCTTGCGTGCCGAGGCCGATGCGTTGAAAAAGTTTTTATTTGAAAATTTGTATCGTCACTACAAGGTGATGAGAATGACCAATAAAGCGCGACGCATCGTACGGGAGCTCTTTGATGCTTTTGTACATGAGCCGCGTTTGTTGCCGCCCGATTATCGGCATGAGGATGCGGCTGCACAGGCGCGTGCGATTGCCGACTACATTGCAGGGATGACGGATCGCTATGCGATTCGCGAGCACCACCGGTTGTTTCGGATGGGCAATCAGTTTGACTAGTATTAGGGAGATCGCTATGACATCCACGCGCAAGCTTTTTTTAACCTTGAGTGTTGCAAGTGTCGCTTTATTGTCTGCGTGCGCGCAACAGTCTGCTGCACCGATTCGAACGGTTGAGCGCGCAGGTGCGCCGACAGCGCCTGTTGCAATTCCTGTGGCACCGCCCACGTCCAATTTTGACGCGACAGCCCCCAATACTCCCCCGATGCCTGGACAGGTAGATTTTTCGGCTGCTCCTGACCCCACGCCCCCTGCATGGACCGCCGCGCCTTCCCAAGCCCCGACCACGGCGGCTGCAGTGATGACGGGAGGACAGGCGCAAGAAGGCGAGCATCTTTTGGCGCTGGTGCAGGTTTGCCAAGCCAATGCGATGGGTGTGCGAAACCAGTGCTCGATGGGCTTTGCTGACACGCGCGCAGGCCGTGAAGTGACCAGTCAAGTTCAAGCCTATTATTTGTCCACCAGTGCCAGTCTGGCGCCCAAGGTCTCTTTTGACAATCATTGTTCACCAGGCTGGTTAGCCACAGTGGTGTCATCGCAAGGAACGGTCCAAGGAGGCGGTGTGTTACAGACTCAGGCGGCAGTCTGCGGGCATCCTTCTGCTGGCAAAGCGTTGACGGCTTTGTTTAATGCCTGCGATGCGCAGACACAAGGTGGTTGCCGCCAGTCCACCTCTGTCCAAGTCGCCTGGGCGTATTGGGATGGCAAACAAATGCCGGGGACAGAAACTGATGTCGGACGTCCGTATCCTGCAGATCGTTTCGCCGATGCACATATCTGCAATTCGGCGCTACCAATCGTAGAGTCAGGCGTATGTCCTTCTAGCGCAGCAGTACCATTGCGCTTGCTCGGCTTGCCTTAAGCAGATTTTTTGCGAGATAACACGTTGCCAAGGTAATGCCCCGTATGACTCGCAGCACTTGCTGCGATGACTTCGGGTGTTCCTTGTGCAACAATTTGTCCGCCACCATTGCCGCCCTCTGGCCCCATGTCAATCACCCAGTCGGCGGTTTTAATCACATCGAGATTGTGCTCGATCACCACTACCGTATTGCCTGCCTCGACAAGCTGATTGAGCACGCGCAGCAGTAAGGCAATATCGTGAAAGTGCAGACCTGTAGTGGGCTCATCCAGAATGTAGAGCGTTTGCCCCGTGCTCCGTTTGGATAGCTCAAGGGAGAGCTTGACGCGTTGCGCTTCGCCGCCAGAAAGTGTGGTGGCACTCTGACCCAGGCGCAGGTATGACAAGCCGACATCCATCAGCGTTTGTAACTTGCGCGCCACAGCAGGGACTGCTTCAAAATACGTGAGCGCTTGCTCGACGGTGAGGTCAAGCACTTCATGGATATTGCGGCCGCGATAGCGGATTTCGAGGGTTTCGCGGTTGTAACGTTTGCCCGAGCAGACGTCACAAGGGACGTACATATCAGGCAAGAAATGCATTTCAACCTTGACCACGCCATCGCCCTGACAAGCTTCGCAACGACCACCCTTGACGTTAAAACTAAAGCGCCCTGGATCGTAACCGCGGGTGCGCGACTCAGGGACGCCGGCAAACAATTCGCGAATCGGAGTGAACATCCCCGTATAGGTTGCAGGGTTGCTGCGCGGTGTGCGACCGATCGGACTTTGGTCAACGCTAATGATTTTGTCGAAATGCTCTAAACCATTGAGTCCGGTATAAGGCGCGGGTTCAGATTGCGCATGATGCAAGGCACGGGACATCACGATGGCAAGCGTGTCGTTGATCAGCGTGGATTTACCCGAACCGGAAACGCCTGAGATACAGACAAACTTTCCTGCTGGAATCCGTAGATCCACAGACTTGAGATTGTTGCCCGTACAGCCCGTCAGTTCGAGCCACTTTTGCTCTTGATCCAGAGGACGTCGCTTAGGGACCGCGATCTCTTGCGCGCCACTCATGTACTGGCCCGTGAGTGAGTCGGGGTTTTGCTCGATTTGTGCAGGGGTGCCTTGCGCGACGATTTGACCACCATGCTCACCTGCACCGGGGCCCATATCCACGACCCAATCGGCTTCGCGAATCATGTCTTCATCGTGTTCGACGACGATGACACTATTGCCCAGATCGCGCAAGTGATGCAAGGTGGCGATCAAACGATCATTGTCACGCTGATGCAGACCAATCGAGGGTTCGTCCAGCACATACATCACACCGGTCAAGCCAGAACCGATCTGGCTGGCTAGCCGAATACGTTGTGCTTCGCCACCGGAGATTGTGTCGGCGCTCCGATCCAGGGACAGATAGTTCAGACCGACGTTATTCAGAAAGCTCAGGCGCGCTTCGATTTCTCGGACGATACGCTGCGCGATTTCTGCGCGCGCACCGGTCAGCTTGAGGTCTTGAAACCATTTCAGACAAGTCGAGAGCGGTTGTGCCTCCACTTCGTAAATCGCGAGCCCCTGCTCTTGCCAGTTACGTCCTTCGGGAGTGTCGAGCAACGGTGCAGGGGGCGCAATGCGCTCGTCACCAATGCGGACATGGCGTGCTTCTGCACGTAGACGCGAACCATGACAAACTGGGCAGGTTTGGACAGCGCGATACTTGCCGAGCTCTTCGCGGACGGCCGAGGAGTCGGTTTCTTTCCAGCGACGTTCGAGGTTGGGGATGACGCCCTCAAAGGTGTGGCGCTTGACGGTACTGCGACCGTTTTCATTTAAATAGAAAAATGGAATCTCAACTGTGCCGGAACCGTACAACACGATCTGACGAATTTCCTCGGAAAGACTATCCCAGGTGGACTCGATATCGAATTCGTAGTGCGTCGACAGGCTCGACAACATCGAGAAGGTAAACGCATTGCGTTTATCCCAACCGCGAATGGCGCCCGAGCCGAGACTCAGCTCGGGAAAGGCCACGACGCGTTTAGGATCAAAAAATCCCATGTGTCCCAAACCATCACAGCTAGGGCAGGCACCAACAGGGTTATTAAAGCTAAACAAACGTGGCTCGAGTTCGGGCAGACTATGGCTGCAAACCGGACACGCGTAGCGACTCGAGAACAGGTGCTCTTCGTTGGTGTCCATGTCGAGTGCGACGACTCGCCCTTGCGCGAGCGTCAACGCCGTCTCAAAGCTCTCAGCCAGACGTTGCTTGCTCTCTGGTTTGATGCGCAGGCGATCAATCACGACATCGATATCGTGTTTTTCGTTTTTGTTGAGCTCAGGCATGCTGTCGAGGTCGACCATTTCTCCGTCGACGCGCACGCGCACAAAACCCTGTGCCTGCAGACTCGCGCATTCATCATCAAAACTGCCTTTGCGGGTGCGAGCGATCGGCGCGAGGATCGCCAGCCTGCGTTCGGCGGGCCAAGTCAGCACGCTATCGACCATTTGGCTCACGCTTTGTGCGGCCAGCGGTAGTCCGTGTGAGGGGCAATATGGGGTGCCTACCCGAGCATATAACAGTCGCAGATAGTCATGAATCTCGGTAATCGTGCCGACGGTGGAGCGCGGATTGTGGCCCGCGGCCTTTTGTTCGATGGAAATCGCCGGAGACAGACCCTCAATCAGGTCGACATCCGGTTTGTCCATCAGCTGCAAAAACTGCCTGGCATACGCCGAGAGACTTTCGACGTAGCGGCGCTGTCCTTCGGCGTACAAGGTGTCGAAGGCGAGCGAGGATTTGCCCGAGCCGGACAGTCCCGTGACGACCACGAGCTTGTGCCTGGGCAGGTCCAGAGACACGTTTTTGAGATTGTGGGTGCGGGCACCCCGGATTCGGATTTCGTCCATGACACGTTTTTGAAAGCCAACTTGGTACTATACCGTGCTGACGCGTAAATCGTCCGATAGCCCTTCACTCTGAATTAAGTCCTTGATGTCTGAACATACGCCTTTATCCCTGACCCCGACCGAACGCCGTGCCAGCGTGGCCTTGGCTGGTTTGTTTGCCGCCCGCATGCTTGGCTTGTTCTTGTTATTGCCGGTGTTTGCCGTAGCTGCTCAAGGGCTCAAGGGCGGCCACGACCCTTTGTGGGTGGGCGTGGCGCTGGGAATGTACGGTTTGACACAGGCTTTTATGCAGATTCCCTTTGGTCTGGCTTCTGACCGCTGGGGCCGACGTCCTGTTGTGCTGGCAGGCTTAAGCCTGTTTGTCGCCGGGAGTGTGGTCTGTGCCTTGTCGGATGACATTTTTTGGGTCACGATTGGTCGAGCGATCCAAGGCTCTGGCGCGATTTCTGCGGCCGTGACGGCATGGCTGGCGGACGCGACCCGTCCCGAGGTCAGAACCCGTGCGATGGCGATGGTAGGGGGATCGATAGGGTTGTCTTTTGCCTTATCCCTGGTGATTGCTCCCCTGATCGTGGGCTCGACTGGTTTGGCGGGTCTATTTTGGACGATTGCGCTGCTAGGTGTGGTGTGTTTGGCGGTGGCGCGTTTTGTCGTGCCGATTGTGCCACCCACTCCCAAGCCTTTGCAGCCTGCACGGCCGATGCAAGTGCTTACTCACACTGATTTGCTGAGACTGAACTTTGGTGTGTTTTGTCTGCACTTTATCCAGATTGCGATGTTTGTGGTGATCCCTCCGCTTTTATTGAGGCTGGGTGATCTCGATGCCGCTGCGCTCTGGAAAGTCTACTTGCCTGTCATCTTTGGTTCGTTTGTCTTTATGGTGCCGGCTATTTTTGTCGCAGAAAAGCGCCGCGCCCATCGCGCCATGTTGCGCTTATCGGTGGCGGGGCTGGTGTTGGTATGTGCCTTTTTGCCTTGGGCCAGCCATAATTTTTACCTGTTAGCTTTTGGCCTTACTGGATTTTTTGTGATGTTTAACGTTCTGGAGGCTTTGCAACCCTCGCTGGTATCTCGAGTCGCCCCGCCCGACTTAAAGGGTCTGGCGCTTGGTCTGTACAACACCTCGCAGGCGGCTGGTTTGTTTTTGGGCGGAATGTTGGGCGGAAGCATTGCCGTGCTGGGCGGAGCGAGCGCCGTGTTTTGGACGGCCTGTGGCTTGTCGGCATTGTGGCTGGTGGTCACGTGGGGCATGAAACCACTCGGTCCTAAACACTAACATCCACATTAACGGCCAAACGAAGGCCCGTTAAAAATCAAATCCTGATCAAT
>JAOATE010000003.1 GCA_030158305.1 Burkholderiaceae bacterium
TCAAGCCCAAGCTAAGCTTCATGCAATATGCAGCGATGCGGGACTTGGCTCGCGCAAACAAGACGTCTCTCACTCACCAGACTTGGGGTTCCAACTTAGTCAATGACTTATCAGCCTCCACACCGGTGTACTTTGGTGGCGGCGCGGATGATGTCAGCCGCAACCCTGAGGTCATCAAGCTGCTGAGCGAAGGTGACAGCACGGTTGATATGAAGAAGCGCCAAGAGGTTTATCAAAAAGCCTTGTCGATCATTGCAGAGCAAGCTTATGCCGTGCCGCTTTGGACACTGCCTGTGTATTACGTTGCTAGCAAAGAGGTGAACTTCAAGCCTTACCACGACGAGTTGGTACGTTTTTGGGAAATGAGCTGGAAGTAAGCTTTTCTTTATGATTTTTTATTTTTTGCATCTCTGGTAAGGCATCATGCTGGCATATATTTCTAAGCGGCTAGGACTCGCCGTTATGGTCGCGCTGACCGTTTCAATTCTTGCCTACATGTTGCTTTACCTTTCAGGTGATCCGGCCCTGGCGATTGCCGGCGAAGGCGCGAGACAGGTCGATATCGACATGGTTCGCAAAACCTACGGCTTTGACCAACCGATCATTGTGCAGTTTGGTAACTGGCTGCTCAAGATCGTCCAAGGCGATCTTGGTCAGTCCATTTATTTCAAAACTGATGTGGGCACGCTTATTTTTACTAAGCTTCAAACCACACTCTTGCTTGCTGTCTATTCGCTCGCTTTTGCCCTGATTATTTCAGTGCCTCTGGGTGTTTTGGCTGCGATCTACAAAAATAGCTGGATCGATCGTCTTTGCCTGGGCGTTGCAGTGGTCGGTCAAGCCATGCCTAATTTCTTTTTTGCACTGATCTTGATTATGCTGTTCTCGATTACCTGGCGAATATTACCAGTGTCAGGAAGCGAGAGTTGGCAACATTTTGTGATGCCTTCGATTGCTCTTGGGTACTATGCGGCCCCTGCGTTTATGCGCCTCATTCGTGCTGGCATGATCGAAGTGCTCAGCGCTGACTATATACGTACCGCCCGCGCCAAAGGTTTGCCCACTGGCATCGTTATTTTCAAGCATGCTTTGCGAAACGCCATTGTCCCTGTTGTCGCGCTAGCCGCTGTTCAACTGGGTTTTTTGCTGGGTGGCTCAGTTGTGATCGAGACTATTTTCGCTCTGGATGGGTTGGGCTACCTCGCTTATCAGAGCATTATTCAAAAAGACTTTCCCGTGACTCAAGTGATCGTGCTGTTGCTGTCAGTCATCTACATCCTGCTGACACTGGCTTCTGATATCGCCAACGCATGGCTTGATCCTCGTATTCGGGTTGCATGATATGAAAAAAAATACGGCTCTCTATGTGGGTTGCGGCTTACTCCTGCTGATTATTTTCTGTGCCATTTTTGCACCCTGGTTATCACCGCACGACCCCTATTTTCAGAATCTAACCAATCGCACCGTTCCGCCAGTCTGGTATGACCAAGGTACTTGGGCACACCCACTCGGTACGGATCAGCTTGGACGTGACTACTTATCCCGTTTGCTTTACGGCGCAAGGATTTCGCTGTTGATTGGTCTTAGTGTGGCCGTGATATCAGGCCTGATCGGCACCACAATGGGGATGCTAGCGGGTTACTTTGGTGGTCGCATCGACATGTTTGTGTCTTTTATGGTGACCACGCGTCTTTCCATGCCTGTGATCTTGGTGGCGCTTGCTACCGTTGCGCTGGTGGGCGGTTCCTTATGGGTCGTCATCATGGTGCTTGGCCTCTTGAAATGGGATCGCTTTGCTGTGGTGATGCGTAGCGCCACCCAACAAGTGCGCTCCATGGAGTATGTCTCCGCTGCGCAATCCGCCGGTGCTTCGACACTGCGCATCATGCTGACCGAGGTATTACCCAACGTATTGCCACATTTAATTGTGATTGCGACGCTTGAAGCGGCGAGCGCGATTTTGCTTGAGGCAGCACTCTCCTTCCTCGGCCTGGGCGTCCAACCGCCACTACCTTCTTGGGGTCTCATGATCTCTGAGGCGAAGTCCTACATGTTCTTTTCATTTTGGCTGATTGCGATTCCTGGTTCGGCTCTAGCCTTACTTATTTTCTCAATCAATCTGGCCGGTGATGGTCTGCACCAATTCTTTACACCAGGCGAGAGAGCTTAATCATGGTGACTGACGAAATTGTTCTGGATGTACAAGGATTAACAGTTGATATCGCCACACCACGTGGCACGCTCCATGTGGTGCGCGATATTTCGATCCAAGTTAAACGTGGTGAAACGCTTTGTATCGTGGGTGAATCGGGCTGCGGTAAATCTATTACTTCGCTGTCGATGATGGGCCTGCTGCCTAAAACTGCGAAACGCAACAGCCGTGTTTTTGAATTCCTAGGCGAAGACTTGACGCGCGCCAGCAAGAGCCGCATCAACGACTTGCGCGGCAACCGTATGGCGATGATTTTTCAGGAGCCGATGACGGCTCTTAATCCAGCCTATACGATCGGTGATCAGTTGACCGAACACTACCGTCACCATCTCAAGGCTTCAGCCGAAGACGCTCGCCTGCGTGCCGTCGAGCTCTTGGAAAAGGTTGGGATCGCCTCTGCCGCCGAGCGTCTCGGGCAGTATCCCCATCAGCTTTCAGGTGGCTTGCGCCAGCGCGTCATGATTGCCATGGCACTCATGTGTGGTCCCGAACTGCTGATCGCGGATGAGCCCAGCACGGCTCTGGACGTCACCATTCAAGCGCAAATTTTGCGTCTGTTGGCAGACCTGCAGGAGGAACTCGGTATCGCGATGGTGCTGATCACGCACGATCTAGGTGTTGTCGCCCGGATCGCTGATCGGGTTGCGGTAATGTACGCGGGTCAGATTGTCGAAGAAGGCGCAGCAGCGGATATTTTTGCCTCACCCCAGCATCCCTATACCCGCGGTTTGATTAGCTGCATCCCAATCCCAGGAAAAACCATCCCGGGCGGCAGACTCGGGACGATTCCTGGTGTCGTCCCCTCACTCATCGGCGAGATGAAAGGTTGCGCCTTTAAAGATCGCTGCGCGCATGCTCAAGCACGTTGCAGTGAAACGATTCCCTTGCATCAGACACCGCAAGGTCAACAGTGGCGCTGTGTCATGAATGAAACGAACCAGAGCGGAGCAGGCCAATGACTGCCCTGATTGAAACAAAAGACCTTCAGCGCACTTTTTCTGTCAGTGCGGGCATGTTTAAGCCTCGCCAGACATTGCATGCAGTGAACGGTGTCGACCTCTCGGTGCAACGCAAAGATGTCTTGGGTATTGTGGGTGAGTCTGGTTGCGGTAAATCCACACTGGCCCGTATGTTGTTAGGGCTGACTCCCCCATCGCGCGGGAGCGTCCTGATCGACGGACAAGACATCAGCAAGATTGATCGACGAGACTTGGCACGCCGTGTACAGCCTATTTTTCAAGACCCCTACTCCTCACTAAATCCACGCCGTACCATTTCATCCATTGTGTCCTTTCCACTAGATGTTCTCGGGGTGGGCACCAAGAGTGAGCGACGCAAGAAAGCCATCGAAATGTTGGAGCGTGTGGGTCTACCAGCACGCTATGCAGACAATACGCCTGGACAACTTTCTGGTGGTCAACGCCAGCGCGTCGCAATCGCGCGCGCCTTGGTGATCAATCCTGAAATTGTGGTTTGCGATGAGCCGACCTCGGCGCTTGACGTGTCAGTGCAGGCGCAGATTTTGAACCTATTGCTGGACCTGCGCAAAGATTTCAACTTGACCTATGTCTTTATCAGCCACAACTTGGCAGTCGTGGAGCACATTGCGACGCAAGTGGCCGTGATGTATCTGGGTCGTGTCGTGGAACAGACTGAAACGGCGACGCTATTCAAGCATCCACGCCATCCTTACACTCAGGCGCTATTAGCTTCGGTACTGACGCCAGAGCCTGGTTTGGGCATCCCTGACATGGGGCTCGGCCTGTCGTTTCCGGATCCGTTACACCCACCTACGGGCTGCTCGTTTCATCCACGCTGCCAACAGCGCCGACCTGAGTGCTCCGTCGCGCATCCTCACTTGTTGCGTGATGCACAAGGCGAGGTCGCCTGTCATCTCTATCCCGCAAAAATTTAAGCACCCGCTCCATTTTTGTGAGAACGGAGCGAGTGCTTGATCATGCTTGAGATTTGTAGTGACTTAGAACGGTGCTAGACCCAAGGCTGAGCGGAAACGGTTTTTGACAAACACGCCGTCACGCGAAGGCAAGGCTCGCGGCAGGTCATCCGCCTTGACCAAGATCTGTGCAAAGGTCACGCCTTGCCGCGCATTCACGTTTTGCTCGACCTGCTTCAGGCCTGCCATATCCTTGACCTGGTATGCGTTGGCGATACCGCAAGCCTTGGCGACTGCGGATAAATCGGTACCAAGACTGGAGTGGCTGTACTGCATGCCTGTTTCACCAAAATGGCCGTTGTCCAGCACCACAATCGTGAGATTGGCAGGCTGTTGCGCGCTGATGGTAGCCAGGGTTCCAATGCCCATCAATTGCTCACCGTCACCTGTTACCACCATCACAGACTTGTCTGGCTGTGCCAAGGCTAAGCCCAGACCCATCGCGGCAGCACCGCCCATGGCACCCCACAAATAAAAGTTTTTATCGCGATCACCTGCGGCAAACACATCGTATGTCGCGGAACCCAAACCGGTAACAATCAAGGACTCTGGGCACTTGGCAATCAGAGCGCTGACGAACTCGCGTCGATCAATGACGCTGGTAGAAGACTGAACATGACTCATTGCAATTCCTATCGAAATATCTTGGAAGATGTTGCACAACACTCAATGACTGAAATCAACTCAGTACACTTAGTTGCGCAGCCATTTCTTGCGTCCGATCAAGCGCTGTGACAACAGCACAGCAACAGGCTCTCCGCCTTCGAAGGCGAAATCCAAGGCGGCACCCACAACATCCTCGACCTCATCGGCGTACTCTGCGCGATAAACCTTAATTCCCATCAACTCCATCGATGCCTGAGTCGCTTTGCTCATTGGCACTTGCCACGGATTGAACTCTGCATATTCACCGCGCATCGTCACTAAGGTCAAAAACGGGAAGCGACAGCTCTGTAGCAAGGACATCATGTTGATACAGTTACCCACGCCACTGCTCTGCATCAGCAGCGCATGTCGTTGTCCACCGAGCCAAGCACCGCCGGCGACGGCAATACCTTCTTCTTCTGTTGTCAGCACGATGCCACGCATTGCGGGGTCTTCGTTGACGCGACGAATCACGTGTGCGTGACCGGCATCCGGCACATAAGACACTTGTTGAATACCGCCTTCCTTGAGAACCTTGAATATCTGTTCTTGCCAGGGGGGTGTGGGGGAGAAGACTTCACTCATGTCTCGCAAATCCTATGATCAGTTTTTTTAACGAAGCGATTTTGTATCGAAGCGTAACTATACGTCCGTTTTTGATGGAAGCGGTAAGGCCGTTTTGTAGCGTACTTGTTTAAGTGCAAAACTCGACCGGATTTTTTCAATGCCCGGTATGGGGGTGAGTTGTTCCAAGATAAATTTTTCTAATGCAGCGATATCCGCGACCGCCACACGGATCAGATAGTCACTGTCGCCAGTCATGAGATAGCACTCCATGACCTCGTCGTGCTCACTAATACGTTGCTCAAAATGTGCGAGAGATTCTTTGCTCTGGCTTTTAAGGCTGATATTGATAAAGACATTGAGGCCTAAGCCAAGTGAAGCGGCATTGGCCAACGCCACATAGCGGTCAATCACACCGGCGGACTCTAGGGCCCTGACGCGTGTCAGACACGGCGACGGACTGAGGTGCACGCGACGCGCAAGCTCAATATTTGAGAGTGCGCCGTCCGCCTGCAACTCGGACAATATCTTTAAATCAATCGAATCTAATTTCATTATGCTGTTTTTATTAAAAAATCAGAATTTAATGCCGCATATTATCATTTTTACTCACAATTAAGGCATCCAATGCTGCATACAAGTCCCTAGAATATCGCTATCCGTACTATTCAACAAAAGACTGCTCATCATGAACGCTGCCATTGATCCCCGCCCCTCTTCATGGATAAACACCTCTGTCGATACCGATAGTCAAGAGACGCATGAATGGCAGCAAGCGCTGCTGGCTGTTCTGGAAAGCGAGGGACCTGAGCGCGCTAAATTTTTACTCGATGAACTTGTCCGAACTGCGCATACGGCACAAGTCGGCTGGAAACCAGAGCTCAGCACACCGTATGTCAATACGATCTCTGTCGATCAGCAACCCGTTTTTCCGGGCGATCTGGCGATCGAGGAGCGTTTGGCTTCCATCATGCGCTGGAATGCACTCGCGATGGTTGTGCGAGCCAATCAAGCCTACGGTGAGCTCGGCGGACACATTGCGAGTTATGCCAGTGCGGCTGATTTGTTCGAAACTGGCTTTAATCATTTTTTCGAAGCACGTCGTGGCACGGGACCAGGTCAGCACCGTGGCGATTTAGTGTTCTTTCAACCGCACAGTGCGCCAGGCGTCTATGCGCGCGCCTACCTTGAAGGACGACTCCAAGAACAAGATCTTTTGCATTACCGCCAAGAAATCCAAGCGATTGCAAATGGCGCACAAGGACTGTCGAGCTATCCCCACCCTTGGCTGATGCCAGATTTCTGGCAGTTCCCAACAGGCTCGATGGGAATCGGCCCGATCAGCTCCATCTATCACGCACGTTTTATGCGGTACCTGACGCATCGCAATTTATTGAACTGCGAGTCGCGCAAGGTTTGGGGCGTGTTTGGCGACGGCGAGATGGATGAGCCCGAGTCCATGAGTGCGTTAACACTTGCCGCGCGCGAGGGCTTGGACAATTTAGTCTGGGTCGTCAATTGCAACCTGCAACGCCTGGACGGTCCCGTTCGTGGAAACGGCAGGATTATTGATGAGCTGGAAAAGCTGTTTACGGGTGCAGGCTGGAATGTCATCAAATTGGTTTGGGGCAGCGACTGGGATGGTCTGTTTGCACGTGATCTGACCGGTGCGCTCACACGCGCCTTTGCCAATACCGTCGATGGTCAGATGCAAACCTTTGCCGCCAAGGATGGCCGCTTTAATCGCGATACATTTTTTGGTCAAAATGAAGAGCTTGCGCGTCTCGCACAAGGCATGACGGATGATCAAATTGATCGTCTCAAGCGAGGCGGACACGACCTCGTCAAAATACACGCCGCCTATGCGGCAGCTGCCAACCATACGGGCCAGCCTACCGTGATCCTGGCCCACACCAAAAAGGGCTATGGCATGGGGAGTGCGGGTCAAGGAAAAATGACGACGCATAGCCAGAAAAAACTCGATGACAACGATCTGATTGAGTTCCGCAATCGCTTTAATTTGCCGTTGACAGACGAAGAGGCGACTTCCTTGAGCTTTTATCGCCCTGCTCCCGATAGTCCGGAAATGCAATATTTACAAAAGCAACGTCAAGCACTTGGCGGCTATTTACCGAAGCGTGAAACGACATGCGAGTCAGTTGCCGTCCCTGAAATGTCTTCGTATAGCCAGTTTGCCACGCAGGCCGAAGGCAAAGAAATGAGTACGACCATGGCCTTTGTCAGGGTGTTGGGTAATTTGCTCAAGGATCCTGTGCTGGGGCCACGTATTGTGCCGATTGTCGCAGACGAGGCTCGTACTTTTGGCATGGCCAATCTCTTTAAACAAGTTGGCATTTACTCAAGTGTGGGTCAACGCTACGCACCTGAAGACATTGGTTCTGTGCTGAGTTATCGCGAAGCCTTGGACGGTCAGATCTTGGAAGAAGGCATTTCAGAAGCCGGGGCTATTGCGAGCTGGACTGCAGCTGCAACCAGCTATAGCGTCCATGGTCTGGCGATGCTGCCCTTTTACATCTACTACTCCATGTTTGGCTTTCAGCGTGTCGGCGATCAGATATGGGCTGCGGCCGATCAACGTCCACGCGGGTTTTTATTGGGCGCAACGTCGGGTCGTACAACACTGGGCGGTGAAGGTCTGCAACACCAGGATGGCACGAGTCACTTGCATGCCGCCACGATTCCCAACTGCAAAGCGTACGACCCCGCGTTTGCAGGAGAGATGGCTGTCATCATTGACCAAGGCGTGCGAGAAATGATGGTCGAACAACAAGATGTGTTTTATTACGTCACGTTGATGAACGAAAACTATGCCCAACCAAGTTTGCCCGAGGGTGTGCGCGAGGACATTCTTCGCGGAGCATATCTATTTAATGTCTACGAGGCAAAAAATGAAACTGCGCAAGCCACTTTGCTCGGATCAGGTGCGATTTTGACTGAGGTCATCAAAGCCGCACAACAGTTGTGCGCCGAAGGCATCACGACATCGGTCTACAGTGTGACGAGCTGGAGCGAACTGGCTCGTGACGGTTTAGCGTGCGAACAGGCAGCGCTCTCAGGTGATCCAGCCGCTGGTGTACCATTTATCTACCAGCAACTCTCCAAGAGCCAAGGCCCCATCATTGCGGCAACGGATTATGTACGCGCGGTTCCTGAAACGGTCCGGGCTTATGTTCCCTCTAGCCGGCGCTTGATGACACTTGGAACAGATGGTTTTGGCCGTAGCGATACTCGCGCTGCGCTCAGAACATTTTTTGGAGTGGATGCGCAAACCATTGTCCGAGCAACCAAATATGCTCTGACCTAATTTTTTTATGCATGACTGAAACTAAACACGCAGCTCCAAACCTCTCGCAGCGCCCTGCTTTGGTCATAGATGCGTGCATCATGATGTCGGGTTTGCTCAGACCGCTGCTGCTCAATCTTGCTCAAACAGGTTTGTTTGACCCACTTTGGACGGACAAGATTGGGCAGGAGTGGCAACGTAATGCTGCCCGACTTTGGCCGATTGATCCTGAGCTTCTTAAGAGTGAATGGCAAAGTATGCAAGAGCAGTTTCCATCCGCCAATATGGGGGATGTCACCCCCTTCGAAGCTGCGCTCAAGCATACCGATCGTAAAGACAAACATGTCGCAGCGACAGGCATTGCCGCCGTAGAGACCGCACACTTAGGCCCCATCAGCGTATTGACGTGGAACATCAAAGATTTCAGTCGCTCTGAACTCAGGCGTCAGCAGCTCGGCCTCATCGATCCGGATCGCCTGCTCTCGCAGTGGTGGCCCACGCAACGTCAAATACTTTCCACAGCGCTTGACCTCACCGTTGACGAATTAGTCACCAGTGGAAGAAGGCAACCAGAACCCATGCTCGGCATGTTGCGCCGCGACCGGCTGTTTAGATTGGCCGGACTTTACGAGCTGGCACAAAAAAACCCTGCCGGCTTGTGACCTGACAGGGTTTTTAATGACAGACCGTCAGTAATTACTGAGCGGGTGCCTCTGGTGCTGCGGCAGCAGGAGCAGCTGCGTCAGCGGCGGGTGCTCCGCCTTGTTGCTCAATGCCACCAATGGCTTTGACCGACAAGCGCAAACGACCCTTGTCATCCGCCTCAATCACTTTAACGCGCAAAGCCTGACCGACTTTGAGCACGTCATTGATATTGGCGATGCGGTAATTTGCAATCTCGGAGATGTGCAACAAACCATCACGTCCTGGCAAGACCTGAACGATGGCGCCAAAATCAAGCAGACGCAAAACGCTACCGTCGTATTCCTGACCGACTTCGACATCCGCTGTCAGTTCAGTAATCCGGCGCTGAGCATCATGCGCACGATCAAGATCAGCACTCGAAATCACGATCGTGCCGTCATCAGAGATATCGATCTGGCAACCGGTTTCTTCGGTCAACGCACGAATGGTGGCGCCGCCCTTACCGATCACATCACGAATCTTTTCAGGATTGATCTTCATGCTGAGCATACGGGGTGCAAAAGCTGACAGCTCGCCACGCGAATTCTGGATAGCTTCGCGCATTTTGCTCAAAATATGCAGACGTCCGTCGCGAGCCTGAGCCAATGCGACTTGCATGATTTCCTTGGTGATGCCCTGGATTTTGATGTCCATTTGCAAAGCAGTGATACCGTTTTCAGTACCTGCTACTTTGAAATCCATATCGCCGAGGTGGTCTTCGTCACCCAGGATATCTGTCAGCACAGCGAACTTGCCCTCGTTGAGGATCAGGCCCATGGCCACACCTGCAACGTGATCCTTGAGAGGCACGCCTGCATCCATCATAGCCAGCGAACCGCCGCACACGGACGCCATCGAGGACGAACCGTTTGACTCGGTGATTTCCGAGACCAAGCGAATGGTGTACTGGAAGTCTTGAGCATCAGGCAACAATGGCACGAGCGAGCGCTTGGCCAGACGACCGTGACCGATTTCGCGGCGCTTGGGTGTACCGACACGACCTGTTTCGCCTGTCGCAAACGGAGGCATGTTGTAGTGCATCAGGAAACGGTCGCGATACTCGCCCATCAGCGCATCGATGATTTGCTCGTTTTGCTTGGTGCCGAGTGTTGCAATAACCAGAGCCTGTGTTTCACCGCGCGTAAACAACGCGCTACCGTGGACACGGGGTAAAACGCCCAGGCGGATTTCGATCGGACGCACGGTTCGTGTATCACGGCCGTCAATACGTGGCTCGCCGCTCAGAATCTGGCTGCGCACGATCTTGGCTTCGAGATCAAACAAAATGTTGTCGACGGTCACGCCATCAGGTGCGGAAACACCTTGAGCTGTCGCCGCTTCAGCAAGTTTGGCATGCACGCTTGCGTACACCTGACGCAACTGTGTCGTGCGCTCTTGCTTTTGGCGCGTCTGGTAGGCGGCGTAGAGTGCATCCTGAGCAGCAGCAGTCACCGAAGCGATCAACGCTTCGTTTTTGGCAGCAGGCTGCCAGTCCCAGTCGGGCTTGCCAGCTTCGCGCACGAGGTCATTGATCGCGCCAATCACGGCTTGCATGGCGTTGTGGCCGAACACCACACCACCGAGCATGATTTCCTCAGACAACTGCTGAGCTTCAGACTCCACCATCAACACTGCGGCTTCTGTACCGGCAACGATGAGGTCCATCTGTGAGGTCTTGAGCTGGCTAGCGGTTGGGTTGACCAAATACTGGCCATCGATATAGCCCACGCGTGCGGCGCCGATAGGACCGTTGAAAGGGATACCTGAAATAGCAAGGGCAGCGGATGCGCCGATCATTGCGGGGATGTCAGGATCGATTTCTGGGTTGCAGGACAGGACGTGAATGATGACCTGAACTTCGTTATAGAAACCTTCTGGGAACAGAGGACGCAAAGGACGGTCAATCAGACGCGACGTCAGCGTTTCTTTTTCAGATGGTTTGCCTTCGCGCTTGAAAAATCCACCGGGGATCTTGCCAGCCGCGTAGGTTTTTTCGATGTAATCAACAGTCAGAGGGAAAAAATCCTGACCTGATTTAGCTTCTTTTTTGGCGACAACAGTCGCAAGAACGACAGTATCTTCGACAGTTACGAGTACTGCGCCTGAAGACTGGCGAGCGATTTCACCGGTCTCGAGCACAACAGTATGTTGTCCATACTGAAACGATTTGGTCACTTTGTTGAACATGACAATTTATTCCTTACAAATGAAAAACCGTGGACGTTGCGGCAGTAGTGCCGCACCGACCACGGTTGACTCACGGGGAGACTGCCCCATGGATACCGATCACTTACGCAGACCGAGTTTTTCGATCAGTGCACGATAGGAATCTGGGTTGCGGCTCTTGAGATAATCTAGCAACTTACGACGACGGCTCACCATGCGAAGCAGGCCGCGACGTGAGTGGTGGTCTTTCATGTGGGTTTTGAAGTGACCTGTCAGCTCATTGATGCGGGCTGTCAGCAAAGCCACTTGGACTTCTGGGGAACCGGTATCGCCCTGAGCGCGTTGAAATTGCGCGACGATGTCGGATTTTTTAATATCAGCAACAGACATTTTTATGACCTCGAGTGACAAGCGTCAGGACTGAGGCGACCTGACGTGAGTGAAAAATAAAACTAAAATATATATAAACATCAATAAAGCTTCAGAATTATAGCCGATTGGCTAAAATGAACCTAGTTGGTTCTGCTTGAACCCCTGATTCGCCATTTAATGAGCCCCATGATGACCAAAATGACCTTCATTTCCGCTCCTCAGCCTGTTTCTAGCCCGAAACGCGGTCTGCGCGCGCTTCGTCCGGTCAGTGTTGCGCTTGCGCTGACATCCATCGCGATACTAGCGGGTTGCGCCAATTACCAATCCGTCAAACCCGGTATGTCTACGGCTGAGGCAATCCAAAAGCTCGGCAAACCGTCAACGACTTGTACGCGCGATGACGGTACACAACGCCTGATTTGGTCCTTGCAACCTTACGGTCAGTACGCCTGGGGCACCAATACAACCAAAGACGGCAAAGTTGTTGAGGTGCAGCAGTTATTGACTGACGCACATTTTCAGGTGTTGGCCACCGGCCAATGGACAGATAAGCAGCTGGCTTGTGAGTTTGGTGAACCCGCCAACAAATACGGCATATCCAAGGGTCATGAGATCGTCTGGGCCTATCGCTACAAACAAGAGGGTGTATGGGCCTCGATGATGTATGTGTACATGGGTGCCCAAGGCAACCTAGTCAACCGTTTCCACCCTGGTCCAGATCCAGACACGCTGGGTGGTGGCGACAGATTACGCTGAAAGTGATGGTTGAATGAGTTACAGGCAGCGCGCTGCCTGTAACCTGTGATCTCAGCGCTTGCTGCGCTGCCAGCGCCAGAGCCAGACACCCCACCCAGAGAGTCCGTAGACAATAAATAATCCAAACAGAATCACGGGTGGATTGCTAGAAATGAAGACAAAGCCTGCAACAAAGACCAAAATCACCCAAAACGGCACACTGCGCCCTAGGGCGAACGACTTACCGCTATAAAAGGGCAAGTTAGACACCATCGCCACGCCACAATAAAGCGTGATGACAAATGCAGTCCAGGCCAACAGTTCCTTGGGCACCTGCAGGCGGTTATCGACCACCAACCAAACAAATCCAGCAATCAGCGCGCCTGCAGCGGGACTCGGCAGACCTTGAAAAAACCTTTTGTCCACGACCGCGATATTGGTGTTGAAACGCGCAAGACGCAAGGCCGCGCCACACACATAGACAAAAGCCGCCAGCCAACCCCAACGACCCAAATCGTGGAGTGCCCACTCATACATCACCAATGCAGGCGCAACACCAAAGGACGTCATATCCGAAAGGGAGTCGTATTGCTCACCAAAGGCAGAAGTCGTTTTGGTCAATCGTGCCACGCGACCATCCATGCCATCTAACACCATCGCGACAAAAATTGCGATCGCTGCCATTTCAAAGCGGTTATTCATCGCTTGGACCACAGCATAGAAACCCGCAAATAACGCAGCAGTCGTGAACGCATTGGGCAGCAGGTAAATGCTGCGGTGGCGTTGCTCGGGGTCGCGCAAGGGGTTAACAGGCATGGGATGAGCTCACTATAGAGTTGTTTCGGGCAAATCAGCGAGCACAGTCGAAGTGGCACTGACCTTGTCACCAATCGCCACACGGGGGCGTGAACCTAGAGGCAAATAAACATCTACGCGCGAACCAAAGCGAATGAAACCATACCGCTGACCACGATAAAGATTGTCACCTTGTTTTGTATAACAAAGGATACGCTTGGCCACGAGTCCGGCAACTTGGACAGCGGTCACAACATGTCCTAAAGGGGTACGTAACACCATGGCATTACGCTCGTTTTCCAGAGACGCTTTGTCGAGGGCCGCGTTAAAAAACTTGCCAGGGAAATATTGAGTCATCAAGACTTCGCCATCCACGGGCGAACGGTTGCTGTGCACGTTAAAAACGTTCATGAACACGCTGATTTTGAGGGCTTTGCGATCAGCGTAAGGATCCTGAGTTTCTTCGACGACAACGATCCGGCCATCTGCAGGCGAAATCACTGCGCGAGGCTCAGTTGAACCAGAGCGTGCCGGATCACGAAAAAACTGCAGGACAAAAATCGCAATGATCCAAAACAATACAGACCAAGCAGGTGACAACCAGGTCACTAGCAAAGCAATCAGGATCGAGCCAGCCAGAAAAGGCCAACCCTCGCGGGCAATAATCGGATGGGGATAGAGAGGTGTATTCATTGTATGTAGGAGGTTAACCCAAAAAAACACGCCCCGAGGGGCGTGTTTCAATTACTCACTGATTTAAGCGCAATCAGTTCTTGGTTTTGTCGACCAACTTGTTGGCAGCAATCCAAGGCATCATGGCGCGCAACTTGGCGCCCACGACTTCGATTTGCGACTCAGCGTTGATACGACGGCGCGAAATCAGCGCAGGCGCTCCAGCTTGGTTTTCAAGGATAAAGCGCTTGGCGTACTCACCAGTCTGAATGTCCTTGAGACACTGACGCATCGCTTCACGAGTCGCCTCAGTCACAACCTTTGGACCTGTCTCGTACTCGCCAAACTCAGCGTTGTTCGAGATGGAGTAGTTCATGTTGGCGATACCGCCTTCGTAGATCAGATCAACGATCAACTTGAGCTCGTGCAAACACTCAAAGTAGGCCATTTCTGGTGCGTAGCCTGCGTCGACCAGCGTATCGAAACCAGCTTTGATCAGCTCAACCGTACCGCCACACAGAACAGCCTGCTCGCCGAACAAGTCAGTTTCTGTTTCTTCGCGGAAGTTTGTCTCAATGACACCGGCGCGGCCGCTACCAATCGCGCAAGCGTATGACAAGGCGACATCACGGGCCGAACCTGAATTGTCCTGATGAACGGCAACCAAAGCTGGCACGCCGCCGCCTTGAGCATAGGTACCACGCACAGTATGACCAGGCGCTTTGGGGGCGACCATCACGACGTCGATGTCGGTACGTGGAATGACTTGGCCGTAGTGAACGTTAAAACCGTGTGCGAAAGCCAGTGCAGCACCAGGCTTGATGTTGCTGTGGACGCTTTCACGATAAACCTGACCGATATTCTCATCGGGCAACAACATCATGACGAGATCAGCAGCTTTGACTGCATCAGCGACTTCAGCGACTTTCAAGCCAGCATTGGCGGCTTTGTTCCAGGAGGCGCCGTCTTTGCGCAAACCCACCACAACTTTAACGCCCGACTCATGCAGGTTCAGCGCGTGCGCGTGGCCTTGGGAACCGTAACCAATAATGGCAACTGTCTTACCTTTGATCAGGGACAGGTCACAATCTTTATCGTAAAAAACCTTCATTCTGGGCTCCAGATTTTTGTAAATTGAATGCAATGGATAATTGGGACAACTTTAAATATTTAGCAGCAAATCACAGCTTGAGGATACGCTCGCCACGACCGATCCCTGAGACGCCTGTACGAACAGTCTCCAAAATCGCACTTCGATCCAAGGCGTCGATAAACGCCTGAATCTTGTCTTGATCACCTGTCAGCTCGATGGTGTAGGCTTTATCTGTGACATCAATGATACGGCCACGGAAAATATCCGCCATCCGCTTCATTTCCTCACGTTCCTTGCCTACTGCACGAACCTTAATCAACATGAGCTCACGCTCCAGGTGGGGTCCTTCGGTCAAATCAACGACCTTAATAACATCCACTAACCGATTCAAATGTTTGGTGATTTGTTCAATCACATCATCTGAACCCATCGTCACCATCGTCAAGCGCGACAGAGTGTTGTCTTCGGTGGGAGCAACGGTCAGGGTTTCAATGTTGTAACCACGAGCAGAGAACAGGCCAACCACACGCGACAATGCACCAGGCGCGTTTTCCATCAGAACAGAAATAATGTGTTTCATGGTGGTCCCCTTATAGATCTTCAGAACCGAGCAACATTTCGGTCAAGCCCTTGCCCGCCTTGACCATTGGCCAGACGTTTTCGCTTTGATCCGTAATGAAGTCCATGAATACCAGACGATCTTTGAGCTTGAATGCTTCGCGCAACGCACCCTCAACATCAGAGGGCTTTTCGATGCGCATCCCGACGTGACCGTAGGCCTCAGCCAGCTTGACGAAATCAGGCAAAGCATCCATGTAGGACTCTGAGTAACGTGACGAGTAATCAATCTGCTGCCACTGACGCACCATCCCGAGGAAGCGATTATTCAAACAAATAATCTTGGGGCTCAGGTGATATTGACGGCAGGTCGAGAGCTCTTGGATATTCATCTGAATCGAGCCTTCGCCGGTGATACACGCAACGGTAGCATCGGGATTGGCCATCTGCACACCCATGGCATAGGGCAAGCCCACGCCCATCGTACCGAGACCACCCGAGTTGATCCAGCGACGGGGCTTATCAAAACCGTAATACTGAGCCGCCCACATCTGATGCTGACCAACGTCGGAAGTAATAAAGGCATCGCCGCCGGTGACTTCCCAGAGCTTTTGCACCACAGACTGAGGCTTGATCAGCTCGGTTGAGTCGGCAAACTTCATGCAGTCTTTGCTGCGCCAGACGTCAACTTGTTGCCACCACTTAGCCAAGGCCTCAGTATTTGGGCGGGTTTCAGCGGCAGCCGCCTGATATTGGGACATCAGCTCGATCAACACGTCTTTGACGTTACCGACAATCGGCACATCGACTTTGACGCGCTTGGAAATCGACGATGGATCGATATCGATGTGAATGATTTTGCGAGGATTTTGTGAAAAGTGCTTGGGGTTGCCAATCACACGATCATCAAAACGCGCGCCCACTGCGATCAGCACATCGCAGTGCTGCATCGCCATGTTGGCCTCGTAGGTGCCATGCATCCCAGGCATCCCGACGAACTGTTTGTCCGAGAAAGGATAAGCGCCAAGACCCATGAGTGTGTTGGTGCAAGGTGCGCCCATCATCTTGACGAACTGATTGAGCTCGGGCGAGGCATCAGACAAAATCACGCCACCGCCGCTATAAATCATGGGGCGCTCGGCTTGCAGCAACATCTGAACAGCCTTTTTGATCTGCCCTTGATGGCCTTTGACCACGGGGGAATATGAGCGCATCGTCGGCTCAGCCTTTGGAGGCGAGTATTTGCAATGCGCAAAACTGACATCTTTAGGAATATCCACCAGAACGGGGCCAGGGCGACCCGTGCGGGCGATATAAAACGCCTTACGCATGGTGTCTGCCAGCTCTTTGACGTCACGCACCAAGAAGTTGTGCTTGACGCATGGGCGTGTAATGCCGACTGTGTCGCATTCTTGGAAGGCATCTTCGCCAATCGCGTGCGTAGGCACTTGACCGCTGAGGATGACCATCGGGATAGAGTCCATGTAGGCAGTCGCGATCCCGGTGACGGCATTTGTCACGCCAGGTCCGCTTGTGACTAAGCACACGCCTACTTTATTTGAAGAGCGCGAATAGGCGTCAGCTGCATGCACAGCAGCTTGCTCATGGCGCACCAAAATATGTTTGAATTTGTCTTGCTTGTAAATCGCGTCGTAAATATAGAGTACGGCACCGCCTGGGTAACCAAATACGTGCTCTACGCCTTCTTCGGCCAACACGCGCGTGACGATGTCTGCGCCATTTAATTCCATGATGTGATTCCTTTCATTACCGGCTTTTACCCTATGACTGCGTGCTGATTGAATAAGCAACGCTGAACCGCGACAGGTACAAGCAACATGCTCCGACGTTTTCAGGCTCACAGAGCCTGGCCACCCGGACACCTTGCCAACATGGCGCGCATTCGCCATCAGGCTATGCACGCACCCAACAGGGGTGCACTGGATCGAAACGGAAGCGACTGACCCAAGCTTTTGGCAAGGACAGAAGCAAAAGTTTATGTGTGACATGACATTTCAAGGTGGTGACCTAGAAATGCCTGTCGACGCACAAAAGACGGTAAGCTTTTTGTGCGAATCTCAAACTTTAACGTGTTGTGCGCCGCAGCGCAAATCCTAGGTGCCGATATAGAGAGAGGTTGTCACCTCCGCCTGAGTCCGCTAGAGTGGAGTCTTAGAGACAAATTGCTGCAGTGCACACAGGAATGATGAACGAAACTGCCAGCCAAGTACAACGTTTTATTTACAGCCACCACCTCTATAGTGGGGTCAGGCGCGCTGCGGGCACCTTGCTGCCAGTGACTATCCTAGGTGGCATTTTTGGGTGGTATGCGGCCGGACTCGTGGCGACTTTTGGCGCGTTGTGCGTGGCCTTCATCGATCAGCCTGGTCCACACGAACACCGTGGCCGTGAGATGCTTGGCGGCACCCTCTTGAGCACGATGACTGTGGCAGTCACGAGCCTCGCCTCTAACTACCCCCTCCTTTTGTGGCTGGTGGTCATCGGCCAGTGCTTTGCCTACTCCATGCTTTCTGTTTACGGAAAAAGAGGCGGTCAAATCGGTTTTGCCTGCTTATTGCTCATGACAGTGACCATGCACGAGGCTCTTTCTGCCAACGAAGTGTGGTTGCATACCCTCACCTCGCTGGGCGGAGGTCTGTTTTACACCCTCTTTAGTTATTCGCTCAGCCGGGCTATGAATCTGAGAGAAAAAGAGCAAGCGCTCTCAGTGGCCCTGTTCGCGACCTCAGATTACGTCGCCCAGCGGGCAAACATGTACAGCCTTGATCATGACTTGGATGAGAGCTATCGAAAACTCATCACCTGTCAGTCCAACATGACAGACAAACAACAAGGTGCCCGTGACATGGTGCTGAGGGGTCTGTCAGGAAAAATAAAAACTGATCAGCCTAAACGCATCATGTTGTGGAATCTTTTTGTCGATACGATCGACATTTTGGATACCCTGGTCGCGACGCGAACGGATTACTCCCTTTTACGCGCAAAACTTGGGGACTCAGACATCCTGATTTTTATGCGGGATGCGCTCTATAAAATGTCAGTGGATCTTGATCGAATCGCGCTCGCAGTGTCACGTGAGCGACCCGCGTCCCCACGCAATAGTGTGAAAGCTGAGTTGCGAGCACTGGAATTTGAAATCGATCAGATGGAACGCAGCGGCTATGCCCAGCGCGAACCCGATGTCTACAACCTCTGCATTGAAATTCTCAGACGACTGCGCCACAGTGCCAACATTGTCCAGAGAATGATCGTCTCGACTGATTTAAATAAACAATCAGTGCCGATTCAACCGACTGTGCTTGATCAGTCACTGAGTCAATTTCTCTCCCGTGAAAAGTATCGCCCAGGGATGATCACAAGCAACTTGCGGCTGGACTCGCCCATTTGTCGTTATGCCTTACGCGTGACCTTGGCGGCCGCCACTGCGATGACCGTCTGGACGCTCATTCCAGCACTCGCCCCTCAGGGATATTGGATTTTGCTGACCGTCCTGATCATTATGAAACCAGGCTTTGCGCTGACACGTCAGCGAAACGGCTGGAGATTGTTTGGCACGCTGATCGGATGCGTGGTCGCACTCGGTGCGCTCTACAGCACCGACAACAACACCTGGCTTTTTGTCGCCATGGTGGTGTCTACGATCATTGGTGGCAGTCTGCTGCAGCTCAACTACATGGTGGCGTCGGTCTTTAATACGAATGCCGTCTTGCTGGCGTTTCACTTTGTGGATCCGACTGCCACCACCATCATCACGGATCGAGCGCTTGATACGCTCATCGGCTCGGTCATTTCTTTTGCCTGCAGTTACTTTTTACCCTGGTGGGAAGCGCAGTTTATGCCCTCGCTCGCCCGTGCTGCGCTCAACGCAAACAGAGAATACTTACGCGCAGGTTTGCACTATGTCGGTGTACTACAGGCCAATAAAAATGACTCACAAAATCCTGAATGTCATCGGGCTGAAGTCGCATGGCGGCTCGCCCGTAAAAACGTCTATGTGGCACTGGGCAACTTTGCCGAAGCGTTTTACCGCATGATGCTTGAGCCGCGCTCCCGACAATGGCATGTCATTGAATTTAACAACTTGATGATTCAGACTCACATGCTGGCCTCGCAAATCAATGCTGTCATGCATGCGCTCATGACGTCTGCACAAGCCAACCCTACAGTGACCTCACATCTCGCTCAAATCATCCCTCATTTGCAAGCGGATCGGAGCGAACCCCTGCCCGAACTCCCAGCCTCTATCGTAGATGGCAGCTTGCCTAACTTTGCGTATCCCATGACACAACTACAAAAAACAATCAGCAATATCGATGACGAAATAGCCATTATTCATAGCAATATCTCCCCCACCCCATCCCCTTCAGGAGTTTGAGATGTCTCTTCAAAATAAAGTTGCCCTAGTGACGGGTGCCGCAAGTGGTATCGGACGCGAATGTGCGCTCACCCTAGCCCGCAAAGGCGCGACTGTTGTGATTGCAGATTTAAATCAAGCAGCAGCGGATGCGGTTGCTGAACAAATCAAACAAGCAGGCGGCAAAGCGATGGGTGTTGTGATGGATGTCACCAGCGAAGAAGCCGTCAATGCGGGCACCGATCTCGCTGCCAAAACATTTGGCGGCATCGATATCTTGGTGGCCAATGCTGGGATCCAGATCGTGCATCCGATTGAGGACTTCCCGTTTGCGGACTGGAAAAAAATCATCGCGATTCATCTCGATGGCTCCTTTCTCACCACTAAGGCTGCGATCAAGCATATGTATGCAGGTGGCAAAGGTGGCTCAATCATTTACATGGGTTCGGTTCACTCGCACGAAGCCTCACGCTTGAAGGCCGCTTATGTGGCTGCCAAGCACGGCATCCTCGGTCTCGCGCGCGTCGTCGCCAAAGAAGGCGGTCCAAGAGGCGTGCGCGCCAACGTCGTGTGTCCGGGCTTTGTCCGCACACCACTGGTGGACAAACAAATCCCCGAACAAGCGGCTGCCTTAAAAATCACAGAGGCTGAGGTGATCAAAAATGTCATGCTTAAAGACACTGTGGATGGCGAATTCACCACCACCGAAGATGTCGCAAACGTGATCGCATTTTTAGCCAGCTTCGAAAGTAATGCCTTGACCGGTCAATCAGTCGTGGTGAGCCACGGCTGGAGCATGCATTAAACAAGAGGCCTGTGTGACCGCGTCAATCACCGCGTTTATTGGTGGCGGTGAACATCGTAGGTCACAAAATTTTCTCCTGGAGGCGGCATGTCGAGGCACTTTGGATTTTCCAAGGTGCGACGCATGTCTGCCAGACCAGTGCCCCAGTGATGCGTCATGGTTTCATGACTGAACTCAAAATCTTTGTAGTGTCCTGCCGTTGGCTTGTTTTTGTAAATGAGCTGGATACAGTTGTAACGAGCGCCAAAAACACGTTTGGACACTGCATCAAACCAAGGGTCTTTGGCTCGCACCTCTTCGGGAATCCTGGCAATCGCATCCCACAACGTCTGACGTAAGCGCTGTAAGTCATTGACCTGATTAGTGACGCCACGCGTACGACTCGAATATTGAATATCTTTTTGACGCTCAAGCACTTCGAATAAATCGGTTGGTAATCTGCCTTTCGCACTCCACAAGTCCACTTGAAAAATAAGCGTGTCCTTGCGCGGCATCACATTCATGACATAGTCTAAAGGTGTGTTTGAAACACACCCGCCATCCCAATAAAACTCCCCATCGATTTCCACTGCCGCAAAGCCAGGCGGTAGCGCGCCCGAAGCAATAAAATGCTTGGCTTCGAGACGCATTTCCGTATTGTCAAAATAAACAAAGTTGCCTGTCTGAACGTTTGTCGCGCCAATCGAGACGCGCATTTCTTTGCTGTTGATGCGATCAAAATCGACCAAGCGCTCAAGCGTTGCGTACAAAGGCGTCGTATCGTAATAACTGGTGATGTCTGGACCACCACCGCCAGGGGCCAAGGGACGCGGCGTGAAAAATCCTGGCTGCCCCTCAAGCAAGGTCTGTGTCGCAGAGTAAGAGCCAAACATTCGCTCGGTACTCGCCAGTGTCATACTGCGCATAGGTTCTGCGACTGCGCCAAACATGCCGAACATATTTGAGAAAGTCTTAGAGAGTAACGAAGGGGGCTGACAAATCGTGTCCCAAAATTCTTTTAATTTGTTGAGCCGATCCTTGGGCGCATTACCCGCCACTAATGCGCAATTAATGGCACCGATCGAGATCCCCGCGACCCAGTTGGGATCAAGATCAATTTCATGCAAACCCTGAATCACACCTGCCTGATACGAGCCTAAGGCGCCACCGCCCTGCAAGACGAGGGCAACGCGTGGATACTTGGGGACTTTAATTCGAGCGTTCTTGGGCTGGGCCATTGGGTTATTCGGGTCTACGGAAAACGAGCTTGTCTTCGGTCGATACCTCGGGGGCAAAGGCATAGCCTTCGCTCGCAAACTTCTTAAGGCCCTCAGGTTTCGTGATGCGTTTTTCAATCGCAAATCGCGCCATCAAGCCACGCGCGCGTTTCGCATGAAAGCTGACAATTTTCCAAGTTGGACCTTTGGCATCCTGGAACACGCACTGAATAATCCGGGCCTTGAGCGCCTTTTGATCGACGGACTTGAAATACTCCTCAGAGGCAAGATTGACGATGATAGGGTCTTTGTCCTTGGCCAGTCGCTCATTCAAATACGGTGCAATCGTTTTCGCCCAAAATTGATAGAGGTTGGCACCGCCTGGATTTGCGATTTTGGTGCCCATTTCCAAACGGTAGGGCTGCATCAGATCCAAAGGTCGCAATACCCCGTATAGACCACTCAAAATCGCCACATTGTCTTGCGCCCACTCCAAGTCTTTTTCTTTGAGCGTAGCAGCCTCCAAGCCCTCGTAAACATCGCCGTTAAAAGCCAGAACAGCTTGACGGGAGTTGGCCTGAGTAAAGCTAGGCTTCCAGGCCGCGTAACGATCTACATTAAGCTTGGCCAAGGCTGGACTCAAGTCCATGAGTTCAGCCACATCCTCGGCGCTTTGGGTCTTGAGCACCTTGATCAGCTGAGTGGCTTCTTTGACAAAGAGGGGCTGGGTGTGGGTTTCGGTCTGGACTGCAGAGTCGTAGTCGAGTTTTTTAGCTGGCGACAACAGAAATAACATGGCTTAGTCCGGCTCAAAGGTTGGGATCAACATCGATCCCTCTAGTGTAGCGGCTTGCGGTCCTGTTTCTGCTAGAATAACGCCCTTGACCCTTGCAGGGCTTTGGTTACGGCAATATCCACCTCAGGAAATGTCCACCACAAGCCACGCACGTAATTGTTCCCAGCGATTACACCCCGGAGAGGTGGCAGAGTGGTCGAATGTACCTGACTCGAAATCAGGCGTGGGTGCAAATCCACCGTGGGTTCGAATCCCACCCTCTCCGCCAAAACTATTTCGGCTCTACCCCATTAACGGGCGATGAGCAGTATTCATCAGTGGTTGTTGACCCAGTTTTCTACAACCAGACCAGCATAATTCACAAAGTCCACTTCGTTGTTGGTGACTAGCGTCACATCAAGAGCAACTGCATGTGAGGCGATGAGCTTATCAAGCGCATCACGGTTGCGATCTTTGTACGCGGCGCGAATCGGTCCGTAGGCTTTGGCCGCCTGAGCTTCAAAGGGCGCCACCAGAATGTCTTCGAGCAAACTGTCGAGCGCCGAGCGATTTGCAACTTGCGATGCTGCACTACAGCAAGCGATTCCGAACTCGAGCTCTGCCAGGGTTACCGCGGAAATGACAACGTCGCCTACAAAGCAGGCGGCAAAGCGCTCCCTGACCTCGGGTGGCTGATGCTTCATGAGGTAGATGCAGATGTTGGTGTCGAGCATGTACTTTGGGCTCATAACGCCTCACGCTCGCCTTCAATGTTCTCGCCGCGCCCGTGAGCCATGAAGTCAGGTGAAAACTTCGCAAGTTTTCCCAAAACATCCCCCATGCGCCGTTGGGCCGGGCGGATGCGTAACTCGTCACCCAGTCGCTCGATTACAAGCTCTACGTCCCAAGAACTGTAGGCAAGTTCTGCAGGAATGCGAACGGCTTGTGAATTGCCGTTCTTGAATAGTTTGGTGTTAGCCATAGCGAGCCTCGTTGGATGTACATGTACATCTTAACGTAAAATGAACTCAATGTACATACGTGGATGTACGTGACATAAATAGTCATTATTCTATGCAGCTATGGTCAAGCATTTTGCGAAAGTATCGGTTGCCAGCGATTACTTTTCCTTGATCACATCCACGCGACCGCCGCAACCAACAAAACAACTTCGGTAGTACTCATCACAGCGGTAAGTGTTGGCATTTGCCCAGCACATTGGCTGGCCCAAGCCACAGCCTCTCGCCTCGTCCTTATTTCTTGCGCGTCTCAAACATTGTTGATAATTCCAACGATTACGCTGCTCACATGCGTATGCTTCATTTTGTGCGCGATAACTTTCATTGGCTAAACACATTTCGCGCAAATTCGCGCACTGGGCTACGCATTGAAGACCCGCTTCTGAGACCGGCGCTTGATATTCGTAACGAACAAAAGTACAGCCTGCCAGCAAGGCAATAATGAAACACGCAACAAAGTGGCGATAGAATCTAATCATATATTCCGTTGATTGTATGAGCTTAATGCCAAAGATCGACTGTCTTTTTTTGAATGAGCAGCACCTCATCATTAGAAAAAGTGTGCATTGATTTGATATAGCCTGAAACAACAATCAGGATTACAGTCTGGCAATGGACAATCGGAAAATCTATTCATTCTGGCGAGACGGCTGGCGCAGCCAACGAGGCGAAATATACGTCGCTATTCAAGGCCTGCTTTTTGCCTGGCTGATCTTTGGCCCCAAAAACTGGCCGCCTCTGGGATCTTGGCCACTCTTTGCGGGCACTACTGCCACATGGACTGGAATCACTTTGATTGCGCTAGGGTTTTTTATCGCTTTAGCCGCGGCGCTCGGTCTAGGACGGGCACTCACACCTCTTCCAAAACCCAACGAGGCAGGTCAGCTCGTCGCATCAGGCGTGTATCGCTGGGTGCGCCACCCCATCTACACAGGTGTGTTACTCATGGCTCTGGGCTGGGCTTTTTATATCGAAGGACTGGTCACGCTTTGGAGTGTTTTGTTACTAGCGATTTTTTTCGACATCAAATCACGTCGAGAAGAGCGTTGGTTACAGGAAAAATATCCTGAATATGCGGCGTACAGTAAAAAAACACGCCGACTGATTCCTTTTATCTATTAGCGAAAAAAAGGCCGGTTCAAAAAAATGTGAACCGGCCTTTTTACTGACTCAAACAATCACTTAAACATCAAAACGATCCGCGTTCATGACCTTGGTCCATGCTGCGATAAAGTCCTGGACGAATTTCTCTTTGTTGTCATCCTGCGCATAAACTTCTGCGTAGGAACGCAACACTGAGTTCGAACCAAATACCAAATCGACGCGCGTCGCCGTCCACTTTGTCTTGCCAGTTTTGCGTTCGACGATGTCGTAGCTATTGCGACCTGTTGGCTTCCATGTGTAGGCCATGTCAGTCAGGTTCACGAAAAAGTCGTTAGACAGGACGCCTTCACGCTCTGTCAAGACGCCGTGTTTCGTCGCGCCGTAGTTGGTACCCAAGACACGCATGCCACCGACTAACACCGTCATTTCCTGTGCCGTTAGACCCATCAGTTGTGTGCGATCGAGCATGAGCTCTTCGACACTGACTGCATAGTGCTGTTTGGACCAGTTACGATAACCATCATGAATGGGTTCGAGCACGGCGAAAGACTCTGCATCGGTTTGCTCGGGCGTGGCATCACCACGACCTGGTGTGAACGGCACCGTGACGGTATGACCTGCTGCCTTGGCCGCTTGTTCAATCCCCACTCCACCTGCCAACACAATGACGTCGGCAACGCTAGCACCAGTGGCCTTGGCGATACCCTCTAAAACACCGAGTACTTTAGCCAAACGCTTGGGTTCATTGCCTTCCCAATCTTTCTGAGGCGCTAAGCGGATGCGTGCGCCATTGGCACCACCGCGCAGGTCCGATCCACGGAAGGTCCGTGCGCTATCCCAAGCTGTCGAGACCATCTCACTGATAGACAGGCCGCTTGCCGCGATCTTGGCTTTCACAGCGTTGACATCAACACTCTTGTTACCCGCGGGCACTGGATCTTGCCAGATCAAGTCCTCTTTGGGTACTTCGGGGCCGATGTAGCGCGTTTTAGGTCCCAAATCACGGTGCGTAAGTTTGAACCAGGCGCGTGCAAAAACCTCGGAGAAGTAGGCAGGATCTTTGTGAAAACGCTCGGAGATCTTGCGGTACTCAGGATCCATTTTCATGGCCATGTCCGCATCGGTCATCATTGGGTTGAGACGAATGGAGGGATCCTCGACATCAACGGGCTTGTCTTCTTCTTTGATGTTGATGGGTGCCCACTGCCAAGCACCGGCTGGACTCTTCGTGAGTTCCCATTCGTAGCTCAAGAGCAGATGAAAATAACCGTTGTCCCATTGCGTGGGATGCGTGGTCCATGCGCCTTCGATGCCACTGCTCACTGTGTCGCGTCCCACACTTCGCGTTGTGTGGTTCATCCAACCGAGACCTTGCTCTTGAACATCCGCACCTTCTGGCGCGGGTCCCAAGTTTGTGGCGCTGCCATTGCCGTGTGCTTTACCGACAGTATGACCGCCGGCGGTCAAGGCAACGGTTTCTTCATCGTTCATCGCCATGCGCGCAAACGTCAACCGCACATCTTGCGCGGTGCGCAGTGGGTCGGGCTGGCCGTTCACACCTTCTGGATTGACATAGATGAGACCCATCTGCACTGCGGCAAGCGGATTCTCGAGTGTGGCACGATTGTCACCGTCGTAACGGCTCGAGCCAAGCCACTCTTTTTCAGCACCCCAGTAAATGTCAATCTCAGGTGCCCAAATGTCCTCGCGACCAAATGCAAAGCCATAGGTTTTCAAGCCCATCGACTCATACGCAACGGTGCCAGCCAACACAATCAGATCAGCCCAGCTCAGTTTGTTGCCATATTTCTTTTTAATCGGCCACAGCAAACGACGCGCTTTATCCAAGTTGACGTTGTCTGGCCAGGAATTTAGTGGCGCAAAGCGCTGATTACCTGTGCCCGCACCACCGCGACCGTCCGCGATTCGATAGGAGCCGGCGGAGTGCCAGGCCATACGGATCATCAGACCACCGTAGTGACCCCAGTCGGCTGGCCACCAGTCCTGACTATCCGTCATCAGGGCGGTCAGATCTTTTTTAAGTGCCGCGACATCAAGCTTTTTGACTTCTTGACGGTAGTTGAAACCTTTGAGCGGATTGGTCTTAGTGTCATGCTGGTGCAAAATCTCCAGCTTTAATGCATTGGGCCACCACGCCATTGGGGACTGACTTTCTGTGGTGTTAGCGCCGTGCATCACGGGACATTTACCTTGGTTCGACATAATTGACTCCTTAATCTGCTGAACTCTTAGATTAAAGCTATTTAAAATAAAAACCTAATTGTTTTTATTGATATAGGCCATAGTTATAACCATGTATGTATCCATTTGTAACTGAATCAAGAGGCATGGTCTAAATATTCTTTATTTTTCATCGCCTCAATCGCCTGACGCACAAAGGTCTGCATCAGTCGGTGCGCGTCCTCAGCCGGTCTAAGTTGACGTAAAAGGGCCTCAGCGTCCAAACCACTTCGCTGTAATGCGTCTACACGTCTAATGACGCAGGCTCTCATCAAGGGCGGGGTGAACTCTGGATGAAACTGCACAGAGATAGCCGTCGGACCATAGCGCAATATTTGATGGGGATCATGGTCGGAATGCGCTAACACCACAGCACCTGGCGGTGGTGTCACCACAGTTTGTTCGTGCGACAAGTTTGCTTCAAATTGTCTTGGAAAGTTCTCTAATAATGGATCCTGAGAGGCAGCGGCGGTCAATGTCACTGTTTTCAAACCAATTTCTCTGCCAAGCGGGTGATAGTCCACGCGACCACCCAAAGCATCGGCCATCAACTGATGTCCGTAACAAACTCCCAACATGTATTTACTGCTAGGCAGCACTTCAAGTATCCACTTTCGCGTGATTTCACTCCAGCCTTCGCGATCAGTCACCATCGACCACGAACCACTCAGGATCGCGATGTCAAAATCTTCCGACTTTGGCAAACGCTCTCCATCAGCAGGGCATACGACGTTGAACTCAATATGTTCAGGGGCAAGCGCGTATTTAAACCACTCACCTTGGTCACCAAACACCTGAGAAATATCCTCAGGCGCCCGACCCATTTGAATCAAGACAACCCTGCAACGCGAAATCATATTGCTGAGTCCTTTAATCGACTTTGAGACCTGCAGCCTTGACCACAGCACCCCAGTCAGCGATTTCCTTATCTACGGTTTTAATAAAATCTGCTCGGGGGCTTGCAATGACTTGTGAGCCACCTTGATTGACCTTAATTTTCATCTCAGCGGATGCCATGGCCTTTCGAATTGCAGCTTCTAGATAGTTTACGCGGTCAGCAGGCGTGCCTTTCGGAACGAACACGCCGTACCAATCCGTCACGTTCATATCCTTAATCCCTTGATCCGCAAGAGTTGGAACCCCCTTGAAGACCCCAAGAAGGTCACTGTTAGTCGAGGCAATCACACGCAATTTTCCACTTGCAACGAGGCCCTCAACTGACGAGGGTGAAGTCACCACCATTGCAACCTGACCGCCCATCAGGTCAGTCACAGCAGGACCCGCTCCTTTGTATGGGATATGAGTAAGCTGCAATTTTTCCTGAGTAGCCATCCTAGATGTTGTCAGATGTGACAGGGTGCCATTACCTGGCGTGGCAAATGTCAACGTATCAGGCTTTGCTCGGGCATCTGCGATGTAATCGTTCATTGTTTTGTATGGGCTATCTGCACGCACAACAAAGACAACAGGAGCACTCGTCAGTTGAGAAAGAGGCTCAAAGTCCTGCTTGGGCTTAAAACCAGCATTGGCGTAAAGGGCTGGATTGACGCCAATGATGCTGGTTTGCGAAGTCAGAATCGTGTAGCCGTCAGGCTTTGCTCTTGCAACCGAAGAGGTACCAAGATTTCCACCTGCGCCTCCACGGTTTTCAACGACAACGGGCTGACCAACAATTGGAGCTAACTCTGCAGCGAGCAAACGTGAAATTTTGTCGTTCCCGCCCCCTGGTGGAAAAGGCGAGACGATTGTGATGGTTTGCTTAGGAAAGTCAGCAAGGGGTTTAAGCTCCTGCGCATGACTCTCGTTTATCGAAAGCGAGCACAAAACAAAACCTGCGGCGAATGTTCCAAGCACTGCTTTCAACGCTGTTTTTCTCAAATGACTCATGATATGTCTCCAGTTTTATTAGTAGTAGTGAAATCGTGCGAAAAAGAATTTATGAAAGTCTAAATGTGCTCTTCTCATCCTGATCAATTTGCGCCAATAAATTTGTTTCCCAAGCTAAATATTGTCTTGCGGCTTGTTTATTACCATCATGACGGTCATGCACAAAGAACAGGTAGTCGATACATTCAGCATCCATCGGCATGTCTTTTGTACTTTCAATCACCAGACCCGCTTTCTCCCACTCAACCTCACCATCCAGACAAAGATGAACGCTCTCGAAACCAAGGTCGTACGCATCTTTTTTAGCCAAGGACGCAGTAGTGACATCATTCGCAATCATCACTAAGGTTGCGCCCGCTTGCGTTGACTCTTTCAGCAGCCGATCAAGACGAGGTCGAATACTCCAGATCGCCCCTCTAATGTGAGCTTTCCTATATTGCATCGAAGTCCTGAGGTCGCACAAAATAGCGCCCTTATCCAAAAGTGTCGTGAGATCTTTTGCAGATACTAAGCTTGAAAATGAAACAAGTGTTTCCTCATGTTCTGATTCCGGGGAAACCTGCAACTTATGTGACTCCCCCTCTTTAAGCACAACAGCGTCCCAACCCAACATCTTTAGCCATGAGGCGATAACGGGTGCACGTACATTTTCATCGTCAATGATGACGAGGCGCGCCCCTCGGGTGCCAATAAACTGATCAGTCGCTTGGATAAGCTGTCCACCTGGAGTGTGTTGTGCTCCAGGAGTCGGAGTCACGAGTATTTCTTCGAGCGTGCGTACATCACATAAATAGGTCGTACGTGCAGGATCTTTTAACCATGTATCCACTGTCGGCGAATCCACAAAAGAGATTTGGTAGCGTTCAGCGACCTTCATCGCTCGACTCTGCCTAACTTTAAGTGCGCCTTCATCAGGAAAATTTTCTTTATATTTGCGGGAGGCCCCGTGCTCCAGCTTTAAATCTTCAAGGTACCAGCCTTGTGTACCATTCTCCAAAGCCATTACGGGATTAGGTAGACCTAGATTAATGAGCGTCTGAGCGCCAACGATACTACGCGTTCTGCCAGCGCAATTTACGACGATTGTCGTATTCGGACTTGTGACTAACTCATCAACCCTAAGTGCAAGCTCTCCATTGGGGCAGCAATATGCACCGGGAATACTCATCTTCTGGTATTCCGAATAAGGACGCCCGTCCAGGACAATGACATCCGCTTGCTTTTCTATCAGAGCATTAAGTTCTTTGGCTGAGATGCGCGGGGTATGAAAAGCATGCTCTGCTAGTTCACCAAAGGCTTTACTGGGAACATTGACGCCCGCGAAGGTCTCAAAACCAGAAGCCTTCCAGGCGGCAATACCACCATCCAGAATATGCACCTCACTGTAACCAAGCGCAAACAATCGCTCAGCCGCTCGACGTGCGACCTGACTCGTTTGATCATCGACCAAAACAACTCTAGTATTTTTACGTGGCACGAGGCGAATGATGTCAGCTTCTAAACGGCTATATGGCGCTGGTATTGCCAGAAATAAATGACACTCACCGAATTGCCCTTGCTCTCGGACGTCCAGCAAAGCGATCTCTTTGCCATCATGCAACCATTTCTTTAATGTGTATGCGTCAACCATTTCTATATGCAAGGTTTGAAAAGCTTGGTGCAAATCCTCGATCAGATCATCAGGATCCTCTAAACCTATGTGGACTCGAACAACGACGCCCCTCTGATTCCAATCGCTCATCACACGCGAACTTGCAAGATCAGCAGGTATCACTAAACTTTCAAATCCACCCCACGAAGCACCCAACCCAAATAAAGATAAAGCATCAATCATCTGTTCGGCTTTTTCCCGAGGATATTGAAGTTTCAGCTCAAAAGACACAAGCCCATTACTTCCCTTGCAGTACTTTTTCCAAAGCGCATGATTAACATCGCCTTCAAGTTCAGGGAAGAAAACTTGCTTGACTTCAGGCCGCATCGTCAACCACTGTGCAACTTTTAAAGCACTTTCGCCATGGACTTTTAGACGCATCGGCATTGAGCGTAAACCTCTTAATGCAAGAAATGCATCATCAGGGCTGGTGGTTTGTCCAAGCCCTATGACAGCTTTTTGTAACTGCTGCCATGTGCGTTTGTTCGCAACGGCGGCTCCCATCATGACGTCAGAATGTCCCCCTACATATTTAGTGGTCGCCATAATAGAGATATCAGCGCCAAGCACGAGTGGCTGATAAAGCCAGCCTGAACCCCAGGTGTTGTCAGCCACAATAACTAGGTCAAGATGTGCGACGTGTTCAGCAATTTTGGGTAAGTCAATCATGTCGTACGTCATCGTGCCAGGTGCTTCTACATACAGCATGCGAGTATTTGGTCTAAGTAAGCTCTCGATGTCGCTTCCGTCTGGGGAGTAAAACGAATACTCAATGTCAAGACCAGCTAACTGCTGTTTGCAAAAATTACGAACGGGCTCATAAACAGCGTCACTGAGCAATAAATGATCGCCCGGTTTTAAAAATGCCAAAAGCGTTGTCGCAATCGCAGCTTGTCCAGTTGGAAACAAAAAACAACGATGTCCCTGTTCGAGTTCGACAAGCGCATCCTCAAGAGCATGCCCCGTATCGTTTCCACGAGCACCATACGAAGGCAACCGCTCGAATTCTCTTCGAGCGCGTGTATCTTTCCATGCCGCGACAGTTTTAAAAACATATGTACTGGCGCGATTGGGTGGCACATTGACCCAACCGCTGTCAGGACGGCCCGAACGCAGGAGTCGGGTGATCCGTTTTTTAATCGCCATGTTCAGCGCTGCGTCTTGACGCCGATGTCCATCACAGCGCAAGTCCCATTTTCAAGATCAAACGCCATTCTCTCGGTCAGTGTTTCAAGTGCCCGCCCATACATGTGGAGATGTCTGATCGGTTGATCGCCTTCTATTTTTACGGCATGAATGTCATCAGGCATCAAACCGATAGAGGTCCCGGGAGAAACTTCCACAGTCGCAACCTGATTCAAAGTCGGGGCTCCAGGAGAGGTTCGCTCATAAACATAATTGAGTTCAACTCCCTCCACTGCAGCGATACACGCCCAAGTTGTGTGATTATGCGGGATAATTTTTTTCCCAGGACGCATCACATTGAGATAAAGCGCATATGACTTGTCTGGATCTTCGCTAATGAGATAACGCGCCTGCAGATCGCCCTCCGCGGGAGCGGGATAAAGCTCCGCTGACCACCACTCGCGGTGAGTCGCGAGGTCTCGAACAACAGTTTCAACCAAGTCCAAACTGTCACGAGAAAATGGTCCATTATGTGCAATTTTTTTGATATTTTGAATATGAATATTGATTTCGGACTGATGTGGATTTGACATGCAATTACCCTTATACATTAACAAAATAGCCATTTCTTTTGATTTTGGCAGGAATCTTCTGTGTAAACAATTTAAAATGCTTTAAAGTAAACATTAATTTAATTAATGTTTACATCGATATGCGAAGTCTTGAAATTGACCTACTAAGAACGCTTCTAGCCATTTCACGACATCAGACTTTTGCCAAGGCGGCTGAAAATCTGCACAAAACCCAGTCTGCTATTACCCAACAAATACAACGACTAGAAGAAATTGTTAATACCCCCTTGTTTGTTAAGCACGGGAGAAAAAAAGTGCTCTCTGATGCCGGTATGCGTCTCGTAGGCTATGCAAGACAGGTTATTGCGCTTAATGATGAAGCCTTAACAACGTTACAAGGCAATCGCTATGCAGGCAGCCTCAAACTTGGCGCACCTCATGACATTGCCGACACGATTCTTCCGCATGTGCTCAAACATATCGTACGCACTGCGCCTCATATCCAGTTAGAAATTCGTGTAGATCGCAGCCCATTTCTGATGGATGCATTACACGCCGGGGAACTCGATTTCACAATATCAACAAGATTTGATGAAAGTCTTGAAGGCGTTGTTCTAAGGCGCTCCCCGACTGCTTGGATTTGTGCGGCAGACTATGTTCATGATCCCAAACAACCAGTACCGTTGATTTTGGCGGACGAGCCAAGTATTTTTCGCAAACTCGCACTAGAGGCACTTGAACAGGCACCAGAACTGCGTTGGCATATCAGTTATGTCGCCCCAAACCTAGTCGGAATCAAAGCAGCTGTGCGGGCGGGTCTTGGGGTGACAGCGCGGAGCATTGAATTACTCAGTACAGATATGCGCGTGCTCGGCGAACAAGATGGACTCCCAACTTTGCCAGACGCCACCTTTTATCTATGGAAACATTTGAACCCCTCAAACTCATCGACAGAACATGTCTATCAGATGTTGAAAGGCAGCATGGGACTTGTTTAAACCAATGAGATGCTTGTGACTTTTTCAATCGCACTCGCAACTGCATGACTTTACACAGGTGATCGTGCGAGATCTAATAGGCTTTTACACTTTAAGCGGCGGACAAAGAGCCGTGGAGACGAAATGAACATCACCAAAATCCTGACAGCCATCGCCGCAACGTTTCTGACTACGGTCGCGGTGGCGCAGTCTTATCCAAACAAGCCAATCAAAATCATCGTGCCCTACCCTGCTGGTGGTAACGCCGACATCACAGGCCGGGTATTGGCCAAAAAAATGTCTGACCTCCTCAGTGTCCCAGTCGTCATTGAAAACCGCGGTGGAGCGAATGGCGGGATTGGCACGGATGCTGTGGTCAAAGCGGCACCGGATGGTTATACCTTGCTGCTTGCGGCAAGCGGACCGATTGTCATCAATCCCGTTCTGTACGCAAAAGTGCCCTATGACCCGATCAAAGATTTGCGTCCCATTAGTCAAGTTCTGACTTTTCAATACGTTTTAGTCGTGCCAACTGCGTCATCCATCAAAAGTATTCAAGATCTCGTGACGCAAGCGCGTAGCCAGCCCGGCAAGCTGAGCTATGGCTCAACGGGTATCGGTGGAGGCGGACACTTGGCTGGTGAAATGTTTGCCATGACAAGCAACACTCAATTTAATCACGCACCATATAAGGGCAGCGCGCCCGCTTTGGTTGATCTAATGGGTGGCCAACTATCCTTCACGTTTGATACGGTCTTGACTGCTTCACCACTCATTAAAGACAACCGTTTGCGTGCCTTTGCCGTGTCGGGTCCCAAGCGTGCAAGTTCTTTGCCTGAGGTGCCGACCATGGCCGAGGCAGGCTTCAAAGACTTTGATGTGACACAATTTATCGGCTTGTTTGCGCCAGCGAAAACAGACACTGCGATTGTCCAAAAACTCAATGCCGCTGTCGTTCAAGCCATCAAAGACCCCGAAGTCATCCAAGCCCTGCAAACCAAAGGTGGCAATGATCTGGTTGGGAACTCTCCTGCTGAGTTCTCTGCCATCATCAGCCGTGAACTGAAAATGTATGATGCATTGATTCAAAAAGCCAAAATCAAGCAAGAGTAAAACCATCGCTCTTCTCTTTTTAGGCATGAAACTTGCTTTGTACTAAACAGCCCTCTGATGGGGGCTTCAACACTGTTTACATTTCAATCTTTTTGAGGAACGCGAGTGAAAGTCATCTCCAATATTTTTAAACTGACTCTGGCCGCCTTGGCGCTGTCATCTACATTCACGACGACTGCCTCGGCCCAAGATGCATATCCCAACAAGCCCATCAAAGTGGTCGTCCCCTTTCCGGCTGGTGGTGCCACAGATATTCTGACTCGCGCGATTACTGAAAAACTTGCTCAACGCATTGGGCAATCGGTCATCATTGAAAACAGACCAGGTGCAGGCGCCAATATTGGTGCGGCCACGGTTGCCAAAGCGGCCCCAGATGGTTACACCCTATTGATGGGTTCGATTGGTTCACACTCGATCTCTGTCACCTATCACAAGGACCCTGGTTACAACTTTCAGAAAGATCTGATGCCAATCTCTTCGGCTGGTACGCTCAGCAACATCGTAGTAGTCGGTAACGAAGTGCCTGCGAAGAACTTGGCAGAGTTAGTGGCCTATGCCAAAGCCAATCCAGGCAAACTGACCTGCGGCTCTTCTGGTACAGGTGGCTTGATTCACCTCACCTGCGAGATGTTCAAATCTGCAGCTGGCATTGATGTGCTACACGTGCCCTACAAAGGCACCTCTTTATTGATGCCCGACCTGATCTCTGGTCGGGTCACGATGGCGCTCGATACACTCCCCCCTTACTTGTCCATGCTAAAGGATAAGAAAGTCCGCGCACTCGCTATTACGACCGCCAAGCGTTCACCATTAGTACCAGAGGTGCCGACAGTAGCTGAGTCTGGTTATCCAGGCTTTGAATCGGTGGCAAGCTATGGATTTTTTGCGCCAGCTGGCACACCAAAAGCCATCATCGACAAACTGAACAAAGATATCAATGCCGTACTGCTTGACCCTCAGCTGAAGGAAAAGCTCTTGGCTCAAGGCATTGAAATCGAAGGCAGCTCACCCGAGGCCTTGCAAGCCTTTGTCAAAGGCGAAGTCGACAAATGGGCACGCGTGATTAAGACAAGCAACATCAAACCCGAGTAATCACTCGGTTTATTCAGAGCGGCTCTGCACACCAGAGTCGCTCTTTTTTTTGTGTGGCCATAACAGCAGAGGCGGCAAAACAAGCAACCACGCGATGCGCGTCTGATAGCGAAAGTGTGGCTTAGACAAACCACCGGTCGCAAAGGCATTGGCCAATACCCCGAGCCAAATCATCACAATCAATCCCAAGGCGGTCCAGTTGCGCGATCGGCACGCCCAAACACATAGAAATAAACTCAATAGAAAACCAGCAAAGACGGTAAAGGTACCCATTGCGCTGACGACAGAGACACGCTCCAACATCGTTCCCTGCACTTGTTTTGAGTTTTTATAACGTTCAAGCTCAGCGACAGAAAAGAACTTTTCGACACTTTTTGCAACAGTGAGATCCAGCCAGTCCGAGTTGATGGTGTCGCCAAGCTTAACCATTGAGAGTTGTGTGACAGTATTTTGAATCGCGGACCACAGGACTTGAAAAGGCCTCGCGCGCGCAGTCAAGGCCACAATTTCTGACGCCTCAGGCGCAAGTCCAATAGGGCCGCCCGGATGCGTCCATACAGGACCCTTGGCATCCCACATAAAAGAGTCACTGTCTTTGGCCAGGCGTTCTGTCCATGCGCATAAATGCCACGACTTTTCGGGGCAATATTTTTCTAAAACGCTTTTGACGTTTCCGTCTGCAGACATTCGGGCCAACATAAACACTGAGCCAAAGGGTGACACTGCGACTTTGTTAAACGCATACATGGTTGTCCCCACCAAGGCGACCAGCGCGATCATCAAGGGCAAAACTGCGAAAGCAAAGCGTCGCCATCTGAACACAAGCACCACGAGCAGGCACGCTGCAGCGATCACAAGATGTGAAAGATGCACCGCAATCGCCAACGCCCCCAGCAAGCTGACCCACACCGTCATGGTTTTAGTGAGTTTTTTTGAAAAACCCAAGACAAACGTACTTAATACCACCATGCCTGAAAAAATATCTGGCATGACAAGAGATACAAACCAAGAGGCACCCGTGAAAAGCGATAACACCAAACAGACAAGGAGGTGGCGCAGTGGCGTGACCGACCCGACTGTCCGTTGAGTCAACCAGACCAACTGCGAAAGGAGAACGCCTTGGACAAATACCACCCCCCACAACGAATACCAGAAGTGGGACAGCAACATCCAAGGACCGTAAATAAACGGTTTATCCCAATTGAAATGGCCCGGGGTTGGCTGGGTGATGAAGACGTGCGTATCGCTGTAGAGCAGCGGATAACCATTCCACAGAGCCGGCCAAATCAGCAGAGCCCCGCCCAGCAGAATGGCGATTAAGTTGAGCGCGCGCGTGGACTTCAAGAAGTCCACGTGCTTAGACCAAACGCTTGAGCCAGCCGTGACGATCAGGTTGACGACCGTACTGAATATCGGTGAGCTCCTGACGCAAGGCCATGGTGAGCTTACCGGCTGGCGCATTTTCATCACCAGCAATAAAGCCGCGACCTTTCAGTGCCGCAATCGGTGCCACCACTGCTGCAGTGCCACAGGCAAACGCCTCGACATAGTCTCCCGATGCAATGCCCTGACGCCATTCGTCGATCGAAATTTTGCGTTCTTCGACTGTATGGCCACGGTCTTTTGCAAGCTGGATAATACTGGCTCGTGTGACGCCCTCGAGAATACTACCCGTCAAATCAGGCGTCACAAGCGTGCCGTCTTTTTTGACCAAAAAGATGTTCATGCCACCAAGTTCTTCGAGGTATTTACCCTCTTGGGAATCCAGAAACAGGACCTGTGAACATCCATTTTCGTACGCTTCTTTTTGAGGTAACAAAGAGGCGGAGTAATTGCCGCCGCATTTTGCTGCACCCGTGCCACCATGTGCTGCGCGCGAATAATCCTCGACCAACCAAATGGATACGGGCGCAACGCCTTTTGCAAAATAGGGACCAACGGGACTGGCAATCACAAAATAGGCTGCTTTTTGAGCGGCGCGCACACCAAGAAAGTTTTCGTTGGCAATCATAAAGGGGCGCAGGTACAGACTCATGTCGGGCGCAGAAGACACCCACGCGTGATCGATCGCCACCATTTGTTTAATAGACTCGAGAAACAAGTCTGTTGGCAACTCGGGCAAGGCCAAGCGGTGGGCTGAACGCTGCATGCGAGCGGCATTGGCCTCAGGACGAAATGTCCAGACCGAGCCATCGGCATGACGATAGGCTTTCATGCCTTCGAAAATCTCTTGAGCATAATGAAGCACAGAGGCAGCCGGATCCAACAGGAGTGGACCATAGGGCTTGACCTGCGGGTCATACCAACCATCTTCGACGGTCCAATCAATCGAGACCATGTGATCTGTGAAGTACTTACCAAAACCGGGGTTCGCCAGAATTGCTTCGCGCTCGGCCACCGAGCGTGCATTTGACGAGCGTGTTGCTTTGAAAACCAGAGATGTGTTCGCAGTCATGGAAGTTGTCAGAGGATTAAATGTAGTGATTGATTATAGCCACGCACGGACATCGTGCTGAGGACGAAGATCGTCGCCGACCTGACTACTCTTGGCGCCCCTGCAAGCGCCTGAGTAACGCCTCTTGTTCGCGCCGAGTCTCTTCGATTTCCTGCATCAAACCGTCCATATCAACAGGCGTGGTGTCCGCTTCAAAATGTCCGGTCAAGGCATACTCGGGGGTCAACTCTCCCGCCTCGAACAGTTTCCAAATTTCTTTACCGTAATCGGTTGCAAGCAATTCTGGCGCAAATTGCCCAAAATAAACCGCTAGGTTTTGAACGTCTCGCAACAACATCGGTCGCGCTTCATTGTTGCCAGCCGCGTCTACCGCCTGTGGCAAATCGATAATCACGGGACCATCTGTCGCCATCAAAATATTGTATTCGGACAAGTCACCATGAATGATGCCGGCACACAGCATGCGAACGACCTGATTAATCAAATAGGCATGACACTCGCGCGCGCGCTCCGGTGTGAGCTCGACATCATTGAGTCTGGGAGCCACATCGCCCTCTGCATCGGTGACAAGCTCCATGAGCAACACACCGTCCGTACAAATATAGGGCTGTGGCACGCGAACACCCGCATTGGCCAAGCGGAATAACGCATCGACCTCGGCATTTTGCCAAAGCTCTTCTTGCATCTGCCGTCCATAGCGCGTGCCCTTTTCCATGGCGCGTGCCTGACGACTGTTTTTGACCTTGCGTCCTTCTGTGTAAGACACCGCATTTTTAAAGCTGCGCTGTTTAGCGTCCTTGTACACCTTGGCGCAACGAATAGATTCGCCACTGCGCACGACGTACACGGTCGCTTCTTTTCCGCTCATCAATTGGCTCAACACCTCATCGACCAACCCTTCCTCTACGAGGGGCTTGAGTCTTGGGGGGATCTTCATCGGTGCGCACTCAAAGCATCTTCGACTGCCAAGGCGACCGCAGACAAGCGCGCATCGTCGCCATGCACAGAAGACAGCATCAGCCCCACTGGTAACTCTCCCTCACGGTGACAAGGCAAGCTATAGGAGCAGCCGTCCAGCAAGTTGATGGTGAAGGTATTGCGCAACATCTGACCATTCGCTTTAAAAAATGCGTCATCAGAAGCAATCAGCTTTTCAAGCTCAGGCGCGACGGTTGGTACCGTTGGGCACATCAGTGCGTCAAAGCCCTCAATGGCGCGTTCAACGCTAGCAATCCATGCACGGCGCTTGTCTAGCAGAGCGATGTACTGTTGAGCGGTAATCGGGGCGCCCAGCATCACGCGAGCCGCCACGCGCTGGTCAAACTGAGCCTGCGCGCGCGCCAAACGCTCATGATGCACTGCGTAAGCTTCGATAGGCGAGAGTCCGCCGGGTGAATTGACCTTGGGAATATCCGCAAACTCGGTCAACGGAATCTCAATAATCTGCGCTCCAGCGTTAGACAAAATTGACAAGCTGCGGTCGAAAGCCTGAGCAACGGTGTGATCCAGGCCATCGAGCACCATGGTCTGGGGCACCGCCAAACGCATCCCAGCGATCGGCCGACGACGCACAGGTAGCAGGGCTCCGGAAAGAACCGCATCCACCGTGATGCAGTCCTGAACACTGCGCGTCATGGCGCAAACCGTATCCAACGCACGGGAAAGTTCTAAGGCGCCCTCCAAGGGGACACGATTTTGCGTGCTTTTAAAGCCCACAATGCCACATAGTGCTGCAGGAATCCGAATCGAACCACCAGTATCAGAGCCAAGACCTGCAACAGATAGACCCAATGCCACCGATACACCCGCGCCCGACGAGGAACCGCCTGGCACGCGTGCCACAGTCTGATCGGTTGGATTGACGGGTGTGCCATAGTGAGGATTGATACCAATGCCTGAGAAAGCAAATTCGGTCATATTGGTTTTACCCACAATCGCCGAACCTGCTGAGCGTAGGCGTGCCACCACAGGGGCATCATGTGTTTGAGCAGGCTCACCCTGACATACGACGGAGCCAGCCATCGTGGTTTCACCCGCCACACCATACAAGTCTTTAATCGACACAGGCAAACCTGCCAAGGCGGGCAGCCTCACGCCGGCCTTGTGTGAGGCGTCTGCTGCGCGCGCTGCGGCAAGGGCAGCCTCGGGGTACATCTTAGTAAAGACACTCTTAGCAGCCGGCAAGCCCGCTGCCTCCAAGGCACCTGCGACAAGCGCCTCGCGGGTTGTCTCTCCGCGCATCAGGCGCTGGTTCAGCTGTTCGATTGTTTCGTGAATGTGGATCATTAAAGAGGCTCTTCGTTTGGGGCGCTTGCGCGCAAGGACAATCCGACAATGTAAGGAACACCGGGCGTGGGGTCAAGCGAGCTTTTGTAGGCACTCAGTTCAAAAACGGGGCTATCCCCTAGCTCGATAGGTCTATTGGTACTTTTGTGGTCTTTTAAAGAGATAAAATAAGTTTCGCATCGTTTGATGCAACCTCATACAGGATACGACTATGCAACCATCACGTCGCCAGTTCATGATCTACACGACCGCCGGTTTAGCCTCACTGACGATGGCCAGTCAGGCACAGGCCCAAGCCATGCTCGGCGAAGCCGAACCCACCGCCGTTGCCTTAGGCTACAAGGCAGATACCAAAACGATCGATAAAGCAAAATTCCCTAAGTACGCTGAGGGTCAGCTTTGCTCAAATTGCCAGCTTTACGCCAGCAAATCCGCTGACGCAGGCACCTGTACTATTTTCCCAGGGAAATTAGTTGCCGGCCCAGGCTGGTGTAATGCATACATCAAGAAAGCTTAATATCTCGAGATGCTAGCTGAGAGATTCAGTGATTTCTCAGCTAAAAGTAAAAAAGCTGCAACAGAGTCTCTGCTGCAGCTTTTTTATTAGTCAGTGATCAATTACTGAGCAATGACGCGTGCTTCTGTGCCAGAACCTTCAATGTAGACCTTTTGACCCACACGCAAGTTACTCATAGGCTGCGTCACGCTGACCAAAACACCGCCACTTGTACGTACAAAAATCTGCTGGCCCTCGACGGGTTTGTCATAATGCTTTTGGATTTCATTGCCTGCGACAGCACCACCGATCGCGCCTAAAACCATCGCAACAGTCTTGCCAGTGCCGGCACCAATCAGCGCGCCAATTCCAAGACCACCCAAGCCGCCCACTACGGCGCCAACGCCAGTTTCATGGTTGCTTTTAATCTGAGTCGCATTGATTTGCTCAATCACGCCAGAACGGATTTCCATAGGCGCACTTGGCGTTGTCGGTGCGCATGCGACCAAACCAACAGCGACCATCAAAGAAAGTGCAATTTTCGAAATTTGTTTGAACATGATTATTCCCGTTAAATTTGTTAATCTTTGTTAAATCCACAAGCTAAGTGTAACGCTAAGCAAGTGCTTTGAGCCATCATCATCGTGATTGAGACGGAATCGTTTCACTCGTCCTTAGGAGATCGACATGAAATTTAAACTTTCCGTAGCAAGTGCTTGTGTAGCGTTGTTGAGTGCAGCAAGCGTTGCAAATGCTCAAGTACCCAAGGCTTCTACGACAACACAAGAGTTCGTCGCAATGTGCAGTAAAACGACTGATGTCGCTGCGCAAAATTTTTGTCATGGCTTTAGCCAGGGCGTGTATGAAACCTACCTGATCACCCGCCACCCCAAAAGAGCAAAGCCCTTCATCTGTGTCGAAAGCTCCAAAAATACCCGTCAAGACTATATCAATGGCTTTATGACTTGGTCAGCTTCCAATCCTAAGTTCAATCAAACTGCAGCCGCCGACACGATTTTGCGTTATTTGGGCGAAACCTTCCCATGCAAAAAGGGCTGAGCCTTTTTAAAACGATTTAGCGAAGCCTTTCAACACAATCTTGTTTGACTTCAAGCACATTTGAATGAATGCACTTTAGGAGCAACACTCATGAAAAAAACTTTATTGGCCCTTCCCCTTATTGCAGCCTTGGCCTTAACAGGCTGTTCAAACATGAACACGACGCAACAACGTGAACTCTCTGGCGGTGCGATTGGCGCGGCCGCAGGTGCAGGTATCACAGCCATCGCGGGTGGCAATCCCATCTGGGGCGCTATTGGTGGTGCCGCCGCCGGTGTACTGGGTGGTTATATTTATGACAAGCACGAACAAGGTCAGTGAAACTGAGCTGCTTTATGGTTTAACTGTTTGAATTTAGTGCCGACATCAGCACTTAACCAGAAGCGCGTTTGGTCCAAAAGCCCCGTTATTGACGGGGCTTTTGATTTTTCCAGCGACGATGGACCCACCACCATTGCTCGGGGTGACGGATGATCGAAAGCTCAAGTGCTTGGTTATACGCACGCGTATTTTTAATGATTTCCTGACCCACATCATCATCCAGCACGGGATTCAGAGCAGGAAAGAACTTGAGCACATGCGTGCCATCAGGCTCACGCCACGACGCAGCAGGAATCACGGGGGCACCAGTCGCCAAGGCAATCACGGCCATACTTTTATAGGTCCCCGCTGCCTGACCAAAGAACTCGACCTCAATCCCCTCTGGACGACGTGCATATTGATCGAAAGGGAACACAATCGCATCGCCTGACTCAATCGTAGAGACGATTTCTTCGAGTGAACCCCGTCGCCCCACCACGCCGAAACCTGCTTGATTAAAACGTCGGGTCAGTAAATCGCTGAGCCACTTTGGCTTGATCGGACGCCTCAAAAAATGGATGCGCCCTTTGACCTGTGGAAAATGCTCAATCCCAGCGACTGTGGACACCTCGAAATTTCCAAAGTGTCCTGTCAAAATCAAAATACCCTTGCCTGCCTCGAACGCTTCGATCATGCCGTCGACGCCTTCGACACGCACGATGGATTTTTTACGTGCCTCAGACAAAAAACGAAACTGAATGAGCTCTTTTAACAGCGATAACAAATGACTGTAGTGAGCCTGCGCAAGCAAAGCAATCTGCGAAGGCGCGACATTTGCACCATACACACGATTGAGATTTTCCAAAATGACGGCGCGACGGTAAGGTAACCACCGAAAAAGAAAACGTCCACCCCAAGAGGATTGGATGGTGCGTTGAATTCTCAGCGCAACAGCCGTGGCCGTTGATTCACTATGGGTCAGGGATATCTTGATCGTTTGAACCAAGTGACGGCCCATCACAATTTCAGCGGTGGGCGTGGCCACGATATGAGGTGCGCCATATTCGTCTTTAACGACGGAGAAATCCATGGCAGTAATCGTGTTGAGCGCAGTTTCTCGGGGAAACAACTTGAGGCAGGCTTCTTTGGCTGCAAAGCGAGCAGCGAGGCTCGCGACCCGTCCGGGCCCATTGCCCGCATCCTCTATTTCACGTTGAGAAAAAAGCTTGTGTAGCTCGCCTGGCATCGCCTCAATCAAGCGTGCGACGCGCGCAATCTCAACAGTGTCGACTGCGCAACCGTCTGGCAAGGTGGCACCGTCAAGCAAAACGTTCGGCTGAGCGTTCGTTTGAGTCACACCATTCAACATTCGCGGGATGCGCGCAACAGAACGGCTGCATTGGTGCCGGCAAAGCCTCGACACAACACCAAAACAATGTCGCTGCGTGCAGGACGGTTTTCACGGCTCACATTGAGACCAGAACAACCTGCAGCAAGCTGTTCAAGGTTTGCAATCCCAGGCACGATATTTCGACGACACGCTTCCAAGCCCAGTGCCACATCTATCGCGCCAGAGGCTGCAAAAAGATGACCAATCGACCACTTGAATCCTGTCACGGGAGGCATATCAGCACCGAACACTCGCAGTAACGCGGCCGCCTCAGAGCAGTCTGAACCTTGCGTACCATTTGCGTGCGCCACAATCATTCCGACATCGGCAGGCTTGAGACCTGCGTCAGAAAGCGCGCACTCGATCGCGCGACTCAAACCATCGCCATCCTCGCGCACATCAAAAATACCCTCACCCTCTGAAGCATCACCGCCCCCGAGGTATTCACCCAAAATCTTTGCTCCGCGCTCTTTGGCAGAGCTCTCCGTCTCTAAAACAAGGGAGGCAGCACCCTCTCCCAGCAAACAGCCATTGTGGCGTTCGTCGTAGGGACGCAATAAATCCTTGGAGATCAAACCCACTTTGTCCAGATAGAGCAAGGTTTGTGGCTCGATCGGCGCATCATGACCAATCGCCACCACACGCTGCGCATCTCCTTCGCGCAATGCCCAGGCACTTTCGATCACCGACAACACGCCACTCGTCGTGTGATTGGTGATGCAGCCATTGGGGCCTTTTAGCTGATTACGGATACTCACGTGACAGAGCACGTTGTTCGGCAAGGAGCGCAGCAGCCACATGGGATTGACCATATTGGACAATTCCTGACCAAACTTAGCCAGACTGCCACCTGTTTCAGCCATCAGAGGAAAGTAGTCGTAGTTCACCTCAAACGCACCACCACCCGACCCCACATAGCAGCCGGTCTGGTCTGCATAGTCGTTGGCCGCCTTTTCATCCAGCGTCTCGCGCCAGGCGGGCAGGCCTGCTTGCTCAATCGCCTGTGTCCCAGCATAGATGCCAAACACATCCGAGCGACGGACTAATTTGAGCAACTTGCGATCGCCCAACAGCTTTCCACCGTTGTAGTCCTTGACCTCGGCGGCCAAACTGCCGTTCCACTTTTCAGCGTCCCATGCCGCAATCGGAGCGAGCGCCGATTGTCCTTGGAGCAATGTGTCCACAATACTGGCGGGGTCTTGGCCTGCGCCACAAATCGCACTATTACCAGTGATCACAATACGGGTCATAACTATTACCGTCCTGCAGCGATCAACGCCGCGGTTTCTTCGGGGTGCCTGAAAGCCAAACAACTATTACTGCCACCAAAACCAAGCGAGTTGGAAAGGGCCATACCGATGCGCGCGGGTCGTGGCACATCGCGCACAATGTCCACCGCGCAATCGGGGTCGAGTTCGCGTAGATTAGCGCTCGGGGGCATCAAACCATCGCGAATCGCCAAGGCACAAAATCCGGCTTCAACGGCTCCGGCTGCAGCAATCAGGTGACCTGTGACGCTCTTGGTTGAACTCACGCCCACCTCCATCGCGCGCTCACCAAAGACAGCATGAACTGCCGCGCACTCGCTTCGATCATTCATCGGCGTCGAGGTGCCGTGCGCATTCAAGTAAGTGATGTCAGCTTCAGTGGCACCGGCATCGACAATGGCGCGGCGCATCGCTTGAATCGGACCATCGCCCGAGGGGTGGGAGTCGGTAATGCGATATGACGACAACGAATTGCCATCACCTGCCAACTCGGCATAAATCGTAGCGCCACGCTGGACTGCGCTGTTCCACTCTTCGAGGACGAGGAAACCGGCACCCTCCCCCAGCACAAAACCATTACGCGTCAAATCAAACGGGCGGCTGGCACGCTCGGGGGCATCATTGTCAGGCGAAACGGCGGACAGCAAACAAAATCCCGATAAGCCAACCGGTGAAATCATTGAATCGAAACCACCCGTGAGCACGCGATCTGCGACACCGCGACGAATCAATCGCAACGCTGTGCCGATGGCTTGGCCACCTGACGCGCATGCGGTATGGACTGTCGAGGCATAGCCACGTATGCCGAAACGACGGAGTAACAAAGATACGCCCGCTGTCGACAAGCTGCGGCTAAAAGCCATCACATCGCTGGCAACCGGTTCAGACAAGATCGCAGAAGGTTCGAATTCACCTTGAGGGGCGGCAGCCCGTTGAATGGCAGCAATTTCTTCGTGCGCCACCGTCATCATGCCAGCGCCCACCACACAGCCCCAGCGCGCAGCGTCTTGTTGCGTCGGTCGAATGCCAGCATCAGCAATCGCCTGATCCGCTGCGCCGATGGCAAAACGATGGGCGCGGCTTGCGTACTTGAGCAGTTTGCGATCATCAAGGGGTGGCAGATCGTCAAAGCCTTTGACTTCGGCGGCGATACGTGTGGAAAAACCAGAAGCGTCAAAAATCGTAATAGGACCGGCACATCCCTTGGCGGCCTTGATGCGCGCCCAAGTCGATGCCACATCCAAACCTGCAGGTGTGACAAGCCCAATGCCAGTAATCGCTACGCGACGTCTTGCGGTCATGCGGTTTCTCCGGAGTCAGGGACAAAGAACATCTTGGCACCTGCAATCGTACGGCCCTCAGCTTGAGCGCCGACTTTAATCAAAATAGGTTCAACGTCGGATTGACCTGGCTCGGCGACCTCGGCAAACAACACCAGTGTTGCGCCGGGAGCAGTAAAGGCTCGCACCTTGACGTTGGTAATGCGCTGGACGCGCACGGGGCCACCTGCCAAGCTTTCCGCCAGACGCTGAGCGAGCTGCAGCTGCGCATCCAGCATCAAGGTCGCGGGAAAAACGGGGCGCCGAGGAAAGTGGTCTAAGAAAAACGCGGCAGAAGCGGGCACGGATAAATTCGCCTCAAGGCGCTGAGTGCTCTGAGTGCCCTCTCCGGGCAAATCGGTCAGTACAGGACTGGGAACGCCTTTGAAGGCGCCAGGCTTGCGGCCTGTTGAGGTCAGCAAGGCAAAGTCCGCTCTCAAAGCATCTGGCTCATCAAACTCGAGGATATCGAGCATCGAGCCCAAGGTATCGCTGAGCTCAAGAACGAGCTGACCCTCAACCAGCGCACGACCACGGTACTGGATGGATTCAGCATCACACGACTCAATATCCACAATCAACTCAAGCGTGTCACCCGCTTTGGGTAAGCGATGCATCCGCGTGTCACCCGCCAACGCAGCAACGGGGCGATGTGTAAAGTCGACAACCGACATCGCCACCCACGCGGCAAGCTGCCCGATCGCCTCAGCGACCAAGCTCACAGGAAAGTGAGAGACCTCAGTTGGAATCGTATAGAGACCGGATACGCGGGACGTCCCTTCGATTTGAGTAATGCGATCGACGAACGAAAAGGCTGCGAAGCGGCAAACTGAACCACTAGCACCACCTACATCACCGTCTGGCGAGGCCTCAGAGGCCTGCGCCATTGAGACTGCCATATCAGCCAGCGGCTTGTGACTCACGCTGAGCGCGGATCACGAGCTTGCAGAAAGTTTCAGGTGTGTAGAGACGCGCAATGTGATCGACACGCATGGGCGTTTTAAAGCGTGATGCGTCGATTTCGGACAAATACTCGCGTAGACGCGCCAAACCTTTTTCGGTCAGGATGCCGTTTTCTTCGAATTCGGCAACAGGCATATCGCCGCGCACGTCTTCGATGATCTTGCCGCGCGGAACCTTGATTTTAAAGGCACGTTCAAGACGGAACACCATATCCAGAAAGTCGATTGACTCAGCGTCCAGACCCTCAATCAGAGAGACGTCCAACTTGATGTCATCTACATCGCAGCCTAGTGCATCGGCCATCGTTTTTTGAACGGTCGGGAAGACCGCCATGATTTCTTCTTTAGAGATGACTGCTTCAGCCATGATTTACTCCGTATATGTCAACGCGCGCTATTTTAACCCAACTATAGGGAAATCCCGCCTCGCGAAACTGCTGAGACAGGCACAGTACTCCCTGCTTCAACCCATTTTAAAGCCGCCATCGACATAAAGGATCTGTCCGGTGACGTATCCAGCCATATCTGACACTAAGAATGCTACTGCATTCGCAACATCTTGGGCCGCACCATACCGTTTTAACAGAATGTTGCCCTTTACCTCATCTTCGGCCAAATCCCGGACTTGTTGAGACATTTCAGTCTCAATCACACCCGGCGCGACTGCATTGACCAAAATCTTGCGTGGAGCCAGTTCGACGGCCATTGCTCGAGTCAAGGCATCAACAGCACCCTTACTTGCAGCATAGTTGGCCTGACCACGACCGGCTTTAGCGCCTGCGACCGAGGAAAGATTGACGATACGGCCTGCGCGCTGGGACATCATGTAAGGAATCACTGGCCGAGCAACGTTAAAGACGCCACCGACATTGGTGTTGAGAACTGACGCGATCTCTTCATCTTCCATTGCAGCCATCAGGTTATCGCGCACGATCCCTGCATTATTGACAAGGATATCAATGCGTTCACAACGTTCGCCGACGGACTCAACCGCGGCAGCGCATGCGGCAGCATCACTCACATCCACTTGCAGGGCAGTGGCCTGTCCGCCCGCAGCGGTCACCGCCGCGACCACTTCCTCTGCAGCCGCTTGATTGCCTTTGTAGAAAAAAGTCACATTGACACCCTCGCCAGCGAGAGTTTCGACGATCGCACGACCAATTCCACGTGAGCCGCCGGTCACGATGGCGACTTTGCCAGATAAACCTGATTTGAACGTCATAATTTTTAACCTGAAATGGCGAAACCGCCGTCGACTACCAATGTGTGACCGTTGACCCATGCAGCCTCTGGCAAGCACAGTAGATACACCGCATCCGCCACGTTAGCCGGCAGCAGGCTAGGACCGGCAGGAGTACGCGCCGCAAATTCAGACAAAACCTGATCCCGATTGGGAAAGTGACTCAAGGCATCGGTATCCACTACGCCGGCAGAGACAGTGTTGACGCGAATTCCGCGTGGACCAAGCTCTTGGGCCAACGTCCGAACGAGCGACTCGAGTGCGGCCTTGGAGGCTCCAATAAAGCCGTAATGGGGCATCGCCCGCTGGGCACCGAGACTGGACATTGCCACGATACGACCACCGTTCTTCATCAGAGGGGCCGCGTGCTGAGCCAACAAGTTCACTGCGAAGGCATTGGTCTCGAGACACCAGCGAAAATGCTTAAGCGTCATATCCATCGCTGGCTTGAGTACGCCCGAGGCGGCATTGCTGATGACGATATCAAGGTGACCGAACTCTTTTGCAATGATTTCGAACATCTCGGCCACGCTATCGGGCACGCCTACACTCGCCTGCACAGCGATCGCACGCCTGCCCATCGCGCGGACCTCTGCGCATACAGCCTCTGCTTCGTCAGAGCTGTTGTAGTAGTTGGCAACAATGTCGCAACCTGCAGAGGCCAATTTCAGGGCACACGCACGACCGATGCCGCGCGCGGCTCCGGTGACCAAAGCAACTTTACCGGATAGGGGCTGACTCATAATGGGGGTAACACTCCTAGGGAAAGTGAAAGTTTAACCAAGATCAAGAAAAGCGACCAATAAGCGCCTCAACTAGTGCCCAGCCATCTTACAATGGAGGATTGATTGATTCATCGCTTACGCTAAAGGAACATGCATGTCCAAGCAGCCTCCAATGCCCGCCATCCCCGCTGTCGTCTCCCAATGGATTCACGGCAAAACCGTGACGCACTCGGGTGCACGGAGCCAGGATGTCTTTAATCCCGCGACGGGACAAGCCACACGCAAAGTCGAGCTCGCGAGTCTGGAGACCGTCAACGAGGCTGTTGCCAGCGCCAAAGCCGCCTTCCCTGCCTGGTCGGATACGCCCCCCATCCGCCGCGCACGCATCATGAACAACTTTCTGGCGTTGCTTAATACCCACAAGGACGAGCTCGCCTCGATCATTACGCAGGAGCACGGCAAGGTATTTACCGACGCTCAGGGCGAAGTGATGCGCGGTATCGACATCGTCGAATTTGCCTGCGGTATGCCTCAACTGCTCAAAGGCGACTTTACTGACCAAGTCTCGACCGGCATTGACAACTGGACGTTACGCCAGCCGCTCGGCGTAGTGGCCGGTATTACGCCGTTTAACTTCCCCTGCATGGTGCCTTGCTGGATGTTCCCCGTCGCGATTGCGGCCGGCAACTGTTTTGTGCTCAAACCCAGCGAACGCGATCCTTCAGCCTCGATTTTCATGGCAGAGTTGTTTAAGAAAGCAGGCTTACCCGATGGCGTCTTTAACGTCGTCCAGGGCGACAAAGTCGCCGTCGACGGTTTACTCGAACACCCCGATGTCAAAGCGATCAGCTTTGTGGGCTCGACCCCGATTGCTCAATACATCTACCAGCGTGGTGCCGACCTCGGCAAACGCGTACAAGCCCTCGGCGGCGCAAAGAACCACATGGTCGTGATGCCCGATGCGGACATCGAACAAGCCGTTGACGGCTTGATTGGCGCAGCTTACGGCTCTGCTGGCGAGCGTTGTATGGCGATTTCTGTCGCGGTGTTGGTTGGTGATGTCGCTGACAAGATTGTGCCTTTGCTTGCCGAACGCGCTAAAACGCTCAAAATTAAAAATGGTCTGGAGCTCGATGCTGAAATGGGACCGATCGTGACCCGTCAGGCACTTGAGCGAATCGAGGGCTATATCGATCTCGGTGTCAAAGAAGGCGCCAAATTAGTGGTTGACGGTCGTGGCATTAAAGTCCCCGGCCACGAACAAGGCTTCTTTACTGGTGGCTCACTGTTTGACCATGTGACGCCAGAGATGCGCATCTACAAAGAAGAAATTTTCGGCCCAGTCCTTGGCTGTGTGCGCGTCAAAGATTTTGCTCAGGCTGTCGACCTCATCAATGCGCACGAGTTCGGCAATGGTGTGTCCTGCTATACCCGTGACGGTAACGTTGCCCGTGAATTTGGTCGCCGTATTCAGGTTGGGATGGTCGGGATCAACGTACCGATTCCTGTTCCTATGGCCTGGCATGGTTTTGGTGGCTGGAAGAAAAGCTTGTTTGGAGACATGCATGCCTATGGCGAAGAAGGCGTGCGTTTCTACACCAAGCAAAAATCCATCATGCAGCGCTGGCCAGAAACCATTGGCAAAGGTGCTGAGTTTGTCATGCCAACCGCCAAGTAAGATCGAGATCAGGGATGACAAAAAGAGCAGTGTGTTTGTTAAGCGGTGGTCTGGACTCGACCACCGTTCTCGCGATCGCGCAAGACGAGGGCTACGAGGTGTTTGCCCTGAGTTTTCGTTATGGACAGCGTCACTCCGTTGAGCTTGAAAAGGCAACGGAATTCGCACGTGCGCGCGGCGTATCCAAGCATGTCATCCTAGATTTAGATTTACGTAGCTTTGGTGGGTCTGCACTGACGGCCGACATTCCTGTTCCAAAAGGACATTCTATTGACGATATCAGTGCCGGCATTCCTATTACCTATGTACCCGCTCGCAACACGATTTTCTTAAGTTTGGCATTGGGGTGGGCCGAGGTTCTTGGCGCACAGGATATATTTGTTGGCGTCAATGCGATGGACTACAGCGGCTATCCCGACTGTCGCCCCGAATACATCGAAGCCTTTGAGCACTTGGGTAACCTTGCCACCAAAGCGGGCGTCGAAGGTCATCAGCGCCTCAAGATTCGGGCGCCTCTGATCGACATGACGAAAGCCGATATTATTCGGCGCGGTATGGAGCTCGGCGTCAATTTTGCGGAAACGACGAGTTGCTACGATCCGAGCCCAGAAGGTGCGCCTTGCAAGCAGTGCGATTCGTGCTTGCTACGCGCCAAGGGGTTTGCTGAGCTTGGGTTGACTGACCCGCTCGATCTCAAGTTCCCTCTCTGATCGAGCGACTCTCTAGGCGCGCAATGGCTGAGTTCTATGACTGAGCGCGATAGTGGACTAACGCGCTTGAAATGCCAGTGAGAACTCCGGCACGTAGGTCACCAGCATTAACACCACAAACATGATGGCGATAAAGGGCCATATCTTTGAAGCGACCTCACCGAGCTTGAGCCCACTGATCGCCATTCCGACAAACAAGCAATATCCGATAGGCGGCGCAGCCATACCAATCGCGACGTTTGTCACAATGATGGCACCAAAATGGATCGGATCAATTGCAAAGCTCTTTGCAATCGCAATCAACAGTGGTCCAAGCACAACCATGATCGCGATCTCATCCATCACGGCCGCCAACAGGAAAAAAGCAATGTTCAGAACTAGCAGCATCAGCCACTTTTCCTGAATATTCTGTGACAACCATGCGGCTAATTTAGGTGCGAGTTGCTCTTGTGCGATCAAGATGCCGAAGCCCGCTGAAAAAATCACAATTGACATCACGATCGCAGTAATTTTCAGCGAACGCCAGATAATCGGCGAGAGGCTGGCGAAGGTCAGTTGCTTTTCAATCACCATCCCGACGAACAGTGCATACACGCAACTCACAACCGCGGCCTCCGTTGGCGTAAACACGCCACCGTAAATTCCGCCAAGAACAATCACTGGGGCCAAAAGCGCCCAAACACCTTCGCGTAAAGCTTGTCCAATCTCACGCAGACTCGCGCGTTTCTGAGTCGGGATTTTGTTGCGCTTTGCGTGCACCCAGCACACCAGCATCAAACCCAGAGCCATCACGAGCCCTGGCAGGATACCGGCACTAAAAAGTCTGGAAATTGACTGCTCGGCAATCACACCCCAAATCACAAAGGCAATCGAGGGAGGAATGAGTGGCGCCAATACACCGGCACTCACAGCAAGCGCCGTAGCAAAGCCTTTACCATAGCCTCGCTCAGCCATCGCGGGAATCATGATCGCCCCAATCGCAGCTGTCGTAGCTGGCGCAGAGCCAGAAATCGCGGCAAAAATTGCGGCAGCGAGCACCGTAACATGCCCAAGACCACCCGTTAAATGACGAACAAAGACGTCTGCCACTTTAATCAATCGTGCTGACAAACCGCCTGCTGACATTAACTCTCCGGCCAGCATAAAGAACGGGATCGCCAACAAAGAAAACGACTGCGTTCCTGCAAGGATAGACTGCGGCATGAGTAATGGTTCAATGCCCGCCACCAGCAAGGAAATGGCCACCACAATGCCGATCGCAAACGCAAACGGCACACCAAGCAACATCAATGCGCCAAAACCAGCCGACAACAACCACGCCACGCTACTCATTAAGAGACTCCGCCCAAGGCATGAGCCTCTCAAAAGAAAATAAAGCAATCAGCACACCAAAAGCAGGTGCTGCCGCGTAAAGAAACTCAATTGGAAAACCGACCGCAGCTGAAGTCGAACCGCGTGTTTCTTGAAAATATCCCCAGCCTGCATAAGCGATGAATAGCCCCAAGGTAAGAAGCAGCAAGGCAATCAACCTTTCTAACCACTTGTGCAAAGAAGCAGGCAACACATTCAACATCAAATCCATCCTGGCATGCGTCATGCGTCGCACACCAATGGCTGTCGTGATCACAATGATCCAGGCAAAACCTAGCAAGGCAAGCTCTTCGCTCCAGCTCAGAGACTTGCCAAAGACATAACGCAAAAATACTTGCGCCGCCAGGGCGAGAAGCATGAGCAGCACTAGCGTGACCGCAGCAAACTTCAAGACCCTTTCTAACCAATCAAAATAACGGCGCATCTGTATTTCCTACTGATGACTTTTAAAATTACTTAACTGAATCAAGCGCCTGATTGACCATGGACTCACCAACGGTCTTTTTAGCTTTTTCATACATGGGTTGAACTGATGCACGGAAAGCCGCAACATCGCCCACGGTATTGACCTTCATGCCTTTCTTTTCAAGACCACTGAGCAAGGCTTTTTCGTTCTTGTTTGCAGCCAGACGCTGGATAGCCGTGGCCTGTTTACCCGCTTCGATGACCGCAGCTTTTTGGTCTGCGTTGAGCTTGTCAAACACACGCTTGGAAATAATCAGCTCAATAGCGGAGTATGTGTGGTTTGTCAGCGACAAGAACTTTGTCACTTCGTACATCTTGCTGCTGTCAATCACAGCGATCGGGATTTCCAGGCCATCGATAGTGCCTTGCTGAACGGCGGTAAAGGTTTCACCCCAAGCCATTGGTACAGCTGCGCCGCCCAAGGAGGTAAACATATCGATGAATACAGGGTTTTGCATCACGCGATATTTCACACCCGAGACGTCAGCAGGTGCGCTGACAGGCTTTTTGTTGTTAATCATCTGGCGGAAACCGCCTTCCATATAGCCCAACACCATGATGTTTTTCTTGGCTAACAGGGCTGTCAGATCCTGACCCACTTTACCGTCCAAAGCCTTTTGAGCTTGAGCTTCGTTTGAGAACAGGAAAGGCAAGTCATTGATCTGGAAAGCGGGTTCAATCTGCGCGATCACGGCGTTGGTAATAATGGCTGAGTCCACCGTACCGAAACGGACACCTTCCATCATTTGCTTTTCATCACCGAGCTGACGGTTAGGATAGAGTTGCACTTGCACTGTGCCTTTAGTCAGCTTTTCGACTGCAGCTTTAAATGCGTGCGCACCCACCGCATACGGATCGGTCGGGCTGTCAGCCGTGGTCCAGCCTAGCTTGAGTACGGTTTGAGCACTCGCCACTGTTGGCATGGAAAATGTGAAAGCTGCAGATACGATGGCCGAAAGAGCCAAGAGGTGACGACGTTTCATGTTTTATCTCCTAGATAGATTGAAACTAATAAATGAATTTAGCTTTAGGCTCGACGACCAGCGAACGGTGCAAACCCGTACAGCACTTCAGGATTTTGAACCAAGATTTGCTGGCGAAGCGCCTCGGTTGGTAACCATTTAAAAACGGTGTCGGCGATATCGCCATCGTTGGGCATCGGCGCCGGAATATTTGGGTGCGGCCAATCGGTTCCCCAGACCAGGCGGTCCGTACGGGTGTGGAGCAAGGCATCAACAAAGGGCTGAATCGCTGCCCATTTGTTGGCGGGATCGACCACACGGTATGCCCCCGACAACTTCACCCAGGCAGTGCCCTCTCGCACGAGTGCGCACATATTTTTAAATCCGGCGTCATGGACGTCAGGCTTGGAGGGGTGTCCAAAGTGATCAAAAACGACAGGCACGCCCAGCTTGGAAGCCCAAACTGGAATGTCGGGCTGAGCGGCTACATCGACCAAAAACTGGATATGCCAACCGAACGGTTTGATTCGACGCGCCAAGGACTCAGCATCACTAAGCTGGCTACCGCCTGCAAATAAGATGTTGACTCGCGTGCCTCGCGTTCCAGCCTGATGGAGTCGCTCGATTTCTGCGTCGGTGCTGTCGACCGACAGAACCGCCACAGCGCGCAAACGATCAGAATGCGCACGCATGGTGTCGTACAAGGTGCTGTGATCATGACCATACACGGAGGGATGGACCAACACAGCACGGTCTGCACCAATGCTATTGTTCATCGCTTCGAAGGCTGCCCAAGGAGCAAGCGACGGCGTATAAGAACGATTTGCGGTGTGGGGATAGATCGCCGGATCCTCAAACACGTGAAAATGGCAATCAACCGTACCTGCGGGCAAGCGATTCTTTGGAGCAACCAAAGGATCAAAAGGTAAATATTCGGATGTCATCATGATGTAGTGCGGTCCCCGTCATATTTTTATATTTGTGACATATTTGTCTAACTGCAATTTAAGCACTATTGGATAAAGAATGCGATTGACGTTCTCCCTGAGTCAAGTACAAACGAACCAGGCATTCGGGTAAATACTAATATTGCGACTCAAAGGTCATGTTCAACAAAAGCAGATGCATAATCAATTGAAAACTACGTTAACACCAGTCATTTTTCACTCAGGATTTAGATCGTGAAAGCAAGTGTGAAATATATCCTTGCGCTTGATCAAGGCACCACGAGCTCGCGCGCGATTCTCTTTGATGAGAGGGGCGCTATCGTAGATTCGGCACAAAAAGAGTACGCGCAACATTTTCCCCAGCCAGGTTGGGTCGAGCATGATGCACGTGATATCTGGGCGACACAGTACGAGGTCACGCAGGCGCTGATCAAGCGGTGTTCGAGCCCTGAAAATATTGTGGCGCTCGCGATCACGAATCAGCGCGAGACGACCGTTCTATGGGATCGGCAAACAGGCCAACCCGTCGGGCCTGCGATCGTCTGGCAAGATCGCCGAACGGCAGATCAGTGCGCTGCCATGCGCCAGCAAGGATTGACCGACTTCATTCAGGCCAAAACGGGTCTGGTGCTCGATGCGTATTTTTCAGGGACCAAGCTGGCCTGGCTGTTGGATAATATTGACGGCGCCAGAGCGCGCGCAGAACGGGGCGAACTCGCTTTTGGTACTGTTGACAGTTGGCTCGCCTGGAATCTGACAGCCGGTCGTAGCCACATTACTGATGTGAGCAATGCTTCACGCACGCTACTGTTTAATTTGCATACGCTGGACTGGGATGACGAGCTGCTGACGCTGCTCAACATTCCACGCGCGGTCTTGCCAAGAGTCGTACCAAGCGCCGGTGCGCTCGCGCATACCGAAACATCGATACTCGGCTATGCCATTCCTATCGCAGCGATGGTCGGGGATCAACAAGCCGCCACATTCGGGCAAGGCTGTTTTAAACCTGGGATGGCGAAAAACACATACGGAACAGGATGTTTTATGTTGCTCAATACAGGCACTCAACCTGTGACGAGCCGAAATCATTTATTGACGACTGTGGGCTGGCAGCGCGCAGTGCCGCCTGCGACTTCGCTCCAGACAACCTATTGCCTGGAGGCCTCAGTTTTTATGGGAGGGGCCACGATCCAATGGCTACGCGACGGCCTCAACATCATTCAAACTGCCGGCGAGGTCGAAGCACTGGCCCAAAGCGTCCCGGACGTAGGGGATACCTATTTGGTACCGGCATTCACAGGACTCGGGGCGCCCTATTGGGATGGCCATGCGAGAGGCACCTTGATCGGGATGACGCGCGGGACGACCAAGGCGCACATTGCCCGTGCTTCGCTTGAAGCGATTGCACTGCAGGTCGCTGATGTGTTTGAAGCGATGGAAAAAGACGCAGGCTTGACCTTGACTGAGTTACGTGTCGATGGTGGCGCCTCAAAAAATAATTTGTTGCTTCAGATGCAGGCCAATATTCTCGGCGTGCCCGTTGTACGTCCAAAAATCGTTGAGACGACTGCGCTAGGTGCGGCATATCTAGCCGGGCTGGCAGTGGGCCTCTGGTCAGACACGCACGTGATTTCTGAGCTCTGGCAAGAAGACAAACGTTTTGAACCACAGTGGTCGGATTCACAGCGCAACGCCAAACGTACACGCTGGCATCAAGCGGTCGAGCGCGCCAAATCCTGGTCCGAGGACTAAACTGTCGAGATGATGACCACACAAAGCAGCTCAGCCAGCCAAGCAGCGCCCTCTTCGCCAATTGCGACTGAGCGTCGCGCTATGTTTTCTCAACTTGAACGCGAAGTGCCCTTTGATCTGGCTATTATCGGTGGCGGAGCCACAGGTCTGGGGCTGGCACTCGACGCGGCCAATCGCGGTTATTCAGTTGTACTGATCGAGGCAGCAGACTTTGCCAAGGGAACATCCTCGCGCTCGACCAAACTTGTGCATGGTGGCGTTCGTTACCTTGCGCAGGGCAATATCTCGCTGGTCGTCGAAGCCTTGCACGAGCGTGCCACACTTTTGCATAACGCACCGCATCTTGCTCGCGCTTTATCCTTTGTGATGCCTTGTTATCGCTTTTGGGAACAACCATTTTATGGGCTTGGCTTGCTCATGTACGACCTCCTTGCAGGCCGTCGCAGCCTTGGACGCACGCGCTTTCACGGGGTCGCGGCGACACAGTCCGCACTCCCCAACATCAACACCAAGGGACTCAAGGGCTCAGTACAGTATTGGGATGGCCAATTTGATGACGCGCGACTGGCTATAGGACTCGCAAGGACCGCAGCACAACAGGGCGCCACGCTCATCAACTATTGTCGGGCCGTCGAATTGCTTCACGACGCAGAGAATCGTGTCAATGGCATTCTGGCTCAAGACGTCGAAACGGGCTTACCCTACACGATTCAAGCCAAGTGCGTGGTCAACGCCACAGGTGTCTGGGTCGATGAAATTCGCCAATTTGATGATGAAGCACGCGGAGAAAAAAATCAGACAATGGTCGCACCTAGTCAGGGGGTCCATGTTGTTGTGGATCGAGAGTTTCTGCCAGGCGATCAAGCACTCATCGTTCCCCACACTAGCGATGGGCGCGTGCTGTTCGCTGTGCCTTGGCTCGGGAAAGTGATCCTAGGCACCACAGACACACCACGACAAGATCTCAGTCTAGAACCCGAGCCCTTTCAAGAAGAGCTTGCGTTCATTTTGCGCGAAGCTGGCAAATACCTGCACCGCGCACCGACACGCGCGGATATAAAAAGCATCTGGGTGGGGCTAAGACCTTTAGTCAAACCGCCGACGGATGCTGCGGGCAATACAAAGAAAATCAGTCGTGAACACACGGTGCTGGTCAGTCCAGGACACTTAGTGACTGTCACTGGAGGCAAATGGACGACCTATCGCGCCATGGCGCAGGATGTTCTCAAGCACTGTATAGATGCCAAGCTTCTAAAGGAAAAAAATCCTTGTACCACCGAGCAACTCCTCCTTGTCGGCGCCCAATCAGGGCAACCCGTTGAGCATTCGATGCATGAGCGCCCCGGCCTGGCTGCCTATGGCGATGAAGGGGATTTTGTCTCTTCGCTTCCAGGTTCCGAACAACAGTTGGGAGGCGGCCTGACAGTCGCAATGGTGCGTTTTGCAGTGCGTTATGAATACGCACGTACCGTTGAGGACGTTCTGGCGAGACGTTCGCGACTGCTATTTTTAGACGCACGCTTAGCGGGGTCCATTGCCCCTGCTGTCAGTGCCATTGTTCACAAAGAAACTGGCAAAGATCCCGAGCTGGCGGCATTTATGGTGCTCGCCGCCCACTACACACACCTGCCAGATTAAGGTACTCAGCTCGCTTGCGCATCCTCCAAGATCAAATCTGCACCGCGCTCAGCGACCATCATCACAGGCGACTGGGTGTTGCCAGACACCATAGCAGGCATGACCGAGGCATCCACGATCCGCAGGCCCCGCAGGCCCTTGAAGCGCAACCTCACATCCACCACGGCCTGATCATCGGTACCCATCCGACAGGTGCCGATTGGATGATAAATCGTTTGGCCGTTGGCGCGACCAAAATCTAGCCATTGTTCGTCAGTTTGTACGTTTGGTCCTGGACTCATTTCATAATCAATGAAGTTCGATAACGCTGGTCGACCCACAATTTGACGTGCAATTTTCATTCCATCAATCAAGGTCTGTTGGTCTTGCTTTGTGGCCAAGAAATTAGGACGAATCGAGGGCCCTTGGTTGGGATCATTTGATTTACAGTGAATACTGCCTTGCGAGGTTGGACGTAACCCAGCTACACCGATTGTCATCCCCGGGGCACTATCTAACTTGCGGATGGCCGCATTGGCATAACTTGCATGCATAAAGAAATATTGCACATCGGGTGTCGGAATTTGGGGTTGAGTTTTGACGAACCCGTGCACCAATCCTGTACCCAATGTGAGCAAACCTTTTTTACGCGTAAAGTACTGAAGCGCCGCAACGCCTACTCGCCAGCCTTGGGCGAGTTCGTTCAAGGTCTGCGTATTTTTGACACGCCAGTTCATCCGCGTGGCAAAGTGATCAATGTAGTTTTCTCCAACGCGCGGTGCTGCATGCACGAGTGCAATACCGAGGCGATTCAACAATTCCGGGTCGCCGATGCCCGATAGTTCTAACAGCTGTGGTGTTTGTACAGCGCCAGCGGCAAGAATGACCTCGCGCTGAGCGTTTACTGTCTGCACTTCGCCTTTGCTTCGATAGGTCACGCCCGTACAGCGCCCCTCTGTCACATTTATCTTGGTGACCAAAGCTCCCGTGCGAATCGTCAAGTTTTTACGTTGGCGAACTGGGTTGAGATAGCCCTCCACAACGCTCCAGCGCTGACCGTCTTTTTGGGCAACTTGGTAATAACCAAAACCTTCTTGTGTACGACCGTTGTAATCCCGGGTCAGTGGCTGACCGTCTTGTTCCGCAGCTTGTAACAAGGCATGCGCAAGAGGATAACGTTCGCTCACTTGGTGTATGTGCATGGGACCATTTTTTCCACGCATCTCGTCACCAGGTAAATAGGTTTCCATTTTTTTAAAATACGGTGCAACATCTTGGGCTGACCAGCCCGTTGCACCGAGTGCCGCCCAGTGGTCGTAATCCTGTGGCTGACCATGCACATAAATCATGCCGTTGATCAGACTTGAGCCCCCTAAACCCTTACCGCGAGGAATCGCGATTTTGCGCCCTAAGGTATTGTCCTCGGGTTCGGTTTCAAAACGCCAGTTGTAGATCGGATCGTTGAGCAACTTGGTGAAACCCGCAGGAATCTTGATCCACATACTTTTGGGCTCACCGCCTGCCTCAAGCATCAGAACCGTATAGCGCCCATTGGCCGTCAAGCGATTCGCCAATACGCAGGCGGCCGTCCCGCCGCCTACAATCACGTAGTCGAACTGTTCCATTACTTTGCGACTCCCATAAAGTCCGCCATCAATTCAATCTGACATTCGAGCATCGGCAACCCAAACTGTATTCGACAGCCTTTTGCCTGAGCAGCCAGCAACAACGGCGTCCAAGCGGGCGTCATAATGATTTCCGCAACTGTTTGGCTCGGACTCAGGCCACTGATATCTAAAGGCATTGCATCATCTGGATGCATCCCCAAAGACGTTGCATTGACAACCAAATCGTAGCCAGCAGGATTGGCACCCACGGCAGCCATCGGGACTGTCGGATAAACGGTCTGTAGTCGCGTGATGATTTCTTGTGCTTTTGACTGCGTGCGGTTGAAGAGATCCAGGCGAGCCACGCCCGCATCCGCCAGAGCAAAAGCAATCGCCTTGGCGGCCCCTCCGGCACCACACAGCAAGACATGCAACCCCTTGGGCTCTATGCCGGACTGACGCAACCCTCCTACAAAACCTTGTCCATCCAAAATATCTCCAGACAGACTGCCATCTGCATTACGGCGCACAATATTGACGGCACCGACAAGACGCGCAGCAGGCGTGATGTCATCGCACAAGTCAACCATCGCTGTTTTATGCGGCACGGTGGCAATCATGCCGCCAAAGTTCAGAACGCCGCGCAGTGCCTGCACAAAGACTGGCAAATTCTCTGGGGCCACATGCATGGGGACCAACACGCCATCTGTGCCTCTTTTATCGAAAACTTTACGCATCGTTTGTGGGGTTTTGACCTGCGAGACGGGATCGGCCACGATGCCATATAGTCGCGTGCTTCCTGTGATTTCCATCATAATGTCAGCTAGTTATTGATTTTCAGACTTTGATGCTGGAGTTTACTCATGAATCGCTTCAAAAAACTCGCTCGCATTCTGTCAATTGCGCTCTGGCCTGCCCTTTGGCCTGCGCTCGGTTTAGCGGCACCCGTTCAACACCATACCTTTACGACGTCAGACGGAGTTCGCCTGCATTACATCGAGGCAGGTCGTGGCAACAAAACAATTGTGCTGATTCCGGGCTGGCTGATGCCTGCCGCCGTATTTGAAAAACAATTCGAAGCACTCTCGTCCTCCTACAGAGTCTTGGCGCTGGATCCAAGGTCGCAAGGACTCTCTGAAGTCACCAAACTTTCTCACGCCCCTAAACGGCGGATTGAAGATATCGCTGAATTTTTAAAAGCCACCAAAGTTGGAGATTTTGTGCTGGCGGGGTGGTCGCTGGGTGTGCTGGAATCACTCGATTACGTTGCCAACTACAAACCTCAAGGTCTAAAGGGTTTGATTTTGATTGACAACTCTGTCGGCGAAGGTAAACCACCGGCAGGACGTCGTTCGAATTTTGCTCAAACAATGAACGATCCAGTTAAGCGTGAGCAATATATGCGAACCTTTAGCCAGGACATTTATCGTAAAACGCCTCCGCCATTATTGGCACAAGCCGTCCTAGACTCAGCGCTCCAGGCCGCACCAGATGTCGCCATCCAGTTACTCAATCAGCCCTACCCTCGCACCTATTGGAGCGAAACGCTACAGAAACAGCAAGTGCCCGTTCTCTTTGCCATCAGACCTTGGCTCAAAGAGCAAGGAGACGCGCTACAAAAAAAACGTGCCCGAGATCTCATCACCATCGAAATGTTTGATAAGGCCGGACACGCATTATTTGTAGATGAGCCTGAGAGTTTTAATCAGGCCGTTTTAAAGTTTAGCCAGCAAGCCTTTACGCGCAAAAATAAGAGTGAGAAATGATGCGCAGAGAAATTAGCGCATCATTGATTAATTTTGACGACGCACAACCTGGACATTGCTTCGCTCATTGGTTTTGTTGTAACTGAATGCAAAGGGCAAGGGCTTGACGTTTGTCGACTCACGGTAGGCCTTAGCAAGCGACTCTTGCTTTTTGCGATTAAACAACTCGTGTGGATACAAAAAACCACCATATAAATCGACCGGACCAATCTGGGCTAAATAGGTGTAATTCAGACCAGTTTCATCCTGAACCACCATCGTGGCGTTCGCCACCAAAATATCGCGCATCACAGAAAAATAGGTTTCCTGAAGCAAATGAGAGGCGGCTTTAATCAGTACGGGATTTTTTGCTTCGCGGGCGAGCCATTTACGCATCGGCGCGTTTTGACTGAGGCTCGCATCCGATAAATCTAAACTGACATAATCCAGCGTGACAGGCTTTCCCGCCTTGCTGAGTACCAACCGCACTGACTTCCATTGACCCGTTGTGCTTTTGATAAAAGCATCAGACTGCTCGTCATACACGATGGGATAAATGTCCATGACATCAAAGCCAGAGTACAACGCAAACGTAGACAGGATTGTCGTAACACCAATCGGCGCAAATTGATCCCGTTGGTCTTCATTTAAATCATCTGTCCGGAAAAAAGCCAGACGGCTAAATTTCATCCATTCGCGCATAAACTTTGCTTGAAAGCCTTGGGCGCGGGCTGGTGGCATGGTGGAGAGCGTAACCGGTGCGCCTGCAGCCTGCATGGCAACCATGACATAACGATCAGCTTTTGGGAAAGCGTGCGCGAGCGTCACAAAGTCAGGACCAGAGAAGGGATAAAAGACCGTACCACCCTCTTTGGGTTTAATTTCTGCTGCAGCAAAATTTGTGAGTGGCTGACCGATGGTCTTTTGATAAAAGTCCCAGGCACCATCGGCTTGTGTTTTAAGTGCACCTTGCAAAAAAGGAAAGGCTGGAGCGGGCTGCTGCGCTGTCGGCAAATAAAGCCCGAGGGTTTGCGTAGCCGACACACTACCAATTGTTGCGAACGTTCCAAACAGCATGAATGCTGCAGTGGTTACAAGTTTTTTCATCATGCTCGTCGGCCAACACTTCATCACGCAAGAATCCCATCAAAAAAAGAAATAATCAGACCGACTTGAGTAGGCTGAGGCCACCCATGTAAGGACGCAAGACTTCGGGCACCACAATACTTCCGTCGGCTTGCTGGTAGTTTTCCAGGACAGCGACCAGCGCGCGACCCACTGCAAGGCCAGAGCCATTGAGTGTGTGGACGAATTCTGGCTTACCACCCTCGACACGCGTACGTGCCTGCATGCGGCGGGCTTGGAAGGTTTCGCAGTTGGAAACCGAAGAAATCTCACGCCAAGTATTTTGCGCGGGCAACCACACCTCTAAGTCATAGGTTTTGGTCGCACCGAAACCCATATCACCTGTACATAACAACATGACGCGATAAGGCAAACCCAGTAGCTGTAATACCTTTTCGGCATGTCCTGCCATGTCTTCAAGCGCCTGATAAGAAGTATCGGCCGCAACAATCTGCACCATTTCAACCTTGTCGAACTGGTGCTGACGAATCAGACCTCGCGTGTCGCGCCCCCCGCTGCCGGCTTCGGAACGAAAACAAGGCGTATGCGCCGTCAAGCGAATCGGTAAATCTGCAGCAGGCACGATCGTGTCACGCACCATACTGGTTAAGGTGATCTCCGAAGTCGAAATCAAATACTGCTCTTCGCCCGCAACCACATTGCCCTGCTCATCAAGAGTGGGCTCGTCTCCCCCACGCGTGACCCAAAACATATCGTTTTTAAATTTAGGCAACTGCCCAGTCCCCATCAGGGTGGACGCATTGACGATATAAGGGGTGTAACACTCGGTGTAGCCATGTTGTTCAGTCTGGAGATCCAGCATGAACTGCGCAAGCGCACGATGCAAACGAGCCATCGAACCGCGCATGAAACTAAAACGCGCGCCAGAGAGCTTGGCGGCCACATCAAAATCCAAACCAATCGACTCGCCGAGTGTGACATGATCTTTTGGCTCGAAACCGAGCGTCTGAGGGTCACCAGTGCTTGGGTCCGGGCTGGGCACCCAACGACGCACCTCAATATTCCCCTCACTGTCTGCGCCCAAGGGCACGCTCTCATGCGGCATATTGGGGATCGACATCAACATATCGTTGAGCTGTGCCTGGATCTCAGAAAGATCCAGTTCGAGTGCTTTCAGTCTGGCAGGAATCGCCTGGGACTCGGCCAAGACTGACGAGGCATCTTCGCCACGGGACTTGAGCGCACCGATTTGCTTGGCAAGCGCATTGCGTTGTGCTTGAAGATTTTCCGTCTCGGTCTGAACAGATTTACGACGGGTCTCAAGGCTATTAAAGGCATCCATAGGGAACGCAAAGCCACGACTGGCTAAGCGACGCACGACGGATTCGAGGTCTTTACGTAACAACGCTGGGTCAAGCATGATCTGTGAAATAAATGACTAGTGAATCGCGTATTGTATCCGCCGCAGCAACCAAGCCACGACTGACAAGGCCCCTACACTCAATAACCAGATCAAGACCATCCATCCCCAGCGTTTCATGCTGTTTCCTAGTGGTAATCGTGGGTAGGACCCACTTTGCCGCGAAAGACCCAATACGCGTAAGCGCTGTAAGCCAAAATAATGGGGATCAGAAACACCGCCCCGACCAAGAGGAATTTCAGGCTAGTGTCTGGCGCCGCGGCCTGCCAGAGCGTGACAGATGAAGGCACCATATATGGGAAAAAGCTGATTACCAGTCCGATGTAAGACAAAACAAACAGCCCTTGAACGGCTAAAAAGGACATCAGAGGACGGTTGACCTGAAGTCCGCGGAACAAGCAAAAAGCGCAGACTAAGACCAACAACGGAACCGGCGCCACAAAAAGCATGGCCGGCCAGGCAAACCACTTTTGCATGAAATGCTCATGCAAAAAGGGAGAAATAGCACTGACCAGCACGATGAGACCCAACATCACGATACCCAGACCAGCCGTCGCCCGTTTCGCACGCTGCTCAACCGCTCCATCGGTCTTGAGAACAAGCCAAGTCGCTCCCAGCAAGGCATAACCGATCACCAAAGCCAGGCCGGTCAGTAAGCTAAAGGGCGATAACCAATCCCACCAGCCACCCGCATACGCGCGCCCCGAAATTTGAATACCTTGGACCAGTGCCCCAAGTGCGACACCTTGGGCAAACGTGGCGACGAGAGAGCCGCCTGCAAAAGCCCAATCCCAAATATATTTACTATTTTTGCTCTTCCAGCGAAATTCGAACGCAACGCCACGGAATACCAACGCAAGCAACATGATGATGATTGGCGCGTACAAGGCCGGCATGATGATTGAATAGGCCAATGGAAAGACGGCAAACAACCCTCCCCCTCCCAAAACAAGCCAAGTTTCATTGCCATCCCATACAGGTGCGACCGAATTCATCATCAAGTCGCGTTCTTGTTCGGTTTTGGCCCAAGGAAACAAGATCCCGACACCAAGATCAAAACCATCCAGAACAACATAAGCCAATACGGCAAAAGCGATCAACCCCGCCCAAATCAATGCGTAATCGAGTGTCATTTGTGATCCCCTGGGGCGCCAGTTAAGCCTGTTTGGGTACTTTTTGCAGCAAGAGTGGGGCCTGGCACAATTCCTGCGGCGCGAATCGGCTCATGAACAGATAAGCCAGCCGAGCCAGAGTCCGCGCCAGGGGCAGTCTTCATTAAACGCAAAATGTAGTAGACGCCAGCACCGAACAAGGAAAAATAAACAATCACAAACGCAGCCAATGAAAATGCAATCGCCGCAGCGTCAATCGGTGAGGCAGAGTCTGCGGTGCGCAATAAGTTGTAGACAGTGAAAGGTTGCCGCCCCACCTCAGTCACAATCCAGCCTGACAAGACGGCAATAAAACCAGAGGGGCCCATCACCATCACCACCCGATGCAGCATCGGGGTGTCATACAAACGACCACGGAAACGTAACCACAAGCTCCACAAGCCCACGCAGACCATCAATGATCCAATCCCCACCATCGAGCGAAAAGCGAAAAATACAATGCCTAAAGGTGGACGATCGGCAGCCGGAGTTGAGTTAATACCGGGCACGACACCATCTAGGGAGTGAGTCAAAATGATGCTACTCAGATAAGGTATGGTGATCGCATAATCAATTCGAGATTCTTTCGCATTTGGAATACCAATCAAAATAAGCGGCGCCTTACCCAAAGATTCGGTGTGCCCCTCCATTGCCGCGATCTTGGCCGGCTGGTGTGCAAGCGTATTCAGTCCGTGTGCGTCACCAGCCATAAACTGGATGGGCGCGACAATTGCGGCCATCCACATCGCCATTGAAAACATGACACGTGTCGCCACCTGACGGTCTGGCGAAGGCATGGCACCTGGCTGCTGCATCCGCTTGCGCTCTTTGAGCAAATGGTAGGCCGCGACCCCACCCACCACAAACGCTGTCGTCAGATACGCCGCCAACAACATGTGCACCAAGCGGTAAGGGAACGAAGGGTTAAAGATGACCTTGAACCAGTCTTCGACAATAAACTGTCCCACCTCATTGATGGAATAGCCCGCGGGGGTCTGCATCCAACTGTTGACAGACAAAATCCAAAAGGCCGACATAAAGGTGCCCAAGGCCACCATCGCTGTAGCAAAGAAGTGAAGTTTTGGACCGACTCTTGCCCGCCCAAACAACATCACGCCAAGAAAACCCGCCTCGAGGAAAAAGGCAGACATCACCTCGTAACCCATCAACGGCCCAAGCACTGGGCCGGTCTTATCCGAAAACACGCTCCAGTTAGTACCGAACTCGTAACTCATCACGATGCCAGAGACCACCCCCATACCAAAGGCGACTGCGAAGATTTTTTTCCAGTAGTTGAACAAGGAAAGATAGACCTCCTTGCCTGTCCAAAGATGCAAACCATTGAGCACAGCCAAGTAGCTCGCCAAACCAATGGAGAAAGCGGGGAAAACAATGTGAAAACTCACCGTAAAGGCAAATTGAATGCGGGCAAGCGTCAATGCATCTAACCATTCCATCACACTACTCCTTGTTACTTTCTTGAGCTTGTCGATCTTTCTCGCGCAATTGCGCAAGTTTTTCGGCAATCTTTATTTCCAAACCGCGGGGAACAGGTTGATACCACTGTGGCTCATGCATCCCTTCTGGCAAATAGGACTCTCCTGCCGCGTAGGCATCCGGCTCATCGTGTGCATACCGATATGCGTGGCCATGACCCAGCTCTTTCATGAGCTTGGTCGGTGCGTTACGCAGATGAACAGGCACTGGCAAAGAAGCACCTTTTTTAACAAATGCAACAGCTTGATTGTAGGCCTGATAACCCGCGTTACTTTTGGCTGCCACTGCTAAATATAAGGTCGCCTGCGCTAAGGCCAACTCGCCCTCGGGAGAGCCAAGCCGCTCGTAAGTCAAGGCCGCGTCGTTTGCAATTTGCATGGCGCGAGGGTCAGCCAGCCCGATGTCCTCCCATGCCATGCGCACAATACGTCGCGCGAGATATTTTGGATCTGCGCCACCGTCGAGCATGCGCGTGAGCCAATACAACGCAGCGTCAGGATTTGAGCCGCGCACCGACTTGTGCAGCGCTGAAATCTGATCGTAAAAATTATCTCCGCCTTTATCAAAGCGCCGTGCGCTCATGCTGAGGGCATTTTCGACCAGACTGGCATCGACTTGTGTCGTGCCAGCGTTGTCCGCTGCCACACTCGCTTGCTCGAGGAGACTCAAAAAACGACGTGCATCGCCATCGGCGTAACCAATCAAGGTATCCAGTGCAGCATCTGTAAAACTGAGATCTTTCAGCACCGTCTGCTGGGCACGCAGCAACAGTTCACGCAACTCTGTTTCGTCGAGGGATTGCAAAACATAAACCTGCGCACGAGACAACAAGGCCGCATTCACTTCAAAGGATGGGTTTTCAGTCGTCGCACCAATAAAAGTGACTAACCCTGACTCAACAAATGGCAACAGCGCATCCTGTTGGGCTTTGTTAAAGCGATGGATCTCATCGACAAACAGGAGCGTGCGGCGCCGATATTGATCCAGCGTCAACTGTGCCTCATCCATCGCGGCACGAATTTCTTTGACCCCTGCGAAGACCGCGGAAATCGCGATAAATGCACAATCAAACGCATTGGCCGTCAAGCGCGCAAGGGTGGTCTTGCCGACACCGGGCGGGCCCCACAAAATCATGGAGTGGGGACGTCCCGATTCGAAGGCGACACGCAAGGGTTTGCCGGGCCCAAGCAAATGCTTTTGTCCAACGACCTCGTCTAGTGTCCGAGGTCTTAGGGCCTCAGCCAAAGGCGGTTTGGGTGAGGCTTTAAATAAATCAGCCATCGCAAGAACAGATCTCTGAGGTGGCTGAGAAAGTCATCATTGCATCCTGACGACATCAGCCCCTTTGGGGGCAACAAAATCAAAATTACTGGCCGACAAACCGGGGTTGCGCATGAGCGCAGTCAACTCCACGTGCGTGGTCTGACCGAAAGCATCTAACAAAATAATTCGATGTGGAATGCCTTCTTTGAAACCAAGATCGACATGCACAAAGCCCGCATCGGCTTGCTTAGGCTTGGCCCGAAGCCAAACTAAAGCCTCTCGATCAGGAAGCGCCATCACTTCAAACGACTGCTCAAGAGAGCCGGAACCAAAGAGAATCGCAGCGGGTGAAGCACCGATTGCTTGGTCCACCAGACGAACAGTGACTTGATTGAGATCCGGATCAAACTGATAAATTTCGCGTCCATTGGACACAATTTGCTGCTCGTAGGGCTTCAGTACGTCCCACTTAAAACGCCCTGGGCGCATAAATAAAAATCTTCCGCGCTGGGGAGGCTTTGTTTGTCCCTGAGGTCCAACTGTGTATTGTGAAAACTCACCACTAGCGGATTGCACTTGTGCCACAAAAGTCCGCAGCTGTTCACGTGCTGTATCAGCACGAGCAGGCGCTGCGAGCCCCAAGCTTGCCACAACCAACATACCGGACAATGCAAACAAGCGCATATTTGAAAAAAGAGACATCCGGTTTATTCCTCGCGAGGCACATTAGGGGCGAGAATTTCACGATTCCCGTTGGACTGCATCGTCGATACCAATCCAGAGTTTTCCATTTGCTCGAGCAAGCGTGCCGCGCGGTTGTAACCAATTCGCAAGTGACGCTGCACCAGAGAGATTGAAGCACGCCGATGCTTGAGCACCACTTCAACAGCTTGGTCGTACATGGGATCTGCTTCGGCATTGGCCATCCCTGTCACGCTGCTCACACCATCCCCGGTTTCACCCTCGGAACTGCCCTCGAGCAAGCCATCGATATAGTCCGGCTCGCCTTGTGACTTAAGTGACTCTACGACACGATGCACCTCTTCGTCAGAGACAAACGCCCCGTGAACACGCACAGGCAAACCCGTACCAGGTGGCATATACAACATATCGCCCTGACCCAAGAGCGCCTCTGCACCCATTTGATCGAGAATCGTGCGCGAATCAATCTTGGACGAGACCTGAAAAGCGATACGGGTCGGAATATTGGCCTTGATGAGACCGGTAATCACGTCCACGCTTGGGCGCTGTGTCGCCAAAATCAGATGAATACCAGCAGCACGCGCTTTTTGAGCCAGTCGGGCAATCAATTCTTCGATTTTCTTGCCTACGACCATCATCAAGTCGGCCAACTCGTCGATCACCACCACGATCGTGGGGAGCTCTTTGAGTGGCTCAGGGGCGTCGGGTGTCAGGGAGAACGGATTGGCGATCGGCTCCTCGCGTTTGATCGCCTCGCGAATTTTGTTGTTGTAGCCAGTCAGGTTACGCACGCCGAGCTTGCTCATCAGGCGGTAGCGCTTTTCCATCTCCCCCACACACCAATTGAGCGCGTTTGCGGCTTGGCGCATGTCGGTGACCACTGGCGCCAAAAGGTGAGGAATCCCCTCGTAGACACTCATTTCGAGCATCTTTGGATCGATCAAAATTAAGCGTGTCTGCGAGGCGTCTGCTTTGTAGAGGAGCGACAAAATCATCGCATTGATGCCGACGGACTTACCAGAACCAGTCGTACCCGCCACGAGCAGGTGAGGCATTTTGGCGAGGTCGGCGACAACCGGATTACCAGCAATGTCCTTGCCGAGCGCCATGGTGACCACAGAGGCGCTTGAGTGATAGACCTGGGAACCCAAAATCTCCGACAGTTTGACCATTTGTCGGCGCGGGTTAGGGAGCTCAAAGCCCATCAGATTTTTACCCGGAATCGTCTCGACGACACGGATACTGACCAAGCTCAGCGCACGCGCCAAATCTTTAGCCAAGTTGACGATCTGACTGCCTTTGACCCCCGTCGCAGGCTCAATTTCATAGCGCGTAATCACTGGGCCGGCCTGCGCGGCCACCACCTGAACGGTGACGCCAAAATCCGCAAGTTTTTTCTCAATCAAACGAGAGGTGTATTCAATCGTTTCATCTGAAACCGTCTCAAAGGCCTCGCCAGGCTGGTCCAACAAACTCAACGCAGGCAAGTCACCCGTCACCGTAGGTTCAATAAATAGCGATTGTTGCTTTTCTTTTTGCACACGCTCGGACTTTTCCACCACCACTATCGCCGGCTCAATGCGCACAGGTTGTTCATGGACGATTTTTTCGTGTTTAGCCTCAACCTGCTCATGCCTGACGGCTTGTGCGACCTGACCCGCGCGGCGATCTTGTCTGGCAGTGCGACCATCCTTGACCTTGAGCCATACCCATTCGAGGCCGCTTCCCACTTTTTCAGCAATGGCCAACCAAGAAAAACCAAAAAACAAACTGCTACCAAAAATAATTAAAGCCAATAAAATCAAAGTACTAAAAGAAAATCCGACTGCGGAAGACAAAAAGCCTGACCAGACGTGACCAATGACACCCCCTGCACCGCTAGTGAAATCAGTGCGGCCGGGCAACTGCATGCCCCATGAGCTCAGGCGATATGCCTCCAGCCCGACGGAACCCAGCAGAACCATAAAAAATCCGATGCCCTGTTCCCAACGAACGCGCGCAAGGGTTTCAGGCTCGCCACGGGTGCGAATTTGGTTGGCCAGACGCAAATAGCCTGCACGGACCCGATGAAGCAGCAAAATCACTAGCCACCAGGCTGAAAAACCGAACAAATACAACAAGATATCTGAAATATAGGCGCCAATCAGACCACCGCGGTTATGGAGTTCTGTGGCGTCTCGTCCGAAAGAGTGAGACCAGCCTGGATCGCTGCCATTCCAAGTCGCCAGGACCAGCGTCAACCACGCGGCCAAGGCGGCGAATACGATCCAACGCGCCTCCCGGAGGATCGAGAGTATTCGAGTTTGCATCACCGAAGGCCCATTTCGGGTATTTCGGGTCGATCGCGAAGTCCGCGTTGTGGCTGGGGAAAGTCTAGGCATAGTCGCCATTATAATTTGCTGCTCAATATAGAGGGGTAAATCTGATGTCAACGCCAAAACATGCCAAAGTTCTCATTTTAGGCTCGGGTCCTGCCGGCTACACCGCAGCCGTCTACGCTGCGCGTGCCAACCTCAACCCCGTCATGATCACAGGTCTTGCCCAGGGCGGTCAACTGATGACCACGACAGAGGTGGATAACTGGCCCGCAGACGCGGCTGGCGTGCAAGGACCGGAACTGATGCAACGCTTTGCCGCCCATGCTGAGCGTTTTAACACTGAGATGGTGTTTGATCATATCGCGAGTGTGGACTTTTCTTCACGCCCCTATCGCCTAACAGGTGATGGGGGTGCCCAATACACCTGCGATGCCCTGATTATTGCTACTGGCGCTTCAGCTAAATATCTGGGGTTGCCCTCAGAGCAAGCCTTTATGGGGCGCGGCGTTTCCGGCTGCGCGACCTGCGATGGCTTTTTTTACAAGAACCAGGATGTCATCGTGGTCGGTGGCGGAAACACGGCTGTCGAAGAAGCCCTTTACCTGTCCAACATTTGTCGCTCGGTTACGGTGGTGCACCGCCGCGACAAGTTCCGCGCTGAACCCATCATGATCGACAAAATGATGGACAAGGTCGCCAATGGCAACATGAAGCTTGCGACCTTCCGTCAATTGGACGAAGTGCTCGGCGACCAATCTGGCGTCACAGGCGTTCGCTTGCGCGCCACAGATTCAGACAAAACCGAAGAGCTCGCGGCCACAGGCGTCTTTATCGCGATCGGACATCAGCCCAATACTTCTATTTTTGAAGGCAAGCTCGACATGGCCAATGGCTACATCGTGACACGCAGCGGTTTAGCGGGTCTGGCAACGATGACCTCGGTACCCGGTGTGTTTGCCGCTGGCGATGTGCAGGATCATGTATATCGTCAAGCCATCACCAGCGCAGGTACAGGCTGCATGGCCGCGCTCGACGCTCAGCGCTGGCTGGAGAATGCGGAACAGTAAAGCGGGCTTCGCTGATCTCAAGCGCCTGCACCAAACGGCGCTTGAAGAACAGCGTGCCCGCCAAGCGCGCGATTTGATCAAACTGCAGGCTCAGCAGCGTGCAGGCTTGACAGGCCCTGCCTCAGTGACCTCTGCGGAGGAGGTCAAACTGTTTGCCAGAGCCACTCAGTCTGTGACACCTTTAAAGTCTGCTGCGCGCATGTCACACCGACCCAGTGACACGCAGCAGGCTGAGGTGATGACGCAGCGCCGACAACGCGCATTAGGTCAGGACCATCCAAAACCGCCCCCTCTTTCTGATGGCTTTTCTCCTTTTGCCGAGACAGAAGCCGACTTGGCTTGGATCGCACCAGGTATCGGACCCGAAGTGCTGAGGCAGCTTAGACGCGCTTTTTGGCCTGTCGGCGCACATCTTGATTTGCATGGTCTGAACAGCGATGAGGCGCGCATTGCACTCACAAACTTTATCGAAACAAGCCAGATCCATGGCACACGTTGTGTCAGAATTGTCCATGGAAAAGGTTACGGCTCAGCAGATGGACAATCCATCTTAAAAGCACGTGTCGCCCAATGGCTGACCCAGCTCAATACCATTAGCGCCTTTGCTTCTGCTCCGCCTGCGCATGGTGGCCAAGGTGCACTGCTGGTTCTGCTTCGCCCTCATCCGGCTCACGCAAATAATCCACCAACTGCTCGGTAATGGGAGCAGGTTTTGGTGTGCACAAAGACACCAGAATAATGACAATAAAGGCGACAGGAGCGCCAAACACTCCGGCTGCGATCGGCTGAATATCCCACCACAGTTCAATGGGTGTGCTGCGTGGCACGTTGAGCACCCACTCTCGCAACCAGGGTTGCGCCTGAACCATATAAAAAAATGTAGTGAATAAGCCTGCCAACATCCCTGCAGTCGCCCCCCATTGATTGGCGCGCTTCCAAAAAATCCCCATCACCAGCACTGGAAAAAACGTGGAAGCCGCCAAAGAAAAGGCAGCCCCGACCAAAAACAAGATGTCGGCGGGTGTCCGTGTTGCAGCCCAAGCTGCGGTAAAGGCCACCACCAGTAGCAACACTTTGGACAAGATCACTTGTCGCCCACCCCCCATGCGCGATGAGACAACACGTAACAAAGTGTCGTGCGACAAAGCATTTGAAAGTGTCAGCAATAAACCATCTGCCGTTGAAAGCGCGGCCGCCAACGCACCCGCAGCAACCAGCCCGGACACCACATAAGGCAAACCTCCAATTTCTGGTGCCGCCAACACAATCACATCTCCGCCAATTTGTACTTCGGAAAGTTGAACAATCCCATCGTGATTGAGATCCAAAATACTGATCAGTGAACGATCGACTGCGGACCACGCACTGACCCAAGAAGGCAAATCTACAAAGGGCATCCCCACCAGATTGTTATAGATCTCAAACTTCACCAAGATCGCGAGGGCGGGAGCGGTGAGATACAGCAACAAAATAAACAGCAAGGACCAAAACACTGATTGACGCGCATGGCCGACAGAGGGCGTGGTCAGTGAGCGCATCAAAATATGGGGTAATCCTGCTGTCCCCAACATGAGACATAAAACTGTGGCGAGAAAATTATTCCTGACCGCGTCAGGTGACTCATCTGTTTTGCTGACAAAAGGCTCAGCATGGGGCATCGGCGGGGCTGCGCGCGCAGCAAAATCATCACGCGCTTTTGACCAGACTGTTCGGGCCGCCTCGACAGACTTTGGGTAGGCGGCGAACTCTCGCTCAAGAGAGCGTATTTCCACCATCGGCGCATCGTTTGCACGTGCACGCAGCAGTCGCACTTTCAGTTGCTGTTTCTCTGTCTCCCAAGACTCAGGAAGCTTGGCGATTCTGAACTGCATCAGATCTGCACGACTTTGCCAAATATTTCTGACTTCCAGTTCAGCCTCGTCTCGGCTCAACACTTGTTCACGCTCAACCACTTCTGTCAGTACAGCACTGGCCGCAAACTGCGGCACAGGATCACCCGTTTGCTTCACGGCGAGCCAGATGACGGGCACCAGATAAGCAATCACCAAAATGATGTACTGACCCACCTGCGTCCATGTGACGGCCCGCATCCCACCAAGAAAGGAGCACACCAATACACCACCCAAGCCAATAAAAATCCCAAGCTCAAATGAAATGCCTGTCATGCGGGTCGTAATAATCCCAACGCCATAAATCTGGGCGACCAAGTAGGTAAAGGAGCACAACACGGCACACATGACCCCCACCAGTCTGGGTAAATTGCCTTCGAAACGCGCGCCCAAAAACTCTGGAATCGTATAACCACCAAACTTGCGTAAATAAGGGGCTAAAAACAACGCGACTAAGACATAGCCGCCCGTCCACCCCAAAATATAGGCGAGTCCGTTGTAGCCAGACAGGTAAAGGGTGCCGGCTATCCCGATGAACGAGGCGACCGACATCCAATCCGCAGCCGTGGCCATACCGTTAAAAATGGCTGGAACTCGGCGCCCTGCCACGTAATATTCGACGGGATCGGACGTTCGACACATGATGCCGATACCTGCGTAGAGGGCGACGGTCGAGAGCAAAAAGGCATAACCAATCCATTGCCTGTCGAGACCAAAAACCTCCAGCACCGCCAACAACATGACTAGCGAAATAAAACCTGCCGTATAGGCGGCATAGCCGCGAAACAGTTTTCCGCTAAACGCCTGTTGCTCCGACGCCATCTTTGTAGATTGAGGGCGGCTCAAATCTGCTCCGCCTTCTGGACTCTGCGTCGTTGATCCAGCTTTTCCATTCGCCAGGCATACACCCCGACAATCACCAAAAATGCCGTGGGTGCGCCAAAAGCCGCGGCCCAAAACGGAAACGGCCAGCCAAAAATCATCAGATCAGAGAGTGCTCTCGCAAAGTAAGCAGGGACAAAAGTGACAAGCCCCCAGCACGCAAGCAAAATGCTAATCAGTCGCAAATTACTGCGCCAGTATGGAGTGAGTCTGCTAGGCTTTGACATCTCAGTCATGATTTGAGTCGCAAGGGTTTGAGAAATCGGAGTGCGATGCCTGATGCGACAACGGCCAACACTTTAAGTGTCAGCCGTTGTGCGTTTCTTTTTTATAATGCCGTTGCTGCTAGCATGCCCTTTATTGAGCTTTGTCCCCTCACCTGCATGAAACTGATTCTGCACCACAGATCAGCAGACCGCATCAGGGAATGCCCTAATTGAGGGCAAAATGCTTCATTTTCTTTTTATTTCAACAGGTTTTTGCCCCATTTATGTTCAATCCCTCCCGCGATCAGGTGCGCCAGTTTTTCATAGAGACTTGGCGTAAACACAAAGAGCTGCAGGTCTTGACTCCGCTAGAGGATATTGCGCTCAGCTGGATTGAACAGCACCCCGAGTATCACGAGATCCTCATTGCGCCCGACTCGATGACGCGCGAATTCAATGTCGAAGAGGGCAAAACAAACCCTTTTCTTCACCTCTCGATGCACCTCGCCATTGCGGAGCAACTCTCCATTGATCACCCTAGAGGCATTCGGCAAGCATTCGACAAATTAGCGTCACGCACGGATCGACACCACGCCGCGCACGAAATCATGGAGTGTTTAGGACAAGTCGTGTGGGAGTCTCAACGCTTGGGCACCGCGCTCGATAGCGATGCCTATATTGAACTCATTCGCCAGAGAACCAGCCGAGACTGACACGTTGGCGAATGAGGTGACTGAGGTGACTGTGGTCAGAACACCTCAGTGAGGTCCAGCCGATAAAGCTTGACTTAGCGACGAACGGACAACGGTCCTGGCTGCGCAGCCAACCATGCGGAGACGTTCTTGATGTCCTGTTGGGACAATTGCTTGGCAAAAGCACCCATGATGGCATTTTTGCGCACGTTTGCCGTAGCAGGCGCACCCGAGGCACCGCGCTGATAGGCTTTTAAAGCATGCGCCAAGAAATCAGCGTGTTGTCCAGCCAGAATGGGATAAGAGGGATCAATCGACTTGACCGCATCCGCACCATGACATGATGCACAGTTGAGTTTTTCCCAAACAGCTTTACCTGCTGCTAAATCGGCCGCGTGGCTCAGCGTAGCTGAACCCAACAAAAGAGCCCCAGTGAGGGCGAGCGTTAAGTGTTTCATATGAGCCCCCGATTATTTGAGATTGGAGTAATAGGCGGCCAAATCAGCCATGTCCTGGTCCGAGAGGCTTTTGGAGATTGCGTCCATCGTAGGATGGGTGCGCTCACCAGTCGCGTAGGCGCGCAAAGACGACTGGATGTACTTTTCATTTTGGCCGGCAATCTTGGGCACTGAATAGATCTCGGGGAAACTCGCACGATAGCCTGGGATACCATGGCAACCGATACACATCGACACTTTAGCCTTGGCGGCTTCGATGTTGCCCTTTGGGGGATCCGCGGCCAGGACCGGAAAGGTCACGGCACAGGATGCTGCAAGCGCTAATTTAGCGAGCTTGCTAGAGAAGCAGGAGCGCAACGAGGCACGCGTAATCGACGCGCCAACAAACTGAGACTGCAAAATGTTCGGAGACTTCATAATGGACTCTTGGTCTGGCAGGGAAAAGTCCCGGGATTAACTCCCGGCCGCAAAACGTTAGGATTGTACGATAATTGGAAAAATTAGACTTCAATTATGTATAGCCACAGACTCTGACCACTTTCATTTTGGCATCCAATGACCTCCCAGACCCCCACCTCAGCTCAAACCCTCCGATTTGACGGCACCGAGCGCTATGTCGCGACGGACGATCTCAAACTGGCTGTCAATGCCGCCTTGACCCTCCAGCGCCCCCTGCTCATCAAAGGCGAACCTGGAACCGGCAAGACAATGCTCGCCGAAGAGGTGGCCGCAGCGCTTGGCCGTCCGCTCCTACAGTGGCACATCAAATCCACCACGAAGGCGCATCAAGGTCTCTACGAATACGATGCCGTTTCCCGGTTGCGTGACTCGCAGCTCGGCGACGAAAAAGTCAAAGATATCCGCAACTACATCATGCAGGGTGTGCTCTGGCAAGCTTTCGAATCGCCCGAGCCCGTCGTGCTGCTGATTGACGAGATTGACAAGGCAGATATCGAATTTCCAAATGACCTGCTGCGCGAACTGGATCAAATGGAGTTTCATGTCTACGAGACACGCTCCACCGTCAAGGCGCGACACCGCCCGCTGGTGATTATTACGTCCAACAACGAAAAAGATCTTCCAGATGCGTTTTTGCGTCGCTGTTTCTTCCATTACATTCGCTTCCCCGATCGCGACACCTTGCGCAGCATTGTTGAGGTGCATTTTGCCAACCTGCATGCAGATGTCCTGCGCGCCGCGCTCGACACATTTTTTGCATTGCGCGACGCACCAGGTCTAAAAAAGAAACCCTCTACCTCAGAGTTTCTGGATTGGTTGCGTTTACTGATTGCTGAGGATGCAACGGCTGAGCAAATTGATGCGCACGCCGCCACTTCGATTCCAATGATGGCCGGCGCACTGCTCAAAAACGAGCAAGATCTTCAATTGCTCGAGCGTTTGGCAGCCGTCACCCGTACCACACGCCGCCCTCCAGGATCCCCAAATGGCGCTTAATCAAGACTTTACTCTGACACCACAGCCCTGCACGCTGACAGGGCATGGCGTGCGTCTCGAACCCCTGTCACTCACACATGCCGGGGCACTCACCGAAGCAGCGCGTGATGGCGAGCTCTGGAACCTTCGGGTCACATCAGTACCCGAACCCGAGCAAACCGCCAGCTATATTCAGGCTGCGCTCGATGGTTACGCAGCAGGTCATATGCTGCCGTTCGTCGTGATCCACGCGGGTACAGAAAAAATTATTGGCTCGACGCGCTATCACGACATCATTCCCTCAGTTGCGCGCCTGGAGATCGGCTACACCTGGTATGCCAAAAGTCATCAGCGTAGCCATGTGAACACTGCGTGCAAACTGCTGTTGCTCGAGCATGCGTTTGACACGCTCGGCGCCGCTGTCGTGGGCTGGCGAACGGACAATTTCAACCATGCGTCTCAACGCGCCATCGAGCGCCTGGGCGCCAAACGAGACGGCGTATTGCGTCATCATGCGCTCCGTCGGGACGGCACAGTCAGAGACACAGTGATGTATAGCGTCATCGCTGGCGAATGGCCCGAAGTGCAGGCACATCTGAACTACCAACTGAATCGTCATGCTGATTGACTTCTTTTATCACCTCCGCACGCAAAAACTCCTTGTTTCAGTCAAGGAGTACCTAACATTGCTTGAGGCACTGTCTAGTCCGATCATGCCGCCTACGCTCGAGGATTTTTACTATCTCGCACGTACTACGCTGATTAAAGACGAAACCCTCTTTGACCGCTTTGATCGCGCATTTGCTACCTACTATCGCAGCTTGGAGCAAAAACTGCCAGCGGGCAAAAAAATCCCCTTAGACTGGCTGGTGGCGGAGTTAGAAAAACGTCTGACACCGGAACAAAAGGCTGAGCTTGAAAAGCATGGCTGGGACAAGCTCATGGAAATGTTCAAAGAGCGTCTCGAAGAACAAAAAGGACGTCACCAAGGTGGCAGCAAATGGATAGGTACCGGCGGCACTTCGCCTTTTGGTAACAGCGGCACACACCCTGAGGGTATTCGGGTGGGGGGCACGGGGGGAAGCCGCTCTGCGGTCAAGGTCTGGGATGAACGTAATTTTAAAGACTACGACGACTCCATAGAACTCGGCACCCGTAATTTCAAGGTGGCACTGAGACGACTCAGGCGCTTCGCGCGCGAAGGCTCAGATTTTGAGCTTGATCTCGGCGATACCATTGCGAGCACAGCCCGCAACGCAGGCTATCTCGATATCAAAATGGTTCCCGAGCGACACAACAACGTTAAAGTTTTAATGTTGTTAGATGTGGGCGGCAGTATGGACGATCACATCTCTCGCGTCGAAGAATTGTTTTCAGCCGCCAGCAGCGAATTTAGAAACCTTGAGGTTTACTATTTTCATAATTGCCCTTACGAGCATCTTTGGAAGTCAAATCGTCGCCGACAGATGGAACGTTTTGAAACTTGGGATGTGCTGCGTAAATTTAACGCCGACTGGAGACTGATTTTTGTAGGCGACGCAACCATGAGTCCCTATGAAATTTTGCAGCCCGGTGGCTCGGTTGAGCATTACAACAAAGAGCCCGGCGCTGAGTGGTTACAGCGCATGGTCAGTGCCTGGCCCAAAACTGTTTGGCTCAACCCCGAACCTCAAGCCTCTTGGCAATACCGTCAATCGATCTCCATCATCCGCAATATTGTCCAGGACAAAATGTTCCCCGTGACAGTTTCCGGCATTGAGCAAGCGATGCGTTTGTTGTCCAAGTGAGCATTCAAAAGTGAACCATTTAGGGCGTCAACGCTCCAAATGGTTCGTTGTTTCTTTCAGGATCCTCACATGTCGCTGTTCACTGATGCCCTGAAGCGCACCCTTGTTGGTGCCGCATTCGCCTTTATTGGAAGTCACTCAATGGCCGCTGCCATTCCCGCAGGTGTCACCCAGGTGACTAGTGTTGAAGGAATTACCGAATACCGACTGGATGCCAATGGGTTGCGTATTTTGCTCGCGCCTGACGAATCCAAGCCCACCACCACAGTCAATATGACGTATCTGGTAGGCTCGCGCCACGAAAACTATGGCGAGACCGGGATGGCCCATTTGCTCGAGCATATGCTCTTTAAGGGCACACCCTCCCTGCCCAACTCACTTGGTGAGTTTTCAAAACGCGGGCTTCAAGCCAATGGCACGACCTCGGTCGACCGAACAAACTACTACGCAAGCTTTGCGGCCAATCCCGATACGCTTGCTTGGTACCTGAACTGGCAGGCGGATGCCATGATTAACGCCACCATTAAGCGCGAAGATCTGGACACCGAAATGACCGTCGTGCGCAACGAAATGGAGAGTGGTGAAAACAACCCCTTTCGCATTCTTTGGCAAAAGATGCTTAGCATCGCCTATGAATGGCATAACTATGGCAAAACTCCTATTGGCGCACGCTCGGACGTAGAAAACGTCGACATCGCACAACTGCGTGCTTTTTACAAAACTTACTATCAGCCTGACAATGCCGTTTTGATTGTGACAGGCAAGTTTGACACTTCAGCTGTACTAGCCGATGTGATGAAGTCATTTGGGAACATTCCAAAGCCCTCCCGCATACTTCCTCCTGAATACACGACGGACCCTGTGCAAGACGGCGAACGTAGTGTCATTTTGCGGCGCGTCGGTGGTGCGCCTCTAGTCGCGGCCATGTACCACGTGCCGTCTGCAGGTCACAAAGACTTTGCCGCGATTGACCTGGCCAGCATGATCGTGGGCGACACGCCCTCAGGACGACTCTATAAGGCAATGGTCCCCACCAAGCAAGCTGCAAGCGTCTTTGGGTTCACCATGGATCGCACTGCACCTGGTACCGTCATGTTTGGCGCAAGCTTGCAGCCCGGAATGGATCAGTCCGCCTCACTCAAGACGCTCACCCAAACGCTTGAGTCGCTCGCCCAACACCCTTTTACCCAAGAAGAATTAGACCGCGTCCGTAATCAATGGTTGAAATCATGGGAGCAAATGTTCAGTGACGCCCAAAAAGTGAGCACAGGCTTATCCGAAGCCGTTGCAGTGGGCGATTGGCGTCTCTGGTTTTTAGCGCGTGATCGCATTCGTGCCGTCACACTCGCTCAGGTTCAGCAAGCTGCTAACCTTTACCTGACGCAATCAAACCGTACAGAAGGTCAATACGTCCCCACCGAAAAACCGCAGCGTTCACCCGCCTTTAGCAAACCGGATTTGGCTGCGGAACTCAAAGGCTATGTCGGTGACGCGCAACTGAAACAAGCTGAAGCCTTTGATCCTGATCCAAACAATATTGACCAGCGCACGCAGCGCAAAACAGTCAAACTGACTCATGGATCCCTGCGGCTAGCCATGTTGCCGAAAGAGTCTCGCGGAGAGCGTGTTCAGACCGTGATTCAGTTGCATTTTGGTGATGTGAGTTCGCTCAAAGGCCAGAGGATCGCCTCGATTGCAACACCAGATCTTTTGCTAAGCGGTACAGCTCAGCTCACGCGCCAACAAATCAAGGATCGGATTGATGCGCTGGGCGGTCAAGTCAGTGTGTCGGGCTCTGGCGCAACACTCAACATCAGTTTATCCACCACGCGTGCCAACATTGATTCGCTTGTCCAATTTGTCCTGGATACCGTCCGTCAAGCAAACTTTCCGCAAGCGGAAGTCGATGAATACAAAGGCAAACTGCTGACCTCGATCAAGAGCTCAATGACAGAACCCACGTCCATTGCCACTCGCATGCTTTCGCGGCATGACAACCCTTGGCCCAAAGACGATATTCGTTATCAACCAAGCTTTGAAGAATCGCTTGCCGCCATTGATACGCTCAAGCGTGAAGACTTAGTCGCTTTTCATCAAAAGTTCTATGGCACAGCAAACGCGTCAGGGGCTGCGGTAGGAAGTTTTGATCCCGTCACGTTAGAGAATATGCTCACGGCATCGCTCAATCGCTGGGGCACTGGGCAAGCCTACACCCGCATCCCGAACCCTTATCGCGATATCAAGCCTGTGCAGATGCAAGCACTGACGCCAGATAAAGCCAATGCGTTTTACACAGCCGCGATGCCCCTCAATATGCAAGATACTGATGCTGATTACGCAGCACTGTCTCTGGCAAACTTTTTGCTCGGAACTTCCGAGACCTCACGATTGTGGCTCCGTGTACGGGAAAAAGAAGGTCTGTCCTACAACGTTCGGACCCGACTGAATGTGTCAGCCTTTGAGCCAAGTGGATCTTGGGGTGTGTATGCCATCTTTTCTCCAGAAAACCGCCAAAAAGTTGAGACGGCAATTCGCGAAGAGTTTGAACGAGTATTGAAGGACGGTTTTAGCCAAACTGAAGTTCAAGACGGCATCAAAGCTCTACTCAACTATCGCAAACTTGCGCGTGCTCAGGATAGCGGTTTGACTGGCGCCTGGATCAATTATCTTGACACAGGTCGCACGTTTGCTTGGGCAGCCGAACTAGACCGGAAACTGTCCACACTGACCGCCGAGCAAGTCAATACAGTCGTACGCAAATATCTCAAGCCTGCTGCGTTCAGCAGCGTCGCGGCGGGAGACTTTGAAAAGAAAAAGTAATTCAAACGACAAACTGCACGCTGTCAATGAAAAGGGCCGACTCTTGAAGATCGGCCCTTTTTTTTTCACAGCCTAGATGCTTAAGAGAAAAAATCCTTGACGCGATCTGTCCAAGACTTGCTCTGTGGGGAGTGACGCTCGCCCCCCTCGCCAAGTGAAGACTCAAACTGACGCAAGATTGCTTTCTGCTCATCCGTCAATTTGACCGGAGTTTCCAATACAACGTGACAATACAAATCACCTGGATAAGCACCACGCACGCCCTTGATGCCTTTGCCGCGCAACCTGAATGTCTTGCCGGACTGCGTCCCCTCAGGAATCGTGATCTCAGCCTTGCCGCTCAATGTCGGAACCTGAATATCACCACCGAGTGCAGCGGTAGTAAATGGAATGGTCAGTTCGCAATGCAAGTCATCATTTTCACGTTGGAAGATCTTGTGTTCCTTGATGTGGATTTCCACAAACAAGTCCCCTGGAGGTCCGCCATTAATGCCAGGCTCTCCGTTACCGGAGGAGCGAATTCGCATTCCATCATCAATACCCGCGGGGATTTTGACCTGAAGCGTTTTATTACGACGCGTACGTCCCACGCCGTCGCAAGGCACGCAAGGATCAGTGACCTCCTTGCCACTACCGTGGCACGTTGGACACGTTTGCTGCACGCTAAAAAAGCCCTGCTGCATGCGTACCGCGCCTGAGCCACCACACGTGCGGCATGTCTTAGGCGTTGTACCAGCTTTGGCACCACTCCCTTTGCAGACTTCACAATTTTCCCAGCTTGGCACGCGAATTTCAGTATCAAAGCCGTTGGCAGCTTGCTCAAGCGTGATTTCCATCGCGTACTTGAGGTCAGCACCTCGATAAACCTGAGGGCCGCCACCACCGCCTCTGCGTCCAGCACCGAAAATCTCACCAAAGATATCGCCGAAAGCATCGCCAAAACCGGCCCCACCTGCGCCGCCCATGCCTGCGGCATTCGGATCAACACCTGCATGTCCGTAACGATCATAAGCAGCACGCTTATTGGCGTCAGACAACACTTCGTAAGCCTCTTTGGCTTGCTTGAATTTCTCTTCGGCTTCTTTGCTATCCGGATTGCGATCCGGATGATATTTCATTGCCAGCTTACGGTAGGCTTTTTTAAGTTCATCATCCGAGGCGTTTTTAGCAACGCCAAGGGTTTCGTAAAAATCGCGTTTTGCCATGATCTCAGGCTCTTTTATTCAAACAGTATGAAGGTGGGCAAAAAAATGCGCCCGGGATGCTCTGAAAGAGTCCCGGGCGAATCGTATCTCAGTCTAAACGATCACTTTTGATCGCGCTTGACTTCTTTGAACTCAGCATCGACCACATTGTCATCAGCTGGCTTAGCACCAGCCTCTGCACCTGCATCGCCCTGCGCGGCAGCCTGAGCAGCCTGAGCATCGGCATACATCTTTTCACCGAGCTTTTGCGAAGCAGCGGACAGCAATTCGACTTTAGCGTCGATCGCTGCTTTGTCTGAGCCGTTTTTCAACACTTCTTCGACGTCAGTGATCGCAGCTTCGATCGCTGTTTTCTCTGCCGCTTCCAGCTTGTCGCCATATTCAGTCAACGACTTGCGTGTCGCGTGAACCAAAGCATCCGCACTATTACGCGCCATCGCCAACTCAGCCATGCGGTGATCTTCCTCGGCATTCGCCTCGGCGTCTTTCACCATACGCTGAATCTCTTCTTCGGTCAGACCTGAGTTCGCCTGAATCGTGATCTTGTTTTCCTTGCCTGTGCCCTTGTCTTTCGCGGACACGTGCACGATACCGTTTGCATCAATATCAAAGGTCACTTCGATCTGTGGCGTACCACGTGCTGCTGGAGGAATGCCCTCGAGATTGAATTCGCCCAGAGTCTTGTTACCAGCCGCGATTTCGCGCTCACCTTGGAATACCTTGATGGTCACAGCAGGCTGATTGTCATCCGCTGTCGAAAACACCTGTGAGTGACGGGTTGGAATGGTGGTGTTCTTTGTGATCATCTTGGTCATCACGCCACCGAGCGTTTCAATACCAAGTGACAAAGGTGTCACGTCCAACAACAACACGTCCTTGCGGTCACCAGACAATACAGAACCCTGAATCGCCGCGCCTGCAGCGACTGCCTCGTCTGGGTTCACGTCTTTGCGTGGATCACGACCAAAGAACTCTTTGACCTTTTCCTGAACTTTAGGCATGCGTGTCATACCGCCGACCAAAATCACGTCGTCAATCTCACTGACTTTGACGCCCGCGTCTTTGATCGCGATACGGCAAGGTTCGATCGTGCGAGCGATCAACTCCTCCACCAACGACTCGAGCTTGGCGCGCGTCATCTTCAGGTTCAAGTGCTTGGGACCTGAAGCATCCGCTGTGATGTAAGGCAAGTTGATTTCAGTCTGCTGACTGGAGGACAACTCGATTTTTGCTTTTTCAGCCGCTTCTTTCAAGCGCTGCAAGGCAAGCACGTCTTTGGAGAGGTCCACGCCCTGCTCTTTCTTGAATTCGCCAATGACGTATTCGATGATGCGCTGGTCGAAGTCCTCGCCACCCAAGAAGGTGTCGCCGTTGGTCGACAACACTTCGAATTGCTTTTCACCATCGACATCCGCAATTTCGATAATCGAAATATCGAACGTACCGCCACCCAAGTCATAGACCGCGATCTTGCGATCGCCTTTTTCCATTTTGTCCATACCGAAAGCTAACGCAGCAGCAGTCGGTTCGTTGATGATGCGCTTGACATCCAAACCTGCAATGCGGCCTGCATCCTTAGTCGCCTGACGCTGGCTGTCGTTGAAGTAGGCTGGCACCGTAATGACGGCCTCAGTCACTTCTTCGCCCAGGAAGTCCTCGGCAGTCTTTTTCATTTTGCGCAGCACATCGGCCGCAACCTGTGAAGGCGCGAGCTTTTTATTTTGCGCTTCCACCCATGCATCGCCATTGTCAGCTTTGACAATTTTGTAAGGCATCAAATGGATATCTTTTTGCACAGCATCTTCGGAGAACTTGCGACCGATCAGACGCTTGACGGCGTAGAGCGTATTCGTTGGATTGGTCACAGCCTGACGCTTGGCGGGAGCACCGACCAACGTCTCACCGTCTTCCATGTAGGCGACGATCGAGGGTGTGGTGCGGGCGCCTTCAGCGTTTTCCAGGATTTTGACCTGATTGCCATCCATGACTGCCACACAACTATTGGTGGTGCCAAGATCGATACCGATAATCTTACCCATGGTGAATTACCTTTAAAAAATCAGAATGAGATGAATTGCTTGAATGAATAGAAGATGGGGCGCAAATCTGTAATTTCAAGCCCAATTCCGCCACTTTCATTCGAAAACCGTTTTGGATCGTGTTTAGACTGTTAGGCTGCGACCGTCACAAGAGCGGGGCGCAGCACCCGATCTGCGATCAGATAGCCTTTTTGAAGCGTCTGGACCACCGTATTGGCCTCCTGCTCAGCCGGGATCGTGGCGATCGCCTGATGCTGATGGGGGTCAAATTTAGTGCCTGGAGCAGGGGCGATTTCTTTGAGGTGATTGCGTTCAAAACCTGTGACCAATTGTTTGAGGGTCATTTCTATGCCCGCACGCATGTCTTCTTGGCTTTGCTCTGACTGCGCCAAAGCGGCTTCGAGGCTGTCCTTGACCGGCACCATGCTCTCGGCGAAAGACTCGATACCGAATTTACGTGCTTTGGATACTTCGTCCTGGGCGCGGCGACGGACATTTTCCATCTCTGCATGTGCGCGCAGAACTTGGTCCTTGTGCTCAGAGACTTGCGCAAGTGCCGCAGCCAAGTCGGCTTCTAGTTGCTCAATCGGGTCAAGCGGCTCCTGACCGTGCGCATGAGTCGTCGCGTCGCCCGAGGCTGGGTGATCTTGTTGGACTGCGTCAGACTTAGGGTCTGCGGAACCGTTGTTAGCCGTCATGTACTTCTCCAGAAAAATGCATTGTTATCTATGCACTTGGGGTCAAAATCCCCAGATTCAAGAGAACAGACAAAATAATTTGTCGGGTTTCAGCGACTTTATTCGGAGCGAGTCGGCCAGCCCTGAAGATGCTCCTCAACCATATCCGCCAGTGCGCGAATCCAAGCCGGATCATCATTTAAGGCCGAGATATAACGAAATTGCTTGCCGCCTGCGTGCTTAAACGTGTCACCGACCTCAATCGAGATTTCCTCGAGTGTCTCAAGACAGTCAGCCAAAAAGCCCGGACACACCACATCAATCTCCGTCACACCCTCTTTCGCGAGACGCTCAACCGTGGGCTCCGTATAGGGCTCGAGCCACTTGGCCGGCCCAAAACGGCTCTGAAATGTCACTAAATACTGATCGTCAGTCAAACCAAGATGCAACGCGAGGGCGCGTGCCGTCTCATAAGAATCCCTGCAATAAGGGTCTCCCATGTTGACGCATTGTTGCGGCAAACCATGAAAGCTCATGACAAGCTTTTGCGGACGGCCGTTTGCCGCCCAAAAAGCCGCGATTTTGTCACCCAAAGGCTTGATAAAAGAGGGATGGGTATGAAAACGCTTGATAAAGCGCATCGCAGGCTGATCACGCAATCTGGCCGCAACTTGTGTCACAGCGTCCACCACTGTGGCGGTTGTGCTGGAAGCGTACTGCGGGTAAAGAGGCACCACCAGGATATTTTCGCAACCACGCTCACGTAAAGACATCATGGCACTTTTAATCGAAGGGTTGCCGTAACGCATGCCCGTCTCCACCTCGACCTCAAGACCGCGCTCAGCAAAAACTTTACGCAAACCCTCCGTCTGACGTTGTGTGTAGACCAAGAGCGGTGAGCCCTCCTCCATCCAAATGCTCTGATAACGCGGCGCGAGCTTGCGTGGCCGCGCCAACAATATTGGGCCATTCAATATGGGCCACCACAAAAACTTGGGGATCTCGATGACGCGCGGATCAGATAAAAACTCCCGCAGATATCGTTTAATGGCCGGGGCGGTAGGCGCATCCGGCGTCCCTAAGTTCACCAGCAACACCCCGACTCGGGCCTGAGTGAAGGGCTTGGGCCAAGGCACAAAACGCGTAGCAGGTGCGCTTGCACGCTTGGGTTCGGACCAAAATCGCATATTAAGAACGCTCAGAAGAGTTGTGGCTCAGCGCGTTTGAAAGCAAACGCGCCGTAATATCGACAATAGGAATGACGCGCTCGTAGGCCATCCGCGTCGGACCAATGACACCCAGCGTCCCGATGACATGACCGTCGATACTGTAGGGTGCGGTAATCACAGACAGATCCTCGGTTGGCACCAGATCAGAGTCGCCACCGATGTAAATTTGTACACCTTGCGCACGACTCGACACCTCGAGCAACTGCATGAGGTCGGTTTTTTTCTCAAACATCGAGAAGGTCTTGCGCAATCTGTCCATATCAGAAGCGAGCTCATTGACATCCAAAAGCCTGCGCTCGCCAGAAATCACCATTGTTTCAACTTCATCGGCTGCCTCAGCGCCTGCCTCGACGGCAGCTTGCATGAGGCGGGATGTGTCCTCTTGGAGGCGGGCGAGATCCTTTGCGAGTGTCTGCCTGACCTCGGAGAAAGACTTACCCGCGAAGTTGTGATTGAAAAAATTGGCGGCTTCGATGAGTGCGGTACTGCTGTAATCTCGGGGGGTCAGCAAAATCCGGTTTTGCACGTCCCCATCCGGCGTCACAATGATGAGAAGAATACGCTTTTCCGAGAGCCGAATGAACTCGATTTGGCGAAAAACCTGAGCGCGCTTAGGGGATAAGACGACCCCAGCAAACTGCGTCAAGCTCGACAGCATCGAAGCCGCGGCGTTGACCGCACGTGAAGGGTCGGAGGCTGACTGTAAATCCCGCACATTGGAAGTCGAAGCCAGCTCAAAAGGTTTGGCTGTCAACATTGTGTCGACAAACAAGCGATACCCTTTGGGAGTCGGCACGCGTCCGGCCGAGGTGTGCGGACTGTGAATCAGCCCGAACTCTTCGAGATCGGCCATCACGTTGCGAATAGTTGCAGGCGATAAATCGAACAATTTTGAGAGCGTACGGGATCCGACGGGCTGACCGTCGTCAATGTACCTTTCGATTAAAGCTTTCAGCAGGGAGCGCGCACGATCATCCATCATCACCCTATTTTACCTTCCTCACCTCTATAATCGAATAGTTTTTCGTCGATTGAGCTTTGCATGCATTTTCCCATCATCGCATTAGTGGGCCGTTACCAAGACTCGGGCTTGCATGCTCCGCTGCGCGCGCTTGCCACCCAGCTGACCCAAGCCGGCCGTCAGGTCCTGATCGAAGCCGAAACGGCTCGCCATACAGGCGTCTCAGAATACCCGGCCGCCGACTTTTCCGAAATTGGCCAACGCGCGGACCTCGCGATTGTAATGGGCGGTGATGGCACGATGTTGGGTGCCGCGCGGCATCTGGCTCCCTTTGCCGTTCCGGTCGTGGGGATCAACCATGGTCGCCTAGGCTTCATTACAGATATTCCTGTGCACGATGCGAATGCCGCGTTGACCGACCTGCTGCAGGGCCGCTTTGACACCGAGGAGCGTATGCTGCTGAGCGCCACAGTCTGGCGCGGCCAAGAGCAGATGTATGCTGCGACCGCACTCAATGATGTCGTGCTAAACCGCGCGGGTCGCGGGGGCATGATCGAGGTGCGCGTTGAGGTCAATAATGCCTTCATGTACACACAGCGCGCCGATGGATTGATTGTTGCCACGCCGACGGGCTCAACCGCCTACGCCCTTTCAGCGGCCGGACCCATCCTGCACCCCTCAGTCAGTGCGATGCTCCTGGTCCCTGTCGCGCCCCAAACACTCTCTAACCGTCCCATCGTCATCCCCGCCGACAGCGTGCTCAACATGACCCTCAGTTCAATGAGTCGCGTCGAGCTTGGTGCTAGCGTGCACTTTGACATGCAGACGTGGTCAGATCTGACTTCCGGTGATCGTATTGTGGTGCAACGCGCGCCACATACGATTCGTTTCCTGCACCCCACCGGCTACAGCTTTTTTTCCACCTTGCGCCGCAAACTCGACTGGAATCGGCTACCGCAGTCCGGTAACGACGGGGAATAAAGGATGCTACGCGCACTCCATATTCGCGACTTTGTGATCGTGACCGAAGCAGAAATCAGTTTTGAAGCGGGATTTACGGTCTTTTCAGGCGAAACCGGTGCAGGGAAATCCATTCTGATCGATGCTCTGGCTCTTACCTTAGGAGAGCGCGCCGACTCTTCGGTTTTACGAAGCGGTGCGGCGCGTGCTGAAATCAGTGCTGTGTTTGACGTACCGCCCGAGCTCACCCTCTGGCTTGCCGAGCATGATCTGAGCGGCGAGGACGAGCTGGTCTTGCGTCGGGTGGTCGATGCTCAAGGTCGCAGCCGCGCATACATCAACGGCTCGGCCGTGACGATTGCACAGCTGCGCGAGGTCGGCGAGTACCTAGTGGATATTCATGGCCAGCATGCCCATCAGAGCCTGTTGCGCACCGAAAGTCAGCGCGACATGGTGGATGCGCACGGTGGACACCAGGCGCTGCGCCAACAGGTCTCACTCGCCTGGAAGGCCTTAAGGAAAATCGAACGTCAGCTCACACTTTCCGAACAAGACGCCAGTGCCTTGAATGCCGCCAGGGAAAAATTGGAATGGCAGCTCGGCGAACTGGATCGCCTGTCGCTCGGTGCGACAGAATGGGAAGAGGTGTCCGCCGAGCAAACGCGCCTGGCAAACGCTCAATCGCTGCTTGACGGTGCAGCCCTTGCACTCGGTTGTCTAGATGAAAACGAGGACTCGGCGCATCATCAGATCGTGGCAGCACTTCAGAAAATCTCTCAACTCCTGAGACATGATCCTGCGTTACAAGCCGTGCACGAGTCGCTTGAGTCCGCACGCATTTCAGTCAGCGAGGCGGTTTCCGACCTGAATGCCTATTTGTCGCGTGTAGAGCTCGATCCTGAAAGGCTCGCGATCGTCGACGAACGGATGCGTAATATTTTCGATCTTGCACGCAAATTCAAAACCGAGCCCGAACAACTTTACACGCTCCATGCGACCTTGCGCAGCGAACAACAAGCCCTGAGTGCCTCTGCGGATATTGAAACGCTTCGCGCCACGGCCGCCGCACTCAAAACCGAATACCAAACCCACGCCCGCGCACTGACGACAGCGCGGCGCAAAGCTGCTCTTGATCTGTCGAAACAAGTATCCAAGGCCATGCAAACCTTGGCAATGGAGGGCGGGCAGTTCAGCGTAGCGCTTGCCGAAGGTCCCGCTTCGGCGCAGGGTCAAGATGTCGTGGAGTTTTTAGTCGCCGGACACGCTGGAACGACCCCAAAACCCTTGGCAAAAGTGGCCTCAGGCGGCGAGCTGGCCCGGATTTCGCTGGCGCTTTCGGTGATTGCCAGCCGTGCCGCACGTGTGCCTACTCTGATATTTGATGAAGTCGACAGTGGAATTGGAGGCGCTGTGGCCGAGGTAGTCGGCAATCTGCTTCGTGAGCTGGGGTTACGCCATCAAGTGCTTTGCGTCACCCACCTCCCTCAAGTGGCGGCTCGGGGCCAGCAGCATTTTCAAGTCAGCAAGCAACAGACAAAGGGCTTAACCGAGTCGACGATTGCAAAACTTGATGTTCAGGCACGGATCGAAGAGGTCGCCAGAATGCTCGGCGGCATCAAAATCACTCCGACTACGCTCAAACACGCCCAAGAGCTGCTGGAGTCCTGAGGGCTTGCAGTGGATCAGCTTTGTTTAGTGACAGCTTTTACACACACCATACAAAACCATGGCATGACTTTCCAGCGTAAAACCGTTGTCTCGTGCGATTTTGTGCTGACGCTTTTCGATCTCATCGTCATTGAATTCGGTCACTGAACCGCAATGGGTACAGATCAAATGATCGTGGTGATCACCATCATTGAGCTCAAAAATCGATTTGCCTCCGTCAAACTGGCTTCTGGACAGGATGCCGGCTTGCTCAAATTGAGTCAGCACTCTGTAAACAGTCGCCAAACCGATATCGATATTTTCAGCAATGAGAAAGCGATATACATCTTCTGCGCTTAAATGACGATCGTCTGACTTACGAAAAATGTCTAAAATCTTTAAACGCGGAAATGTGGCTTTTAAGCCAACGTTTTTTAAATCACTTTGATCGTTTTCGAGATCCACGGATTGTCCTGTAAGGTAAAGACTTCGGCTCTGTAAAGCTTTATGATAACGTCTTTAGTCCTTTACCCATCAGAGGTTCGCAGTGTTCATGCTCCGTCAATACACCTCTCCTTTGCGCACTGGCTTGGCTTTGCTTGCCCTGGCGGTCGGTATGACTGCTCTTTCTGGCTGCACCTCTAGCCAGTGGGGCTTCCCTTACAAGTCTGGCGTCCAACAAGGCAACTGGATCACAAAAGATCAGGTGGCGCTGCTGCGCCCCGGGATGACACGTGAACAAGTTCGCTTTGCCTTAGGCACACCAACACTGAGCAGCGCGCTGCATGCCAACCGCTGGGACTACCCCTACTATTACCGTTCAGGCAACGGCAAGGTCGAAGATCGCGTATTCACCGTGCTTTTTGACGGTGGACAGCTCACCAGCTGGAAAGGTGATGAGCAGCCTGAATTGCAGCCCTTTCAAATTGCTCGCGACGAAGTCGGTATCTCCAAGCGCGAAGGCGCGCAGGACGCTTTATTTAGAGAGCGTCAGGCAAACGACTCCGGCATCGGCGCACCGATCGAAATGGCACCTGGCCTGACCTTGGGACAGACCATCGGAGACACGTCGGTCTCTGACCCTGCGGCGATTCCAGGCGCTCCCGAAGACGCGCCTGCGCCACTGCAATAAACACCGTTACAAAAGAGTTCATGATGAGAATTGCAATTGCTGGAGCGAGCGGTCGCATGGGCCGTATGCTCATCGAAGCGGTCACTCAATCGAATGACCTGCAACTGACCGTTGCCCTCGATATCGCCGGTGCGCCAATGTTGGGGCAAGATGCATGTGCGTTTCTTGGCCAACCAAGCGGCGTGCTGATCACGGATCAGCTTGCTGCGATCAAAGATGCTGATTGCCTGATTGATTTCACCCGACCTGAAGGTTCACTGCAGCACTTAGCGGCCTGCGTGGAGCATAGCGTCAACATGGTGATTGGTACGACAGGTTTTGACGAAGCTGGCAAAGCTGCGATCACCAAAGCAGCCGAGAGTATTGGAATTGTGTTTGCCCCGAATATGAGCGTGGGCGTCAACGCCACGCTCAAATTGCTCGATATGGCGGCACGTATCCTGAACTCTGGCTATGACGTCGAGGTCTTCGAAGCCCATCACCGCCACAAGGTGGATGCTCCCTCGGGTACAGCTCTCAAAATGGGGGAAACGATTGCAGAAGCCTGGGGCAAACCCCTCGATGAGATTGCAACCTGGACACGCCACGGACATACTGGCGCCCGCAAAACAGGTGAAATCGGTTTTTCCGTCGTGCGCGGCGGGGATATCGTCGGTGATCACACGGTGTTTTTCTGTGGCACGGGCGAGCGTATCGAAATTTCTCACCGCTCGAGCAGCCGTGCCGGCTATGCAGAAGGCAGTCTCCGTGCAGCCAGATTTCTAGAGGGCAAACATCAAGGCTTGTTCGATATGCAAACCGTGCTGGGTCTTTGATCTAGCCCCGCATTGATGGGCCCTGGCATTTCGAACAAACGCCTTTCGAACACACTTAGGTCACTGCGGCCGCGCCAGACACTACGACAGGCTCGATTTCAAGGTCGACCCCAAATTGTGTACGGATTGCTGAGCGTACGTCTTGGGCAAGTCCCAAGAGCTCTAAGTCTTGCGCCCCTCCGTAGTTCACCAACACCAAGGCTTGACGTTCATGCACGCCGACCGCCCCTTGGCGTCTACCTTTCCAGCCCGCACGTTCAATCATCCATCCTGCGGCAAGTTTAAAGCTGCCATCCGGCTGAGCATAGGCCACCAAATCGGCAAATTTTTGCTTGAGTGACGCATATACAGTCGCCGACACAATTGGATTTTTAAAAAAGCTTCCGGCATTCCCTAAAATGGCAGGATCAGGTAATTTGGTGCGCCGAATGTCACATACGGCATCCATCACTTGTTGCGCGGTCACGTCTTCAGAATCCATCGCGGCAAGCCTTGGATGTTTTTGTAGATCTGGGTAGGTCAGTACAGGTGCCCAGCGCTTGGGCAACAAAAATCGCACTGACACAATCAACCACGTGCCAGGGACAGCACGCTTAAAAATGCTGTCTCGGTAAGCAAAAGCACACTCAGCTCTGGACAACGTAATCAGGCGTCCCTCCGGAATATGCCAAGCCGTGACAGATTCGATGCGCTCCTGTACCTCAACGCCGTACGCACCAATATTTTGGACAGGTGAGGCGCCAACGGTGCCCGGAATGAGTGCCAAGTTTTCGAGTCCCAGCCAACCGCTTTTTGTCGCGGTTTCCACCCAATCATGCCAACTTTCGCCGGCGGCGACATCAATACGATCAGCCTCATCCTGATCGGGCGCGCATGCCTCGACCAGTGCAATTCCCTTGAGTGCCACTTGCACCACCACACGATTCAGCTCGGCAGGCAAGACAACATTACTCCCGCCGCCCAGCACGAACAGGTCGTGATGGTCGCGATAAAGTGCAGTGATCTGCGCAAGTTGGGAGAGCGAAGTCAGCGTCAAGACGCGCTTGGCCCGACACGCCAACCCGAGCGTATTGAGTCGATCAAGCGATATCGATTGCAGCGAATTGTCAAAATCAGAACAATTTTGGGTTGGATTTGACATGTAGGTGGGTAGTTATGATATAGTTTTGGTCTTCGCACGAAACAACGTTTTTTGTGAAGACCAAGCGGGAGTAGCTCAGTTGGTAGAGCGCAACCTTGCCAAGGTTGAGGTCGCGAGTTCGAGCCTCGTCTCCCGCTCCAAATTCGGCAAAAAAAGCCTGACACAATTTAATTGCGTCAGGCTTTTTTCTTTGGTGCACTGATCAATCAAGCTTGGCACCAGATTTTTTGACGACATCCGCCCAGAGCTTAATCTCGCCATCCACAAACTTTCCAAACTGCGCACCCGTCAGATCAGGGAACTCAGCGCCATTTGTTGCCCAAACCTTAACGATCGTGTCGTCTTTTGACGCCTTTTTGATTTCGTCAATCAGCTTGGCCTGCACAGCAGGTGGAGTACCCTTTGGCGCCCAGATCGCGTACCAGGTGCTGACGGAGTAATCAGGCAAGCCGAGTTCCTTGGCACTTGGAACATCAGGAATTGCGGGATTACGCGAAGCACCCGCCACCATCAAAGGCTTGATTCGGCCAGATTTGATGTGGGCAGACGAAGAACCCAAACCGTCAAACATCATATCGACATCGCCAGCCATCAAACCCTGCAATGCAGGACCTGCGCCACGGTAGGGAATGTGCGCAATATTGGTGTTGGTCTGAATTTTGAACAACTCACCGGCGAGGTGGTGGGAAGTGCCGCTGCCGGCGGAGCCATAATTCAACTTGCCTGGGTTGGCGTTGACTTGATTCATAAAGGCCTTGAAATCGCCCGGCACTTTTTGAGGATTGACGACCAGTACCTGTGGGACCCGTGCAACGATTGCGATCGGCACAAAATCTTTTTGGAGATCGTAATCAAGCTTGGGGTACATCGATGGCGCGATGGAGTGATGTACGGCACCCACAAAGAGTGTGTAACCGTCAGGTGCCGCTTTCGCCGCAATGCCTGCACCGAGGGTACCGCCTGCGCCACCGCGATTGTCGATGATGACCTGTTTGCCAAGCGACTTGCTCAACACGGCGGCCAATGGACGCGCAAAGGCATCCGTGCCACCCCCAGCTGGGAATGGGACAACCAAGGTCACTGGCTTAGTCGGCCAAGCGGTCTGCGCTAAGGCGCCGGTTGCGGACAAGGCTAAGGCACACGCACCTACTTGCATCAGTATCCGACGCTTAATGATTGTTTTCATGGATGTCTCCAGATTTGTTGTTCAATAGAACCATTGCACAGGGATTGCTCAAGGCAGTTCCCACGCAACAGGCTTAGGCGAGAGTATAGTTTGTACTAGCGCCTATTAAAAACTGCTTTTGTAGTATGATCTGCGGCTGCGTAAAGCTTCGTGTTGGCGCAATGGCAGAGTGGTTATGCAGCGGATTGCAAATCCGTGTAGCTCGGTTCGATTCCGGGTTGCGCCTCCAACACAAAACAAGCCCTAGTGCGCGGCGAAAAGCCCTTAGACAAGCGCCACATGAAAAATCCAGCCTCCCAATCGCTCCCCTCCTCGAGAGACCCGCACCAGACTCCTACTGGTTTTGTGGCGTTTAGGATCATCCTTGTTTTTGCCTGCGGGTACTTTCTCTCCTATGTCTTGCGATCCGTCAACGCAGCGATTGCCCCCCTTTTGGCAGAGGATCTGCAGCTTTCGCCTGGTGAACTCGGCTGGCTCACCTCCGCATATTTTTTGGCCTTTAGCGCCGTACAAATCCCGGTAGGCATTTGGTTAGATCGTCATGGCGCCCGCCGCACGGAGTCTGCCCTGCTGTTGGTGGCTGCCGCAGGTGCGGCACTGATGGCAACGAGCGAAGCACTATGGCTGCTTTCGGTTGGCCGTATGATGATTGGCGTTGGTGTTTCGGCCTGCCTGATGGCAGCTTACTCATACTTTCGTCGTTGCTTTTCAGCAGAGCAACAGCCCCGTCTGGTCATGTATATGCTGATTGCCGGCACATCGGGGGCGCTCATGGCTAGCCAACCGGCCCTGGCCTTGGCAGAGTGGATCGGCTGGCGGCATTCGTTTGGTCTGATCGCGATTTTGCTGGTGCTCAGTGCCTTGGCGATTTTCTTGTTTGCAGGTGATTTAGACCGGCAACACACACCGCCTGCCACAACGCATCACCGCGAAGGGGGCTTTCTCACGCTTTGCAAGCATCCACTCATGGTGCAGGCGATTCCGCCCACCATTTTTATTGTGGGCGGCTTTGGTGCGTTGCAAACACTCTGGGCAGGCCCTTGGTTTACGGGTGTGTTGGGCATGACGCCCGACCAGGCGAGCCAGACCCTGCTGTACCTGAATGCCATGATTTTGCTTGCTTATATTTTGATGGGCACGATCAGTCCCTGGCTCATCAAACGCGGCATCACTCTCGCGACACAGTCCCTATGCGCATTGATTTGGATTCCACTGTGCTTTGCAGTGATTGTTTTCTGGCAAGGCGCACTGTCTTGGATTGTCTGGCTGATCCTGTCATTGATGGTGCCCGCGATGTTTTTACTGCAAACCCAGGTGGCGCTTGCTTTTCCCAAACACATCGCCGGTCGCATTCTGACCACCTATAACCTGATGGTTTTTGTGGGTTCCTTTGCGGTGCAATGGGGGTTTGGATTGTTGACAGACTTGTTTATTGCTTTTGGTTACGACTCCTCACAAGCGCTCACTGGAGCAATGGGCAGCCTAGTGATCTTGCAATTTATCAGCATGTTCTGGTTTCTAGCGAGAAAACCTCATGGATCAATCGGTACTTGAGGCAGTTAAACGTTGGCCAGATGTGCCGGCTGTTTATGGGTGGCTTTCTTTGACTCCGCGTGGCGAATGGAAGCTTCATCCTCTAGGTGACGCGCAAGCAGGTGGGCTTGGACAAGGCATCAGCAACACTCAAATCCTGGGGTTTATGGATCGCAATTATGCCGATCAACCCGATGGCGCTTGGTTTTTTCAAAATGGTCCACAGCGTGTATTTGTTCGCTTAGATGCGGCGCCGCTCATAGTGCATGTCGATCCAAACCATCAGACCCTCACGACACATCACGGGAAAACGCTCCAACAGGTCTCTCATTGGTATTGCGATGAAACGGGACAACTTTACGCAAAAACCGATTGCGGTCCGGCTCGTATTGACGACCGTGATCTGCAGGTGTTGGCAGAGATCTTGCGCAGCGCAGAGGGGCTCACTTTGTTTGATTTGTTCGAAGCCTTTGAATTGAGCGAGGCGCAACAATCCGGAGGGTCAGAGCGGTCTGCCTGGACACACACGCTGTCAGACCCCCTGAAACAATATCCAGCGCTCAGCCATGCCGCCCCCTTACGTTTTTTAAAGGCCGCCGAGATCCCCCACGCTTTGCACTTTATCCCTAACCCTGGCCCCACAGCTGTCCTTTCTCCCTCCCTTGGCCGTAAAATAGCGCCATGAGCCACGATCCTAGCTTTTACTTTCCCGCCCCTCGCGAACAAAAGTTCTGCAGTCAATGCGGCACTCCCAACACCAATCGTTTACTCGAGGGTGACAATCGCAAGCGAGATGTTTGTGAGAATTGCGGTGCGGTTCATTATCAAAATCCCCGTTTAGTAGTGGGGACTTTGCCGGTGTGGGGAGACAAAGTTCTCTTGTGCCTCAGAGCCATCGAACCGCGCGCCAACACTTGGACGCTCCCCGCTGGTTTTATGGAGCTCAACGAGAGTATGTCCCAAGGAGCCGAGCGCGAAACCCAAGAAGAAGCAGGCGTCAAGATCGCGCTTGGAAAGTTGTATACGGCAATCGATATCCCTCAGGTGGATCAAGTGCATGTGTACTTTTTGGCTGAGGCCTTAGGCCCCGAACTTGACCCGGGTCCTGAGACACTCGAGGCTCGCTGGTTTGGCTTGGACGAAATCCCCTGGGATAACTTAGCGTTTCGCTCTGTTTCCACTTCGCTCAAACACTACATTCGTGATCGCTCTCACGGTCATTTTGAGATGCATCATTATTCGCTCGCGCTGAATCGTTAGCCCACCCGCGCAACTGAGGACTCAGGCGTTATTGTGAATCTCACCTGGCTTGACCTCGACACCCCTTTTCCGTCCGTGACGCAGGCGCTGACAGACCCGCCGGGTCTTGTGGCCGCAGGTGCGGACCTCTCCATTGCGCGTTTGCGTGCAGCCTATTCCCAGGGAATTTTCCCTTGGTTCTCAGAGCACGAACCTCCCCTTTGGTGGTCGCCAGATCCTCGCATGGTTTTAAAGTGTGATGATCTTCACCTCTCGCACTCACTCAAAAAGCGTTTGCGTCAAATTAACCGTGCGCAAGCGTGTGGTGATTTTTCTATTGTCGTCACCGTCGATACCGCTTTCAGTGCGGTGATTCGCGGATGTGCGCGTTCGTCACAAAACGGACAACCAGGCACCTGGATTACGCAAGAAATGAGGCTGGCTTATGAAGCCTGGCATCTGCTTGGTCAAGCGCACAGCATTGAAACCTGGCTAAACGGAGAGCTCGTCGGAGGCTTATATGGCATCAATCTCGGCCAGATGTTTTTCGGCGAGTCGATGTTTAGTCGCGCGGACGATGCCTCCAAAATCGCCTTTGCGCATTTGGTTCCCTTTTTAAAACAAAACGGTGTGGAATGGATTGACTGTCAAATGAAAACAGCCCATCTTGCCTCGCTTGGTGCTGCAGTCGTACCAAGAGCGGACTTTATTGCGCACATAGAATCCCGAGTGACGCAGCCAGACCTGACTTGGCGTCCCGGTCGTTTAGACCTACAGGGACAATGGCATCCACTGTCCACAACCCCTTGATTTGTACTATTCTCAACAGCATGAGTTTCTGCCTTTAATCCTGGTGTCATGCATGAGCCAAATCAAGGAACTACCCTTCGCCACCTTGCAGTTTTATGCCACGGCACCCTATCCGTGCAGCTACTTGCCTGGGCGGCAGGCCCGCTCACAAGTGGCAGCACCCGGGCATCTCATCCAGTCCGACACCTATTCACAACTGATTGATCAAGGTTTTCGTCGCAGTGGTCTGTTTACCTATCGACCACACTGCGATGACTGTCAGGCCTGCACTCCTGTGCGGATCAATGTTGAGCAATTTGCGCCCACTCGGACCCAAGCACGTGCGCTCAAGCGCCACAAGGATCTGCGTCCGCTTGTTGCTGAACTCACTTGGTCTGAGGAACACTACGCACTCTACTCTCGCTATCAAGCCCGACGACATCCTCAGGGCGGCATGGATGAAGATAGTCGTCAGCAATATGGTGAATTTCTGCTTGCCAGCCGCGTCAATACTCGACTTGTGGAGTTCCGCGATCAAGACGGTATGCTTCAAATGGTGTCGATTATTGACGTGCTGGAACAGGGTCTTTCATCGGTTTATACCTTTTACGATCCTGACACGCGCGGCAGTCTTGGGACCTACGGCATTTTGTGGCAGATCCAGCAATGTCGGCAATTGAACCTGCCCTGGCTGTATCTGGGGTATTGGATCGAACACAGCGAAAAAATGGCCTACAAAGCGCTCTTTAAGCCCGCCCAATACAGAATAAACGGTCAATGGCAGTCTGACCGTTAAAATACCTTTCTTATTTCATCTCGTCACGATACCGCCCGAGGCACCGAGTCATATGTCCATCTTATTTCAAGCCTACCCTCTCGCACGCCATGCACTGTTTGCCATGGATGCCGAAGCCGCGCATGAGGCAACGCTGAGCGCCTTACAGCGCGCCTACGATTGCTCGCTGACACGCGGCTTCATGCACAGCCAAGTGCTGGTGCCGACAACCTTGATGGGATTGACGTTGCAAAACCCTGTGGGCTTGGCGGCAGGCCTAGATAAAAATGGTGCGCATATCGATGCCATGGGCAACCTCGGCTTTGGTTTCATCGAGGTCGGCACGGTCACGCCGCGCGCTCAACCGGGCAACCCTAAACCACGCATGTTTCGCTTGCCCGACTCAGAAGCACTGATTAACAGGCTAGGTTTTAACAACCAAGGCCTCGACGCATTTTTAGCGAACGTTCAACGCAGCACCTGGCGCGAACGTGGCGGCGTGATTGGTCTCAATATTGGTAAAAATGCTGATACACCCATTGAGCAAGCGGCCGATGACTACCTGATCGGCTTGTCTGGCGTGTACCCGCATGCCGACTACATTACCGTCAACATTTCCTCACCCAACACAAAAAATCTGAGGGCCCTTCAGGGTGAGCACGAGCTCGATCAACTGTTGTCACAGTTGGCCACACGACGCCTGGCGCTGGCTCAGCAACATCAGAAACGTGTGCCACTCGCCGTCAAAATTGCACCAGATTTGACCGAGGAACAAATCGACATCATTGCCGAAGTGCTTCCACGTCACGGGATTGATGGTGTGATTGCGACCAATACAACATTGGCCAGAGAGGCTGTACTGGGACAAAAACACGCTGATGAAGCGGGCGGACTCTCAGGTGCTCCGCTGCATGCCAGATCGCTTGAGGTGATTGGTCGCTTGCGTGCCAAATTGGGTGCTGATTTCGCCATCATTGGTGTAGGCGGCATTATGTCTGGCAAGCATGCTGCAGAGAAAATAGCAGCGGGTGCCAATGCAGTTCAGCTCTACACTGGATTGATCTATCGTGGCCCGAGCCTGGTGGGCGAATGCGCCAAAGAAATTGGTCGCCAACGTCGTTAGATTCTTTTTTGAGACGCTAAAAGAAAAACACCTCAATGACACATTGAGGTGTTTTTTATGACCGACATAACCAACTATTAGGCAGCGCGACGACCGCGGGTAGCGGACTTGGCGACTTCGGCAGCCTCGCCAGCTGCTTTGAACGTGGCGCTTGTGGCAGCTGCCAGATTCTTTTCAGCGACTTCGGCGGCCTGTTTGGCAGCTTTGGTCATGGAATCAAAGGCAGTGTTGGCCTGAACCAAACCGCTTTTGAGCATGGCAACGGCACTTTCCGAACCGGCAGGTGCGTGTTGTGTCAGCTGCTCAATCGCGTCGTGCATGTGCTTTTTGCCTTCGGCAAGCTGAGCTTCGCCAAGCTTGGCCAAATCTGCCTGAACAGAAGTGACGATGTCATACACATGCTTGCTGTAAGCCATCGCTTTTTCTGCATTGGGCTGAACGAGCGTGGATGTCATAGCCACCGCTTCTTGGGCATCTTTGATGCTGGCGGCATGCTGTGACTTCTCTGACACATCGTCAAGCGTCGCCTTGATGGCTTTTAAGTTCAAGTCGACCAGCTTTTCAAAGCCGCCGAATACTGAACTCTGAATGGAAACCAGTGCTTCGATTGCTGCTTTCTGGCTATTTAGAACTTGCTGAGGAATCGCGGACATGGTGTTCTCCTGAAATTGGGGGATGCGCTTGATCAAACATCTTGCATAAACTTTTGTTGCAGCGCACAAACTTCATTGTAGCCCCCTAAATTCTCATGTCAACACTTTTTTGTTGCGATGCACAAAAACGACAATCCCTAAGTGCTCAGACCCGCGTCATAGCCGAGTGCCTCTGAAATTTTGCCTGCTGTGGCCACCAACTGTGGAATCCAGGCGTCTTCGAGCCGACCAGAAGGTGCAGAAATAGATAAGCCTGCGACGAGTTTGCCCGTATCGTCGTAAATCCCTGCTGCGATGCAGCGCACGCCTAGCTCGAGCTCTTCGTTATCACGGGCATAACCATGTTGACGGACTAAAGAAAGCTCTCGCTCAAGCGCTTCAAGAGATGTGATGCTGTTGACCGTACTGCCTGCAAGGTGCGTTCGCGCAGCATAGGCGCGGACTTGACGCGTATCAACGGCCGAGAGAAAAAGCTTGCCGTTAGAGGTCAAGTGCAGCGGCGCTCTGCCACCAATGGCGCGCACCACTTGCATCCCTGAGCGCTCACTCCAGGCTCGATCGATATAAACAATTTCGTCACCTTGCTGAACTGAAAGGTTGACCGTTTGACCTGTCAGCACATGCAAAGCCTGCATGGCATCGATTGCAGCCTCCCGAACATTCAGGCGCCCTTTGACAAGCGAGCCAAGCTCAAGGAGTCGCATACCCAGTTGATACAAACCACTGTCGACACGATCCACATAACGTCCCAACACGAGATCATTCAAAATACGATGCGCGGTAGAGGAATGGAGCCCTGTTGCCTTGGACAAGTCTTTTAAGGCAACGGGATCGGGCTGGGCGGCTAAGGCGTCGAGTAAAGCGGTCGCACGTTCGAGCACCTGAATCGCCATGCCTAAGCCTGCGTTTGAAGCACTCAAGGAGTTCGAATCGGCTGACACTACCGCTTGGTGTTGGGCAGCAACCTGCGGCCGGGCGGAATGAGATGAATTCATGGAACGGGTCCTCTATTGCAACGCAACAGAGGATATTCTATCCCATATTGTGAAAAATCACTTGGCAGGAGGGTCGTAACGACCACCCAAACGTAAGGCTTCCGCTCTCAAAAACTCCAGTGCCTCAGCCGCTACCGCCGCTTCACCTTTTACGCCGAGCTCGATATGCGGCACGCCGCCGCCATCACCGACGGAAGGCAAACTAAAGGCCCGCACGCCCGGCCACTTTTGCTCAAGCGCCTCGAGGGCCGGGGTAATGCGCGACTCGGGCATGCTGTAGACGATAAAAGAGTGCTCGGTGTGGTCTTCTTTGTTGTGCAAATGGGCATAGCGACTATCAAGTGTAGCCTCGAGCATGGGCCATGCCATGACGGGAAAACCAGGCACAAACGTATGATTTTGAATATGGAAACCTGGGATGCGGTTAAAGGGATTGACTACCGCTTCGCAACCCTCTGGGAAAAATCCCATTTGTAGTCGCTGGATATTTTCCGGAGCAGTCATGTCGGCAGTCCCCTGACCTTTTGCAGCATTTTCCTCACAACGAATCGTGATTTGCTCTTGGGCAAACGGGTGCAGTACCAAAGGGCGACCCAACGCGGCAGCAGCGGCTTGACGTGTATGGTCATCGGGGGTGGCACCGATGCCGCCACAACAAAACACAATGTCATTGCCGGCAAAACTACGGGTCAAGGCTTCGGTCAACGCTGCGCGATCATCCGACAGAATCTCTACCCATGAAAGCTGTAAGCCACGCGCGCCCAATAGCTCGACAACCTTAGGGAAATGTTTGTCCTGTCGACGACCAGACAGAATTTCGTCACCGACAACGATCAAACCAAAACGTGCTTTGTCTTGAGAACCCGACATATGCTTTCCAGTAAAAATTCAGCGAAATTATCTAGTATTTCAGCACAAAATTAGCTTTTGCCTTTTTCCGCGATCAGAAAATATAAGGTTTAGAGATCCAGCGTTTTTTCAGCTCTGAGGCGCTGCAGGGCGTCCAGACCATAGTGGGTATAGACCAGACCCGAAAAGACAGGCAGGAAAATCCATGCGGGAGGGACTAAATTGATCACGGCGCAACACATGCCAATCGTCCAAAAGCCAGTGCCATGGCGCTCAATGAGCAACGTGCGCTCTTGGGTCGTCGCATGCTCAACAATCGCATCAATCCGCATGATGCGTGAAAAAGCAAACGTCCACCAGAGCAAAGACACGAGCAACCCCAGAGGTGGAAACAACCAAAACGGCAAGGTTAGGATCCAGCCCAGCACGAACACCACACTGACCCACACGGCATTCCAGACGCTCACGACGAGTGCATTTTGGCCTTGCAGTGCCAAACCCGGAAAGTGTTGGCGTGAGACGTGCGTCACAACAAGAGGCATGACAAAAATAGCCGCGACTGTGAGCCCCAGGATTCCAGAGATTGGCAAGAGCACCATCAGCACGATAAAAAAGACCAGCGAGGATTGAATCCCCTCTAAAGAAAACAACCCTTTCGAAACCAGCCACTCATTAGCCGCAATCAAGGCCGAAGTTTCGCTCAACATCTGATTCAGCCAGTTTTTAAGTGGGCTCAACGCAAAGAGCATTAAAAGAATCGCCCCCACCAGCATGATTAAAAATGGCATTAAGAGGGCGAAGAGCATCCGCGGATGCACCTGTGACACCAGCGCACGCCAAAAGGCCTGGCCCACACCAGACAGTCCAACGGATACTGCGCGTGGGGCCTGAGGCGGCGAAACTGAATGCGGCTGTTTCATGATGTCCAATCCAATAAGCGTCCAACAAAAGTCAGACTGCAATGCGTTCAATGCGGCTATCATAGACAATCATTTTGTCTCGTGCTGACATGACTTGTTATTTTCCTAACACCACTGCCTTGACCCAACGACTTGACTCTCCAGCGGTCAAGTTGGTGATCTGCTTTTGCGCAGCCTGGTGTGACACCTGTAAAGAGTATCAGCCCAAGTTTCAGGGCTTAGCCTCACAGCATCCTGAGGCGTGTTTTATATGGGTGGATATCGAGGATCACCCCGAGTTACTCGGGGATGAAGACGTTGAAAATTTTCCAACTATCGCGATTGTTGAACACACTGCAGTGCGCTTTATGGGCACGATTTTGCCGCACATCGAACACCTTGACCGACTGATCGTCGCGATGCAAGCGCCCGGCAAATCTCAACAAACGGATCTTCCCGACAACTTGCTTTCGCTGCTCAAAGGCTAAGGCTTTACTCCGCTTTTTTGGGCGCTCCGCCCAGCAACAAACCCACAGCACGTTTAGCCTGAATAGCAGGCTTTTTGCCATGTGAGGCGGGGGCCTGTGCCGCAGCAATGGCTGCTGGCGAAGGCTCATAAGGCTTGAGAAAAAACTCATCAATCGGCTTAACTGGCGCACTATAGCGACTCGGTCTCGCGCCACGTTCGCTGCCCCGCTCGCTCCCACGATCAGCACCGCGCTCACCACCGCTGCGCGGTGTGCGGGTGGGTCGCGACTCCTCTCTAACCGGAGCGCGCGTGAGTAACTCACCAGGAATCTGCAGAACTGCACGCGTCACCGGTGCCTTGATCAACTTTTCAATATCGAGCAAGTATTTTTCTTCGGCGGGCGAAAAAAAGGAGATCGCCTCACCACTCGCACCCGCTCGCCCAGTTCGGCCAATACGATGCACGTAATCTTCGGCACTGTGCGGCAAATCGTAATTAATGACGCAAGGAACACCCGCCACATCGAGACCGCGCGCGGCAACATCGGTTGCCACGAGTACCTCGAGCTCGCCGGCTTTGAAGGCCTCGAGCGCTTTCATCCGGTCGGCTTGTGACTTGTCGCCATGGATCGACTCCGCGCGCACACCATCGAGCTCGAGTTGGCGCGCCAAGCGGCTGGTACCGATCTTGGTGTTTGAAAATACGATGACTTGTTTGAGACCACGCGATTTAACGAGGTGAACCACTGCAGCGCGCTTGGCTTCTCCCGCCATGGCGTAGGCGATTTGCGTCACGGTATCGGCGGTCGCATTGCGCTTGGCGACTTCGAGCTCGACCGGATTTTTTAAATAAGTGCGGCCAAGCTTGCGAATTTCATTACTGAAGGTCGCCGAGAACAACAAGGTCTGGCGCTGTGCCGGCAGGAGACGCATGATGCGATCCAAGTCGGGAAGAAAACCCATGTCTAACATGCGGTCAGCTTCGTCGAGCACCAAAATGCCAACCTGGCTCAAATTGACCGTGCGCTGCTCAACGTGGTCCAACAAGCGTCCTGGCGTGGCAATCAATACCTCACAGCCATTGCGCAAGGCTTCTTTTTGGGGACCAATGTCTACCCCACCGAATACAACGGTGGAGCGAAGCGGAGTTTTGAGGCCATAACGCTTGACACTTTCATACACTTGATCCGCCAACTCACGCGTGGGGGTCAGGATCAAGGCACGAACAGGGTGCCGAGCCGGCGATGCACTTGTATTGGCCATTGGCATCAAGCGATGCAGAATCGGCAGAGTGAACGCAGCGGTTTTTCCTGTACCAGTCTGGGCCGCGCCCATGACGTCATTGCCAGCCATCACAGAGGGCAGTGCCTGGGCCTGAATCGGTGTGGGGACGGTGTAGCCCGTATCCGCAACAGCTTGCAAAATAGCAGGATGCAGTCCGATTTCAGCAAAAGTAGGAATGGCCGGTGCAATGTCGTCCGGTAGCGCCACAACGGGCTGTCCAGAGGGATCTGACTGGGGATGGAGAGGGGTTTGAGTATTTGAAGTCATTGAATTATTTAGAGAAATCAGCAGTCAGTGTAACGTAGCGCAGCAAAACTAAGCCGGTTGAGTCGGAAATATTGACTGACAAGCCATCCGCTGCCTGCTCAAAGACCAAATACCCACCTAGAGACCCACAGGGCTGCCATGCCAGAAACAATCAATAAAAACCCGTTTCGCGTCAAGACAAAGACCCCGACGGCGATCGCCGCAGCCAACAGGCGTAAATCGACCTGAGGCCCGTTAATGGGGTGCCACGGCAACAACTCTGGAACAACAATCCCGGCCAGTGCCGCCAAGGGGGCATAACGCAAGGCACTCCTCAGACCGTCAGGCAGCGTAATGTGATGTCCGAAAACAAAGTACCCAGCACGACAAATCGCCGTACAAATCGCCAACAACACAATCGCGGTGTAGAGATATTGAGAGTTTCCCATTAGTTCCTCGCCTTTGGTTGAGCGCCCCTTGCCAGGATGCGTCGCTCCGCCCATATACCTGCGACGATGCCTACAATGACCGCCGCAAGCAAACCTAATCTGAGTGGCCACAATTGAGTCACCCACGCCGTCAATGCTGCGGCCAAGACAGAGATCAACACCGGCCAAGTCGTGATGTAAGGCAACATCAGTGCCATAAGTGCCAAGACAGCACCAAACTCGAGCGACCATGAAACCGGCACAATCGCGCCAAGCGCAATCCCGACCATCGAGGCTGTTTGCCACATCACCCAAGCGGGCAAGATGGTGCCAATAAAAAACCAATGCTGCTCGAGTGTTCCCTTTTTAAGAGCATCGGTAAATCGGGGCATAAACACTACGAAAGAGACATCAACACTCAAATAGCCTAAAAATAAACGCTTTCGCCAGGACAGATCACGAAAAAATGGATGAAGTGCTGCCCCAAAAATAAGGAAACGCAAATTGACGATGATGCCAGCGGCAAAAATCAGCCAGATCGGAGCATCCGCAGCCATCAAAGGCAATGCGGTCAACTGGGCGGATCCTGCATAGACCAACAGTGACATTGCAATCGCTTGAGTCTCTGTCAATCCTGCCTTGACCATTGCCACACCCGTCACCACTCCCCAGATTGTCAACGCAATCAGGCCGGGACGCACCGCCCTGAAGCCGTCGCGCATGGCGGAACTGCGCTGAGCACTCAACGTGGGTGTGGGGGGTAATGAGGACGTCGGGGAAGACAAAGGCTTAGCAGTCAGCAAAAAGTAGAGCGAAATTGAGCAAAGTGCCCAGAAATTTTCACTATTGTAGACCGCTCGCTTGTTACAATGGTCAGATTGAATTCGAGTTTTGAGAAGACTGATGACACAAGCTCCTAACGCCGGCAAAAATCAAGGCCCGGTGATCGTGACCGCAGAGGATTTACCCCTTCACTGCCCAAGCGACAAAGCACCGCTTTGGAGCATGCACCCGCGTGTCTTTTTGGACATCGTGGATACAGGTGCTGCGAAATGTCCTTATTGCGGCACTGACTACAAACTCGCCGAAGGCACCGTGGTACATGGCCATTAAAAGCATCGGTCAACATTTCTGTGCCTAACATTTTTGCGACTGCCGAAGAAGCCGAGCTTGCGTTTTATGACGCGCTCGAACGCGCCGATCTTCCCAGGCTCATGCAAGTGTGGGCGGACGATGAAGAAATTGTCTGCGTACATCCTGGCGGCTTGCGGATTGTGGGACTACATGCTGTCAAAGAGTCTTGGCAAGAAATACTGGCGAACGGAGGCTTAGCGATTCGCCCCTCCGCACCCACTGTGCTGCACAGCATGATGGGCGCGGTTCATTCACTCGTTGAGCAAATTACTGTTCACGGTACAGACAGCACCGAAGTGGCTCATTGCTACGCCACCAATATTTATCACAAGGGTCCTACGGGCTGGCGTTTGGTGATGCATCACGCTTCAGCCGCACCCGCTCAGGTCGATGCTTTTGACTTGCATGACAGCCCTGGGCTGCTCCACTGAACCCAAGCCCGACGTGACCGCTGCCCCTCCCAGTGCTTCTTTGTTCAAACTCGACCCGTTGTGTGCCGAATTAGATCTCGATGCCTGCCCTGTCCCAGCATGGCTGCCAGATAAGCAATCGCAAACACTCTTTGGTGCACTCGCAGCCCCCGTGAACCGCATCCGGTTCGTTCGCGAGCGTATTGATACACCTGATGGGGACTTCATCGATATTGACTGGAACGCGCCAGCATTGCGCTTGCGCTCGCGTCGCCAACAAGACCCTATGCTGGCACATACTGCAGCGGTGCGCTGGATGACCCCCGCAGATCAGGCGCTCCTTCACCCAAACACCCCACAACCCGCACTTCTTTTGCTGCATGGACTCGAAGGCAGCAGCCAAAGTCGCTATGCACAAGCGATCACGCAACACTTTCTCTCGCTAGGCTGGCTGGTTGCCGTGGCGCACTTTAGAGGTTGCTCGGGTTTTCCAAACCGCCTTGCCCGCGCATATCACTCCGGCGATTCCGAAGAAATTGCATTTATTCTCGACACGGTCCAGCAACGTGCCCCCATGGCCAAATGGCATGCAGTCGGCGTTTCTCTAGGGGGAAATGCCCTCCTCAAAAAACTGGGGGAAACACCTGAGAGCTTTGCTTGGCTCGCTGCTGCGGCAGCCGTTTCCGCCCCCCTTGATCTGGTCGCGGCGGGCAATCATCTGTCCGACAACCTTTTTAATCGTGAGGTCTACTCACGGCACTTTCTGCGCACACTCAAACCCAAGGTTCTCGAAAAATCTCGTCGATTTCCAGGCGTGATCGATGTCATGCGGATTAATCAGGCCAGGGATTTACGCGATTTTGACAATGCCTACACCGCACCGATGCACGGCTTCAAAGATGCGGCAGACTATTGGCAACAGTCCTCCAGCAAACCTTGGCTTAAATCCATTCGCACACCGACACTCGTTTTGAATGCACGTAACGATCCTTTTTTACCGGAACAGGTATTGCCGGGCCCGGACTACGGGAGTCCAAGCGTCGTTTTTCACCAGCCTGCTCAAGGCGGCCATGTCAGCTTTGTGACAGGCATGTGGCCAGGCAATCTCACTTGGCTTCCCAAGCGATTGAATCGTTTTTTTACCGAGTCGCCCAAGAGATCTCTGGTTTAAGACCTGAATCGTTCGAGCAATCTGCGATCCTCTGCGATTCGGCCAGAAAGCTCACGAATCCTGACGTCAATTTGTGATTGAACGTAAAAATCCTTGGATAGTGTTCTGGCTTGTTGCAATTGGGTATAAGCCGAGGGTAAAGCGCCGAGTTTTTCGTAATACGTTGCCATGGTCTGACGCGCATCCACCACCTCTCCGAGCCGATCTTGGCTAATCGCCAACATCTTGTAGAGCTCCGGCTCTTGGGTCGGCCATCGCTTGACTTGGGCCTGCAAAAACTTGACCGCTTCGGCATCACGCCCGAGCAACTGCAGACTCTGAGCAGTCTTTAAGACAAAAGAGCGTCTTTGTGGCCAACGCTTATGAGAGGCTTGCGCCAAACTGAGCGCGGCGGGAACCTGTCGACGTGCCAGCTCGATCTCTATACGTTGCAGTTCAATGTAAGGCGAATTGGACATGAGAGCCTGAGCCTGATCGAGAGCCTGAGCAGCCGCCTTGGGGTCTTGTCGCGCCAAGGCGGCGAGAGACACTCCGTACCAAGCCGCGGCCTGACGTGCAGCGGACGGGGCCCTGCCCTCGCGTTGCGTACCTGCTCGCGCTTCATCTTCTAGTTGCTCATGCGCTTGTCGCAACGTCCGAGGATCTACGGCTTGCAAAACGCGCGATTTTGCCCGGATAAACCAATACTCATCTTCATTTTGCGCGCCCACAGGACTAAATTGGCGGATGCGGTTTTGCATATCCGTCATTCGTTGCAGGCTCAGAGGGTGTGTAGACGCATACGCGCCTCCACCCCTACCTTCATTGAGGCTTGCGGCTTTCGTCAACCTCCCAAACATGGCTGCCATCCCATTGGGGTCATACCCAGCTTTGCGCAACATCTCGACACCATTGCGATCCGCCTCTTGCTCAGCCTCTCGTGAGAAACCGAGTTGACGATCAATGGCCGCGGCCTGACCAAACGCAGCAATCCCCATCGCTGCTTGACCAGAACCGGGGATCAAAGCTGTCAACAATGCCGCTGCAATAGACGCCAATGCGATATGACTGCTTTGACGTTGCTGAGTCAATCCGCGAGCAATATGGCGCTGGGTCACGTGAGCAATCTCGTGGGCGACCACCCCGGCAACTTCAGATTCAGACCCAGTCCCCACGATGAGACCGGTATGCACACCGATAAAGCCCCCCGGCATGGCAAAAGCGTTCAGTTCGGGGTTTCGAACGCCAAACACATCAATTTGCGGCGCGCCCCCCGGGGCAAAAGCACCCAGTTTGCGACCCATATTTTCCAAGTATTGGCTCATATCCGGGTCATTGATGTATTCGGGGTCTCGGCGACCCTGAACCATAATGGCTTCGCCCAACTTGCGCTCTAAGGCGGGCGATAGCTCAGCAGAGGAAGTCGATCCCATGGACGGCGCGGCAGATGGCTGCGCTAAGACAGGAGAACAAGCAATGCTGAGGGAGATTGCACACAGCAGGCTGCGCTGCAGACCGCTCAATCGATAGCGGGGAGCCAAGATCGGGGTGCGGAATAAAGACGAAGTCATGTTTGGATTTTGTCTGGGCATACGCTTATGATAGCGGCAGTTGAGATTGGTTCCGCCACAATGGCGGGAAGTTTCTAGGATGATTGATGCGCCCTGTTCGTAAAGCTATTTTCCCCGTCGCCGGTCTCGGCACGCGTTTTTTGCCCGCAACCAAGGCCATGCCTAAAGAAATGCTGCCTGTGGTGGACAAACCGCTGATCCAATATGCCGTCGAAGAGGCCATTGCCGCGGGTATCACCGATCTGATTTTTGTGACTGGACGACACAAGCGGGCCATCGAGGATCATTTTGACAGTGCCCCGGAAATGGAAGCCGAGCTTGCCCGCAAAGGCAAAAATGAGTTGCTCGCGATCGTACAAAATATTTTGCCTTCAAATGTCAGTTGTATTTACATCCGGCAATCTGCCCCCTTAGGCTTAGGTCACGCGGTGCTCACGGCTGCGCCTATCGTGGGGGATGAACCCTTCGCTGTGTTGTTGGCAGACGACTTGCTGGATGCGGATCGTCCAGTCATCGGTCAGTTGATTGATGCTGCCTTAACCCATCAAGGCAGTATCTTGGGCGTTCAAGAGGTGCCCTTGTCTGACACAGACAAGTACGGCATCGTCGCGACAGATCCAGTTTCAGCGTCGACAGAACGCGTGCTACACATCGTTGAAAAACCCAAACCAGCTGTCGCTCCCTCCACTTTAGCGGTGGTGGGTCGCTATGTTCTGGACGCCAGAATTTTTGCGCATCTTCGCCAAACGCAAGCGGGTGCTGGCGGGGAAATTCAGCTGACAGACGGCATTGCCTCCTTGCTCAAGGAACAAGCGGTGTTTGCGCATCGTTACGAAGGTATTCGCTACGATTGTGGCAACAAAGAAGGCATGTTTAAAGCAACTGTTGCGTTGGGACGCAAGTATCACGGCCTCATGCCGTAACGCTAAACCTTCCATGAAACGGCTTTTGCCTGAGGCTAAGCTCTCGTCTTTGATCGCTCAGGCTTGAGCACTCGGGGTTTGGGCGTGCCCCATCGACCTTTGGCTGAAAGTCGCATCAATGTGCGCAAGGCCACCAACAGACCAATCACCTCAGTCATCGCTGCAGGAATCCACATGGTCAAACCACCAATCATTTGGTCGGTTTGCGGTGTCATGGCAATTGCGCGGCCACACAGATCAAAAAGTGGGTACAGGTCGCGTTCAGTAAACGCAATGATGGCGCCCGCCACCATTTGAGGCGCCATCGTGAGAATCGGTGAAATCACGCGTCCACCTGGCGTCATCGCGGCCGGTGGATTGGGGCGACGATCCAGAATCAGGTTCCAGTACATAAAACCCGTGATCACGACCGACCAGTTCATTAGCCGATAGAGGCGCCAGTCCAGCATGGAGTAGAACTGCACGGAGGGTATTAGCCAAATAACCACCAAAAACACGAAGAGTGTTGGGACAATGATGGGGTTGGTCAGGATAGAGATCAGGGCACGCCCAAGCATTGTCTGATTGAAATGATGCAGGCGTATCCGCCACGACAACGGCATACCCGCGCGCATGACTGAGCCTGGGTAAGCGGCCATGATCACCAAAGGACCGAGGTGGTGCAAGACGAGGTGTTGGACACGATGAATAAAAAACATGCGCTCAGCGTAATAATCCAACACGGTATGCATCGATAGATACAGCATGACCCAACCGAGCCAGAAAAAAACCTGTCGAGTGCGAGAAACAGCATGGACGCGTTGGCCGCGCACAAATAACCAGGCACTGACGATAAAACACGCCAAGAGCACTGGAGAGAATTCCCAAGGCTTTAACCAACTCAGCCAATCCATCGTGACAGCCTTTTAGTAAATACGCTTTTCAGATCAACAACCTGTCATGATTGTAGTATGTTGCTTGTGTGGCGCAGGAGATCTCCCTGCTCATGCGCTCTCTGGCTCAACTTCTCTCGCTTTGTGACCAAAACATGTCTGCCATCACCAGTCCGATCCAACATTTTAAAACTCGTCGCGAACGTCTATTGGCATGGATGCACGCGCAAGGTGGTGGAATCGCGATTTTGCCGACAGCGACCCTGCGTCAGCGTAATCGCGACAATCATTTCACGTTTCGACATGACAGCGACTTTTTCTATTTGTCCGGTTTTAAAGAAAGCGAAGCTTGGCTTGTCCTCATTGCAGGCGACTCTAATCAGAGTATTTTGTTTTGCGAGGGGAAAAATCCTGATGTTGAGATCTGGAATGGCAAGCGCTGGGGGCCACAAGCTGCGGCTGAGTATTTTGACTTTGATCTCAGTTATGACGTGGCAGAGCTGGATCAGCGTATGCCCGCGCTGCTGCTTGGGCACGCACAACTGCTCACGCCGCTGTCAAATTTTTCAAACCAACAGTTGCTGACCAAGGTTCATGACTGGGTCGCCACTGCGCAACGTCAAGCTCGCGGCACCCGAGCGACGCCTGTGAAATGGCTGGATCTCTGTGAGCCACTTTCTGAAATGCGCCTCATCAAAGACGCGGCAGAGCTTGTCATCATGAAAGAGGCGGCCTCTATTTCGGCGCAGGCGCATGTGCGTGCGATGCAAGCAGCTCATGCGGGATTGCACGAATACGAATTAGAAGCCGAGTTGCTCCATACCTTTCGTAAAAATGGTGCACAAGGCGTCGCCTATGACAGCATTGTCGCGGCTGGCGCGAATGCCTGCGTTCTGCACCACCCTGCAGGGAACAGCGTGCTGCACGATGGAGAACTTGTCCTGATTGATGCGGGCTGCGAGCTAGAGGGTTACGCTTCCGACATCACGCGCACATTCCCCGTCAATGGTCGTTTTTCCGGCGCGCAACGGGCGTTATATGAAATTGTGTTGCATGCACAAAAACAAGCGATTGCACACACCTCGCCCAAACACCACTGGAATGCAGGGCATGAAGCGGCTGTCCGCGTGCTGACTCAAGGTCTATTGGACGAAGGTCTGCTACAAGGCACGCTTGAACAAGCGTTGGAAACATCCGCCTATAGTCGCTTTTATATGCATCGCACTGGACATTGGCTTGGAATGGATGTGCATGATGTCGGTTCTTATCGCGCACCACCACTGGGCGCTCAGGAGCGACCTTGGCGCATGCTTGAGCAAAATATGGTGCTCACCATCGAACCCGGCTTGTACGTCCGGCCCGCGGAAGATGTGCCTGAGGCCTTTTGGAATATTGGCATTCGGATTGAAGACGACGCAGTGATTACGGCTCAGGGCTGTGAACTCATCACACGCGGTGTCCCCGTGGAGATTGCCGCGATAGAAGCCTTGATGAATCGCTAAACAAGACCCTCGCCTCGATGCGGTGATCGGGGCGAACAGACTATCCCTGCAGATTCAGTCCGTCTAACCAACCAAGGGCCGTCCAGATGTAAATCACGATCATGGCGATCCCGAACATGAACGCGACGGTGCCGATCAGCAAGGTAAAAGATGCCACTAATATGGCTCCCCAGCCGCTTGGATGTTCGCGCTTGAGTCCAGGATTGAAACGCGCGTCAAAACGGGCATCACTCATCAAGCACCACACGATCGCTTCAATAAAGCCGTTGAGGATCGGGATAAATAGCAAGAAAAACGCAGGATTTTCCCACCAGACCTCAGCAAAGGCGCTCAACACCATCAGCACCACGCTATAGGCCGTGACGAGCCAAGCGAAAGGTCGTTTGAGATACCACCAGTGCGCGCCCACTACACCCAATAAAGCGGCGAGCAGGCCGACGGTGACTTTATGGCGAAATTTGGGGTGAACTTGGGTTGTCGGCATGATGAGTCAGGGTCAAATATTTCGAGCATACCTGATTCAGGGGCATCTTCTCGGCTGCAAACCCCCAGCGTTAGAATAGCGATATGTCACGATTAGATTTCGATGTTGCGATTATTGGGGGCGGGCCCACTGGCTGCGTGCTGGCCTTGTTGCTGGCACGGTATAGCGCGCATCCGGAACGGATCGCACTGCTGCAAGCTGGCCATGCGTCCCAGTATGGCTTCACGCCAGACAGTGACCCTAGAGTACTCGCGCTCAATCATGGCAGTCGTGTGCTGCTTGAGTCTTTGAGTGCGTGGCCGGCCGAAGCCGCTCCAATCCAAACCATTCACGTTTCACAAAAAGGGCGGCTGGGTCGAACGGTGATCCGCCATAGCGACTTTGACGTGCCGCAATTGGGCTCCGTTGTACGTTATGGTCATCTCCATCACAGTCTTATGCAGGCTGTCGAGGCAAGTGGAGTGCAAGTCCGCTCAGGTCTTGCCGCCCAAGTCACGATGCAAGATGCCTCCAGCGTCAGCATTCTGCAAGATGGCCAACTCATTCGCGTAGCACTCGCAGTTCAGGCTGACGGCCAACCCAATACGCCCGTCCAGCGCGAATACACTCAGATGGCACTGCTGACAAGGGCTCGCGTGAGCCTACCCCGCAAAGGCTGGGCATTTGAACGCTTTACCGATCAGGGACCGCTTGCTGTGCTGCCCCACCCACACGCGACCGATGCCCAATCGATCGTTTGGTGCTGTTCTCCTGAGCGCGCGCAGGCTCTCAAGCTCATGTCGCCTCGGGACTTTTCCGCTGCACTGAGCGAGATGTTTGGGTCACGCTTGGGGACATTTACCGTCGACGGTCCTGTCACGCCTGTCCCGCTGAGGTTAAATGTACGTTCAAATACGGTGGACGGGCGCTGCGTGGCGATCGGCAATGCCGCACAAACCCTTCATCCTGTGGCAGGCCAAGGACTCAATCTCGGACTCAGAGACACCGCCGCGCTGGCCATTGCCTGTCGCGACTGGTTGGCAGACCCCACTCAAGATGTCAGTCCCTCGCTCAATCACTTTAAACACATGCGTCAGCCTGACCGTCAATTGACGGCGCTCCTGACAGACAGCATGGCGAGAACATTTACAAGCGGCCTCCCCCCACTCGAGCATTTGGCAGGTCTTGCCTTGCTGGGGATGGATGCCTTACCTATGGCGCGCGCCCCCCTGGCGCGTCATCTCTTGCAAGGTTTGCGACGTTAGTCTGAGCAACAAGCCGCAAGAGATTACAATTTCACGATGAAAATTGGTGCCTGGTCACTTCCAAATAACGTTTTTGTCGCCCCGATGGCTGGGGTGACGGATCGTCCATTTCGGCAGCTTTGCAAAAAGTTGGGCGCAGGCTATGCCGTTTCCGAGATGGCCGCGAGCAATCCTCTGCTTTGGAAAACGGTCAAATCATCGCGCCGCTTGAACCATGATGGCGAAATTGATCCTGTCGCTGTGCAAATCGCGGGCGCAGATCCGGAAATGATGGCGCAAGCAGCTGTTTTCAATATCAGCAAAGGCGCTCGAGTGATCGACATCAATATGGGCTGCCCGGTCAAAAAGGTCTGTAACGTGGCCTCCGGCTCGGCACTCTTGCGTCATGAGGACTTGGTCGCGCGCATCCTTGATGCTGTCGTCGAAGCCTGTCTGCCCCACCAAGTCCCTGTCACGCTCAAGACCCGCACTGGCTGGGACAGAGAGCACCGCAATGCGCTGCGTATTGCCAAGCTCGCCCAAGACTCAGGCATTGCCGCCCTCACCCTGCACGGTCGCACGCGTGCGGACTTGTACCTAGGCGAAGCCGAATACGACACCATTCGCGAGGTAAAAGCCAGCCTCTCCATCCCCGTCGTCGCCAATGGCGATATTGACAGCCCCCTCAAGGCTCGTGAGGTACTTGCCTACACGGGAGCCGATGCGGTCATGATTGGGCGCGCCGCTCAAGGTCGCCCTTGGATATTTAGAGAAATTGATCATTTCCTGCGGACTGGTGAGACACTCGCCCCACCGACATGGATCGAGATGCGGGATTTACTGCTTGAACATTTGGCTGATCATTACCAGTTTTATGGTGAACTGCCGGGCGTACGCACTGCACGCAAACACATCGGCTGGTATGTCAGCAGCTTGCCTGACGGAAAACAATTTACAGATCAGATCAACAAAATCGAAACAACTAGCGCACAATTCGAAGCAGTGAATCAATGGTTTACACATCAACACCAGATTTCACCAGACATCCCTGCTGCAACCTGCGACAATCTCACACTTCGCGCAGGACATCTTCAAGCAGCCTGAGTGCTGCATTCGCCTCTATCCATGAAAAAAAATAATATTCTCGAAGATTCTGTCCGCTTGAGCCTTGAGCAGTACTTGAGCGATCTCGGCGACACCGATCCAAGCGACATGTACGAAATGGTGATTCGCTGCGTTGAACGCCCGATTCTCGAGGTCGCGATGGAACGCGCCCACCAAAACCAATCAAAAGCCGCCCAGATGTTGGGCATGACGCGCAACACGCTGCGTAAAAAACTCATTTTTCATAAACTCATCTCTTTAGACTAATTAAGCAATGAACATTCAAACTGCCCTGCTATCCGTTTCCGACAAAACCGGCATCGTCGATTTTGCCTCTGCGTTGGCCGCCCGTGGTGTGCGCCTGCTTTCGACTGGCGGTACCGCCAAACTTTTAGCCGAGGCCGGACTTGCTGTCACTGAGGTCGCTGAGCACACGGGTTCACCCGAAATTTTGGATGGCCGCGTCAAAACCTTGCATCCAAAAATTCATGGCGGTCTGCTGGCACGTCGCGATAGCGCCGAACACCTCAAGACCATCAAACAACACGGTATCGACAGGATTGATTTGCTGGTCGTCAACCTGTACCCCTTTCGTCAAGCCGTCTCAAATCTCAATTGTTCCTTCGAAGATGCAGTAGAAAACATCGACATCGGTGGCCCCGCCATGCTGCGTGCCGCGGCTAAGAACCATGGCACGGAAAAAGGAGGGGTGACCGTGGTGATCGATCCTGCCGACTACGCAGCGGTCCTCTCAGAAATGGATCAGACAGGTGGCACCTCTTATGGTCTGCGCCTGCAACTGGCCACCAAAGTGTATGCACACACCTCTGCGTATGACGGTGCCATCGCCAACTATCTGAGCAGCCTGAACGTCACCGAGCCTGCGCAAGACACAGCCCCTGCCCGCAATACTTGGCCTAATATCCTGACCTTGCAGGTCTATCAAAAACAAGTCCTGCGTTATGGCGAAAACTCGCAACAGCGCTCGGCGTTTTACGTGGATCCTTACTGCCCAGCAGGCCTGCTCTCCAATTTTACGCAGCTGCAAGGCAAAGAACTTTCCTACAACAACATCGCTGACTCCGATGCAGCCTGGGACTGCGTGCGTAGCTTTGCTGAACCCGCCTGCGTGATCGTCAAGCACGCAAATCCCTGCGGTGTTGCGACAGCAGGGAGCGCTTTGGACGCATACCTCAAGGCCTTCAAGACAGACCCGACCTCTGCGTTCGGTGGCATTATTGCGTTTAACCGCACGGTTGATCTTGCGACTGCCCAAGCGATTAGTGGTCAGTTTGTCGAGGTCCTACTCGCCCCCGCTTATGATCAAGACGCACTCGCCTTGCTCGCCAGTAAAAAGAATGTGCGCGTTCTTCAGGTCCCGATGGGTGACGGACAAAACGACATCGACGTCAAGCGCATCGGTGGCGGCTGGTTGGTCCAAACCCCGGACTGCGAAACAGTCAAGGCTGAAGACCTCCGCGTTGTCACGCGCAAGCAGCCTACTGCCGAGCAAATGCGCGACCTGATGTTCGCCTGGAAAGTGGCCAAATTCGTCAAATCCAACGCGATTGTCTTTTGTGGAGACAGCATGACGCTTGGCGTGGGTGCCGGCCAAATGAGCCGCATCGACTCAGCCCGTATCGCCTCGATCAAGGCTGAGAACGCCGGCCTCACCCTGAAAGGTTCAGCCGTCGCGTCAGACGCCTTTTTCCCCTTCCGTGATGGCCTTGATGTCGTGATTGACGCAGGTGCGACTTGCGTGATCCAGCCAGGCGGAAGCATGCGTGATGACGAGGTCATCGCAGCGGCAAACGAACGGGACATTGCCATGGTGCTGACAGGCATGCGACATTTCCGCCACTAAACTGCGTCACTCTGGAAGAAAAAAATGCGTATCCTTGGGGTCGATCCGGGTCTCCGCCGAACAGGTTTCGGGGTGATCGACGTCCAAGGCGCAAAGCTCACTTATGTGGCCAGCGGCACGATTGTTGTGCCGACTGATATCACCCTCCCTCTGAGACTAAAAGTCATTTTGGACAATCTTCGACAAGTGGTCGAAGAGACGCAGCCAGATGTCGCCGCTCTCGAAATTGTTTTTATGAACACCAACCCAGCCAGCACACTGCTGTTGGGTCAGGCGCGCGGTGCGGCCTTATGCGCGCTCGCGGATCGCGATCTCGCAGTGCATGAATACACTGCGCTTCAAATTAAAAAATCAGTCGTCGGCTCGGGCCGTGCTGCAAAAGAGCAAGTTCAGATGATGGTGCAGCGCCTGCTGTCGCTTGATGGTGTGCCCGCGCCTGACTCAGCAGATGCCTTGGCCTGCGCGATTTGTCACGCCCATGTTGCCCCGCTCACTGAAAAACTCGGTCAAATGAACTATCAAACCCGCACCTCACGCGGTCGCACACGCGTGCGGGCAGGTAGATTGCTGGGCTAGTCCCAAAGGATTGAAAATGATTGGTCGTCTCACCGGTACCTTGTTTGATAAAACGCCTCCCCGTATTGGACTTGACGTGCACGGTGTCGGCTATGAGATCGATGTCTCGATGACGACGTTCTACGCTCTGCCAGAATTAGGCGCTCAAGTCACTCTCTTGACACACCTGACCGTGAGAGAGGATGCACACATTTTGTTTGGTTTCGCAACCGCTCAAGAGCGTGCAACCTTTCGTGAGCTCGTCAAAGTCAGCGGCATCGGCGCACGTACCGCGCTCGCTGTGCTGTCTGGGATGACGGCCGAAGAACTCTCGCAAGCGATCACCTTGCAAGATCCTGCTCGTCTGATGCGTGTGCCAGGCATTGGAAAGAAAACAGCGGAAAGACTGCTCCTAGAAATGAAGGGCAAACTAGGCGCGGATCTGGGACACACCCTGAGTCCAAATGCAACGGCGGGCTCCAATACTCAAACCGACGTCATGCATGCGCTGACGGCACTCGGATATTCCGAACGCGAATCTTTATCTGCAGTCAAAGGCCTGCCCGAAGGCCTCAATATTTCCGATGCGATTCGCCAAGCCTTGAAAGGGTTGTCTAAATGACACACATTATTCATCGCTCTTTGCGACATACTCCGCTTGTTGCCGCCAGTTCCCAAGGTATTCATATCATCGACGCGCACAATAAAAAGTATATTGATGCGAGCGGTGGTGCTGCAGTTTCTTGCCTAGGTCATGCGCATCCCGATGTGCTGTCCGCCATGCATGCACAGATCGACAAGCTCGCCTACGCACACACAGGTTTTTTTACCTCTGAAGTCACAGAGGCGCTTGCCGATCATTTGATTGAGCACGCCCCAGGCGATCTCAGCGAGGTCTACTTTGTTTCCGGCGGTTCCGAAGCCGTCGAGGCGGCACTCAAACTCGCCAGACAATATTTTCTGGAAATCGGACAACCCGAACGCACGGTCTTTGTGTCGCGTAAACAAAGCTATCACGGCAATACTTTAGGTGCACTCGCCGTCGGCGGCAATGAATGGCGACGCCAGCCTTTCGCCCCTCTCTTGATGGATGTCCCTCGGGTATCACCTTGTTTTGAATACCGAGACCGACTGGCACACGAATCACAAGAGGATTACACGCATCGACTTTTGACTGAAATCGAAGAAACCTTTATCGCGACAGGACCTGAACGCATCATCGCCTTTTGTGCAGAGACGGTCGTGGGCGCGACGACAGGCGCCGTGCCACCTACGCCGGGTTATTTAAAAGGTGTGCGTCACCTCTGTGACAAATATGGCATCCTTTACATCGCGGACGAGGTGATGTGTGGCATGGGCCGGACCGGCACGCTGTACGCCTTTGAACAGGATGAAACACTCCCGGATATTGTGGTCATTGCAAAAGGGCTTGGCGGTGGCTATCAACCGATTGGTGCGCTGTTGGCTCGCTCGCATGTCGTCGATGCATTGCGACAGAAAAGTGGCATGTTCCAGCACGGTCATACTTACCTGGGACACCCCATCGCTTCAGCCGCCGCACTGGCCGTTCAACGCGTCATTCAACGCGATCAGTTACTTCCGCAAGTGCGTGCACGCGGCGCTTATTTGACAGACGCACTCCGTGCAACGTTTAACGACCACCCACATGTCGGCGATATCCGAGGTCGTGGCTTGTTTATGGCGGTCGAGCTCGTCAAAGATCGGGCCAGCCTCCAACCGTTTGAACACAATAAAAAATTACATGCTGTGATTAAACAGCAGGCCATTCAAAATGGTCTGCTCGTATACCCAATGGGGGGCACGATTGATGGAAAAAGCGGTGACCACGTACTTGTGGCACCGCCTTTTATTGTGAACGAAGCAGAAATCGATCATATTGTTGCCTTACTCAAGCAATCGATCGACGAAAGCCTGAGCTTAATCGCTTAGTTCAGTTGCTTAGTCTACGCGCGCACCAGAAAGCTGCACAGCCTCGGACCAGTTTTTGACTTCTGTGGCTATCACTTTCTGGAAGGCTGCAGGTGAGCTGTTGTTCACTTCGCCGCCCATGTCTCGCAGACGTTGGGTCATTGCTGGCTCAGCGACGATTTTCTGAATGTCTGCAGAGATTTTTTCACGTAAGGCCTGACTCATTGTGCCGGGTCCGTAGATTCCAAACCAAGTTGCCGCATTGAAATCAGGTAAACCCGACTCTGTCATGGTTGGAACGTTAGGAATCGCAGCCACGCGCTGCGGATGCGCCAACGCGATCGGTTTGAGTTTGCCGGAGTTGATATAAGGCAACGCTGCCGACAAGGTCACAAAAGCCACCTGTACTTGTCCACCGATCAGGTCTGTCAACATTGGCGTATCGCCTTTGTAGGGCACATGCGTCAGTGGTGTGCCCGTTTTGGACTTAAACAACTCGCCCGCCAAATGCTGTGGGGTCCCATTACCAGGCGACGCCATCGTTAAGCCATTTTTTTGTTCTTTGGCGTATTTGATCAACTCGGGCAGGGTATTGACTGGCAAAGTTGGATTCACCAGCATCACCAAGGGAATCGTCGAGATCAGGGTGATGGGTGCAAAATCTTTGACGGGGTCGTATTTCAACTTGCCGTACAGGCTTGCGCTAATCGTATGAGCCGCAGTGGTGATGTAAAGGGTGTAGCCGTCACCTTGAGCGCGCGCAACGCCTTCAGCTGCAACGGTTGTACCCGCGCCTGGCCGATTGGTCACCACCACTTGTTGCTTCCACTGTGCCGGCAGTTTTTCAGCCACCATCCTGCCGATCACATCGGTTGCACCGCCTGCTGGGTAAGGCACAACAAGCGTCACGGCCTTTTCAGGAAAAGTCTGCGCCAAGGTTGCAGCAGATAAAGAAGCGCCCAATAAACAAACAGCGCTGATGAGTAAATGATTGATTTTTATTTTCATTTGTTGTCACCTTTCCTTTTTAAACTTGAGACTCGCGCCATGCCAATAAGCGCGTCACACCTTCGCGCATTTCTACGATAGGCTTCCAACCAATCACCTCACCCGCCTTGTCATGGGGAATATGGAAAGCACCGCCAGAGGTTAAACGTACCTTGCCCGGGGGATCAGGACGCACCTCAGGCTTGAGATCGCTTTTGCAAAACTCAAGCACCAGATTGACCAGTTCGCCAGTGGTGATCGGAGCAGGACCCGAGACATTGACCGCTACATCCGTTGCGGTGCTTTGCAGCGCCGCAACGTTGGCGCGCGCGACATCGGAGACATGCACAAAATGTTTTGTATCCTTGCCATCACCTGGCAAGATTGGCGCCTCGCCCTTACGCACACGATCATAGGTTTCCATGATGTAGAGCGAATTGGCGGCGCGATAGTGTTGGCGCTCTCCATATACGGTCGAATAGCGCAACACCACGTAGTCTTGACCAAAAGTCTGGTGGTAGTGGCGGCACAATTGCTCGCCCATGATTTTGGAGGCACCGTACAAAATCGCTGCAGGCGGTGCACCAACGGAGTGAAAAGGAATCTCTTCGGCGAGCGCGCCCTTGATGCCCGGACCATAGCCATACACAGCATTAGAAGAGGCGAAGATGATTTTCTTGACCTTGTTCACGCGGCAGGCTTCAAGCATGTTTTGCGCACCACGAATATTGACATCGACAGCCTGCCAAGGTGTCTGTGAGAAGCCCAAGGTCATATAGGCCGCCAAATGGATCACGCCATCGACATCTTCGGTCGCCATCAATAAGTCAGGCAAACGCATTAAGTCCGCACGAACAATTTTGATGCGGGGATCGTTCTGCAGATGCGCAATCGCCTCCATGGAACCGAAGGAGAAATTATCGAGCAAGAGGACTTCGCGGGCGCCTTCTTTGAGCAAGAGATCTGCAGTGTGCGAGCCCACCAGGCTCGCAGCACCCGCGATCAAAATCCGCGAATTTTTAATAATGAGGGCCTGACCTTTTTTTGTCGTTGTCATGATGAGAGGGCTCACACAGCAGGTTTTAAATAAACAGGGGCAATCGACTCGAGGGCGGTTGGCACAATCCCGAGCAGTGGGTTCATGGGGGCATGGCTAATGTTGTCTACCGTCAAGGAAGCGAGATTGTCACGCGACATCAAGGGCTCACCAGGCAAACACTCAAAGAAGAAAGCTTGCATTCGCCCAATTGAAAGCGGCAAGGGCAAGACAGGACGAGGGTGACCACTCCACAACGCGGCGAGTTCGACCAACTCACCTAGCGTGTAAACACGCGGACCGGCGAGATCAAACGTTTGGCCACATGCCCAAGGCTGTGACATTGAATTGAGAATGGCTTCGGCAACATCCATCACAAAGACAGGCTGCATCTTGGCTTTGGTACCTGCGATCGGCAACACGGGGAAAAACCGCGCTAACCGAGCAAACATATTCATAAACTGATCCTCGGGGCCAAAGACAACCGAGGGTCTGAAAATAGTGAAACCATCATTGCCCGCAGCGTGATAAGCAGCTTGGATAGCCTGTTCACCCGCCGCCTTGGAGCGCAAATAGCCACTCGGGGCCTGTGCATCGGCGCCCAATGCACTGACGTGCATCAAGCGTTTGGTACCGTTTGCCAGGCAAGCCTGTGCGATACGCTTGGGCAACTGGACATGGGCACGCTCAAAGTCAGGCCCGAAAGGCTGACCCGGGCGACTGTGCAAAATCCCGACGAGATTGATCACCACGTCACAACCTGCTACCAGCCGATTTAGATCCACATCCTCATGAATATTGGCTTGCATGACGGTAACAGTGGGGTGCACGAGCAGCGCGCGACCGTGCTGATATTGTCTGGTCGGGACATGCACGACATGCCCTTGGGCCACTAGACGACCGACGATTTGTCGGCCCAGAAAACCCGCACCACCAATCACCAGAACACGCATCGCTCACTCCAAAAAAACTTAAACTTGCGTCAAAAAGCCCGCATAGGCCTGCAAGTCTACATTACCACCGCTAATGATCACGCCCACGCGCGCGTCCTTTTCTACTGGAAGGACACCTTGCAAGAGCGCGGCAGCACCGAGGCAACCTGTCGGCTCGACCACCATTTTCATGCGCTCAGCAAAGAAACGCATCGTGTCGAGCAATTGAGGGTCTGTGACGGTCAAAATATCGGTGACCCGCTGTTTGATCACACCGAATGTCAGCTGTCCAAGATACAGCGTGAGCGCACCGTCCGCGATGGAACGGGGTGGATCGATATGCACGACTTCACCTTTGCGCAATGACTGCTGTCCGTCGTTACCGGCCTCGGGTTCGACGCCGAAGACCTTGCACTTGGGGCTCAACGCATAAGCGGATAATGCGCTTCCAGAGAGCAAACCACCACCGCCCAAACACACGAGCAAATAATCAAGCTCGCCGACATCTTCGATGAGTTCTTTCGCGGCAGTGCCCTGACCGGCGATCACATGGAGGTGATCATAAGGAGGGATCAGTGCCATACCCGTCTTTTTTTGCATCTCACGGGCAATGTCATCACGACTTTCTTTGTAACGGTCATAGCTCACCACCGTTGCTCCGTAGCCTTGGGTCGCTGCTTTTTTAGCTGCGGGGGCATCATGCGGCATGATGATCGTGGTCGCCACGCCAAGCAGCTTGCCGGCCAGCGCGATCGCCTGGGCATGGTTACCCGAGGAAAACGTCAGTACCCCTGCACGGCGTTGCTCGGGAGATAGGTTGGCAATCGAATTGTAAGCACCGCGAAACTTAAAGGCGCCTGTGCGCTGAAAATTGTCGCATTTAAAGAACACCTGCGCACCCGTCATCCGATCCGCTGTTGACGAAGTCAGCACAGGCGTTCGGTGGGCAACCCCTTTCAGCGTCTCAGACGCACGGATCACATCTTCATATGTTGGCAACACGATAGACATTGCTTTCCTCTCATTATCGGATCTTGGATGTAGGATAGTGTACGATTGTCCGAGCATCATTGTGCAGTCTGTACCCCTATTGGATTAATTTTTACATTCATGGCTATTCAGTCAGATTCCCTCAGTTCCCGCGCCGAGGCCTCGCGTCTCGTGACGCCTCAGGCAACGACACCCAACGAAGAGACCATTGAGCGGGCGTTACGCCCCCGGGCTCTCGAGGAGTATGTCGGCCAACAGCGCGTGCGCGAACAGTTAGAGATCTTCATCGCTGCGGCGCGTCATCGCCAGGAATCGCTGGACCATGTTTTATTATTTGGCCCGCCCGGGCTTGGCAAAACAACACTTGCCCACATCATTGCCCACGAGATGGGCGTCAACATGCGCCAGACGTCGGGCCCAGTGCTTGAGCGCCCCGGCGACCTCGCGGCCTTGCTCACAAATCTCGAACGTAATGATGTGTTGTTTATCGACGAAATTCATCGCCTGTCGCCCGTCGTCGAAGAGATTTTGTATCCCGCTCTCGAAGATTTCCAGATTGACATCCTGATTGGCGAGGGTCCAGCCGCGCGCAGTGTCAAACTCGATCTACAGCCCTTTACCTTGGTGGGCGCCACGACGCGCGCTGGCATGCTGACCAATCCACTGCGTGATCGCTTTGGGATTGTGTCGCGCCTGGAGTTTTACACGCCCGACGAACTGACTCGGATTGCCACCCGCAGTGCCGGTCTTTTGCAAGTTCCGATCACCCCTGATGGTGCAGCTGAGGTGGCGCGTCGTTCGCGCGGCACGCCGCGGATTGCCAACAGATTATTGCGCCGTGTACGCGACTATGCTCAAGTCAAAGCCAAAGGCACGATCGATGCTGCTGTCGCGAACGCGGCCTTGGCGATGCTGGAAGTCGATCCTCAAGGCCTAGACCTGATGGATCGCAAGCTCCTTGAGGCGATCGTACACAAGTTTGACGGCGGGCCCGTAGGCGTGGATAGTCTGGCCGCTGCGATTGGCGAGGAACGTGACACCATCGAAGATGTCATCGAACCCTATTTGATTCAGCATGGTTATCTGCAGCGCACGCCCCGCGGGCGGATGGCCACGCAAACAACTTGGCGGCATTTGGGTTTAACGCCTCCTAAAACGCCACCTTCGGATGGCCCGTTGTTTACCTAGGGCTTGCAAACGACAACGCCTGAGCCGTCTTTAACGCTCAGCACACTCAGCGATACACGCCAAAATTAATTCGCCGTAAGACTCTAGCTTGCGGACACCCACGCCGTTGACATGACTCAAGTCCTCCAAGCTGTCAGGTCGAGTCAGCGCGATCTCGCGTAACGTCGCATCGTTAAAAATCACATAGGCGGGTACGCCATGACTACGCGCGATTTCGGAACGCCAACGGCGTAAGGCCTCAAAGATCCTCTGTGCGCCTGAGGGCAAGTCAGGCTGCAAAACTTTGGACTTTGTCGTAGTCGAACGCGCTGTCCGCTCGGCCTCGCGACGCAGCATCAGCGTACGTTCACCTTTGAGCACTGCACGACTTTCTTCGGTCAGGGCCAAGGTACCGTAGCCCTCTTGATCGACCACCAGCAAGCCATGTGCGAGCAGCTGCCGCAGCACGCTTCGCCAAGCCTGATCTGACAGATCTAGGCCTATCCCGAACACCGTCAGTTTTTCATGTTCATTTTCTAAGACGCGCGGGGTCGATTTGCCCCGCAGGATATCGATCAAATGCCCGGCGCCATAGCGTTGACCGCGCTCTTTCATCAAGCGATAAATCGCTGATAGCATTTTTTGAGCGGCAACGGTCCCATCCCAAGCCTCAGGAGGTTGCAAGCAGTTGTCACAGTTCCCGCAAGGCTCGATACGTTGGCCAAAGTACTGCAGCAGGCGCTGACGTCGGCAAGCAATCGCCTCGCACATGGCCAGCATGGCATCCAGTTGTGCGCCGAGGCGACGTCTAAAGGCATCGTCGCCAGCAGACTCATCAATCATGCGGCGTTGTTGCACCACATCTTGCAGGCCGTAGGCGAGCCACGCTGTGGCAGGCAAACCATCCCGACCGGCTCGGCCTGTTTCTTGGTAATAGCCCTCGACAGATTTTGGCATATCGATATGAGCCACAAAGCGCACATCGGGCTTGTCGATGCCCATCCCGAACGCAATGGTGGCCACCATCACGATGCCGTCTTCGCGAAGAAATCTTGACTGATTGTGCGCCCTCACCTGCGTGCCCAAGCCCGCGTGGTAAGGCAAGGCTTCGATGCCTTGCGCGCACAGGAATTCGGCCGTGTCATCGACCTTGTTGCGGGACAGGCAATAAATAATCCCGGCATCGCCTTTGTGCTCTTGCCTAAGGAGCTGCAAAAGCTGCTTGCGAACGTCTTGCTTTTCAACAATGTTGTAACGAATATTTGGGCGATCAAAGCTGGCGACAAAATGTTGTGCGTCGTCGAGCGAGAGGCGAGTGGCGATTTCGCGACGCGTGACATCTGTGGCGGTCGCGGTCAGCGCAATGCGCGGCACGTTGGGCCAACGCTCGTGCAAGACTGAGAGGCCTAGATACTCTGGACGGAAATCATGTCCCCACTGTGAAACACAATGAGCCTCATCGATGGCGAACAGCGCGATATTTCCTCGCTCTAAAAGCTGGGTGCATCGCTCGGTCAGCAAGCGTTCAGGCGCCACGTATAGCAGGTCAAGCTCTCCATTTAGGAATGCTTGCTCGACGTCTTTGGTGTCTTGCCAGTCCTGCGTAGAGTTGAGAAATGCGGCACGAACGCCAAGTTCGGTGAGTGCGTCGACCTGATCTTGCATCAGCGCGATCAGGGGAGAAATCACAATGCCTGTGCCAGGCCGCACGAGTGCAGGCACCTGATAACAAAGAGATTTTCCGCCGCCGGTCGGCATGAGCACCAAGGCATCACCACCGTTGATGACGTGTTCAACGATCGCGTGCTGGTCACCGCGAAAAGACTCGTAGCCAAAGACCCTCGCCAACACCTCGGAAGCGTCCAGGTGACTGGCGCTTGAATGCGAGGCGTGATGGGAGGACAGGTCTGCAGCGAAAGCGTTTGGCTTACGCATAGGTGGCTTTTATCAACAACATAGGGGGATTGTAGAGGAACAAATTGTGGGTATTTCAGAAGTCCACAGGCTATCTAGTGCGGCTCATGGCAAAATATGTCCTTATTGCTTGCTATGGCCGCCCAAAAATCCTTGTATGACCTCTGAATCCAACGCTCCCGTTACGACTAATTTTCTGCGCAACATTATTGAGTCTGATCTCGCTTCTCAGCGATTTGCCGGCAAACGATGGGCGGGCCACCCTGGCACCGCAGACGTGCAGGCAACGGGTGCGCTCGACTCGGCACGGATTCGTACCCGTTTCCCCCCCGAGCCCAATGGCTACCTGCACATCGGCCACGCCAAAAGTATTTGTCTGAATTTCGGTTTGGCGCGCGATTTCGGTGGGATCTGTCACCTGCGTTTTGATGACACCAATCCGGAAAAAGAAGAACAAGAGTACGTGGACGCCATCATCGATGCCGTCAAATGGCTTGGGTTCGACTGGAAGGCGGAAGGTAAAGAGCATCTCTACTACGCCAGCAGCTATTTTGGGGATATGTTTGCGTTTGCAGAAGCGCTGGTCGAGGCCGGTCATGCCTATGTGGACGAGCAAAGCCCAGAAGAAATGCGGGCGATGCGCGGCACGCTGACTGAGCCAGGTCAAAACTCACCTTGCCGTGAACGCTCAGCCGCTGACTCGCTGCGCTTGCTGCGCGAGATGCGCGACGGCAAACATCCGGATGGCAGCATGGCCTTGCGTGCAAAGATTGATATGGCTTCGCCCAATATCAACATGCGTGATCCAGTGCTCTATCGTATTCGTCACGCCGCTCATCACCGCACGGGCACGCAGTGGTGCGTGTATCCCATGTACGCTTTTGCCCATCCGATTGAAGATGCGCTTGAGGGAATTACGCACAGTATTTGTACGCTTGAGTTTGAAGACCAGCGCCCGTTTTATGACTGGACACTGAACCGCCTGCAGGAATTAGGCAAGTTTTCCTTGCCGCTGCCGCATCAATACGAGTTTGCGCGTCTCAATGTGAGCTATATCGTCACGAGCAAACGCAAACTATTACAACTGGTCAAAGAAGGCCATGTGAACGGCTGGGACGATCCTCGTATGCCTACGTTGGCGGGTTTACGCCGGCGCGGCTATACCGCCGCGGCACTTAGGTTGTTCTGTGAGCGCACAGGCGTCTCAAAATCCAATTCGCGAATCGACTACAGCTTGCTAGATCAAGCCTTGCGTGAGGTTCAGGATCCTTTGGCACCTCGCTCGGTGGCGATTTTGGATCCCGTCAAACTGGTCATTACGAACTTTCCAGAAGGTCACACAGAAATCTGTCACGCCCCACGCAATCCGCACGACCCTGCTGCGGGTCAACGCGAGTTTCCGCTCACGCGCGAAGTTTGGATTGAGCGAGAGGATTTCGCCGAAGTGCCGCCTAAAAAATACTTTAGACTCTTTCCAGGTAACTCTGTCAGACTCAAGTACGGCTATGTCGTGACGTGCACGGGCTGCATCAAGGACGATCAGGGCAATATCCTGGAGGTCCATGCCGAATACAACCCCGAAACCAAGAGTGGCACGCCTGGCTCGGACGCAGTCAAAGTCAAGGGCAACGTCACTTGGATCAGTTGTGCGAACGCAGTACCGGCTGAAATTCGCCTGTATGACCGTTTGTTCTCTGAGCCTTTCCCTGATGCGGGCGATCGTGAGTTCTTGGACTATATCAATCCTTTATCTGTCCAGAGCGTTCAGGCATGGCTTGAGCCAGGTACGTCTCTCGAAACCGGTATCGTTTCCCAATTTGAGCGTCTGGGCTATTTTGTGATTGATGCGAAAGACTCGACCGATCAGCGCCCTGTCTTTAATCGGGTCACCACCCTCAAAGACACCTGGGCGAGCTAAGTGTCTGCTTGATAACGATTAACAAGGACGGTCCATTGATGGCAAAAAAAGAAGAAGTGGATGCAGACACGTTGGCCTTAATCCAATGGTGCACCGAGGTTGAAGAATATTTAGTGGCGGCCGGGGCAAGTTTGCGCGAAGCCCAAGGCTATATCGAAGAAAATGCCGAGTGGTTTACCGATCAGTTTTATGAGGGTTTAACGCCTCAAGAGGCTGCCAAAGCCTCCTTGAACGAGCCATAAGCCCTATTGTCATCCTTCAGTCTTCGCGATGTTGAAGACATGTTCGAACATTTTTTGGACTTTTCCTCGCTGTCCTAGGTAAGGTATGATCCCAGACAATGACGACCGAACTTTCCCCCCTAGAATTTAAAAGCGCCACACTGTACGCAATACGTGTGGTGCTTCAGCTCGCTGACACCAAAGAACTGATCCTCGCCCTCAAAAAACGCATGGCAGATGCTGGTGCTTTTTTTGAAAACGAGCCTGTGGTGATCGACGCGATGCGCGTAGACGATGTGATCGACTGGGCAGCACTGCTTGAGGCTTTCAAAAAGCACAAACTGCCTGTAATCGGTGTAGTTGCCCAAGGTGACAATTTGATCCAGGCGCAAGCCTGCGGTCTCACGCCTGTCGATCTCTCAGCTGCGCCTGCGCGTCATGCGTCAGATACGCAAACGGCAGCCTCCGTGGCCGAGCCGGTCACGGCCAGTCTGCCAACGCCTGCAGCCACAGAAGAAAACAGTATCCACGAACCTGCATCCAGTGCGAACACCAACGGTGACGCAGCGAACGACGCAGCTTCTCAGCGCGCCGATTCTGTGCCCACCTCTGCTGCTTCGGCCGCCCCTACCATGGTGATTAAGGGCCCTCTGCGTTCAGGCCAGCGCGTCTACGCACGCAGCAGTGATCTGATTGTGATGGGCGTTGTCAGTCGCGGCGCCGAAGTGATCGCCGACGGCAACATTCATATTTATGGTCCCTTGCGCGGCAAAGCGATGGCAGGTGCCCGCGGTGATGCCGCCGCACGTATTTTTACGACCGGTTTTGATGCTGAGCTCGTTGCCATCGCAGGCATCTACCGTGTCGTCGACACTAAATTATCAGCCGAACTGCATCAAAAACCTGTTGTCATTCAACTTGAAAAAGATGCGCTTCATATTAATGCCCTTGGGCAGTAAAATTAACATTTCCATTTAAAGGTTCTCGCGTCATGACTCGTATTGTGGTGGTGACTTCAGGCAAGGGTGGCGTTGGCAAGACCACCACGAGCGCCAGTTTTTCTTCCGGTTTAGCCATGCGCGGCCACAAAACAGCCGTGATCGACTTTGACGTCGGCCTGCGTAACCTCGACCTCATTATGGGTTGCGAGCGTCGGGTGGTATATGACTTTGTTAACGTGATCCAGGGCGAAGCCACCCTCAATCAAGCGTTAATCAAGGACAAAAATCTCGAAAACCTGTTTATCCTGCCCGCCTCGCAGACACGCGACAAAGATGCGCTGTCTCTCGAGGGTGTTGGCAAGGTCATCAATGACCTGAAAGACATGGGTTTTGAGTACATTGTGTGTGACTCCCCTGCCGGCATTGAAACAGGCGCCTTGCTGGCGGCCTACTTTGCCGACGATGCCTTGGTCGTCACCAATCCTGAGGTCTCCTCAGTCCGCGACTCAGACCGTATTTTGGGCATTTTGGCCTCCAAATCACGCCGTGCGATCGAGTCTGACGAGCCTATCAAAGAATATTTGCTGCTGACGCGCTACAACCCCAAGCGTGTCGAAGACGGTGAGATGCTGTCACTCAAGGACATCGAGGATATTTTGCGGATCAAATTGATCGGCGTTATTCCTGAGTCTGAGTCGGTGTTGCAAGCCTCTAACCAAGGCTTGCCAGCCATTCACATTGAAAAGAGCGATGTTTCCGAAGCGTATCGCGATGTCGTGTCGCGCTACCTTGGCGAGGAAAAGCCCCTGCGTTTCGTTGATTACGAAAAGCCCGGCCTCCTCAAGCGCTTATTCGGAGGTAAGTGATGTCTTTTCTGTCTTTTTTACTTGGTCAGAAGAAAACCTCCGCTAACGTCGCAAAAGAGCGTTTGCAGATTATTCTGGCCCACGAACGTGTTGGTGGCGGAAACAACTCTCCGGATTATTTGCCCGCACTCCAAAAGGAATTGCTGGCGGTGATCTCAAAGTATGTGCAGATCAACCCTGAGGACATCAAGGTCCAGTTTGATCGACAGGATAGCCTTGAGGTCCTCGAGGTCAAGATCGAGATGCCTCAACGTTAAGACACTCGCGAGGCCATCCGGCCTCGAGTCCTGCTTGTCATACACAAACAAAAAGCGCCTTAAACAGGCGCTTTTTGTTTACTTTGCGAGATGACTAACGTAAGGCCTTGTAGCGAATCCGCTTGGGCGCTGCACCCGCCTCGCCTAAGCGACGTTTCTTGTCGGCTTCGTATTCCTGATAGTTGCCATCAAAGAACACCAATTGCGAGTCACCCTCGAACGCCAAGATATGCGTGGCAATGCGATCCAAGAACCAGCGATCGTGACTGATGACCATCACAGAGCCTGCAAACTCGAGGAGCGCATCCTCGAGCGCGCGCAAGGTTTCTACGTCCAGATCGTTTGAAGGTTCGTCCAGCAGCAACACGTTGCCACCTGTAATGAGCGTTTTAGCCAGATGCAGGCGTCCTCGTTCACCACCCGAGAGTTGACCGACCATTTTGCCCTGATCCGCGCCTTTGAAGTTGAAACGACCGAGGTAGGCGCGAGCGGGCATTTCAAAACGGCCGACTGTTAAAAGATCTGCGCCATCAGAAATCGTGTCAAACACTGTCTTGGCATCTGGCAAGGCATCGCGGGACTGATCAACGAAGGCGATCTTGACGGTCTGACCGATTTTGACTTCACCGCTATCAGGCTTGTCCTGACCGGCGATCATGCGGAACAACGTCGACTTACCGGCGCCGTTTGGTCCGATAATGCCCACAATGGCGCCTGGGGGTACGCGAAAGCTCACATCATCCATCAAGAGCTTGTCACCAAACGCTTTATTGACGTTCACGAACTCGATCGCTTCGTTACCTAGGCGCTCTGCCACAGGGATAAAAATCTCCTGGGTCTCGTTGCGTTTTTGATATTCGTGGGAAGACAATTCCTCAAAGCGCGTCATACGTGCTTTGGCCTTGGCTTGGCGACCTTTGGCGTTTTGACGGACCCACTCCAGTTCTTTCTTGATCGTTTTTTGACGGGCCGACTCGCTGGACTCTTCTTGCTTGAGTCGATCGTTCTTTTGCTCGAGCCAAGAGCTGTAGTTGCCCTTCCAAGGGATGCCATGACCGCGGTCCAACTCGAGAATCCACTCTGCGGCGTTATCCAGGAAGTAACGATCGTGGGTCACGCCCACAACAGTGCCGGGGAACTTGGCCAGAAACTGCTCAAGCCACTCAACGCTCTCTGCATCCAGGTGGTTGGTGGGCTCGTCGAGCAGCAGCATATCTGGCTTGGACAACAACAGGCGGCACAACGCGACGCGACGCTTTTCACCACCGGAGAGCTTGCCAACGTTGGCGTCCCACGGGGGCAAGCGCAGCGCATCGGCGGCGATTTCCATTTGTGTCTCAGTGTCGTCAGAGCCACTCGAGGCGGCGGCCGAAATAATGGCCTCTAAATCAGCCTGTTCGGCGGCGAGCGCATCAAAATCAGCATCTGCTTCGGCGTAGGCGGCATACACCTCATCGAGTCGCTTTTTAGCCGCAACAACGGGTCCCATGCCCTCCTCGACCGCTTGGCGCACAGTGTGATCGGGGTTGAGCTTGGGCTCTTGCTCCAGATAACCAATATTGAGACCGGGCATCGGAACGGCTTCGCCTTCGATTTCCTTATCCACACCCGCCATGATCTTGAGCAAGGTCGATTTGCCCGAGCCATTCAGACCCAACACGCCGATTTTGGCGCCCGGGAAAAACGATAGAGAAATGTCACGCAGGATCTGACGCTTGGGGGGAACAATTTTGCCCACGCGGTGCATGGTGTATACGTATTGAGCCATAGGTCCATCAAAGAATAAAAAGACGATGCGCTATTGTAGGGCTTGGAGGGCGCTATGATGACGGCTAAATCGACTTTTGCCTGACTGAACGGCTCCAAACTGAGTTCTTATGACCACACCTGACCACGCCCTGCGCTTTACCGAACAAGAACTTTCCATGCTGGGTAAAACCGCCGATGGCCTGAGCGCCTATATGGGCAAGTCTGTTTTGGCTGAAATCGGCATGGATGACGATGCGGAATGGGTCATTTTTGCCATTCCGCTTGGGGTCGATGAAACGCCAGATGAAAAAGCCACACATGTGCAAATGGGTGGCCCGGGTGCGCGCTTTGTAGGAAACCGTGGCGGCCTGGATTTGGATACAGAGGTCTATGACTGTCAGTATTTGTGGGCGATTCAGATCACGGATGATCCAGAAGCGCGTTTTGTCAGGCTCGACCAGAATGGTGATGAGTTTGACTACGCGATGGAGCTAGCTGAGCTCCTGCCTTTTGATTTGACCGAAGAAGCCTTGCCTGATCCAGATCTTGAGTTGCTCGAGGATCTTGGAGATGATGATGCGGAGGATGACGACCTGTCAGCAGGACAGGCGGGCAAGCCGCCGTCTATTCACTGAGTCAACCTCGACGAACCCGTTACAAAACACCGCGGGACTTTAGTTGGGCGATTTCCACTTCGGATAATCCAAGCGCGTTATAAAAAATCGCATTGTGTTCGCCCACAGCAGGGCCGCTTCGATGTTGGCGTGCCGCTGCGCCAACTACTCTGGGTACCACACAGGGAGCGGGGATCGAGCCTAAGTCGGGATCCTCAATGCGCATCACAGACTGACGGGACTGCACTTGAGGGTCGGCAAGCACATCTTTGATATTGAAGACCTTGGTATAAGGCACCTCCGCTTGGCCCAAGACTTGCTCAATGTCACTAAAATTATTTCTACCGAACCATCGTGAAATGCCCTCATCAATCACCGCAACGTTTTTGCAACGTTCGGGGTTCGTGTCGAAGCGCACATCTGATAACCATTCAACGCGTCCAATCGCATGGCATAAGCGACTAAAAATAGGATTGGATGAGGCGACTAACGTCACCCATACTTGATCTTTAGAACGATACATATTCGACGGTGCGGTGTAATCGGCACGATTACCAACGTGGCTACGCGTGTAACCCAGCATTTCGTACTCAATCGCCAAAGGATCCAGCAAACGGAAAATCGCCTCTGTCGCAGACAGGTCAATTTCAAAACCACCTTGCTCGGGACGCGCGCGTAATGAGGCCATGGCCGAAGCAATACTAAACGCACCAAAGACACCTGTAATCAAATCGCCGATTGGTAAGTTTGGATGCTGGGGGCCACTCTCAGGTGTACCAATGAGATTGGTGAGGCCGCTCATCGCCTCAAATATTCTGGCAAAGCCTGGACGTTTTGCATAGGGTCCCGTCTGTCCAAAACCCGTAATGCGTAACACCACCAGCTTAGGATTGACTGCGTGCAGTGTCTTTAAATCTAGGCCCCATTTGTCCAGCGTTCCAGTGCGAAAGTTTTCGACCAACACATCGGTATGCGCAATCGCTTTAAGAAATAATTCGCGCCCTTCTGGCTGGCGCACATCAAGTGTGATGCCTTGTTTGTTGCGATTGACCACCTTCCAATAGAGCGCATGCTCAGGGGTTGTGGGCGCTAAGCCTCTCAACGCATCCGAACCATCCGGCAACTCAATTTTTGTGACGTGCGCACCGAGATCCGCACAGAGTGTGGCGGCAAAAGGTGCCGCAAGCACAGTCGAGAAATCGAGAATCTTGATGCCATCAAGCATGGGGAGACGGGGCGTTTTGGTGTCAGTTTCTGTATGCATCTTGATATTTGAGCAGATTCCTGGCTGGGTGAGTCCTCTGTTCCGCACAGCGAAACGCTAGTAAATTTAGGTTGTCCCTATTTCGACAATCCCTCAACATATGATGATGAACAAGGCGCCCCACTCCGTGGAGACAGATCGTCAGTTTGCAATTAACTTGAGCCGCGGACTACAAGTCCTGCGCGCCTTCACGCCTGCCGAGTATCTGCTGGGCAATCGAGAGCTCTGTGAAAAAACAGGTTTGCCCAAGGCGACTATTTCGCGACTGACCTACACACTGGAACAGCTCGGCTATTTGACGCGGATTGATCGCCTGCAAAAATATCGCCTCGGACCTGGGGTGCTGATGCTGGGCTATCCCATGCTTGCCAGCATGGAAATCCGGCACTTGGCCCGACCCCATATCGAAAAGCTGGCTGCCAAAACAGGTTGGACAGTGAATCTCGGGATGCTGGGAAAACTCGAGGTGGTATACATCGACGCCCTACGTATTGACCGAGGGAATTTTTTAAAACCCGATATCGGTAGTGCGCGCCCCTTGTTAACGACCGCACTCGGACGCGCCTTGCTTTTCGCAAGCACAAACGCGCAACGCGCTTCGATATTGAATCGACTCAAAGTCGAGGACCCGGCGCAATATGCGGCAGACTTTCCCTATTTTGAAAAAGACAGTGCATGCTTCGAAAAAAATGGCTTCTGCTTGAGCCGTGGCGACTGGAAGCGCAATGTCCTCGCCGTGGCGGTTCCTCTCACGGTCGCCTCGGATGATCATCTGCAAATCGGCATGAATTGCACGATCAGTACGGCTCGACTGACCAAAGCCGAACTCCTTAAAAACATCATTCCTCACTTATTTGAAGCCCGTCACAACATCGAACGCGACAGCGGCAAGATCCTGACTACAAGCGGAACATCCCTATGATTCAAGACTCAACACTCAACACTCAACGCCTCGACGACATTCGTCAATTTGTCCGTGAGATCGCTATTCCTGCGGAAGCTCAAGTGGTCAGGGACAACGAGATTCCCGCGCATATCGTCCAGATCATGCGCGAGCGTGGTTATTTTGGCTGGAGTATTCCGCGCGAATATGGCGGCGCAGGTATGACAACTGAGGAACTCGCGCTCGCCAATATTGAACTTTCGAAGGCCGCGACGGCGTTTCGCGCGCGGGCGGGGACCAACACCGGTATCGGTGCTGAATCCATCATTCAAGACGGCACGCTTGAGCAAAAACAAGAATGGTTGCCCAAGCTCGCCAGTGGTGAGGTCACGGGCTGTCTCGCATTGACTGAACCCGAGGCAGGCTCGGATGCCACAGCACTGAAGGCGTCTGCAACCCCAGCGATGACAGGCAGTGCGCAGCAGTGGCGCATTAATGGCACTAAACGCTACATCACGAACGCCCCGATCGCCGAGCTCTTTACGGTATTTGCCAGAACCGACCCCGAGGACTTGTCGCACCGCGGCATCAGCGCCTTTTTGATTCCACGTCAAACACCTGGCTTGAGTACGGGACCTGAGCATCGGAAAATGGGTCAGTCAGGCTCGCCTGTCTCGGAGGTTTACCTTGAGGATGTCATGGCAAGCAGCGAGCAGATCGTAGGCGGCGTGCCCGGAAAAGGCTTTGCGACCGCCATGAAAACTCTGAATAAGCAACGTATTAATTTGGCCGCGCTGTGTATCGGTCCGGCGATGCGTCTGCTCGACGAGGCTCTGGCGCATGTCAAAAAGCGAGAGCAGTTTGGCAAACAGATTGGGGAGTTTCAACTGGTGCAAGCCATGCTCGCAGAATGCCAAGTAGAGATTTCAGCGGCACGCAGTCTGGTACTGGAGACTGCGCGCGCACGTGACAACGGTGAGGATGTGACGACACAAGCCTCGATCTGCAAATACTACGCCTCAGAGATGTGCGGACGTGTGGCAGATCGCGTGGTGCAAATTTTCGGCGGCGCAGGCTACTGCGCCGACATTGGCGGACCGATTGAAATGCTGTATCGGGATGTCCGGCTGTTCCGTTTGTACGAAGGGACCAGCCAAATCCACTTGCTCAACATCGCAAAACGGATCATGAAGTAATTTTATTTTTTATTCATCAGTTTTATTGCTCTCTGGAGGCAGACATGAAAATAATTAGCCGCATCGCACTCGCACTTGGCTTAACACTGAGTGCAACAGGCTTGGCACTCGCTCAAGAATGGCCCACAAAGCCAATCAAACTGATCTCGCCCTTTCCGGCAGGTGGCTCAAACGACATCGCCACACGCGTCATCGGTGAACGCCTTGCCGTCCGCCTCAAACAACCTGTTGTCGTGGAAAACAAGCCAGGCGCCAATACACGTATTGCTTCTGCATTCACGGCCAAGGCTGATCCGGATGGCTATACCTTGTTGATGGCCGCCGCACCACACACGACTAACCCTGCATTATTTGGTCAACTTCAATACGATACGCTCAAAGACTTTACGCCCATTATCCAAGTGGTCCGTGCTCCACTTTTCTTGTTGGTCCCCGCAGCCTCACCAGTCAAAACTACCAAAGAGTTACTTGCACTCGCTGCCAAGTCTGGGACAGTCAATGTCTCCAGTCCAGGTAATGGCACAGGCCCTCATTTGGCGATTGAGTTGTTTAACTATTTGGCTAAATCGAACATGACGCATGTGCCCTACAAGGGCGATGCGCCAGCGATGACGGATCTCGTCGGTGGCCAGTTGACGGCTGGCGTGCATCCTATTGTCGCGCCTCTGCCCTTTATCAAGAACGACCGGTTGCGCGCGATTGCCGTGTTTGGCTCACAGCGCTCAGCTTTGTTACCAGACGTTCCCTCACTTGGTGAGCAAGGGTTCAAAGATACTGACGTGTACACCTGGTTCGGTCTCGTCGGCCCCGCAAAGCTGCCCGCGAATATCGTGACGCGCCTGAACAAAGAGATCAACGAGATCCTGGCTCAACCCGATGTGAAAGAGCGCTTTGTCTCAATTGGCATGGAGCCTGTCGGCGGGAGTTCAAAAGATTTCCAACAGTACATCGAAACAGATATCAAGAAATGGAACGAGCTCGTCAAGGTGCGCAACATCAAGACGAACTAGTTTAACTTGCCAGGTGGCCGAGGCAATTAAACCTGCATCGGCCAACCTTCTGCAACACCATGGCAGGCAATTTCCACGCCTTTAAAGTTTTGTGTCGCGGGGGCTTCAGTTTTGCAGCGCTCTCGCACAAAGGGACAACGCGGGTGAAAGGTACAACCTGAAGGTGGATTCAAAGGATTGGGAACCTCACCCGCAACGGGTGTTCGCTTGCGTCCCTGCCCCGTCATATCTGGAATCGCTGAAAGCAACATCCGCGTATAGGGATGCTGAGGATTTGCAAACAAGGTGTCACGATCGGCGATTTCGACGATTCGCCCCAGATACATCACGCCCACACGATCCGCCACGTGGTGCACAACCGCCAAGTTATGTGAAATGAACAGATAGGTCAGACCAAGATTTCTCTGCAAGTCTTTCATAATGTTCAACACTTGCGCTTGAACAGATACATCGAGTGCCGAAGTCGGCTCATCACACACGAGAAACTCGGGATTGACCGCCAAGGCTCGCGCGATCGAAATGCGCTGTCTTTGTCCACCGGAAAACTGATGTGGAAAGCGTGACTTGTCGGAGGGATGCAAACCAACCTGGGTCAACAGCACGTCTACCCGCGCGTCGCGTTCCTGCTCGGTCATGTCCGTATGCGCCAGCATCGGCTCTGCGATGATCCGTCCAACACGCCAGCGAGGATTCAGACTGGCATAGGGATCCTGGAAAATCATCTGAAGGCGCTTGCGCAAGGCCAGGCCAGAGCGGCCCTGCATATTTGAAATCGGTTGACCATCAAAGGTGATGCTTCCACGCGTGAGCGGATAGAGACCGACCAACATCCGGGCAATGGTGGACTTGCCGCAACCGGACTCCCCCACTAGCGCTAGAGTCTCGCCCTTGCGAATGCCAAATGACACACCATCGACGGCGCGCAGAATACTACGTGGCTTGCGGGATAACACGCGCTCGAGCCAGGGTGCCGAGACATCAAACCAACGTGCCGCATCATGCACTTCGACTAAAGGACGCTCTGTGCTCATGACGCCTCCTTTGATTCATGTAACCAACAGGCTGCTTGCGAGGTGCCAACCTGAATGATTTCGGGACGCTCTTCGCGGCAGCGATCCATGACACGCGGGCAGCGTGGATTAAACGCGCATCCCTTGGGAATCGCCGTGAGCCTTGGCATCGAACCATCAATCTGCACCAGACGTTCGACATGATGGTGGATGGAGGGAATCGAGCCCATCAGTCCCACCGAGTAAGGGTGACGAGGCGCATGAATCACGTCACGCACCTTACCGATTTCAGCGACGCGTCCCGCATACATCACCACGACTCGATCAGCCGTTTCGGCGATCACACCCATATCATGTGTGATGAGCATCACGGCGGTGCCTTGTTCGCGGCACATCTTTTTAATCAACTCAATAATCTGCGCTTGAATAGAAACATCCAGTGCCGTGGTGGGCTCATCCGCGACGATCAACTTGGGCTGTGCCGCTAAGGCCAGCGCGATCACGACACGCTGACGCATGCCACCCGAAAACTGATGGGGATAGTGATCAATGCGCTCACGTGCGGCGGGGATACCCGTCGACTCTAGAAGCTCAATGGCGCGTTGACGAGCCTGTGACCAGGTCATGGGCAAATGCGTCACAATCGTCTCAGCAAGCTGGTGACCAACGGTATACAGCGGATTGAGAGAGGTCAGCGGATCTTGAAAAATCGCCCCAATCTCACGGCCACGAATCGGCCGCATCTGCTCGTCCGACAAATTGTCGATGCGCCGGCCTTCAAGCAGCACTTCACCACCGGAAATGCGTCCTGGCGGTTCGAGTAAACCAATAATGGCAGCACCGGTCAGAGACTTACCCGCGCCTGACTCGCCCACGACGCCCACCACCTCGCCCGCCGCGATCGAAAACGACACGTCGTTCAACGCTTTTAAGGTGCCATGTCGTGTCGGAAACTCGACGCTGAGGTTTTTAATTTCTAAAATATTAGACATGTCTGCCCTCAACTCAAACGGGGATTCAGGGCATCACGCAGCCAATCCCCAAGAAGGTTGACAGACAACACCAGCAGCACGAGAGCCGCACCCGGGAAAATGGTGATCCACCACTCGCCGGAAAACAAAAAGTCATTGCCCACGCGGATCAGTGTTCCAAGCGAGGGAGAGGTGGGCGGCACACCGACCCCTAAAAAGGAGAGTGTCGCTTCTGTAATGATCGCGGTTGCCAGGTGAACCGTCGCGAGCACCAATACAGGACCTAATACATTGGGCAGCACGTGGCGAAACATGATGACGGGCGAAGAAATACCAATCACACGCGCTGCTTGAACGTACTCACGATTTTTTTCGACAAGGGTCGAGCCCCGAACCGTTCGCGCATATTGGGGCCAACCCGCCAGGGCAATCGCCCCCACCAACACTGGAAATGCGATCACCTCGTGCATGTCACCTGGCACCACTGCACGTGCTACACCATCGATCAGCAAGGCAATCAGAATGGCAGGAAAGGAAAGCTGGACATCCGCCACGCGCATAATCAAGGCATCAATGCGGCCCCCTGCGTAGCCAGAAATCAATCCAAGCACGACGCCGAGCAACATCGCACCCGCCACCGCAGCCAAGCCGATGAGCAGGGATACTTTGGTGCCGTACATCAAGGCGGAGAGCAGATCACGTCCTTGACTATCCGTACCCAATAAGTATTTGGACGTACCATCGTCTGCCCAAACGGGAGGCTTGAGCGCATCCAGCAACTCGATCGTTGCCAAGTCAAAGGGGTTGTGTGGCGCAATCCATCCAGCGCCAAACGCAGCAATCAACATGATGAGCAGCGTAAAGGTCGCAATGATGGCCACGGGTGTATGTCGCCATGACCAAGCGAGATCCCCATTCCAGAATTTTGCAAGAGCGGCGCGCATCAGTGGCCCCCTCCTGACTTGCCCAGACCCACACGGAGTCGCGGATCGACAGCGAAGTACAACAAATCAACAATCAGATTAATCACCACAAAAATAAATGAGATCAGACACAGATAAGCCGCCATCACCGGAATGTCGGCGAACTGGACAGCCTGAATAAAGAGCAAGCCCATGCCCGGCCACTGAAACACGGTCTCTGTGACAATCGCAAACGCGATGATGCCGCCGAGCTGCAAACCCATGATCGTGATCACAGGCACGAGCGTGTTTTTAAGGGCATGACCGAAGTGAATCGCACGCTTAGTCAAACCGCGTGCGCGTGCAAACTTGATGTAGTCGGCACGCAAGACCTCGAGCATCTCGGAGCGCACGAGACGCAAGACCAGTGCGACTTGAAAGAGAGAAAGCGTGACTGCAGGGAGGATCAAATGCTGCCAGCCACTCGCGGTCAGCAGACCTGTCGACCACCAGCCTAGCTTCACTGTGTCGCCGCGACCATAGCTGGGCAACCAGCCCAGCTGAACAGAGAACACCAGAATTAACAAAATACCAATGAGAAACGTGGGGAGCGAAACACCTAGAAGCGAAAAAGCCAAAAAAGCTTGGGATAGCTTTCCATTGCGCTTGAGTGCCGTGTAAACACCCAAGGGCACGCCTACCACTAAGGCAATCAACGCTGCAGCGATTGACAACTCCAAGGTCGCCGGCAAGCGATCACGCAACAGTACCGAAACTTTTTGCCCTTGCCGCAGTGACAAACCAAAATCACCCTGAACGGCATTGGCGAGGAAATGATAGAACTGCACAATAATCGGATCATTGAGCCCGAGATCCTGGCGCAACTGCTCCCGCTCAGCGGGCGTGCCCTCCTGACCCAACATGATCATGACCGGGTCGCCGACATACTGAAACAGAATAAAAGCTAACAGCGCGACGGTCAGCATCACGCCCACGGCCTGAAGCAACCGTCGAATAATAAAAGCGAACATGCATTCTCACAAAAATGCGAACCTCCACACGGAGGCTCGCTTTAGAAACATCGATTAATCGATGCGGACCCACTCGATCACAGGACGATTGTCCGGACGGTGAATCATCTTGACGTTTTTCTTCATGGCCCAAGGGATGATCTGGTCATGCAAAGGAATCGCGCCAAACTCTTTGGCATGAATACTCAAGGCTTCCTGAATCATGGCAGTGCGCTTGGCATCGTCGGTTTCTGTCTTGATCGTATCGATCAAGGCATCCACTTTAGGATTGGAGTAACCACCGTAGTTAAAGGCACCTGCCGCGCCAGTACCTTTGGTCCGAATCAGTGACTCAAGTGTATAGAACGCATCAAAGGTTGGCACGCCCCAGCCAAACAGATAAATACTGGTATCGCCGTTGGCCACTTTCGGGAAGAAGGTCGCGCGCGGCATCGCGTTCAGTTTGGTTTTGACACCGATCTTGGCCCACATCGCGACAACGGCCTGACAAATCGCTTCGTCGTTGATGTAACGGTTGTTCGGGCAGTCGATCGTGAACTCGAGGTTGTTGTCGTAGCCGGCTTGCTTGAGCAGCTCACGGGCCTTGACTGGATCAAAGGGCACGCGCTTACCTAAAGCATCCGAATAGCCATTGACCTGAGGAGAGATCATGGCGCCTGTGGGCAAGGACATGCCGCGCATCACAGACTTTTTGATCGCCTCGATATCAATCGCACGATAGAGTGCCTCACGCACACGGACATCTGCAAGCGGATTTTTATCCTTGACGTTGCTGTACTTCAACTCAGGACTTTTGACATCCATCGCGATGTAGATGGTGCGGTATTCGTTACCGTCCAGCACGTTGACTTGTTTGCGCAAGCGGTCCAAGTCTTGTGCGGGTGGATCCAGCACGAAATCGACTTCGCCTGACAGCAAAGCAGCCGTGCGTGTCGCGTTTTGCTTGATCGGTGTGTAGACGATTTCTGTCACGTTGCCCGTTTTGGTGGGCTTGCCCCACCAGTCTGGATTTTCAACGTAGACGGTCTTGATGTCGACTTCACGCGACTTAAGCTTGTAGGGGCCTGTGCCCATCGCATTACGCGCGGCAAAGCTCTCTTCTTTTTTGTTAAAGTCCTGAGGCTTCTCAGCGTTATTCTTTTCTGACCAAGCCTTGCTCATAATGCCCAATGAAGGCAACTGACGCAATAAGACAGGGTTAGGACCGGCCGTGATGACATCCACGGTCAAGGGATCGACGGCGACCACATCGCTGATGCCTGCCACATAGGACTTGAACTGTGAAGAAGGTGCCATGGCGCGCTTGAGCGAGAACACGACGTCATCCGCAGTGAACGGTGTGCCGTCTTGAAACTTTACATTTGGACGCAACTTGAAACGCATCGTGGTGGGGTTAATGCGCTCCCACGAAGTCGCTAGCGACGGCACGACTTCATATTTTTCGTTGTATTTGACTAGCGGATCGTAGACCCACAAATTGGCTGCGATGTTCAGCCCTTCGTTTTGTGAGTGAGGATCAAGGGTCAGAATATCGCCCTGGCTGGTCCATTTGAATGTCTTGGCAAAGCCCAATCCGGGCAACAGCATCGCGGCTGAAAGGGCCGCAGCAATGAGGGTACGGCGCATGGCTCGCTCCTAGAATAGTTAAATAACAAGGTCATATTGCCCCACCCGCGATGACTGCGTCAACCATAAGCTTATTCAAGCTTTCGTCAAACTGACAGCATCGCGGATTCGGGACGTATATAGACGGTTAAACCGTGGCGACCGCCGTCGCAGGCGAACCCACCGCACCGGGCAAACGCAGCGGTGGCGCGGTCAACAAGAAACGATTGCGTCCGTTTTTACGCAACCATTGCGCCAAGGGGGTGAGATAGAACATCTCACCCAAATGCACACCCAGCTTAAACAAGCAATGCTCATGCAAAGGCAATGTCGCGCAACAACCGATGTGGCTCGTCGCAGGATAGGTTTCAACCGCATAGTTGTCCGCCATCAAGACCACCAATTGGCTGTCAGTGATCCACTTGAGGAGTTTTTGATCGCGACCGTCCAACGCCGCACAGCTATTTTCAAGCGTATGCAGATCAGGATTACCCTTCATGTCCATCAGCAGTTGTGCAAAACCAGTATGCAAACACACCATATCGCCGGGTTCAACGACAACTTTGTCTTGCTCCATCACACGCATCAACGTGTCGTAACCAATAATTTCTCGCTTATTGCCAAAGTGCGCGTGGAAATCGATCATCACGCCGCGACCTTGCACACAAGACTCGGCCATATTTTGGATACCCAGCGCGATGGCGTTGGAGGTAGACTTGTTTTCGCCCGGTCCGGGAACGCCGGCATCCTTGCCATCGGTAGGTCCGATAATGTGCTCGCCCGCACGATAGCCATTGTAATAGACCGACTCGGGGATCCCGTCGCCATTGGCATCAAATCTGGAGCCCACGTGGGCCAAACTGTCCCACTGGGTGGAGTATTGGAGGTGCATCACGACCAGATCATCACTGATCACGTCGGTTTGCTGGTCGTTATCGCGAAACAGACCATAGTTCATATTGGGGCGATCGCCACGCAACGTAGGACGGATGACAGGCGGAAAACGCCGTGGATTCAATAAGTTACCACCTGGCAGGTCCAAAGGCAGGCTCAGACAGAAAGGCTGAAACTCTTTGACCTCGGCAATCCCCTGCTTAAGCTTTTCAGAGGTCAGCAAATTGATGCGACCGCGCTGGTCATCCTCACCAAAATCACCCCAAGTAGAGCCCTCTGGGCGATTGACCCAACGTTTATTGCCACTCATAGTTGATCTCCAGGTTTTATTTTTTAATTGAATGATTGGAACGGTAATCGCCCGTTTTACAAGAAAAACGGACCTGAAACTTGGTCAGAAAAAGTAAAAGGGCTGCAAACCGTTAAGTTTGCAGCCCTATACTTAATTCTAAATACTTAGTCCGAATGCCAAAAACTCAGGCTTTCTTGACTTTTTCCAGCATTTTGAACACGCCTTTCGGTGCGTTGACGAACAGGCGCTTGAAGGCCTTGCCCAAGCAACGGCGCTCGAGAGTGTTGCGGCGCGTGCGTTTTGTTTCTGAAGCCATAGCAATTCTCCGGTATTGAGCTCCGTATATTACCCTATATCCGGCCAGAATATTCATCTGGTTTTCCATGCGCCTTGCAGGCCGCCGCTCTATGATTACGCTATGAACCCAACCATTCGCATCACTGGCGCACGCCAGAACAATCTTAAAAACCTCGATTTGACCCTGAATACGGGCGAACTGACGGTCATCACGGGCGTGAGCGGCTCAGGCAAAAGCTCTCTGGCGTTTGACACGCTCTATGCCGAAGGTCAACGACGCTATGTCGAGACCTTTTCGCCCTATGCGCGTCAATTTCTGGATCGCATGGACAAACCGGTTGTCGATCGCATCGAAGGCATTTTGCCTGCCATCGCCATCGACCAGACCAATCCGGTGCGCAGCTCACGCAGTACGGTCGGCACCATGACGGAGCTCAACGACCACCTCAAGCTGCTGTTCGCGCGGGGCGCGCAACTGATGTGCCGCGGGTGCGGCCAGGCAGTCTGCCGGGACAGTACCGCGTCTATTTTTGCTGCCGTCCAGGCACGCTCTGAAAAAGCGAATGACCCTCGCTTGGTCGTGACTTTTCCGGTGCAGGTCCCACTGAACTTCACAGAAGATGAAGTGCGTGGATTTTTAGAGCAGCAAGGCTATACGCGTGTGCATGCCGACGAAAGCCCAACGCAGCCAGGTGCCGCGTCGAGTGGGGCAGCCACGCCGCCTGCCAAAGCCTCCAAAAAGAAATCCGCAACACTGTCGCCGCTGCTACGTACCCTGCGCGTGGTGCAAGATCGCTTTCGTTTCTCTAGTGCAGAGCCTTCGCGGGTCATGGAGGCCTTTGATATTGCCCTCAAAATGGGCAATGGCCTGATCTCCGTCCATGCGGTCGATCAGGAAGGCGCGGACACAGAAGTCTGGAAATTTAGTGACAAGCTGCACTGTGCGGATTGCAACATCAGCTATAGCAATGCCTTGCCCAGTACGTTTTCTTTTAACTCGCCACTCGGCGCGTGTGAGGCGTGTCGAGGCTTTGGCCGCGTCATTGGGATTGATTTTGGTTTGGTCATTCCAGACGAGAACAAGACGCTCGAAGGCGGTGCGATCAAACCTTGGCAGACACCGAGCTATAAAGAGTGTCAGGTCGAAATGGAAAAGTACGCCAAGCGTGCCAATGTTTCGATCAATACGCCATGGAAATATCTCCCCCCAGAACATCAAGAGTGGGTCCTGCATGGCGACCCACTTTGGAAAGGCGGCAATCAAGCCTGGAAAACGCAATGGTACGGCGTGCAGCGTTTTTTTGACTGGCTCGAAACCAAGTCATACAAAATGCATGTGCGGGTCTTGCTGTCTAAATACCGTAGTTATACGCCCTGCCCGACCTGCAAAGGCGCACGACTCAAACCCGATGCCCTCCTGTGGCGAATTCAGGGCAAGTCGATTCAAGACTTGATGCTGACACCGATCGTGCAGCTGCGAACGTTTATCGATCAAGTGACTTTTCCAGGCGCCATGGATGCGGCCATGGATCTGGTCCTGACCGAGGTGCGCGCGCGACTGAAGTTTCTCTGTGATGTAGGTCTGGGCTACCTGACGCTGGACCGGCAAAGTCGCACCCTTTCAGGCGGTGAAGTTCAGCGTATTAATTTGACGACCGCGCTGGGGACTTCTCTGGTCAACACTTTGTTTGTGCTGGACGAGCCTTCCATTGGTCTGCACCCGCGGGATATCCACCGTGTGGTTGAGGTGATGCATCGGCTCCGTGACGCTGGCAACACACTGGTAGTGGTCGAACACGATCCTCAAGTGATGATCGCCGCCGACCGCGTGATTGATGTCGGCCCAGGCCCTGGCGAACGTGGCGGTCAAATTGTGTTTGATGGCACACCGGCTGCGCTTAAAGACGCCACCACACTGACCGGTCAATACATGGGCGGTCGACTCAAAGTCGAAGCGCCGCGCCCGATGCCTGTTGCGGACAACACCCCGAGGCTCATCTTGGAGGGTGTCACCGCGAACAACCTCAAAAATGTCTCAATCGAAATTCCGTTGGGACGTCTAGTGTGTGTGACGGGCGTCTCAGGCTCGGGGAAATCTACACTCATTCAAGACGTGTTGTACCCAGCCATGCTCAAGATCATGGGCAAGCCGACTGAAGCACCCGGCGCGTTTGATCGCCTCTTGGGTGCCGAGCAACTTGCTGACGTCGTGATGGTCGATCAAGCCCAAATCGGCAAGACGGCGCGCTCAAATCCCGCGAGTTATGTGGGCGCGTTTGATCCCATTCGTAAACTGTTTGCACAAGCGCCCGTCGCGCGTGAGCGTGCCTATACAGCGGGAACCTTTAGCTTTAACAGCGGCGATGGTCGATGCCCCACCTGTGGCGGCACAGGGTTTGAACACGTCGAGATGCAGTTTTTATCGGATGTTTATATCCGTTGCCCGGACTGTGATGGCAAACGTTTTCGACCCGAGGTCCGTGAGGTCCAGATCGAACATCTGGGTCGACGCGCCTCGATCGATGCCGTGCTTGATATGACGGTGTCTGAAGCCTTGGAGTTTTTCAAAGGCTTGCGTGATGTGCAGCTAGGGCTCGCGCCGCTCGCGGATGTCGGACTGGAGTATGTCAAGCTGGGTCAGCCTGTCCCAACGCTGTCTGGAGGTGAGGCGCAACGTCTGAAATTAGCGGGCCACCTAGCCGAAGCCGCACGCAGTGGGATTTCCACTGCCAAGGTCGCCAAAAAGGGCAGTTTGTTTTTGTTTGACGAACCCACTACAGGTTTGCACTTTGACGATGTCGCACGTCTCATGCGCGCGTTTCGAAAGCTCTTGGGCGCGGGACATACTTTACTCATCATCGAACACAACCTTGATGTGATTCGTGCCGCGGATTGGGTGCTCGACTTGGGTCCGGAAGGTGGCGATGGCGGCGGCGAGCTCGTGGCGGTCGGCAGCCCGGAAACCGTCATGGCCAATCCACGCTCGCACACAGGTGCGGCGCTGCGTGAGTATGCTGTAGCGATGACACCGGATGCGATTGGCTCGGGTGCGGCAGGCTTACCCGCCAACGAATCCAGCGGTCGTCCCCTGCAAAGCGTGTTGAAAGAAAGACGTCGCTCACACAGCATCGATATTTTGCATGCGCGAGAGCACAATCTCAAAAATATCAATGTCAGTATTCCCCACGATAAGTTCACCGTGATTACGGGAGTGTCGGGTTCGGGCAAATCCACATTGGCGTTTGATATTTTGTTTAACGAGGGACAGCGCCGCTATCTCGAGTCCTTGAATGCCTATGCACGCGCGATCGTGCAGCCTGCCGGCAAGCCCGACGTGGATGCAATCTTTGGCATTCCACCCACTGTGGCGATCGAGCAGCGTACGAGCCGTGGGGGCCGTAAATCGACCGTCGCCACCATGACGGAGATCCATCATTTCTTGCGTCTGATGTACATGAAGCTCGGGACGCAAATGTGTCCGACATGTCAGGTCAGCGTCGAGCCTCAGAGTGCGGATCAAATTGTCGCGCGCATTATGCGTGACCACAAAGGCGAGCGCATCGGTCTGATGGCGCCGCTGGTCACGGCAAGAAAAGGTTTTTATACCGACTTGGCGAAATGGGCTTCAGGTAAGGGCTTTACCCATCTGCGTGTCGACAATGAGTTCATCGGCACCGCTAAATGGCCGCGTCTGGATCGTTTTAAAGAGCACACCATTGAATTGCCGGTTGCTGATTTAGTCGTGAGCACCAAGGACGAGGCAGCTTTGCGTGAGGCCGTCCGCAGCGCGCTCGAGCACGGCCAAGGGGTGATGAGTGTGCTGTGGCCGTTGGGCAAACTCGAAAGCGATATGTCTGCGCCACTCGAGCAAACACATTTTTCAGTGAAACGTGCCTGCCCAAGTTGCGGTACGAGCTTTCCTGAGCCAGACCCAAGGATGTTCTCCTACAACTCCAAACACGGCTGGTGTCAGGGATGTTTTGGAACAGGTTTGCAACTGCAAGGCTTTGACGGCGAACAAACCGGTGAAGAGAACGCGTGGAACGCCTCGTACGAGGGTGAGACGCAGACCTGCACCAGCTGTCATGGCGCGCGTCTCAATCCGATTGCACGTGCGGTATTGTGGCGGGATAAATCCATTGCTGAACTTGCAGGCATGCCTGTTTCAGATGCGCACACCTTTTTTACCGGCCTCGTCTTGCGTGGTCGGGATGCGGAAATTGCGCGTGACATTTTGAGCGAAATCCGCGGCCGTCTGCAATTTATGCAAGAGGTCGGCTTGGGCTATCTGGCCCTTGATCGTGCCGCACCGACCTTATCGGGTGGCGAAGCGCAGCGTATTCGCCTTGCTGCGCAATTAGGCTCGAACATGCAAGGTGTCTGTTATGTGCTGGATGAGCCCACCATTGGTTTGCATCCACGTGACAATCGCATCCTGCTCGGTGCGTTATCCAGGCTAGAGAAAAACGGTAATACGCTGGTGGTAGTGGAGCACGATGACGATACGATTCGTCGAGCTGAGCACATCATCGACATTGGACCGGGTGCAGGTGTGCGTGGCGGTCGTGTCGTTGCGCAGGGCACGCTTCAAGACCTCATGGAAGCACCTGAGTCCACAACGGGACATTATTTGCGCCATCCTTTAGCGCACCCGTTGCAACCTAGACGCCCCATTGCCAAAGATACGCCGATGATCACGGTCAAGGGTGCGACGTTGCATAACTTGCGTGGCGTGACCGCACATTTTCCGATTGGGCGTTTGAGTGTCGTCACCGGCGTGTCCGGCTCTGGCAAGTCGACTCTCGCGCGAGAGGTCTTGCTGGATAACCTCTCAGCAGCGATTGCGGCACGTGGCGCGCAACCTTGGCATGGTTGCGCAGAGATTACAGGCTGGGATGTATTAGATCGCGTACTCGAAGTCGATCAAACGCCGATCGGTAAAACACCGCGCTCATGCCCTGCGACCTATATCGGTTTTTGGGACGATGTCCGCAAACAGTTTGCTGAAACCAATGAAGCACGCATTCGCGGTTGGGGTGCAGGTCGCTTTTCCTTTAATACGGGTGATGGGCGCTGTCCCTTGTGCGAAGGCCAAGGTATGCGCACGTTAGAGATGAGCTTTTTGCCTGACGTCAAAGTGCCCTGCGATGCGTGCAATGGTGCGCGTTTCAACACCGACACCTTGGGCGTCAGAATGCGCGAGAAACACGCGGGTGATGTGCTGTCCATGGAGGTCGATGACGCCATCGGGTATTTTGCGGCCCATCCGCGCATCCGGCATCCCTTGCAGCTGATGCAAGACGTGGGACTGGGCTATCTGACGCTGGGGCAGCCCTCCCCCACCCTTTCGGGTGGTGAAGCGCAACGCATCAAGCTCGTGACTGAACTGGCTAAAGCTCGAATGACCGAGGGTGTGATCACCACCGGACGTGCCTCGCGCCTGCCGCATACGCTTTATGTCCTGGATGAGCCGACTGTCGGCCTATCGATGGCGGATGTGGAGAAACTGATTCGCGTATTGCATCGCTTGGTCGAGGCTGGCAATACCGTTGTGGTGATCGAACACAATCTGGACATCATTGCCGAAGCCGATTGGCTATTGGATCTGGGTCCAGAGGGTGGTTCGGGCGGCGGACAACTCGTCATTGAAGGCACGCCCGAGCAAGTGGTCGCCGCACGCCAAAAATCGCACACAGGTGAAGTCCTTCATGAGTTTTTAAATCGTTCATGAGTCACTGTCGTTTCGAAGATCGTCTGACACAGCATGCACGCGTGCTCACGCAGCCGTGTGGTCGAATTGTGGCGTCTTCGCCTGGGGAACTGCCTGATGCGTTTGCCCAGATTGAGGATGCGCGTCGCGCCGGGCACTGGGTGGCCTTGCTGCTTGAGTACGAATTGGGTGAGTGGCTTGAGCCAGCGCTGACGGAGTCGTCTCGGCAAGCTGTTCTTGATAGTTCACATGCACAACCGAGACTCACGGCACTGGTGTTTGAGCACATGCACGAAGAGCGGCCTTGGTCTGTGGCTCAGGAACATACGAACGATACGCAAAGTTCCATTGTTTCAGTCACCCCTGGCATTGCCAAGGCGCGTTACCTTGCGCGCATTGAGCAGATCCGAGAGTGGATCGCGCAAGGTGAGGTCTACCAGATCAACTCAACCTTTCCTTTGTCTGTCAAAACAGAGGGAGACCCCGCGCAACTGTATCGTCAAATCGCCACACGCCATCCCGTCGCCCATGCGGCCTTTATCGAGGACGAAGGACGGACGATTCTTTCTTTTTCGCCTGAACTTTTTTTACAGAGAACGGGCAACACCCTCATCACGCGACCGATGAAAGGCACAGCACCACGTTCAGCGGATCCTGAAACGGATCGCATACTCGGCGAGACTCTACACGCGAGTGAAAAAAATCGCGCTGAAAATCTGATGATTGTGGATCTACTCAGAAACGATCTTGGGCGCCTTGCACGCCCCGGAACAGTTCGAGCCGATCCATTATTCTCTTTGGAAAAATATCCTTCCGTCTGGACCATGACGTCGACGGTGCAAGCTGAGATTGCTGCTGAGACCTCGCTAGCCGAGATTTTAAAAGCCCTATTCCCCTGCGGCTCAGTCACAGGCGCGCCAAAAATCGCAGCAATGAAACGCATTCAAGAAACAGAACCTGAACCCCGCGGTATTTACTGTGGCAGCTTGGGTTGGCTCGCGCCAAACGGTGACTTTTCACTGAATGTCGCGATTCGCACACTGGTATTGGATGCTCAAGGCCAAGGTCGCTATCATGTCGGCGGAGGCATCGTCTACGACTCCAACCCTGAGCAAGAGTGGGACGAATGCCATTGGAAAGCTCGAATACTGAACAAAGATCAATGACTCAAGACTTGCAACCCAGCTTGATCGAAACCATGAAGGCAGACGCAATGGGGAAGGTTGTGCTGCTGCCCTATCATTTGCGGCGTTTAAAGCAATCTGCTCGAGCGCTAGGATATGCTTTTCCTGGGGACGATACGGTCATCGCGACCATCCAAGCGGCGTTAGACCAAGCCGGCTCTGCATCGCCGATCTCGGCCGCCGCCAGCACGTCTCACCCGTCCTCTCACGCAATCGATATCTCCGGCACGCGTGTTCGACTCTTACTCAATCCTCTTGGCCAGCTCGACATTCAAACTGCGCCGCTACCAGCTTTGCAAGGCGTGCCTTTCGTCGCGTTCACTCAACTGAGACTCGACAGTGCTGAACCGCTTTTGCAACACAAAACGACACATCGCCCCTGGTATGACGCGACCACACAGTGGCTCACTCAGCACCCTGATTATTTTGATTTGATTTTTTTAAACGAAAAAGACGAGCTCTGCGAAGGCAGTCGCTCGAATATTTACGTATTGAAAGAAGGCAGATGGCTCACGCCACCGCTAGCGTCTGGACTCTTGGGCGGCGTCTTGCGCACACATTTATTAGAGACCGGACAAGCCAAGGAAGCGATCCTCACCCCCTTGGACTTTACCGCCGACAAGGCCTCGATCAGATTATCGAATGCCTTGCGCGGCTGGTTTGACGTACAACTCGACCCCTCACTCCTTCCAGGGCGCTTGCTTCCATAAAGCACGCAACTGCTTGTCCGTGCTCTCCAACTCCACCGCATATTCCTTGGGCGCGAGATAGCGAATCGGCGCATACAACTCGCCTGCTTTCTTGATGTACTCAGGATCTGCAGCAGCCTTGGCAACGGCTGTCACAAGCTTTTCACGGATATCTGCAGGCAAGCCTTTCGGTGCGGCCATTCCACGCAGGGATGCACTTTCAATGTTATATCCCTGTTCGGCAAAGGTTGGAACGTTTGGTGCCAACACTGTCCGTTTAGCAGACATCTGACCAATCATACGCATTGGCGAGCCACCTTTGATATAAGAAAGGGCCTCACCCACGTTAATCGCACCCAACATAATCTGTCCACCAACAACGCCGGCACGTGTTTCACCGGAGCCCTTGTAGGGTACATGTGTCATCTTGACACCCGCTGCACGCTCAAAGAACAGCATAGCAAGGTGATCATCTGAACCCACACCAGTCGTCCCGACCGTCACTTTCCCCGGGTTTGCTTTAGCGTAGGCCGCGAGCTCTTTGAGGTTATTGATCGGAGTAGAGGTATTGACCGTGAAAGCACCTGGATCATCGATTAAGTTACCAATCAGGTCATAGCTTTGCCAGCCAAAAGTCGAGGGGCGCTCAATCGGGATTGACAACATATTTGGTGTGTTCACAAAACCGATGGTGTAACCATCGGGTGTCGCCTTGGCAATTTCAGCAAAACCGATTCCACCACCCGCTCCCGGACGGTTGGTAATGATCAGGCGCGCATTATTACCTAAATGCTTTTCGATATAGGGTGCGATCAGTCGCGCAATCAAGTCCGTGCCACCGCCAGGACCATACGCAACGATGACATTAATGGGCTTGGTTGGATACTGCGCCGCCGCTGAACCCGACCACGCCGCTGCGGCCAACAAGGCAACACTACCTAAACGACTCAACTTATTGATGACTTTTTTCATACTCACTCTCCTCGGTTTAGTGCTGTTTTTGTTTTGTTATCCAAACATCTTTTTATATCTTTCCAGGAATACTGGAAATACTTCGGGGTTCACTAAACGTGGCGGACGTTCTCCACGCAAGATGACTTCGATTTGCGCTGCACCCATTGCCGCTGCATTGCCACGGGCTTCGTGTTTAACGCCAGCGGTGTGATAAGTGGCGGTGACGTTGGGCAGACTTAATAATGGATTATCAGGCGCGGGAGGTTCGACCGACCAAACATCAAGGCCTGCTCCAGAGAGATGCTTGTCACGCAAAGCTTCATACAGTGCCTGCTCGTCATGGATACCACCACGCGCAGTGGCAATAAAGACAGCGCCCTTTTTCATGGCACGAAACTCTTTGGCGCCTATCCAGTTCAACGTCTCTGGATTACGAGGGCAATGAACCGTCACCACATCCGAACGCGCGAGCAACTCTTCAAAACTCACCGGTGTGGCACCCCGTCGCTTGATTTCCTCGTTTGAAAGGTAAGGGTCATAGCCCAGCACGGTCATATCGAAGGCTTTTGCTAACTCTGCCATGCGTGTACCGATATTACCCACACCCACGATGCCGATCGTTGAGCCGCGAATATCGTTGCCCATCAAGTCTTCACGCGTGGTGTAGGCGTTGGCGCGCATCACGCGATCGGATTCTGTAATGCGATGCTTCACCGAAAGCAGCATGCCCATTGCATGCTCAGCCACCGAGTTGGCGTTACAGCCCGACTGATTGACCACTAGAACGCCGTGACGGTTGCAGGCCTCAACGTCGACGGGGTCATAGCCCGCACCCGAGGTCGACGCACACAACAAATTAGGCATCTTGCTGAGCAGAGCCTCGTCGACCCACCATTGTGACGGGACCTCATCGCGCGCAGCACAGATGTGATAGACGTGCGCCTCTTTAAACAGCGCCAGTGTCTTTTGTTCGTCATCCGAGTACTGGCTGACTGACACATCAATGTCCTTCAGCGTGCTCATGTGTTGATCGAACGCTGGGTTCAACCAGAAATCAAACCGTACGACCTTTTTTTTCATTGTCTCCGTCCAATAATGAACTGCCCACCGTAGTGGGCAGTGTGACTGATTGTTGTTGATTCAGCGCATACTGTGAATCAGGGTATGCGCTTATAGCGATCCATGATTACTTCAGGACGCCTTTTGCGCGCAGGGACTGATCGACCCAGCTGCGGTCCAGCGTACCTTTAGCAATCTTGGCGAAGATCTCTTTTTCTTTCTTTTCAATGTCAGCCACAATTTTTGCTAACTGATCAGCCATCTCTGGGCGAATCGCAAACACGCCGTCGTGATCACCCACAATAATGTCGCCGGGATGGACGACCATGCCGTCCACACAGACCGTCACGTTGATTTCACCGGGGCCTTCTTTGTAAGGACCACGATGCGAAATGGAGCGTGCGAAAACTGGAAATTTGCCCTTGCTCAAGGCGTCGAAGTCGCGGATAGGACCGTCAATCACAAAACCAGCAATTTTGCGGCTTTCTGCCAGCGTAGACATGATTTCGCCGATGATTGCGTTGCGCTGAGGACCACCTGCATCCACCACGATCACATCACCAGGTGCGGCCATATCAATCGCCTTGTGCACCATCAGGTTGTCACCTGGCGCAGTTTTAACGGTGAACGCGCGGCCCAGAATACGGCCACCTTTGTGGATCGGACGCAGGTCTACTGTGCCGTTCGTGCGGCTCACCGCATCACTGATATTAGCCACTGCAAATTTTGCAAACTTTTTGAGTGTTGCGTTACTGACGGTGTGCTTGTGTGTATTCACCGCGAATCCAAGATCTGCCATGTTGACTCCGTTTTTTAAAAAGATAGTTAACGTAAAAGGACTAGAAAAATTTATCGGCGACCGACGTGCACCAGAGAGGCGGGCGTCAGTTCATTCAGACGGTTGATTCCCATCATCGCCATATTGCGCAAAACTTCTTGCGACAGCAAGGAAATTGCATGATCGACACCTGCAGGACCACCCACTGCCGCTGCGTAGTTAAAAGGGCGACCTAAAAATACGCAGCGCGCACCCAACGCGAGCGCTTTCAAGACGTCTGTGCCGCGCCGGACACCGCTATCCAACATCACTGGACCGTCTTTGAACTGATCAAGAATTTGCGGCAACATCCGCAATGGGGCCACTGCACCATCAAGCTGACGGCCGCCGTGATTGGAGACAATCACGCCATCCATTCCGTACTGGCGAGCCAAGGCAGCGTCTGCTGGATGCAAAATACCCTTGATAACCATCGGGCCCTTCCAGCGCGCGCGAATCTCACGCACATGATCCCAATTCAAATGGCCACGTGAGGAAAAGTCGCGCATGACATTCGCAGACATAATGGGCGCGCCGCGGGTGGCAAAAGAGTTTTCGAAATGCGGCATGCCATGGCGCATGAGGGTTTTCAGAAAGGTACCAAACAACCAGCGTGGATGACTGATCCCTTCCCACGCCAGGCGCACACTGGGACGCAAGGGCGTGGAGAAACCCGTTCGCACGTTGTTTTCGCGATTCGCCGATGATGGCGTATCCACCGTGATGACCAGGGTTTTAAAACCTGCCGTGGCCACGCGATCGATCAAAGGTGCGATCTGATCGACCTTGCCGGGCAAATACGCTTGAAACCACGCGTCAGGTGCGACCGCGACGAGCTCTTCCATCTTGATCAGCGACGAACCGCTCATGATCATTGGAACATTGGCGCGCTTGGCCGCCTCCGCCAGCACGATATCGCCGCGGTAGGCTGACATCGCCGTGATCCCCATGGGTGCCATGCCAAACGGCGCATCGTATTGCTTGCCAAAAATCTCAACTGTCTGTGAACGCTGAGAAATATCCACCAAAATACGAGACACAAACTCGTACTCTGCAAAGACATCGCGGTTTGCGCGCAAGGAGTGACAGTCCTCACACGCTCCCGATACATACCCGAAAATGGGCTTAGGTAAGCGCTTTGCTGCAGCGCGTTCAAAATCAGCCAAGGAAAGAATCTTGGATAATGCACGTGTCTGAGTCATGGTTGTTATTTTGATTGTGTGTGGATAATCTTGTTGACGGCCTCCGCTGCCGCCGCAAGTCCCATGGATGCCGTGACAGTAACGCTAGAGCCGTACCCAGCGCAAGAGAGCCCTTGCAAACCCGCGTCGGAATTCGTCTGCGTTTCCTGCCAGGCCTCTGGCAAAATTGTTGGCTGATCCAGCCATAACACCCGGACTCCCAGCTTGGGAATACGCTTGCGTGGCTGACCCGCCCCAGTCGAGGCACGGGCATAGCCATGCTGTTTTCTCAAAATATTGCGCAACCGAGCGAGCAGCGCATCATGGGTGGCTTCGGACAAGTCGCCCGCGCGCAAGGAGAGCAGATCCGTCTTGCCTCCTGCCCCTCCGCACACGATCAACGTCTGCTTTCTGGTGCGAGCCTGCAACACCATGGCGACCTTGGCACGCATCTGGTCCGTGCAGTCAATCACGACATCGAGTGCCTCAGGCAGGACCTCACTGACGTTTTCAGGGGTCAAAAAATCATCCACCAGAGTGACCCGGCATTCTGGGTTAATCCCGTGAATCCGAGCCGCCATCGCCTCCACCTTGGCTTGTCCGAGCGTATCCGACAGTGCGTGCACCTGCCGGTTGATGTTTGATTCGGCGATGTGATCCAAGTCGATTAAGGTCAAGGCACCCACCCCATGACGCGCCAAAGCCTCCGCAGCCCAAGAGCCTACGCCCCCAATGCCCACGACAGCCACATGCGCCTGACGCAACGCAACATAGGCATGGGGACCGAACAAGCGCGCCAGACCACCAAAGCGGCGCTGCGCTTCGGACACGTGCTCTGTCTGTTCATCGGGATGAACCTCTGACAAAGCAACGGGCTGTTGTTGTCCATTCATTGGGCCATGCATTCAATGTCCTGATGTCTGCTGAATGATGCATTTTTGCATGATCTAGAAAAAAAATAGTCATTCGCTCTCGACAAGTGTCTGGGAGAGGAACACAATTTGCCCATAACACCGTGAGCATGTCTTTCCCACCCTCCCCATCTTCTGCCAAGTTGTCTGCTTTTGCCGGACCGGTGGCACTTTGTCTGCTCGTTTTGCTGATTCACATGGCGATCTCTGGTGGGCGTGTCGCGGTATCTCTGACTGCGCTCGAACTCAAACGCTCGACCTTCGAGGTCGGTATTTTGATCGCCGTTTTCGCCTTGTTACCCATGCTGCTCTCGGTCAAGGCGGGTCGCCTGCTTGATCAGATTGGGCCCTGGCGCCCCATGCGGGCCAGTGCTTTTGTGGTGATTATTGGCATTATTCTTCCCTTGATTTGGCAACATTTCATTGCACTCGTGATTTCAGCGGCCTGTGTGGGTGTCGGGCACATGATTTTTCAAATCGCGGTGCAACGCCAAATGGGCTTGAGCGCTGGCGAAGAGCGGCTGCGCAACTTTTCCTGGCTCTCGCTTTCTATGGCAACCTCGGGTTTGCTGGGCCCCCTGCTGGCAGGCGTCTCGATTGATTACCTGGGTCACCGAGCAGTATTTGCCTTGCTCGCCATCTCCCCGGTGCTCTGCGTATTCGGTCTGTATCGGGTTCGCAACTATCTCAAAACCTCACACAAACCGCCTACTGAGACGAGCGAGACCAAGCAAAGTGTCACAGATCTGATTGCGAGTCCTAAATTGCGTCGTGTCTATACCGCCAATATGCTGCTGTCGAGCGCTTGGGACACGCATATGTTCGTCGTGCCTATTTTTGGTGTGATGGTTGGGCTATCCGCCACAACGATCGGCTTGATTTTGGCCGCTTTTGCCGCGGCCACCATTGTGGTGCGCTTGGCGCTCCCTCTGTTGCAACATCGCGTCCGCCCGTGGCAGTTGATTCACTTTGCTCTGCTCGCCACAGGCCTAAACTTTGTTTTGTATCCCTTTTTTGAGCAAGTGTGGATTTTGATGACACTCTCTTTTGTGTTGGGCCTCGGTCTGGGCTCGACACAGCCCAGTATCCTGGCGCTGCTTCAGCAAAACGCACCCGCTGGACGGGCTGGCGAAGCGTTTGGTCTGCGAATGGCGCTCATTAATGGCTGCCAAGTCACCCTGCCGCTTGCTTTTGGCGCCTTGGGCGCAGTGATTGGTATCATGCCGCTGTTTTGGCTGACCGCCGCGGGTTTAGGGGCTGGCCGCTGGTTTACGCGTCACGCTGAAAGCGCTGGCAAAGCCGATGAGCCTCCTTCGCCTTCAGCCCCGCCACCACCTTCAAAGCCACCCTCAACCACTTAATGCCGCGATGAGTTCGTCCCTACAGATTCCAGCCGCCCCGCCTCTCAGCACCTTTGCACGCTGGCCAGAGGAGCGTTTAAAAGCCTCTCGAGAAGAAGCCCTCAAGCAATGGCGCAACACAGAGGATGTCTGGGTCTTTGGCTATGGCTCGCTCATCTGGAAGCCTGAGTTCGATTTTATCGAACAACGCCCAGCAACCTTGCCAGGCCATCACCGGGCGCTTTGCCTGTGGTCTCGTATCAATCGTGGCACACCCGAACTACCGGGTCTCGTCTTTGGACTTGAAACGGGTGGAGAATGCCACGGCATGGCTTTCCGACTGGCAGCGAACACGGTCGCCCCCATATTCGAGACGCTTTGGCGTCGTGAAATGGCCACAGGTGCCTATCATCCGAGCTGGATCGACTGTCAAACAAAGGATGGTACGGTCAAGGCACTCGCTTTTGTGATTGATCAAGCCGGCCCTGCATATGTGTCAGAGCCGCCCGAAGACGCTCTGATTGAGATTGTGTTGAGGGCCTCTGGCATCTATGGCTCTTGCTTGGAGTACGTGACGCAAACGGCCGATGCGCTTGAGGCCGTCGGGATTCATGATGTGCGACTGACCGCTTTGGTGACCCGCCTGAAAATCCAACTTCAGCAAGGACAGCACTCCCTTTCCTGAGCTCGGGTCAATCAAGGCAACCCTGACCATGTCACGGTACACTCAGTACTATCCCTTAACCCTCGTTGGCGACTCATCTTTAGTCCGCCGTATCGGACCCGAATTATGTCTATTGCGGATATTCGTCAGAGCTACGACAAATACACCCTCTTAGAGAAAGACGCGAAAGCATCCCCCTACGAGCAGTTTTCTGTCTGGTTTGATCAGGCACTGACTCAAAACGTTCCAGAACCCACTGCGATGACACTCGCGACGGCTGATGCTCGCGGCCGTCCTTCCGCTCGTATCGTTTTGCTGAAAGGCGTGGACGAAAAGGGCTTTCTGTTTTTCACCAACTACGAATCACGCAAAGGTGTCGAACTAGCGGCTCAACCTTGGGCGAGCTTGTTATTTTTCTGGCAACCCCTAGAGCGCGAAGTCCGCATTGAGGGGATTGTCGAAAAAGTCACAGAGGCCGAGTCGGACGATTATTTTCAAACACGACCAGTAGGTTCGCAAATTGGCGCCTGGACTTCTCCACAGAGTCGTCCGATTACCCTTGAGCAACTCGCCGCGACTGAAAAAGCGCTGAAAGACCAGTACGGGGACAGCAAGCCTCCACGCCCTCCTCACTGGGGCGGATACCGGCTCAAACCTGAGTACTTCGAATTCTGGCAGGGACGCCCATCGCGCCTGCACGACCGCCTCACCTACCAAGCGACTGGCACGGCAACGTGGACGATCGGACGCATTGCTCCCTAATATGAACACAACACCCCCCTCATTTGATTCAGCTTTTTTTAGAGCAGCACTCGGCAGATTTCCAACAGGCGTAACGGTCATCACCGCATCCGCGGAAGGCATGGCCCCTGTTGGATTGACCGTGAGTTCATTCAACTCCGTCTCTCTCGATCCACCTCTGGTAGTGTGGAGCTTGTCTCGCAATTCTTCGTCGCTCAAAACCTTGGAGCGCTGCGATCGTTATGTCATTCACGTCTTGGGTTCTGAGCAGATGTCTGTCTCTCAACGCTTTGCAAGTGGCCCAGCAGCCGAGCGTTTTAACGGCGTTCCCATGACGCAAGCCCCCAACGGCTCGCCCAGGCTCGATTTGCCCTGCGCCGCATGGTTTGAATGTTCTAACCATCGGCGTTACGAAGAAGGGGACCATATTATTTTTATCGGCGCCGTAGAACATTGCGCGCGCACAGATGCCCTTCCCTTGGTTTATCACGCAGGCGGCTATGATTTAACGCCTGCCGGTACAAGTAAATAAGAAAACAAGAAAGAGACAGCATGAGTACAGATATTGATTGCATCGTGGTTGGAGCCGGTGTTGTCGGCTTGGCAATTGCCCGCGCATTGGCGCTGTCGGGACGCGAAGTGATGGTGGTGGAGTCCGCAGAGGGCATCGGTACCGGCACGAGCGCTCGCAACTCCGAAGTCATCCACGCGGGTATTTATTACCCGGCGGGCAGTTTGAAAGCCAAACTCTGCGTGCAAGGCCGGCACATGCTGTACGAATATTGTGCGGAAAAAGGCGTCGCGCACAAGCGAATCGGCAAACTGATTGTTGCGACGAGCGAAGAAGAAATCCCCAAGCTCACGGACATCCTTCAAAAAGCCCGCGTCAATGGCGTCGAGGACATGGAGTTGCTGACGGCAGCGCAAGCGCAAGCGCTTGAGCCTGCGCTGTTTTGTACGGCTGCACTGCTATCGCCCTCTACAGGCATCATCGACAGTCATGGCTTGATGCTTGCCTATCAAGGCGATGCGGAAAACGCCGGCGCTCAATGTGTCTTTCATACGCCACTCGAGTCAGGCCAAGTTCGCAGTGATGGCGGTTTTGACTTGCAGTTTGGTGGCGCAGACGCCATGAGCTTGTCTTGCAACGTGCTGATCAATGCCTCGGGCTTACACGCCCCGACGCTGGCCCGTCGCATCCAAGGTGTCCCGGAATCCTCTATCCCGACCGAGTATCTGTGCAAGGGCAGCTACTTTACGTTGCAGAGTCGCGCCCCTTTTACACGCCTGATTTATCCCACTCCGCATCATGCCGGTCTGGGTGTGCACCTGACACTTGATCTCGGTGGTCAAGCCAAGTTCGGTCCCGATACTGAATGGATCGATCGCGTCGACTATGACATCGATCCAAGCCGCTGCGAGGGTTTTTACGAAGCGGTCCGCAGTTACTGGCCCGGCATGAAGGATGGCACGCTGTCGCCCGGTTACACCGGCATTCGACCCAAAGTCTCCGGACCACACGAGCCTGCGGCCGACTTTATGATTGTCGGTCCCGCGACGCATGGCATTCCTGGATTGGTCAACCTTTTTGGCATCGAGTCGCCAGGCTTGACCTCTAGCCTCGCCATCGCTCAGGAAACGCTCGCGCGCCTCAACCCCTAATTCGGAACTCACGCCATGTCACATCCCGTTCCAGACGCTCACGGACTCAATCTCTTTGCGGCAGACTCGGGACGCGATCTCTTGGCGTGCTACTTACCCAAAGATTTACACGCACACTTATTGCCGCATCTTGACCGACTCGGAGGCCTCGCAGGTTCCCTCCTCGACGATCTGGCAGGTGTCGCAGACAAACATCCACCCACACTTGCTGTGCGGACGCGCGCTGGCATCGATACCAATCAAGTCAATAAGCATCCCGCTTATGTCGAACTTGAGCGCTTTGCTTATAGCGAATTCGGCCTGGCTGCAATGTCGCACCGAGGCGGCGTGCTGGGTTGGCCAACGCCCATGCCCCCGGCTGCCAAATACGCACTGACCTACTTGTTTGTGCAGGCAGAGTTTGGTTTGTGTTGCCCGGTCAGCATGACGGACTCGCTTGCGCGCACGCTTCGCAAGTTTGGCGATCCTCGCTTAGTCGAACAGGTGTTGCCCCTCGTCACCACCCAAGATTTTGATGCGCTTCATCAAGGGGCCATGTTCATGACCGAACAAGGCGCAGGGTCAGATGTGAGTGCAACAGCAACCGAAGCCGCTCTCAACACGGACGGTCAATGGTTGCTGTCTGGTGACAAATGGTTTTGCTCCAACCCAGATGCGGGTTTCGCCATGGTACTGGCGCGTTCAGAGTCTATTGAGGGTCTCAAAGGCGTGTCCTTGTTTCTGTTGCCGCGCACGAAGCCTGATGGCTCGCCAAATAACTATCGTATTTTGCGTTTAAAAGACAAGCTCGGCACGCGTTCGATGGCGAGCGGCGAAATTCGCCTTGAGGGTGCTTTCGCCTGGCTCGTCGGTGAACGCGGCCAAGGCTTCAAGCAGATGGCGGACATGATCAACAACTCGCGACTCTCCAACGGCGTACGCGCCGCGGGACTGATGCGACGCGCACTCACAGAAGCGCTTTATGTTGCCAAGCATCGCATGGCCTTTGGCAAAAGCCTTAACCAGATGCCCCTGATGCAACGCCAACTCAGCAAAATGGCCATGCTGACCGAGCAAGCCCGCACCATGGTTTATCAAACCGCGCAAGCGCTAGCTGCCTCAGACGAGGATGTCTCAAAACGTCCTCTGATGCGCATCATGACGCCGCTCATCAAGTTTCGCGCCTGTCGTGATGCGCGCAAAGTCGCCGGTGATGCGATGGAGGTACGTGGCGGTTGTGGCTACATCGAAGAATGGAGCGACCCGCGCGTGCTGCGTGATGCGCACCTAGGTTCTATTTGGGAAGGCACGAGCAACATTGTGGCGCTCGATGTGCTGAGAGCGATTCAACGTGAAGACTCTCTGCCCGCACTGCGCACACATGTGGAAAAACTGCTCGCCGAAGGCACGCCTGTTAGCGCCTCTCTCGCTGCCCTTCAGGCCGAACGCATCGAACGTGCGTTTACCTTTGCCCAGGCAGCCAGCGCCTCCAACACCTCTGAGCAAGCACGCCAAGTCGCTACCGCCTTGTACAACGTTGTCACCATGGCCGGCATGCGTTGGGAAGCCAAACAAGCAAATATGCCCATCCGCAGCCATCTTGCCGACATCGTCCTACAAAATCGCTTAGCCGCACGCGATCCTATCGCAGACCCACTTTTAGCAGACAGCCGAGTGTGTGAATGGTTGTCTGAAGCGCTTTAGAACAGCCCCTTTGCAGAGGAAATCCCCCTCTCAACGGGATATGATTAGACACTTATTCAAGTTCTCTTTTAAAAGACACATAAAAATGAGCCAAGCCCCCTCCCCCAGTCAGCCACGTACCGGTGGTCAGATTCTTGTCGGTCAACTCGTCAGCCATGGCGTTAAACATGTTTTCTGCGTGCCAGGGGAAAGCTTTCTCGCGGTGCTCGATGCCTTAGTCGATGTCAGTATTGAGGTCACGGTATGCCGTCAAGAAGGCGGTGCCGCCATGATGGCTGACGCCTTCGGCAAACTGACCGGTGAGCCAGGCATTTGTATGGTGACACGTGGACCTGGTGCTTCCAATGCGCTGGCTGGCATTCACATCGCCAAGCAAGACTCCACCCCCATGATTGTCTTTGTCGGACAAATTGAACGCGGCATGCGTGAACGCGAAGCCTTTCAGGAAATGGACTATCGCGCGGTCTTTGGACAGGCTGCCAAGTGGGCCACCGAGATCGACGATGCCGCACGCATTCCCGAGATTCTGTCGCGAGCATTTCATGTCGCAACCTCTGGCCGCCCAGGCCCTGTTGTGATTGCACTGCCTGAGGACATGTTGGTTGAAATGGCCACTGTGGCAGACGCACCTCATTACGAAGCCATCGACTCTGCACCTGCTGCCGGTCAAATGGCAGCTTTGGCTGAACGCCTTTCTAAAGCGAAAGCTCCCGTCGCGATTTTGGGTGGCGCGCGTTGGAACGCTCAGGCAGTCGAGCAGTTTGCCCAGTTCGCAGAGCGGTTTAAGCTGCCGGTGGCTGTGTCGTTTCGCCGTCAAATGCTTTTCCCCGCCAACCATCCCTGTTTCATCGGTGATGTCGGCATTGGTCTAAATCCCGAGTTGCTCAAGCGCGTGCAAGACGCCGACCTCGTGCTGCTCGTCGGTGGGCGCATGTCAGAAATGCCGAGCCAAGCCTACACACTCTTTGATATTCCTGTGCCCAAGCAAGAACTGGTGCATGTGCATCCCGATAGTGGCGAGCTGGGTCGCGTCTATCGCGCCTCGATCGCGATCAATGCCTCACCAGCCGCGTTTGCCGCTGAATTGGCTGCTTTGGCCACGCCCACTTCTACACCATGGGCTGCGAGCACGACCGCCATGCACAAGAGCTACTTGGCCTGGAGTGATCCTGCGCCCATTAAAACGCCTGGTGCAGTCCAGATGGGTGGCGTGATGGAATACCTCGAAGCACATTTGCCAAGCGATGCCATCATGACCAATGGCGCGGGTAACTTCGCCACATGGCTGCACCGTTTCCACCGCTTTACACAATATGGCACGCAACTCGCACCCACTTCGGGCTCGATGGGTTACGGTCTGCCAGCAGCTGTTGGCGCTAAGCGCTTCTCACCCGACAAAATGGTGGTGTGTTTTGCCGGCGATGGTTGCTTTATGATGCACGGCCAAGAGTTCGCCACGGCGGTTCAGTACAACCTGCCCGTCATTGTTGTGATCATCGATAACGGCATGTACGGCACCATCCGGATGCACCAGGAAAAACATTACCCTGGCCGCATTTCCGCAACGCAACTGAAAAATCCTGACTTTGCAGCCTATGCACGTGCCTTTGGGGGTCACGGCGAGCGTGTCGAGAAAACAGAAGAGTTCGGCCCCGCCTTTGAACGCGCCGTCGCCAGCGGGCAGCCCGCGATCTTGCATCTGTTGATTGATCCCGAGGCCATCACCCCGACCACGACTATTGCCAAGCTCAGAGCCGCTGCCCAGAAAACCTAAGGTCTTCAAGCGCGACGCACTAGGCATTTTGTACAATTTTAGATAGTTTTTAATTTGGAGCATGACATGGCAGAAGCCACTTTCAACTGGGAAGACCCTCTCTTGCTGGACAGCCAGCTGACCGACGAAGAGCGCATGGTTCGCGATGCCGCGCGCGCTTACTGTCAGGACAAGCTGGCCCCACGCGTCCTCGAGGGTTTTCGCCACGAGAAAACAGACGTCAAGATCTTCCCTGAAATGGGTGAGCTTGGCTTGCTAGGCGCCACGATCCCCGTTGAGTACGGCGGCTCAGGTCTGAACTACGTCAGCTACGGTCTGATTGCTCGCGAAGTCGAACGCGTCGACTCTGGTTACCGTTCAATGATGAGCGTTCAATCCTCGCTCGTGATGGTCCCCATCAACGACTTTGGCAGCGAAGCGCAAAAGCAAAAATATCTGCCTAAACTGGCTAGCGGCGAATGGATCGGCTGTTTCGGTCTGACCGAGCCCAACCATGGTTCTGACCCAGCCGGCATGGAAACACGCGCCGTCAAAACCGCCCATGGTTACTCCCTCACCGGCAACAAGATGTGGATCTCCAACTCCCCGATCGCAGACGTGTTCGTCGTCTGGGGTAAGTGCGTGGGCGGCGACTACGATGGTCGTATCCGCGGTTTTATTCTTGAAAAAGGCATGAAGGGTCTTTCAGCACCTGCGATTCACGGCAAGGTAGGCTTGCGTGCCTCCATCACTGGCGAAATCGTGATGGACAACGTTGAAATCGGTGACGAGCAAATGTTGCCTGGCGTCTCTGGTCTCAAAGGCCCCTTTACCTGCCTCAACTCCGCACGTTTTGGTATCGCCTGGGGTGCACTTGGCGCCGCCGAGTTCTGCTGGCACATGGCCCGTCAGTACACCTTGGATCGCAAACAGTTTGGCCGCCCTCTGGCCGCCAATCAGTTGATCCAAAAGAAATTGGCCGATATGCAAACTGAAATCACGCTCGGCCTGCAAGGTTGTTTGCGTCTGGGTCGCATGAAAGACGAAGGCACTGCAGCAGTTGAGATCACTTCAATTATGAAGCGTAACTCTTGCGGCAAAGCGCTCGACATCGCACGCATGGCGCGTGACATGCTGGGTGGCAACGGCATCTCTGACGAGTTCGGTGTAGCCCGTCACTTGGTCAACCTCGAAGTGGTCAACACCTACGAAGGTACGCATGATGTGCACGCCCTGATCTTAGGTCGCGCGCAGACAGGTATTCAGGCTTTTTTCTAATTTGTCTTAAACGCCCTGCTTCGTTCAGTGATCAAGCGTGCTCTATTGGGCACGCTTTTTTATGCATCGTCGTCCGACTCCACCAAAGATGAGTGCGGACATCACAAGTGTCCAGACAATCAGCGGTCCGCTCGGTAAATCCAACCATGCAGAAAGGACCAAGCCAATTAAATAGCCAGAGATCGCAATAGTGAAGGCCAGCCATTTCTTGTATCGATCGTCCTGACAAGCTGCAGCACCCAAACTGGGAACAATCAATGTCGCAAACACCAAATACACCCCAACGAGCTGGACTGAAATAGTAATCGCCACGGCAAAGAGTGCATAAAAGGCTTTTTGATGATGTCGCAGCAGATACATTAAAAATAAAAGAATGATGGTGGCCAGCGCTGAATACATCAGCTTTTCTTGCCCCACCCACAATAATTGCCCAGACAACAACTCATTGAGCTGATTACCACCATGTGGATGACTACTCAACAAAAGCAATACCGCGGTCGCAGACAACACGAACACCACACCAATGAGCGCCTCTTGATAGCGGGGCCATAACTTTTCCGTCAGACTAAACAGCCAAGCGGCAAATAAGGCAAGCGCCATTGCGCATACTTGGGTCTTGACAGGATCAATTTGCTCCCCAAGTGCAGCGACAGCAAGATAAGCGCCCAGCCCCGCAACCTGCGCGATCGCCAAGTCAATAAAAATAATGCCTCTGTCCAACACCTGCATACCTAACGGCACGTGCGTCGCGATCACCAATAGACTTGCGCATGCGGCGAAGATCAACAGATCAATTGGTACCCCACCAGGCAAAACAAAATCAATACTCAAACCGTTGAACATTTAGATACCATCTATCAGGAACGATAAATTAAGCGCACACTATCCACGACTCAATGCATCCATCAGGCGCCGGATCGTGTCATCAAAAAGTGACTCTAAGGTCCTTGAATCAGCATTTCCACCGACTGTGAATGGCAACATGACTGCAGGAATCTTCGCTTTTTCGCCGAGCCATTTTGTTGCGTTCTGATTGAGATACACAGGTGCCAGCACCATTCGAGCGTTGATCTCAGACTGCTTCTTTAATATCGCACTGAGTTGTGCCGCGGACGGGTCGACGCCAGGCACAGACTCAAGCACACCGACCTGTTCCAAACCGAGCCACTCATTCATATATCTAAACGCATCATGCTGAACCCATATTTTTATTCCAGCCAAGGGTCTAGCCTGGGTTTGCCAACGTTCAATATTTTTTGACCATGTCTCTATAAATATCTTTAATTGCGCTTGATAGTGAAGCGTATGCGTGGGATCTAAAATCGTAAGCCGCTCCGTGATGGCGCGTGCGATGGGGATGAAGTTGCGCGCATCAGTTTGAATGTGTGGATTTCCAAAAGCGTGGACGTGTCCCATACTACGATCTGGCGCACTGAGTATATCGAGCACCTGCACATAACGTGAGGCCTCCAACATGCCAAGCTGACCCGGCATAATTTTAGGATTGCCTGAATCGCGTTGCAGAACTGGTAACCAACCCACTTCAAGATCAGCGCCCGTTGCAATCAGCAAATCTGCCGTTCTTGCTCTCGCAAGCAAAGAAGGACGTGCCTGAATTTGATGTGGATCTTGCTGTGCGGTTGTTGCAACAAACACCTTCACTTTGTCTGTTCCCAGCATCTGAGCGAGCGCACCCCACTCCGGCACAGTGGCAAAAACATTGAGTTCCGCGCGACTGATCTGGGGCAACGCACAGAACAACACCACGACCACCGTCGCGCACCATTGACGCATCATTCGAGTCGATTTCATGTTTTTCTCTGGTTAGAAACGATGTGCGCCGTGAGCACCAAGACTCATGATGTACTGCAGGAATATCTGATTGTTAGGCATATTGGGTCCATACACTGTATCTCTTGCAAGTTGCAGTCGGAACATTGAATTTTCAGAATTGGCCCAATCCAACATGAGCGTATTGCGTGTGGGACTCCATGGCTCAATCGGTGTACCGTCTAAAGTGCCAGGACTGAACCCGTAATTGGAGTTACCCGCAAATAACTGATCAAAGCGATAACCGATGCGCCAGCGTGGCATGAACTGATAAATAGCCTGCACGTAGAATCCACTTTGAGTATTGGTATACGAATTACCTATACAAGGTGCCTCACAGCTCCCATAAGGACCTTGCCCAGACAACGTTGCTGAACCCTTTTGCGTATTCCAGAATCCTTCAGCTTGAAGTTTTAAATTCTGACTACTTGAGTTTCCGTTAGGTGCCCATTTGTAGACAAAATCCGCGATCAAGATATTCGTATTCCCTGTGAAATCAAAAGAGTCTGTGTCGTTAAACATCGAAACGCTAGGCCGATTACCCGTTGAAGCTGAGACAAATGAGAGTCCTCCAAGCCAAGATGATGATTCATTCAAATCACCTCCTGCCTTGGCATAAATCGTACCGAGTCTTGGTTTATTCTGATTGAAATTATCACTATTGGGATAGTGCATCCCTTGCCCGAGCTCGGCGCCGAACCTTAGAAATATTTTTTCTGTCGGTGCAACCCATGAGAGTTGTGCACCCGTATTATTTAACTGCCCGCCAAAGAAAGCCTTATAGGCTAGAGGTAAGTCAACGAAATCCCACTCATGTGGATGTTTGTTGTTGAGGTATCCCACACTTGAAAAGAACTTTCCTCCTTTGACCTTTAAGCCGGCGGGCATATTGATCGTTTCAAAGAAGGCTTCCTCAAGCGCCACGTGAAAATCAGAACCTTCCTGCCCTAATACCAAGCGTGCTTCTGCTCTAAATAAGTTGTCTACTGTGCCAGCGATCGCGAACTCTGACTCGCCAAGACTGAAGCCGCGCGCCACGCTCTCTCCTCCGGAGGGTATAAATCCTCTACGAAAAGATTCTGGATTTTGACTCTGTGCCGAGTATTTGCCATCCAAAATCAATGAAATTTCAGGTGTCACTGCACCCATCTTGGGGAGGGTAATTCCTGAACCTAGTGAGGAGGGAGGGTTGCGTGCCACGACACGTGCTTGCTGCGGGGTGGACGTCGAGGCACTCGCTTGGTGATTGACTGGCTCCGCAGTGGAGTTTGTACTAGCCATTACGGCAGTGTTCGTTGGCACCGATGGTGCTGTCCCACTTGTTCTTGCCGGAGTTGTTGCGCCCGCTATTGGAACGGGCTGAGGGCGTATGGTCTGTACTTTTTGCAACGTCTCAATTTTTCTCTCAAGCGAATTTATCCTTTGCTCATACTGCTCACGCATCGCACGGACACTTTCCTGAAGCTTCTCGATATCCGCCGCAGAAACAGACTGCGCAGAAACCGGTGCCGCCATCGGCACAGCAATTGCTGCCAACACCACAAACTGTTGGGCTAAACGTCTGACTAAAAGCATGAAAAGCTCCTCTCTATTCGCAACAACACTCGACGACCGAGAACACCAATATTGAAAATTTGGCTTCGATATTAACGATAATAATAACTCATTATCATTAATGAGAGGATGCTTTTATATCCGAGTGTTCCAAATTGCGGTGTGGAGAGATGAGGAGATGTACTAGAACAAAGACGTCAAAAACAAGAACGCGCAGGGGGAATATGCACGAGTGCTCCCCCTGCTTTTGTGGCTAAATCGAAAAGTCTTGATCGAAATTAGGTGGGCGTTTTTGCAAGAAGGCATCAATGCCTTCTTTGCCCTCAGGACCTGCCATGCCGATAAATTCGAGTGCGAGTGACGCATCGAAAATCGGACCGGCTTGACGCAACCAACTATTGAGGGCGTGCTTGGTCCAGCGCAAAGCGCCTGGAGGGCCATCGGCAAACTTGCTGGCAATATAAATCGCCTTTTGCTCGACTTCTGCATCATCCAATGCCATTGAAATCAGATTCATCCGATCTGCCTCTTCACCAGTAAAGGTGTCGGCAGTCATCAGGTAATACTTGGCTTTTGCCATGCCACACAACAGTGGCCAAATAATCGTCGCATGATCACCCGAGGCAATACCAATTTTCAAATGACCATCTGAAAATTTTGCATCTTTTGATG
>JAOATE010000004.1 GCA_030158305.1 Burkholderiaceae bacterium
TGGTTTTTAACATCGACACGTGAAGTCACGACTGCGCGATTGTTTTTGGACGTTGGCTTGATTGCCGTGACTTCTACCTCGGCCCAGATCGTATCGCCAGCAAGGACGGGCTTGAGTACTTTTTTGTGTACCTCAAGCAGTGCAAGCCCAGTGCCCTGAACCATACCCTGCATCAACAACCCCTCGATCAGTCCATAAGTCAGGCCTCCCGGAACTGGGCGACCCTGCATGGCACCATGAGAAAAGGTCTTGTCGATAAAAATTGTTTCGAGCATCCCTGTGACGCTGATGAAATTAATAATGTCGGTTTCAGTGACCGTACGACGATAGGTTCTGAATTTTTGACCGACAGCCAGTTCTTGCCAGATATATCCTGACCCTAAAAGCTTAGTTTCTGTCATGTTTTCCTCTGCGAATTGGCTGTTATCGTGTCAAACAAATACAATCTCTATAGTATAAGACGATCTTAAATCGCCGTAACCGAGGTGCCGCAGTCATATCCTGCCGCCTCATCCAGACAGGTTAAACATGCTGACAGCACTTGAATTTACAGAAGTTCCAGACGATGAGCTCGCCTTCCGCGCAGAAATTCGTGCATTTTTAAATGAGGAAATGCAAGGCGTACCCAATCACATCAAAGCGCGCTCTTGGATGGGGGTGAGCGACTCTTTTAGTAAAAGCCTGGCAAAAAAAGGCTGGTTAGGTCTGACGATTCCCAAAGAATATGGAGGCTCTGGCAAGGGATTTTTCTCGCGCTTTGTCTTGTCCGAGGAGCTATTAATTGCTGGGGCGCCCGTCGCCTCTCACTGGATTGCAGATCGTCAGAGTGGCCCGTTGATTTTAAATTTTGGCACCGAAGCACAACGGCGCTTTTACATCCCCAAAATCTGTCGCGGCGAGGCGTTTTTTTGCATTGGTATGAGCGAGCCTAGCTCTGGTTCGGATTTGGCGAGTATTCGCACGCGCGCGACCAAGACCCCTGAGGGCTGGTTATTGAATGGCAGCAAGATCTGGACAACTAACGCCCACGGTTGTGATTACATGATTGCGTTGGTGCGAACCTCAGGAGAAACCACAGACCGTCAAAAGGGCTTGTCGCAGGTCATCATCGACCTCAAGCTACCCGGAGTGACCGTGCGTCCAATTCGGGACATGGCGGGAGATGCGCATTTTTCTGAGGTGTTTTTCGATAACGTCTCACTCGCCCCTGATGCACTTGTTGGGGTGGAGGGGCAAGGCTGGGATCAATGCACGGCTGAACTCGCTTTTGAACGAAGTGGCCCGGAGAGGATCTATTCCAGCATTGCCTTGTTAGATAGTTGGATGGATTGTTTGCGCGAGCAGAATGTGACAGATCCTGAAACGTGCGCCTTAGTCGGGTCTTTAGTAGCTGAAATGGCCGTCTTGCGTGCGCTCTCACTTGCCGTGACACAAAAGCTGGTCGATGGCGAGAGTCCTGCGACGGATGCTTCTGTCGTCAAAGACTACGGTACCGATTACGAACAAAAGCTGATCAGACAGATTAGTACTTGGTTAGGGGCTCATCCTGATTTTGTGGCGAGTACAGACTTGCTGCAGACCCTTGGTTATTTAGAGCAAATGGGGGTGACATTTTCACTACGAGGCGGTACGCGTGAAATTTTGCGCGGCATCATCGCCCGCGGCTTGGGATTGAGGTAATCATCATGCAAAATTCTTTCTACGACTCTGCAGACCGTTTCTTTGCCCAAGAGTGCACACCTGCGCAGCTCCGCCTCATTGAACAGGGGAGCGACCCCAAACCGCTCTGGGAAACACTTTTATCCGCTGGCTTTGCGGATGGGTTGCTTCCAGAAAGTGCAGGGGGGGCCGGCCTGACATTAAATGATGCTTGGCCGATTATGTTTTGCATGGGACGACACGCGTTGCCCCTGCCGTATGCGCACACGATGCTGGCGCGCGCTTGGTTAAGTCAGCACGCCCAAGCGATTCCTGAAGGGACTTTGACTTTTGCTCCCTTTCAAGTCTCGACAGATCGCGCTGGGCTGACGGCGCATGCTGTGAGTTTTGGACTAGTGGCTGAGTGGGTATTGGTTCAACAAGGCAAGCAAGTCTGGCTGTTGCCGGCGGCCGAAGCCATCGTGACACCTTCCGGTGGTCACGGCACACTTGATGCAAATTTAACGTGGTCAGAGGCCGTAGTACAACGCTCACAACTTGGCACTTGGGATGAACCTCAATTTCGTCACCTGTTGGCCTTGTCTGTGGCGGTTTTGATTGCAGGCGCAGCTGACCGAGTGTTCGAGATGACGCTTGCACATGCGAACCAGCGCGAACAGTTCGGTAAGCCCATCGGACGTTTTCAGGCCTTACAACAACAGATCAGCGAAGTCGCTGAGTTAGTGTTTGGTGCGCGTATGGCAACGGAAATGGCTTGTCGTAGTCAAGACTGGCAGCCAACGCCGATGCTGGCCGCCTTGGCTAAGTCACAGGCCAGTCAAGCTGTCGCGCGGATATCGGCTGTCGCGCATGCCGTGCATGGCGCGATTGGCGTGACGCATGAATACGATTTGCAGTTATTCACGCGCAGGCTCAATGAGTGGGCGCGTGTGGGCGGGGGTCAGTCGTATTGGGCTGAGCAGCTTGGTCGAGAGGTCTTGGCTTGCAAACAGAACACGCTAGACTTCGTGCGATCTGAGCTGTTTTTAGAGGCTAAGCGCTAAGTATAGAGACGCTCATCAGGCAACCCTGCTTTAACAGGGTTTGCCGACGAGTTCATTGAGGGCGAGCATGTCTAAAATTTTGATTTCACGTTGACTGACGCGAATCAAGCCATCTCTTGCAAACCTTGAAAACAGTCGGCTGACCGTTTCTAAGGTGAGGCCGAGATAGTTACCAATTTCTTCTCGACTCATTCTCATGATGAAATCAGTCGAAGAGTAACCAAGAGCGGTGAGGCGCTGAGATAGGTTGATTAAAAATGCTGCGAGTCGCTGCTCCGAACGCATCGAACCGAGCGCCAACAGAACTTGATGGGATCTTGCGATTTCCTTGCTCATCAAGCGCCTAACTTGATGCTGAAGAGATGGAACGTAACGGCTAATCTCATCGATATCGTCTAGTTTGACGACACAAACCTCAGAATCCTCCATTGCGACCGCGGTCGAACTGTGGATACCATCGAGCATGCCATCCAAACCCACAATTTCACCTGGAAGGAAAAACCCCGTAATTTGTTGTTGGCCGGATGCTTCGATAATTTGAGTTTTGATTGAACCAGTACGCAGTCCAAAAAGTGCATCTAGTGGCGTCCCAAATTGAAAAAGAGGTTGCCCCTTTTCAACGCGTAGTCGCTCTTTGACAAGGTCATCAAGTTTGGCGACTTCGTTTGAAGGCATTCCAACAGGTAGGCACACGCTTCCCATCATGCACGTTGAACAATGCGTTGATTCTGCTGTGACCGGTACACGTTTAAGCATGAGTCTTGGACTCCTTGTGCGACTACTAATACAAATTTAACACTTACATTTCTGTCACATTGTATATCTCCAGCAGGATTCTCTTGATTTAAGTCATGTCCAAGTCTTGTGACTTAAGTTAGCCTAAGGGCAGATAACAGCAAAATTAGGTACCAGCCATTGAAATATGGCAAAACGCCCCTATGTAACATTCAACAGATATTGGCCACAAGCCACTCACAATGTTAGGAGCAACACAATGCGTTTTGACAAATTAACGACAAAGTTTCAACAGGCACTCGCCGACGCTCAGAGCTTGGCTGCCCGCAATGATCATCCTTATATAGAGCCTGCCCATGTGCTGTCGGCACTACTTGCTGATAGTGAGAGTGGCGCTGGGAGCCTGCTTGCCCGGGCTGGTGTCGCGATTAATCGCCTGCAACCGGCTTTAGACACAATTGTAAAAGGTCTGCCCCAAGTCAAGGGCGGCGATGGCAACATTCAAGTCAGCCGTGACTTACAGTCCGTTTTTACGCGAATTGACAAAGAAGCTGCCAAGCGCGGCGATACGTATATTCCGAGCGAGCTGTTCTTGCTTGCCCTGTCTGATGACAAAGGCGATGTTGGGCGTGCGCTCAAAGAGGCTGGTTTGCAACGTCAAGCTTTGGATGCTGCGATTGATGCGGTGCGCGGTGGCGCGCCTGTGCAAGATCAAGATGGCGAGTCCAATCGCGAGGCGCTTTCTAAATACACCATGGATTTGACTGAGCGTGCGCGTCAGGGCAAGCTTGATCCTGTGATTGGTCGCGATGACGAGATTCGACGTGCGATTCAAATTTTGCAGCGTCGGACCAAAAACAATCCCGTATTGATCGGTGAGCCTGGTGTGGGTAAAACCGCGATCGTCGAGGGCTTGGCTCAACGGATCGTCAACGATGAAGTGCCAGAGTCCTTGCGAGGCAAGCGCGTGCTGTCTCTTGATTTAGCAAGCTTGTTGGCCGGTGCAAAGTTTCGTGGAGAGTTCGAGGAGCGTCTCAAAGCCGTCCTCAAGGAGCTTGCTCAGGACGACGGCAGCTACATCATTTTTATTGATGAAATCCATACGATGGTCGGTGCCGGCAAAGCCGAAGGTGCGATGGATGCTGGCAATATGCTCAAGCCCGCACTGGCGCGTGGCGAGTTGCATTGCATCGGCGCAACGACGCTTGACGAGTATCGTAAATACATTGAAAAAGATGCCGCACTTGAGCGTCGTTTTCAAAAAGTGCTCGTGGACGAACCCAACGTGGAGTCGACCATTGCCATTTTGCGTGGTTTACAAGAGCGCTATGAGTTACACCACGGTGTAGAGATTACTGACCCTGCGATTGTGGCGGCCGCTGAGCTTTCACATCGTTACATTACGGATCGTTTCTTGCCGGACAAGGCGATTGATCTGATTGATGAAGCCGCGTCCCGCATCCGCATGGAGATCGACTCCAAGCCAGAGGTGATGGACAAACTCGATCGACGCATTATCCAGTTAAAGATTGAGCGTGAAGCCGTTAAAAAGGAAAAGGATGAGGGTTCCATCCGTCGTTTCCAGATCATTGAGGAAGAGCTTGAAAAGCTTCAGCGCGAGTACAACGATTTTGAGGTGGTTTGGAAAAGTGAAAAAGCCGCAGTGCAGGGGACTCAGTCGATCAAAGAAGAGATCGAGCGGGCGCGAGCCGAGATGGCTGAGCTTCAACGCAAAGGCCAGTTCGACAAGTTGGCTGAGATTCAGTACGGCACCTTGCCAGAGCTTGAGTCACGCCTGAAAGCCGCCGAGGGCTCTGCAGTGGCGAACGCTCCAGGTGAGCGGCCTAAGTTATTGCGTACCCAAGTCGGTGCAGAGGAAATTGCCGAGGTTGTCTCGCGTGCAACGGGTATTCCTGTTTCGAAAATGATGCAGGGCGAGCGTGACAAGCTGCTCAAAATGGAAGAGCGTTTACATGACCGCGTGATTGGGCAAGACGAGGCTGTCGGGTTGGTGGCAGATGCCATCCGTCGTTCGCGGGCGGGCTTGTCGGATCCTTCACGCCCCTATGGTTCGTTTTTATTCCTTGGACCTACGGGTGTAGGCAAGACGGAGCTGACGCGTGCGCTCGCAGACTTTATGTTTGATTCGGATGAGCACTTGATCCGTATCGACATGAGTGAGTTTATGGAGAAACACTCTGTGGCTCGCTTGATCGGAGCGCCTCCAGGCTACGTGGGCTACGAAGAAGGTGGTTATCTGACCGAAGCCGTTCGCCGCAAGCCTTATAGCGTCGTTCTACTCGATGAGGTAGAAAAAGCACATCCGGATGTATTTAATGTCTTGCTGCAGGTTTTGGATGATGGTCGACTGACGGATGGTCAAGGTCGTACCGTGGATTTCCGCAACACGGTGATTGTGATGACCTCTAATTTAGGCTCGCAACACATCCAGGCAATGGTGGGTAAGCCTTACGATGCAGTCAAAGAAGTCGTCTGGGAAGAACTCAAGCAGCATTTCCGCCCTGAGTTTTTAAACCGGATAGATGAAATTGTGGTGTTTCATGCATTGCAAAGTCAGCATATTGAAAAGATCGCAGGCATACAGATCAATCGGTTGGCAAAAAGAATGGAGCAGCAGGAAATGCGCTTGGAGGTATCGGATGCCGCATTGGCTGAGCTGGCGCGCGAGGGCTTTGATCCAGTGTTTGGTGCTCGGCCGCTTAAGCGTTCGATTCAGCAGCAGTTGGAAAACCCAATTGCCAAGCTGATACTTGAGGGCAAATTCGGTCCAAAAGACGTTGTCCCAGTCGATTGGCGCGAGGGTAAGTTTGTCTTTGAACGGACGCTTCAGTAAATAGACGTTGTGTGCAATTGATCTATTCAGCAAAAGGCCCACCCTATAAAAAGGGTGGGCCTTTTGCTTGGATCCGTCAACCTTTAGTGGAGCTTAGACTGCAACGTCCGTTTGATCCGTTCGATGGCAGCGCGCGCTGTGATCAGGAGTGAGTTTGACAATCTCAGGAACGCTTTGGCGACATGAGTCGAGTGCCAAGCTACAACGATCCGCAAACACGCAGCCTGGAGGCAGATTGCTCAGATCAGGCGGAGAGCCAGGAATGGTTTCGAGTCGTGTGCCTTTTGCCACGTTGCCATGCGCCAGGCTTTTGAGCAGGGCACGGGTATATGGATGCCGTGGTGAGCGCATGAGGGTTCTGGTGGTCCCTTCCTCAACGATTCTGCCCGCATACATCACCGCAATGCGATCGGCGACCTCGACTGCCGCACCGATATCGTGTGTGACAAAAATCACTGACAGACCGAGTTCGCGCTGAAGCTCGCGCAGCAGCAGCAAAATCTGAATCTGAACCGTGGCATCTAGCGCAGTGGTGGGTTCATCGGCAAGCAAAAGCTGAGGATGGCTGGCCAACGCCAAGGAAATCATGGCACGCTGCCGCATTCCGCCAGACATTTCATGGGGATATGCATCTAGCCGGCGCTCTGGACTGGGAATGCGAACGCGTTCAAAGAGCGATAAAGCTCTGGCACGCGCAGCCTCTTTACCGATGGACTCGTGGCGGAGAATGGCTTCGATGATTTGTTCCCCAACGCTGTAGACAGGGTCCAAGGCCAATAATGGCTCTTGAAAAATCATTGAGGCGACCTTGCCTCTAAAGCTTGAAAGCTCTGTGTTGGATAATTTGACGACATCTTGGTCGCCCACCAAGATCTGACCTTCAAGTTTTGACTTGTCGGGATTGTGTAGTCTCAAAATAGAGCGCAGAGTCACGCTTTTTCCTGAGCCTGACTCGCCGATGAGCGCGACTACTTCGCCGCGCTTGACAGACAAACTCACGCCCGAAACCGCCCGGACAGGTTTTCGGCCGCCGGTAAAGGTGACATTCAGGTCTCGGATGTCGACAAAAGGTTTTTCATCAGTCATAGTGGTGCTAGTTTGCGTGGTCATGCTGCCTCCTGAGCCGCTTTGGGCGCTTCGGTATGGCCACTGTTGACAACATGCATCAGGCAGGCGACGCCGTGTCCATCTTTGGCCGTCGCGAGTGGGGGCATTTTTTCAGAACACACTGGTTGCGCATGTACACAACGCGTGTGAAAACGACAGCCAGAAGGTGGATTGATCGGGTTAGGTGGATCACCCGCGAGAGGAGGCTCTTCCGTACGATTGTCTGGGTCCATGGATGGCACCGAGGACAGCAACGCGCGCGTGTAGGGATGTTGAGGTGACTCAAACAGCGTTTCGCAATCTCCAATTTCCACCACTTGTCCCAGATACATCACCATCACACGATCAGAGATGTAACGCACGACGTTCAAATCATGGCTGATGAAAACATAGGTCAGGCCAAAATCTTCCTTCAGATCCAGCAGCAAGTTCAGCACTTGAGCTTCAACAGATTTGTCCAGCGCTGAGACAGCTTCATCTAGGATGATCAAGCGAGATTGCAAGGCCAGTGCGCGTGCAATGTTCACACGTTGACGTTGACCGCCTGACAGCTCATGCGGATAGCGTTCAGCAAAACGCACAGGATCAAGACCCACGCGTCTGAGCAGGTCGCGGGCACGTTCAATCGACTCATCTTTCGATACACCATGCACTTGAGGCGCAAAGGCAATGGAATCCTCAATGGTCAAGCGCGGATTTAGTGAGGCATAGCTGTCTTGAAAGACCATCTGCGCCTGGCGACGAAACTCCTTGAGAGACAGATCGCGGCCACCCACTGACATGCCATCAAAAATAATGTCTCCGTTGTCGGGCGTGATGAGATTCATCAATAAACGAGCCGTGGTTGATTTTCCACAGCCAGACTCTCCGACCACACCAAGTGTTTCGCCTTTGCGGACCATAAAGTCGATGCCGTCGACTGCGCGCACCACACCACCACCTCGACCCAGCATATCTTTTTTGAGTGCAAAGTGCTTGATCAAATTTTTAACCATCAGCAGAGGCTGCGCCTGACCGCCGATATCGGTATCGTTTTTCACAGTTGTATTCATTAGTTCTTGATCTCCATGGCGTTACGCAGGCCATCCGAGAGCAGGTTGAAAGCAATCGAAGTCACAAAAATCATCACGCCTGGCAGCGCAGCGATCCATGGTTGAACATAGATGGCGGTGCGAAGTGTGTTGAGCATCAGGCCCCACTCGGGCTCAGGTGGTTTGACGCCCAGGCCGAGAAAGCTCAGCCCTGAGGCCAAAATCATCGAGACCGCGATCAAGCTAGTGGAATAGACAAAGATCGGACCCAGCACGTTGCCCAGCACGTGGACACGGACAATCGTGAAGGCATTCGCACCAGAAGCACGCGCAGCATCGACAAAATCTCGACCTCGGATTTGTGTCGTCACACTTTCAGCCACCCGAGCGATGGGGGGGATGAAGACGATAGTCAGCGAAATCAGGGAGTTGGTGATACCCGCTCCCAAGACACCAGACAATGCAATCGCCAACAGCACGGACGGGAAGGCGTAAAACACATCGATCGTGCGCATGATCACGGTGTTGATTTTGCCACCTGCATAGCCAGCCACCAGACCGATGACAGAGCCAATACCAAACGCCAGAATCACAGGGGTAATACCCATGAATAGCGAAAGTTTGGTGCCGACGATGAGACGGCTCAGCATGTCACGACCGAGCTCATCGGTGCCCAGAAGATGATCTGGAAAGCCGATCGGTTTGAGTCGCTTCATGATCGATGACTGGAATGGATCATGCGGCACGAGCCATGGTCCAAAAACCGCCATGATGAGTAAGATCAAAATGACGATGCCAGCAAAGACAGCGACCTTGTCTCGCATAAAGCGCTGACCGACGTTTTTCCAATAGCCGGTGGATCTTTCCATCGCGACTGCTGGAACCTTAGAAGGATCTACGGTGATATTAAGCATATGTGTTCCCTGTTCCTTAGCTACGCGCGATGCGTGGATCGAGCAGGGTCTGAATGACGTCTACGATCATGTTGAGGACAACGAAAAACATCGCAAGCACAAGAATCGTCCCTTGTAGCAAGGGGAGATCACGTTGAAAAATTGCGGCATTTAACAGGAATCCTGTGCCTGGCCAGGAAAATACGGTTTCAATCAGAATGGAGCCACCCAGTAAATAACCGAGCTGCAAGCCCATGACGGCCAAGGCAGTCGGTGCGGAGTTCTTGACAACGTGCATAAAAATACCCACGTTGGTCATGCCTTTGGCGCGCAATCCGACGATGAATTCTTGGGCCAGGATATCTGCCACCAGCGCACGAACCGTCCGGGCGATGATACCCATCGGAATCACACTCATGGTGACGGCCGGTAAGATCAGATGCTTGACGTGTTCCCAGTTCCAAATCCAGTCTGCTGAGCCACCTGGGCCAGCGCCTCCGGGTGGAAGCATCATGAGGGTTGAGCTGAAAATGATGACCATCACCATGCCCAGCCAGTAATGGGGCACACTGACGCCCAGCACTGAAGTCAGTGAAGCGGCCTTATCAATCCAGGAGTTCTGAAAGTAGCCAGCAACAAAGCCAAACAAGCTGCCAAAAATAAAGCCAATAATGGTTGCAAAGACCGCGAGGCGCAGTGTGTTGCCAACTGCTTTGATGACCTCTTCCGTGACGGGACGATTGGTCGCAATCGAGGTGCCAAGATCACCTTGAACAGCGCGTGCGACCCAATGAAAAAATTGTTCTGGATAGGAACGGTTAAAGCCGTATAGATCCATCAGTTGGTCTCGCAAGTCCTGAGACGCATCGGGAGGCAAAATCGCCATGAGCGGATCGCCGGGGGCCAAGTGAACAAGTGAGAAACAGACGAGTGCTACGCCAACCATGATTGGAAGGGTGTAAATCAGACGCCTCAGAAGAAAGCTCAGCATTAGAGGAGGTCTCAGAAAAAAGGGTTATGTGTCGAAACAGAGGCTTTACTACAAACAAAAAAAAGCTCGTCACACCAAAAAGATGTGACGAGCTCAGACAGCTTTACTGCATGTTCATCGTTGCAATGTCAATAAACCAGTTTTGTGGCTGAACGACATCTTTGACTTTCTTGCTCATCGCGCGTGGACCTGCGTCATGGGCGATCCAGACAAAAGGTGCATCATTCACGATTTGGGTGTGCAAGTTAGCCAGCGCGGCATCACGCTCTTTTGCATCGAAGGTCGTACGTGCTTTGGTCACGAGTGCTTCCACTTCTGGGCTGTTGTAGTAACCCCAGTTGTTTGACACGGGTGGGAAGGTGCCTTTGCTGCTGAAGCGCACCATGCCAAAGAATGGATCCATCGCTGAGAAGCTAACGTTGGTGGCGTTCGCGCCGTTGGCAGAAGGATCTTTAGCACCTTTGCGCCAGTTCGTGAACAGGGTGTTCCACTCAATCACGTCAAACTCAACGTTAAAGAAACACTTTTTCAGTGATTCTTGAACGAATTCGTTCATTGGCAGTGGTTGCATCTGACCAGAACCAGAAGCTGAAATCTGCACTTTCACTTTCAAAGGCTTAGCAGCTGAAAAGCCTGCGTCCGCCATCAGCTTTTGTGCGGCTTTTGGATCGTATTTGACGTCAAAGGAAGGCTTGCCAAACCATGGGTGATCAGGCGCCATGGTGCCTTTTGGAATACCCATGATGCCGCCTAGCAAGGTTTTCAGGCCTTCGCGGTCCACACAGAGGTTGGCTGCCTGACGGACACGCTTGTCCAACCAAGGTGAGCCCTCGGCAAACGACAGCTGCCAAGGCCAGACGTGTGGCTGTGGGTTGCTGTAGATTGTGAAGCCACGCTGTTTAATTTGTGGCATGGCATCCGGTGCGGGTGCTTCAATCCAGTCCACTTGTCCGGAGAGCAAAGCGGCAGTACGTGCATTGGCTTCAGGAATTGGCAGCAAAACGACACGGTCGATTTTTGGCTTGCGCTTTGGGTCCCAGTAGTCTTTGTTGGCGACCATTTCGAGGCGTTCACGTGGAACAAAACGCGCCATCTTGAATGGACCGCTGCCTGATGCGTCTGCAGCAAAGGCTGCCCACGCTTGCTTGGAGCGCTCAGCTGGATTGGTGACTGAAGCTGGCACGGCGGCAAGCTTTTTGTTCCACTGTGCGGGCGATGCGATAAACAGGTTAGTCAGGTTGATGGGCAAAAACGCATCGGGCTCGCTGGTGGTCAACTCGACAGTCAGATCATCAATTTTTTTCGCGCTGCGCAATGTTGGCATGCGTGAAGCGGTCACGCCCACTTGGGATGCGTCAAATTGAGGGGCGTCTTTATCGAGCACCTTTTGAACGTTCCAGACGATTGCGTCAGCATTGACTGGCGATCCATCGTGAAACTTAATGCCTGGGCGTAATTTGAAAACCCATTTTTTCTTGTCATTGGCATCAACTTCCCAAGAAGTTGCCAATCCAGGAATCACTGCGCTCGGTACATCTGTCTTGGAGAGGTCCCACTGCGTGAGTGAGTCGTACATCGGGATACCCGTGAAACGATTGCCCTCAAAGCCTTGATCAGGCTGACCCAGTGTACGGGGAATATCAGCAGCCGTCATACCAATGCGCAGCACTTTTTCTTGTGCAGAGACAGATGCAGCTGCACCCAAGGCGAGGGCGGCGGATAAAACGGTCAGGCCCAGTGGCTTACCTACCAGTCGGGAAATCAACGCGTGTTGTTTCATGGAATCTCCAGTAATTCGGTTGTAAAAATATAGCTAACAGGTTTTGCTGCAAATCTGATACTTTTAGACCGGTCTTTGTTGTCTGCCTCCAGCTTAATTGAGCCAACGTGACCGATGTATGACCAGTGGTACGTTTCACGTATTGAAATACGTTTTTTTATAAAAGCAAAAATCGTGCCATCTTTCGCATAAGATATTTTCTACATTTTGCGAAAAACAGTGGTGATTTATTGAGTTCTCTTTAATATTGCTTCGTGCCGATGCTCCATACTGGTGTCTCATGTTCATTTTGGGGCATTTTTGTCCAGTTTGGTGCAAGCGATTTGTTTCAATAGTAACCAAGGTAAACCAATAAGACACGATGAAACTACTTCTCATAAACCCTAATACGTCCTCAGCAATGACTGCTGCGATTGCGCAAGGTGCGCAGGCTGTCGCCAGTCCCAATACTGAGATTATTGCAACGCAACCAAGCTTTGGTCCTTTGTCGATTGAAGGGCACTATGACGAGGCATTTGCGGCCGCAGGTGTGGCGGAACAAGTCAAATTAGCCTCCGCCTGGGGGCCAGATGCTGTGGTGCTTGCCTGCTTTGGCGATCCGGGCCTTGAGGCTGCGCGTGAGGCAACGTCTGCTCCTGTGCTGGGAATCGCAGAGGCCGCTTTTCATGCCGCCAGCATGCTTGCAACCGGTTTTTCAGTGGTCACGACGATGACGCGTACTTGCATCATTGCAGAGCGCTTGGTGCAGCGTTATGGTTTTGAACATCAATGTCGAGGTGTGCATGGCACAGACATTGCCGTGCTGGATCTAGAAGATGGCGGCGAAGAAATCATCAGTCAAATCGAACATGCTGCACGCGAGGCGCTGAGCCGAGACCGAAGCGGTGCCATTGTGCTTGGTTGCGCTGGGATGACCACTCTTTGCCATACGTTGACGCAACGATTGGGTGTGCCTGTGATTGATGGTGTGGCTGTGGCGGTCAAGTTTGCAGAGGCTCTCAGCGCTTTGGGTCTCGGAACAAGCAAACATGGTGACTATGCAACACCTCTCCCCAAGGTTTATACGGGCTGGGCCGCGCCGCTTGGCTGGCCTAAAGGCCGTTGATGCACTTCACAAGCTAGAGCGCGACTTGCTGACGCGAATTCAGTCGCTTTTTGCGATTCATCTTGTTGCGATCCTGTTTGGTGCAACGGGGATTTTTGGTGCCCTCATCCTGGCCGATGCATGGATGATCACTTGGGGGCGAGCATTGTTTGCAGTGCTCACCCTAGTATCCCTGAGCCGTCTTTTTGCCGCGATAGGGCGTCCGCATCATCGCGATGACGTCTCTTGGCGCTTACATTGGTTGGCCTTCGTACTAAGCGGGGGCATGCTTGCTTTGCATTGGGTGACATTTTTTCATTCAGTCAAACTCGGCGGCATTGCAGTGGCAACTCTCGGATTTGCGAGCTTTCCGGCTTTCATCACATTAATAGAAGCATTCTTCCTTCGGGAAAAGGTTGGCTGGGCCGAATGGCTTCGACTGTTACTCGTCAGCATCGGCCTCGTGTTGATTACCCCCTCATTTAAGTGGGCGGATCAAGGTACAGAGGGACTTCTTTGGGGCATATTGTCTGGCGCTGCTTTTGGCGTCTTGGCTGTGATTAATCGGCGAAAGCTCAGCCGAGTCAATGCTTTCCAAGTGGCGGGTATTCAAAATGGCCTTGTTTTTTTACTCTTGTTACCTTTGATACTACCCACCCTAAAAACAGTGAGCATGCGTGACTGGCTGCTGATTGCCGCTCTGGGCATTGTTTGCACGGGCCTTGCTCATTGGCTGTTCGTTTCTAGCCTGAGGCAATTGCCGGCTAGAACGGCTGGACTCGTTGTCGCATCCGAGCCCCTTTACGCCATACTGTTTGCATGGATATTGTTTAGTCAAGTGCCTACCGGCAGAATGCTGGTGGGGGCAGCGGTCATGATGGCTGCAATTTTTAGTGCAAGTTTTGCTGTTCATCAGAAGAACACCGAATTGATCAGCTGAAGTTATGATGTAGGGATGAATTCAAATCTTCCATCAAACACTATGAAAGCAGAGAGTCCAACGCTACAACCTCGACATTTGACGCGGTCAATGGTCAGTTGTGTGGTGCCTGCGTATAACGAACACGATAACTTGGGGCTATTGTTGCCCAGATTACAGGCCGTTTTGATGCAGACCGGTGCGGATTGGGAAATCATCGTGGTCGATGACGGGAGTCGCGATGCCACGGCGATGCTGATGTCAGCCTGGACACAAAACCCAGGTTTCCGCTACGTTCAGCTTTCGCGCAACTTTGGCAAGGAACCAGCCATTACTGCGGGGATCGAGGCTGCAGCCGGAGATGCTGTGCTGATTTTGGATGCGGATCTACAGCATCCGCCTGAGTTGCTGCCCAAGATGCTGAGTCGTTGGCAAGCAGGCGTCGACATGGTCTATGCCGTGCGCGAGAACCGAGATGACGAAAGTGTGGGCAAGCGTCTCGGCACCAAGTTGTTTTATTCACTTCTTAAAAGCTCACGCGGTGTTGAAGTGCCTCCGCACGCGGGAGACTTCAGGCTAATGGACCGCTCAGTTGTCGATGCTTTGTTGCGCTTGCCGGAGCGCAACCGCTTCATGAAGGGACTTTACGCTTGGGTGGGTTTCAATACAGAGGCCATCCAGTATGTGCCAGATGCGCGGTTGCACGGTGAGTCGAGGTTTAACGGATTGACATTACTGCGCCTAGCACTTGCGGGCTTGATGTCATTTACAACGTGGCCATTACGTTTGGTGAGTCTGATTGGCTTCATGGTGTCAATCTGTTCATTTGCCTATGGACTTTTTATCGTGGCCGAGTACCTTCTCTATAAAAACCCAGTCGACGGTTGGCCGACAATTGTCACCGTTCTGCTCTTCTTTTCTGGCATTAATCTCATGTCTCTTGGCGTCGTGGGCGAATACATCGCCGGAATTTTTGACGAGGTCAAAGGTCGGCCTCTTTACATTGTTCGACAGGCAGTCGGACAAGCGTTTAAAAATACAAAATCTTGAGGCTTGCGCCAATGCGCCCAACCATTCGTCCTTTTGTTGTGTGCGCCGATGACTTTGGTATCGAGCCGGGGGTTGATCAGGCCATTGTCGAATTGGCTCGCGCAGGACGCTTGAGTGCGACAGGCTGTTTGGTCACGGCGCAGCGCTTTCCTGAGGCAGCCCCGCAACTGTTAACCCTGCCAATCGATGTGGGTCTGCATCTGAATTTCACCGAGTTTTTGGGCTTGCCAGGATTTTATGTGCCTCTTGGACGCCTGCTTGCGCTTTCTTACACGCGTCGAATTTCTCGCGCCGATGTACGAAAGCACATTAACAACCAACTCGATTTATTTGAGCAGCACGTTAAACGTGTGCCAGATTTTGTCGATGGGCACCTACACGTCCATCAGTTTCCTGTTATTCGCCAAGAGCTTCTTGACGCACTGACTAAACGTTATGCGGGACGCTTACCTTGGTTGCGAGATACTAAACCGACACCCATGTCTTCGGTGCTGCCGTTTATGCAGCGTTTTAAAGCGCATGTCATCAGCACGCTCGGCTCCGCTGAGTTGGTGCGTCTTGCCAAACAGTCTGGTGCGGTCGTCAACGATGGCTTTATGGGAGCTTACGATTTTTCTCGCCCGCATCCTGCATATTTGACGATGCTGGGGGAGTGGTTAAAACACGCCCGTGCCAATAGCGTGCTGATGACACATCCTGCGCAGTATGCTTCTGACAAACTCGCTTTTGGAAAAGATCGTATTGAGGAGTATCGAGTATTAAGCAGCGCTGAGTTTTCAGCGCTTCTCGAGGAGAATCACTTGGTGGTATCGAGACTGGTGTCCTGAGTAGAGGACGGCGCAGTCAATAACTCTTCGCGCCCATAAAACTTGACGCCAAGCGCGATACGCTCTCGACCTTGCGAGCGACGATGCCGGTTTGTATCTCGTAAAGAATAGACACAACCACAATATTCTTGCTGGTAAAACTCTTCGCGCTTACTGATTTCGATCATACGTGCTGAGCCGCCATGCTTGCGCCAGTTATATGTCCAGTAAAGCATGTTGTCATATCGGGCAGCGGCGCGTTCGCCTGAACCGTTGATCTGATTCATGTCTTTCCAGCGCGAAATGCCTAATGAGCTGGTGATCGTGTCATATCCATGCTCGGCTGCATAGAGGGCCGTTCTTTCAAACCGCATATCAAAACACTGCGTACAACGCTCGCCGCGCTCGGGTTCGTTTTCTAGGCCTTTGATACGCTCAAACCAATTATCCACGTCGTAATCGGCATCGATAAAACCAATGCCATGTTTTTCAGCAAAACGGATATTCTCGTTTTTACGAATTTCATACTCTTTGACGGGATGGATGTTGGGGTTGTAAAAGAAAATATCGTATTGAATCCCCGCGACGAGCATGGCCTCCATCACCTCGCCCGAGCAAGGTGCGCAGCAAGAGTGCAACAGGACCTTTGAACGGCCTTCGGGAAGAGTCAAGGAGGGACGAAGAGCGTCTTTCACAGTGCAAGGTCGCATTTAAAGTGGAGAACGTTCATTTTAAACGCGAAACAATCCCGTATCAATCTGCCACGGTCCCCAACCCAAAGACCGAGTCCCAGAGTTTTCGCACCGAGGTGCGTTCAGCCTGCAGTTGATCCTGAGAAACGCGGGCTTTATCCGCGCCCTGCAGGCGCAACTGATGTTGAGCCCGACGCAGATTGCGATAGGCATCTCCCCCTTGGCTTGCAAGCTCGGTAGGAATCAGTCCCGCTTCAGCGCTTAAACGCAGGAGTGCGATATTACCCAAGTTACCGAGTAAAGCAGGGTGCTTGCGTGCCTCGGTTAATACAAGGTATTGCGTCACGAACTCTAGGTCAACCATCCCTCCAGCGTCATGTTTGATATCGAAGTCTTGGGTTGTATTGGGATGTCCCGCAGTCATTTTTTTACGCATCTGTCGAACTTCTTCAGCAAAAACGTCTGTCTCGCGCTCAAGTGTCAGCACTTCGTGCCGAATTTCCTCGAAACGTTGTCCGACGTTCGCGTCGCCCGCGGCAAAACGGGCTCGTGTAATCGCCTGATGCTCCCAGGGCCAAGCTTTGGTGAGTTGGTAGGCTTTAAATGCCTCTACCGAAACGGCAAGCAGACCGGCATCACCGTCTGGTCTTAATCTGAGATCAACTTCGTATAGCCTGCCAGAAGAAGTCATTGTCGAAAGCCAAGAGGTCATGCGACGGCCAAGTTTTGTGTAAACCTCAGTCGCATCCTCGCGCGCGTCCTCATACAGGTAGACGAGATCCAAATCGGAGGAATAGCCAAGTTCTTTGCCACCCAGCCGACCATAGGCAATGATGGCCATCTTCATGGGGGGTAAAGCTCCTGAGCTATCAGGTTTTGCGATGAGAGGCCAGACCCTGTGCAATGTTTCGTTTAGCAACATGTCGGCGAGCGCAGAGAGCTGATCCCCGAGTCTTTCTACGGTTAACACGCCCTCAAGATCTTGTGCGAGCAGTTGAAAGCTGATTTGGCGCTGCGTGTCGCGCATCATATTCATTTGTTGCTCAACATCGGCACTACCGTCAGGCAACACACAGGCATCAAGGTCAGCCCGCATCGCAGTTTGCACGCGAGAATAATCGACGGGCTCCATGAGTGCTCGCCAGGCAATTAAGCTGTCCAGCACAACAGGGTTCTGAGTGAGGTACTGCGCAGCCCAGGGGCTTGAGGCCATCATGCGGGCAATGCGTGCGAGCGTTTCAGGATATTCGGCTAACAAAGCCACATAAGCACTCCGTTGCGAAATGGACTCAATCAAATCGAGCAGTCGCAAGGCAGTCAACATCGGCTGTTGAGTTTGAAGGGCTGCATGAAGAGCAATCGGTAATAGGGTATCGATTCGATTGCGACTGCTTGTTGACAGCGCGCGGATTCGATGTCCCTCAAGAAAGCTGTCAATTCGTGCCGTGAGCGCACTAGCTTGATCACCGAATTTTGTAATGTTTTGTTCGAGTGCAGAGCCTTCGGCTGCTTGTGACGGTGATGAACGTTCTAACGCGTGTTCGCTTGGTGCGCTGTCCGTTGAGGCGCGGTCGTCTTCAATACCTGCGATACGAAAAGCATTGCGAAACGTATGTTCGACAAAGTCACGATGTTGTTTAAGTGTGTACTCAAAGTCTTCGTGCGTCATCCGCATCGCGGCAGCAAGCTCAGCCATTCTCTCAGGTGTTTGGGGCAAAAGGTGCGTTTGTGCATCTTCGGCATACTGAAGCGCATGTTCAACCCGGCGCAAAAAACGATAGGCAAGCGCAAGCTTGTCCGCATTTTCTTCAGTGAGTATGCCTGCCCGTTTTTGTGCCTCGAGTGCTGTCAACAGGCCTCTTTGTTGGAGTGCTGGCATTCGGCCGCCGCGAATGAGCTGAGAAAGTTGCACGACAAACTCAATTTCTCTAATGCCGCCATCGCCGAGCTTAATGTTGTGCGTGGACTCGACTCCCGGGCGCGTCAACACTTTGCGTTGCCAGTCTTGCCGAATACGCTCACGTAACGCGCGTAAAGCCGCTAACGCATCAAAGTCAAAATATTTACGATATACAAAGGGTAGTCGTAAACTCTCCGCATGCTGCAGGCTGGCTGTGGGATCACTTTGAGCAAAAGCTTTAGCCGGAATCACGCGTCCTTTTAGCCACGCGTAGCGTTCCCACTCCCGACCTTGAGTGAAAAGATATTGCTCAAAGGCATCGAGACTCCAGGCGACCGGTCCGGAGTCACCGTCAGGGCGCAAGCGCAAGTCCGTTCTAAAGACTTGTCCGTCCGCATCCGCCTCGGAAATGACAGGCATCATCTTTCGGGTGAGTTTGGCATAAAACTCATGATGGCTGATGGGTCTTGGGCCATCCGTTTCGCCTTCTTCGCCATACAGCATGACTAAATCGATATCCGAAGACACGTTGAGTTCGCAACCGCCGAGTTTGCCCATCCCAATAATGATCATTTCCTGAGGCAATCCCGTTGAGGGATCCCTGGGGGTGCCGTGAACGGGGAGCAAGTCTTGCATGACACTGCGGTAGGCTTGGCTGACACAAAGGTCTGCAAGTGCTGTCATGGCACCTACCACTTCCTCGAGGTCCGCCTGGCCGCCGAGGTCGCGCACCATCACTGTGAAAAAAGTACGCTTACGGAGTAAGCGAAGTACCTTTTTGCACTGAGGAATGTCCAACACAGCATGAGAAACCGCCTGGCCCGCAAGCTCTTTAAACCACTCGTCAATGCGATCTGCGCTCACCGTTTGCTCTTGCGCTGTTTGTAACCATCGTGCGAATTCAGGATTGGCACTATTTAATCGGCGCAATACGCCTGACCAGGCCATTGCATGGGTCAGATCTGATTCAGTCATGGGGAGGGGGATCGTCAAGTTAGAATAGGAAGTGTAGATAAATGAGGTGCTTTAAGATTCAACGATACCTTAATGCAAGACTGAAGTCCTCACTTAGCAGTGATCTTTTATCCAGGTAGTTTTTTAGAGGCTTGACCAAGTTTTGTTACTTTTTCAAAAAACGCTTCGTATCCTCATTATTGGGCTGCTTTTACTATATTTTGCGGCGGCCACCACAATGCTGGGCGTTCGCTATCTGGTGTTGCCCCATATCAATGAGTGGCGCCCAGAGATCGAGAGGCGTTTGTCCAATGCGTTGGGCGCACAGGTCACGATGGGTGAGATTGCGGCAAGCTGGTCGGGTCTCAACCCAACCGTGGCGCTTGAAAATCTTAGGTTGCGGGACCGCGTCACCAATCACGAACTGTTGTATGTACCCGATGCGTTTGCGGTCATTTCTTGGCGAAGTCTATTCGCATTAGATATTAGACTCAGACAGCTTGAAATCAATGGTATTCATTTATCCGGTAGCCGAAGACCTGACGGTCGGATTGTGCTGGCAGGGAGTGTGCTAGACGAGCAAAGCGATGAAAAGTTAAAGTTTTCCACAGATACGCTTGCTGTGCGTTGGTTACTGAATCAAGGACAAATTGTTGTTCGTCATGCAACCTTCCTTTGGGATGACCAATTAAGGGGCGCACCAGAACTCGTGATTGAAGGGATAGATTTCAGCATATCGAACAGTCTCTTCCGTCATCAACTCCGTATCAGCGGCAGCTTGCCTCCTGAGCTTGGCAGTACCCTTGAGCTCGTTGCACGAACAGACAATCTCCTGAACCCACTTGCCTCGCATGAGCAAGGGGAAGCTGAAATCTTTATTGAAATCAACGATGCTCGCCCTAGCGCCTGGCAACCGTGGCTCGATGTTCCCAACATACAAGGTCGTTTTGCTTCACGGATGTGGATGACAATGTCTTCTGGACATTTTGGTCGTGCAGATATCGATATAGCAGGAGCCAATGCTATTTTCTCTGTCGACCAAGATGGACCCACCAGCGTTCATGCCGACAAGCTTCAGATGCGCTTTAGTGGATGGTTTGGGGATTTATTGCCAGAAAAAAAATGGTTGATATTTGATCGCAGTCCCAACCGCGTAGGCGCCTCCTTTTCTTTAACAAGTCAGGGCTTAGCACTCGACAGTAGCCTGTTTGAACCGCGTAAATTATTTATTGGTAACGTGACGGCCAACACGCAGTTAAATCGCAACGAACACCAAAAGCTTCGTCTCAATGCGACACGCCTTGGTATCGAGTCAGATGCGCTGAATGCAGAACTTCGCGGCTCCTGGACTCAGGTCCAGGAGTCCTCGCCGGGCGTGGTTGATATCGTTGGAACGATAGCAAATGCCGATCCAACTAAGCTTTATCAATATGTCACAACTCAGGTCGGTGCTGAGTCCAGGGAATGGTTGCGCCGAGCAATTCAAGGGGGTACCTTGAGTCAGCTTGAGCTCGCGCTGCAGGGAGATTTATTAAATTTTCCTTTTAATGCGCCGGGCAAAGAGGCGGGAATTTTTCGTATTGAGGGGCAACTCAACCACCTTGTTGTCGACTATGACTTTGTCGAACCTAATCAGCCGCAGTGGCCTGCGTTGACTGTCGCGAACGGACGCATCGAGCTGAACAAGTTCGGACTCTCTGCCAAAAGCGATCAAGCGCAAATGACGGGGATGCATGGTCGACCGATTCAAATTTCTAGCTTTGAGCTCAGCGCGCCTGATCTAGAGTT
>JAOATE010000005.1 GCA_030158305.1 Burkholderiaceae bacterium
GAGCGGGAGGTGGTCATGCACCCGATATCATCCGTGTCTGCGGTGAGCAAAATGTGCTGCCGTCCTCGACCAATCCGACTCGGCCTTACACCATCAATACCCTGGATGAGCATTTGGATATGTTGATGGTGTGTCATCACTTGGATGCCTCGATTGCCGAAGATATCGCCTTTGCAGAAAGCCGGATCCGCCGTGAAACCATTGCGGCTGAAGACATTCTGCATGACATCGGCGCGTTTTCGATGATTTCCTCTGATAGTCAGGCGATGGGGCGCGTCGGTGAGGTCATTATGCGGACGTGGCAGACTGCGCACAAAATGCGTGAGCAGCGAGGTTCGTTGAGCGAGGCAGGGTTTTCCGATCCCTCGACAAGCGATAACGCGCGCATCAAACGCTACATCGCGAAATACACGATTAATCCCGCGCTCACCCACGGCATGGCGCATGAGATTGGTTCGGTCGAGGTGGGGAAATGGGCCGATCTCGTGTTGTGGCGTCCTGCGTTTTTTGGCGTCAAACCCTCGACTGTCATCAAAGGCGGTCAGATCGCGATGGCAGCGATGGGGGATCCCAATGCGTCGATCCCGACGCCTCAGCCCGTCCATTTTCGTCCACAGTTTGGCGCGTCTGCACGCGGCATCGAAACGAGTTGTATCACCTTTATGTCCGGCATCTCGGTGCAGCGCGGTTTGCACCAGGAGTTGGGTTTACGCAAGCAGATCGCGACGGTGCAGGGGACTCGCACCGTGACTAAGGCAGATATGAAACTCAATAGCGCCACACCCCACATCATGGTCAGTCCCGAAAATTACAAGGTCTATGCAGATGGTGTATTGCTCGACTGTCCGCCTGCTCAAGTGCTGCCGATGGCGCAGCGTTACTTTTTGTTTTAGGAGCGACGATGGCGATCATGTTGAGCACGCGGATTCCTGCACATGCACAAGCAGACCCACACGCACATGCAAACGATGAGACTTTACCCGTACTGGAGCTGACCCTCGAAGATCGGCAGCGCTCGCGCCTGGCGGCTATGTTGCCAAATGGGCGTGCCGTGGCCGTCATTTTGCCGCGTGGCGAGTCCATGCAACACGGCGATGTGCTCACAGGTGAAACAGGTGAGCGAGTGTTGGTTCAGGCAGCCGCCGAGGAGCTGATGCTGATCCGTGCCAACAATCCCTTTGAACTGATGCGTATCGTGTATCACTTGGCCAACCGCCACGTGCGTGCCATGTTGCTGCCTGACGCGGCCTTGATTGAGCCTGATCAAGTGTTGGCGGAGCTTGTTCGACGCTTGGGTGGAACAGTTGAAAAAACGCATCAGCCTTTTATTCCAGAGGGCGGTGCCTACTCTGGGGGCGCAGGCGGTCATGCACACACCCATCATCAACATCCAAGCGAGTGCGGTGTCGAGTTGCAAGATGAGGCGATGGGTCAGATCGGCGAACAACTTTCGATTGCAGCCCATGCACGATCCAAAACTTAACTCTCTTTTGTCAGCGCTGCATCTGGCGAGTCCGGCTTTGCCAGTGGGTGGCTTTGCCTATTCACAGGGCCTGGAGCAAGCGATTGAGGACCGTTGGGTCACCAATATGGAGCAAGCCTATGTCTGGATCCGGGATGGCCTGTTGCTCAATCTGGCTCGACAGGAATTGCCCTGGTGGTTGCATTGTTACGAGGCCGCTTCACAACAACAATGGGACGCGCTGCGCGACGGGAATCAACAACTCAGCGCGATGCGTGAAACGGCTGAGCTTAGACTCGAGTCTCTGCAGATGGGCTATTCGATGGCCAAGCTGTTTGCGCAGTGGCCCTCGGCGCAGGCGCTCGCCGCACTTCAGGACGTGACGTGGTCTTACCCCGCCGCACATGCTGCATTGGCCGCATGCACCAGCGTTGAAAAGGAAACGGCGCTGGTGGCCTATCTCTGGAGTTGGGTAGAAAACCAAGTCTTGGCTGCGATTAAAACAGTCCCCTTGGGACAGATCGAAGGCCAGCAGTTATTGCATCGCCTCAAAGAAGACATTGTGGCGGCTTGCGTGGTCGCACAAGCCACCAGCACTGCTGAGGCGGGTTCCGCTCCTGTTGGCTTGGCGTTGGCAAGCGCCAGACATGAAACGCAATACAGCCGCTTATTTAGAAGTTAAAAAATAGGAATCACACCATGACACAACAATCCAATCCTTTGCGCGTGGGTATCGGCGGGCCGGTCGGGTCGGGCAAGACCACCTTGGTCGAAGTCCTCTGTAAAAAAATGCGCGATCAGTACAAGCTCGCTGTCGTAACCAATGATATCTACACCAAAGAAGACGAACGTTTGCTCGTCGCAGCCGAAGCCTTGTCGGCAGATCGCATTATGGGTGTGGAGACTGGCGGTTGCCCCCACACAGCGATCCGTGAAGACGCATCGATCAATCTCGAAGCGATTGACCGTATGCAAAAACGATTCCCCGATCTGGATCTGATTTTTATCGAGTCGGGAGGCGATAATTTAGCGGCGACTTTTAGCCCTGATTTATCGGACCTGACGATATATGTGATTGATGTCGCCGGTGGAGAAAAAATTCCCCGCAAGGGCGGTCCTGGCATCACGCGTAGCGATTTATTGGTGATCAACAAGACTGATCTCGCACCTTATGTGGGCGCAAACCTCGACGTCATGCGTCATGACACGGCACGCATGCGCGTAGACCGTCCCTGGGTGATGACCAATTTAAAAACCGGCGAGGGTCTGGACGAAGTGATCCGCTTTATCGAAAAAGCGGGATGCCTGATTCAGTCTTAAAGAACTGAGTCCGCTTATTTGCGGATGAGGTGGACCCAGCCATCGTCGATCCAGTCAGCAAGCGCGTCAAGCGCTTCCTGAGAAAGACGTTTGGCAGCGGGGTCGGTGCCAGCGAGCTCACGGTCATCCGCCAGTCGTTTGAGACCTGCTTCGGCTTTGACTGTCGCCGGCTCGCCATTGATAAATAGTTGCTGATCGCGGTAGAGCATGCGCGTGCGTCGATCGAGCGCCCAGTGTGTGTAGGCAGACGCATGGGCATCTGTCTCTTGATCCTCATCCATTTCTGTTGCGAGTGGGCTATCAAAGACCGCCGCCTGATTAGGCTCGGTGAGCCAGCAACCGAGGAAACGAGTAGCCAGCGCGCGATCAAAGCGGATTTTGCTGGCCGCTGCCATGGCGGCTTCGGTCAGGCGATCGGGTAGCTCGGCAGGATGGGCTACGGCGGGCTGTGCGGGATCACGGTAAAACTTATTGAGCGCAGGGCCGGGCAGAGGAGGTTCTCCATAAGGGCCACTTGCCACGCCGGCACGAGACAGGATCTGATCGGCCGCCGCCTCGAGCATGCCGCGCGCCAGTGCCGCCTCGTCGGGTGCGCGAAAGCCAATCGAGATTGTCATGCAGTCATCAAGCGCGACGCCATCATGCGCAGCCTGAGGTGGGAGATACAACATATCGCCTGGCTCCAGAACAAACTCTTGCTCCGGCTCAAAATTTTCCAAAATCTTGAGTGGCAAACCCGGCACCAGGGATAAGTCTTTTTGCTGACCGAATTTCCAATGACGTCGTCCCTCGGCTTGCAAAAGAAATACGTCATAGCTGTCGTAATGAGGACCGACGCCACCGCCCGTGGTGGCCATGCTGATCATGAGGTCGTCGAGACGCGCGTCCGGCACAAAGCGAAACTGATTCATCAAGGCGCATGCAGCGTCATCATGGATGTCCACGCTTTGCACCAGCAACGTCCAGTGTGTCTCTGACATTTTAGGCAGACGACTAAAAGGTCCCACCTCCATATTCCACTCGTCCTGGTTTCGCCAGATGAGCTTGGACTCGACTTCGTCGCGTTTGCTCATTTTTTTGAGCGTTGCCATCGAAACGGGGGGCTTGAAATTTTTAAAAGCCTGACGCACGAGCAGAGGCTTGCGCTGCCAGTAGGTCTTCATGAATTGTGAAGGAGTGAGTCCACCCAACAGGGCGAGAGGTTGATCCGTATGCATATAAAAGACCTAAGGCAATAAATTTTTGAGTTGATACAGCGCATCTAGCGCTTCACGCGGGCTGAGCGTATCGGGGTCGAGTTCGTTGACGGCTTGCTGGAGTGCGGCCTGGGCATCCGCGAGCTCCGTGGCGATTTGCGTCATGCTTTCAGCTGCGACGACCTCACCAAACAAGCCGAGTTGAGGAGTGGGGGCGCCCTGAGACTCGAGTCGCTCCAGCTCGCGCGTCGCGTGTCTGATCACGGCTGCGGGGACACCGGCGCGTTGTGCGACCTGGATGCCGTAACTGCGACTAGCGGGACCGTCTTTGACTTCATGTAAAAACACGATACCCGAAGGGGACTCCGCTGCAGCCAAGTGCACGTTGGCCGTATTGGGCTGTTCGTTGGGCATGCGGGTGATTTCAAAGTAGTGTGTCGCAAACAGCGTCAGGGCGCGATTGTGTGTGACGAGGCGTTGTGCGATGGACCACGCAAGCGCCAGACCATCATAGGTCGAGGTGCCACGACCGATTTCGTCCATCAACACCAGACTATGCGCTGAGCTCGAAGCTAAGATCGCGGCGGCCTCAGTCATTTCCATCATAAAGGTTGAGCGTCCTCCCGCGAGATCGTCGGCCGCGCCAATACGGGTAAAAATGCGATCCAGTGGGCCAATGGCCGCCGCGCGCGCCGGCACAAAGCTGCCGATTCTGGCGAGTAAGGCAATCAACGCGACTTGCCGCATATAGGTGGACTTACCCCCCATGTTGGGGCCCGTGATCACGAGCAAGGCGCGGTGCGGGTTGAGGCTGCAACTGTTGGGCGTAAAGCGTTCAATCGAGCGCTCCACGACAGGGTGGCGACCCGCGGTGATTTCAAGCGCGGTGTGCTCGAGCAAACTTGGGGCGACCCAGTCGTGATGCTGTGCGTGATGCGCGAGCGCGACCAGTACATCGAGTTCCGCGCACACACTCGCACAGTGGGACAAGGCCTGCGCCATCGGCATCAGCGCTTGCAACACTTGTTCGTAGAGCCATTTTTCCCGCGCTAGCGAACGGTCTTGCGCGGAGAGAACTTTGTCCTCCCAGGATTTGAGTTCAGGTGTGATGTAGCGCTCGGCATTTTTGAGTGTCTGACGACGGCGATAATCTTCGGGCACCTTGTCGGACTGTGCCCGACTCACCTCGATAAAAAAGCCATGTACGCGATTGAACTCGACGCGCAAGGTCGAGATGCCCGTGCGGGCGCGCTCGCGCGCTTCGAGCTCAAGCAAGTAGGTGCCGTTATCGGTAGAAATCCCGCGTAGCTCATCAAGCTCGGCGTCATAGCCGTTTGCAATCACACCGCCGTCGCGCACTTGCACAGCGGGTTCCGCCTCAATGGCCGCGCACAACAAACTTTCCATCCCGGGGGGAGGCAACAGGTGTTGCGCAATTTCTTGCAGACGGACACACGCACTTGTGTCTGCAGTCTGCGCGGCGGCAATCAACACTTGTAACTGAGGTAAGGCGGCCAGGGCGTCGCGTAAGCTCGCAAGTTCGCGTGGACGCACAGAGAGCAGCGCAATGCGCGTGGCAATCCGCTCAAGATCGGGCAACGCGTTTAATGCTGCGCGGAGTGACTCCAACACTGAGGTCGCATGCAGCAATTCATTGCGCGCGTCGTTTGCCTGCATGAGTGCGGCGATGGCGTGTTGACGGGCAAGGACAGGCGCATTGTCACGCAAGGGATGATGAAGCCAGCGTCTCAACAGTCGCGCACCCATCGGCGTGCGGCAACTATCGAGGATAGAAAAGAGTGTGGGGGCTTCTTCACCGGATAACGTGCGTGTGAGCTCCAAGTTGCGGCGCGTGGCGGGATCCATCAGCACATATTGGCTGGCACGGTCTGCCGTGAGGGTCTGAATGTGCGCCAGGCCTTGCGCTTGAGTGCGACCGGCATAACGCAAGAGCGCGCCAGCAGCGCAGATCGCAGTCGGCAGATCATCTACATCAAAACCAGAAAGCGATTGTGTTTTGAAATGGCTCAGTAGTTGAGCTTGAGCTTGCTCGGCCTCAAAGTGCCAGGGTGGCACACGGGTGGTGGCGCAGTTTAGGCTCACGTCGAGCTCGACATCGTCGGCGTAAATAATCTCAGCTGGCTCGATACGATGGAGCTCCGAGTCCAGAGCCTCTGGTGCGCATTCTGTGAGTTTGAAGTCACCGCTGGCCAGGTTGAGCCAGGCTAAACCTGCGCGCGGTGTTTTGCCTTTGCGAGCCACAAAGACTGCCGCCACACTGCGGTCTGATTTGGAGGGTAAGAGTGCTTCGTCGGTCAGTGTGCCGGGAGTGACGATCCGGACAATCTTTCGGTCAACCGGACCCTTGCTCGTGGCGGGGTCGCCGATCTGTTCACAAATCGCGACCGAGACACCTGCGGCCACAAGTTTGGCCAGATACTGTTCCGCGGCATGATAGGGCACACCCGCCATCGGGATCGGCGCACCGTTGGAGGTGCCGCGACGCGTCAGGGTCAGATTAAGCAGACGTGCACCGCGCTCCGCATCCTCGTAAAACATCTCATAAAAGTCCCCCATGCGGTAGAGCAGCAACAAAGGGCCAGCCTCAGCCTTGAGACGCAAGTACTGCTGCATCATGGGTGTGTGTTGCTCGGTTTGAGCGGGCGTCAGGGCATCGTCTTGCATAGGGTTTTTTATAGGGTGGTGCAGCGCATCTGGAGAAGCCTTTAGTGTAAGCCACGGGGATGACAGACTTCTCTATAATCGTCCAAATAAATACGTCCCGTTACAAAGGTGAACAAAACATGATCTCTAAAATCGTGCCCGATTTGCAGGCAGCCATGGCAGGCATTCAGGACGGGTCTACCGTTCTGATAGGCGGCTTTGGTGGCGCAGGGCAACCCCATGAGCTGATTGATGGCCTGATCGAGCAGGGCGCGCGTGAGTTGACGATTGTCTGCAACAACGCAGGTTCGGGCGACACCGGGATCGCAGCCTTGTTGGCTTCGGGTCAAGTGCGCAAGATCATTTGTTCGTTCCCACGCCAGTCGGACTCCTACGTGTTTGACGGCCTCTACCGCGCCGGCAAACTTGAGTTGGAACTTGTGCCACAAGGCACACTCGCCGAGCGCATTCGCGCTGGCGGAGCCGGGATTGGTGGTTTTTTTACGCGTACCGCGGTTGGGACCCAGCTTGCCGAGGGTAAAGAGGTACGGACCATCAATGGTCAGGACTATATTTTAGAGGGCCCCATCACAGCAGATGTCGCGGTGATCCGTGCGCATCGTGCTGACCGCTGGGGCAATCTGGTGTATCGCAAAACAGCCCGCAACTTCTGCCCGGTGATGGCGACAGCCGCCAAGCTGACGATCGCTCAGGTCAATGAAATTGTTGAGCTCGGCGAGCTCGATCCCGAGGCGATCGTCACGCCCGGCGTCTACGTCAAACGCGTTGTCCGCATTCCAGCGAAAGGTTAATTCATGAAACGTATCTCCAGAGATGAGATCGCCGCACGCGTGGCGCGCGATATCCCAGAAGGCGCAATCGTCAACCTTGGCATCGGTTTGCCGACCAAGGTCGCCAATTATTTGCCCCAAGACAAAGACATTTTTCTGCAAAGTGAAAATGGTGTGTTGGGTATGGGCCCCGCTCCCGCGGCTGGCGAAGAAGACTGGGACTTGATCAATGCGGGTAAACAGCCCGTGACCTTGTTGCCGGGCGGGAGCTATTTCCATCATGCGGATTCGTTCGCCATGATGCGTGGTGGTCACCTGGATATTTGCGTACTGGGCGCGTTCCAGGTTGCGGTCAATGGCGATCTGGCCAACTGGTCCACCGGTGAGCCCGATGCGATTCCCGCAGTCGGCGGTGCCATGGATTTGGCCGCGGGCGCGAAAGATGTCTTTGTCATGATGGAGTTGCTCACCAAAGACGGTCAGAGCAAGCTCGTCAAGCAATGCACGTATCCGCTGACTGGCTTGGGCTGCGTATCACGTGTCTACACCGATATCGCAGTTTTTCAGATCGAGCCAGGCGGTGTGGTGCGTGTCGTGGATGACGTCTCTGGTGCAGGCGAACAAGAATTACGCCGCCTAACGGGACTGGGGCTTGATCTGTTGTTTTAAGCGACTGTATGGTTCAATGAACTAATGAGACTGAATTTGGCCCAAATCGCAATGATCCGAGACACGACTTTTGGTGTGTTTGGGGAAAGTGCGCGTGTCACTTTATTTGGATCCAGGGTCAATGATGCGGCCAAGGGCGGAGACGTTGACTTAATGATTGAGGTGCCTGGCGCAGTCTCAGAGCCCGCTCTTTTAAGCGCCCGTGTCGCAAGTCGCGTGTCTCGCGCGATGAATGGGCGTAAAGTCGATGTGGTCTTGAAAGCACCCAATCTAATGAGTCAGCCTGTTCATGAAATCGCTGCTCGCACCGGGGTCATACTGTGAAGCTCGATGAAGGCCTTCGGCTGCGTTTGCAATTCCTTTGCCGCGTTGTTCAAAAGGAAGCGCACTATTTACAAGAAACGGATGCTCGGCTCTTTGCTGGTGCTTTGTCGGCGAAGTCTTTAGAGGCGATCACCCAAGATCCGTTGCTGGCAGAAAGGCTTGACGCCTTTGTCAGTCGTTTTGGACGACTGCAGGACACCTTGGCTGACAAGTTTTTGCCCACACTTTTAGATGCTTTGGCTGAGCCAAAAGCATCGGCGATTGATAATCTTGATCGTGCGGAAAAACTTGGATGGCTCGAATCCACAGATGATTGGTTGGAAATGCGTAAGCTGCGCAATCAAATGGTCCACGAGTACATAGAAGATCTAGTGATCTTGTCCAATGCTCTTAAAGTGGGCCATGAGTTTGTTCACACATTAGTCGACACCGCAGAGCGGTTTGTAGTTCAGGCGCAAAGACGTATTGCGATATCGCTCAATTAAATCTCTTTGGCTGAGCGTTCAAACCCTCATAGTGAACTACTCATCCACAATTTTTGTAAGTTTCTGTGAATCTAAAGGCGGTGAGGTGTCCTGGATTTTGGAACCCATCGCCTCGAGTGACTGACACAGGTTCGAGATGCGCGCATCTTGACGGGCAACATGGGTGATGAGTTCGTTTAGGACCTTGTTCAACGGGTCTGCGGCGCCTGGATCGACCGCGTAGGCAGCAATCAAAATAGCGGGGTCTGAAGCGTTTGCTGAAGAAGAAGTCGCTGAAGACATGGCTTGCTCTTCGCTGTCTTTTTCAATCACGCGTGCAGGATTGCCTATTGCAGTCGCATGCGCGGGGACGGGTTTGACCACCACCGCGTTGGAGCCAATGCGTGCACCATCGCCGACTAAAAAACCACCCAGCACTTGGGCACCTGCACCTACGACGACACCTTTGCCGAGCGTAGGGTGCCGCTTGGCGCCCTTGTAGAGCCGCGTGCCGCCTAGTGTCACGCCCTGATAGATGGTGCAGTCATCACCGATTTCGGCTGTCTCACCGATTACCACACCAAAGCCGTGATCGATAAAAACCCGACGACCAATTTTTGCGCCAGGATGGATTTCAATTCCCGTCAACATTCGGCTCAGATGTGAGATGAAACGTCCCAACCAATAAAAATGCGCTGTCCACAAACGATGGGCCAGGCGATGAGCCATGATCGCGTGCAAGCCTGGGTAGCATGTGAGGACCTCGAGTTTGCTGCGTGCGGCAGGGTCTCGCTCCAAAATACAGGCTATATCTTCGCGTAGTTTTTTAAACATGACTGTGATGCTACCGCAGAGATGGAATACCGCTCGATAGTAACCAGCTTAAGAGGATGGTTTGTTAGGTGGAGGGGTTGTTTTTCCGAGCGGTCGCGATCATCGCGGTACAGACCCCGCGCAACATGTCGACTTCGTCTTTGCTTAAGTCGGAACGATTAAACAAGTGACGCATGCGAGGCATGAGTTTTTTGGGGTGCTCGGGATCTAAAAAACGCACTGCCTCAAGCGCTTCCTGCCAGTGTGCGAGCAGGGCTTGAACGGCCTCGCCGCTTGCGGGCTGACTGCCAGGGTGTTTGGCGGGCGGTTTCGGCACAATCAAGGAGGGGAGGCGTGGGGAGGCTGTCGTCTCTTCGGAGCTACCCAGGCTGGCTATGCCTTGTAATAAGGCGTAGCGGAGCTCCCAGGCACCGAGCTGCATGGCTTGGGAGACATTGAGTGAGCTGTAGGCTGGATTGGCAGGAATATGGCAGACGCGATGGCAGAGCTCAATGTGCTCATTGGTGAGCCCAGACCGCTCAGTGCCCACCACGAGCGCGATACGGCCCTCAGGGTGCTCGCTGAGATGCAGTTGCGCCATCTGAGCGGCTTCACGGATGTCGCAGGCAGGTGGTCCGAGGTCGCGTTCTCGGGCGGTCAGGGCAAATGCCAGCGTCACCGGAGCCAAGGCATCTTTAAGGTTCTCAAAAGTCTGGGCCTGCGCCAGCACGTCTCCCGCACCGCTTGCCAAGGCGATCGCTTCGGGCTGAAGGGTGATTTCAGGGGTTTTGGGGGCAACGAGGACCAGGTCTTCAAAGCCCATTGTCTTGATGGCGCGGGCTGCCGAACCGACGTTTCCGGGGTGGCTAGGCTCGGTCATAATGAAGCGAACACGGGAAAAGTCGGAAGTCATTTAAAATTCTGCTTTATTCAATAGAAAACAATACGCTCATGCACCCGATGCTTAATACCGCCATCAAGGCGGCCCGGCGCGCCGGAACCATTATCAACCGCGCGAGTCTCGAACTTGATCGATTGCAAATCGCCCGTAAAGGGCCAAGAGATTATGTCACGGAAGTCGACCGTGCCGCCGAAGAGGCCATCATTGAAATGCTGCGCTCGGCCTATCCCGATCACGCCTTTTTGGGCGAGGAGTCTGGCTATCAACGCGGCGATACACCCGAGGGTGATTTGCCTGCCAATGAATGGGTGATTGACCCGCTTGATGGCACGACCAACTTCATCCATGGCTTTCCGACCTATGCGATTTCTATTGCGTTGCGACAGTTCGGTCAGGTCACGCAGGCCGTGATTTATGACCCTGCACGTAACGAGTTGTTTTCCGCGAGTCGAGGCGGTGGCGCGTTTTTGAATGATCGCCGCATGCGTGTGTCGTCACAACTGAAATATCACGATGCCTTGTTAGGCGCGCGGTGGCCCGGTTCGATCGGTCCCGACGGTGCCTCCCAGCCCCGTTTTATGGAAATGGCTCAGGGGTGTGCGGGCGTGCGTCGCTCGGGTTCGGCTGTGCTGGATCTTGCCTATGTGGCGGCAGGCCGGTTGGATGGTTTTTGTGGTTTGGGTCTCAAGCAGTGGGATATGGCGGCAGCCAGCTTGATGGTTCTTGAGGCGGGTGGCTTGATCGGCGACTTGCAAGGTGAACAGACTTGGATGGATTCCGGCAATGTAATCGCCGCCAATCCAAAAATCTTTACCCAAATGTTGGCGCACTTGCGCGTCTAAGCGCGAATGCCTACCTCAGGAGGTGGGCATTATAAAAGTAATGCTTAGTGATATTCGGGGCAACTCCAGAGTCGATCAGGTACTATGTCAGACTGATTAACTCTTGGAGCCCTCAATGGAGTGGCTGCTCGACCCAACGATATGGGTCGGACTTTTAACGCTCGTGGTGCTAGAGATCGTTCTCGGCATCGACAACCTGATTTTTATCGCTATCCTTGCGGATAAGCTGCCTCCAGCGGAGCGTGAGCGCGCCCGCGTCATTGGACTCTCCCTTGCACTGTTCATGCGTCTTGGCCTGCTGGCTGGGATGTCCTGGCTTGTCCAGCTCACTTCTCCTCTCGTCTCTTTTTGGGGGTTTCAGCTCTCTGGTCGGGATCTCATCCTGATTGTGGGCGGCTTTTTCCTGTTATTCAAAGGTACGTTGGAGTTGCATGAGCGACTAGAGGGCAAGCGCGCTGAGGTCAGTAATGCGCGTGTATATGCGAGCTTTTGGGTCATCGTGACTCAGATCGTGGTGCTCGATGCCGTATTTTCTATCGATGCGGTGATTACGGCCGTGGGGATGGTGGATGACTTATCGGTCATGATGACGGCAGTCGTGATCGCGATGGTCATCATGTTGTTAGCCTCCAAGCCTCTGACTCGCTTCGTCAATGCTCACCCCACGGTGGTCGTACTGTGCTTGGGCTTTTTGCTGATGATCGGTTTTTCGCTCGTGGGCGAGGGCTTTGGTTTCCAGATTCCCAAGGGTTATCTCTACGCGGCGATTGGTTTCTCGGTCTTAATCGAAATGCTCAACCAATTGGCCCGTCACAAGGGCTTAAAGCTTGAGTCAAAGCGCCCGATGCGCGAACGGACCGCTGAAACTGTGCTGCGGATGCTGGGTAAGCGTCTGCCTGACGAGATTGTCGAAGATCAGCCGACCCCTCAAGGTAAACCTGAACGCATTGCGTTTGGCGTAGAAGAGCGCAACATGGTCAGTGGCGTACTGACTCTGGCTGAGCGCTCGGTTCACTCTGTGATGACACCGCGCACAGAGATTTCCTGGATCAATCTCGATGATGATCCTCAGGAAATTCAAAAACAGATTGCGATGGTTCCCCACAGCTTCTTTCCAGTGTGCCGGGGCTCGGTAGATGACGTGGTCGGAATTGGCCGCGCCAAAGAAATGATCGCGGATTTGTTGACACACGGCAATATCCGTCGCAACGGTTTGCGTGAGCCGATTATTGTCCACGATACGATCAGCATCATTAGTTTGATGGATACGCTTAAACGCTCCCGAGGCCAGTTAGTGCTTGTGGCCGATGAGTTTGGTGCGATTCAGGGACTGGTCACGCCGATTGATGTGTTCGAAGCGATTGCTGGAGAGTTTCCCGACGAGGACGAAACTCCCGACATTGTGTCTGACGGTGAAGGACAGTGGCTTGTGGATGGCGCCGCAGACTTACACCATCTCGAGCAAGTGCTCGAGACAGAAGGCTTGGTCAACGACGATCAGGAGTACACCACGCTCGCAGGATACTTGCTGGACAGGTTTGGTCAACTACCTGTGCGAGGTGACCAGTGTGCGTTCAAGGGTCAGCATGCCAGCTTCAAGTTCGAAGTGATGCAGATCGATGGTCGTCGCATTGCGCAAGTCAAAGTGCAGCGTCTGGCCGAGGAGCCCGAGGACGCTACAGGGTAGGGTCGAGGAGTGGGATTACTCGGCAGGTTCCAGATCGAACAGCGCCGGACCATCCTCATCAATGATCATCCAGCCGCCGCGCATTTTCCCCTCGGGTGCCGTCGGTTCGCAGTCCCAGTCAGGTAGCACCCAACGTTCGCAGACCTTGCCATCCACGTTCAGGACATATCGGCCTGGGCGATGCGTATGGCCATGCACGATGAGAGAAACGCCAGCGCTGCGAATCGCGTCAGCAACGGCCTCTGCATTGACGTCCATGATGTCCATCGACTTGGTCTGGTTGGCGACCATGCTTTCGCCACGCGCTTGTGCAGCGAGACTCAGACGCTCAGGAATGCTCTTGGATAAAAAGCCAGATTGCCACGCAGGGTTGCGAACCATGGCTCTAAACTGCTGATAGGCTACATCATCGGTGCAATATTCATCACCGTGACTCAAGAGCATGGTGTGTCCGGCAACGGTCACCAGGACTTGTTCGGGCAGCAATTGTGCACCGACTCCAGCAGCGAGTGCGCCACCCATCAGAAAATCGCGGTTGCCGCGTCCCAGCCAGACCGGGATTTGTGCCGCACAGGCTTTGAGCGCCATGAGGTCCTGAGCCAGCCAAGGCGGGGCCACCACGGCGACGTCGTCACCAATCCATGCATCAAAAATATCACCCGGCAACAGCAAGGCCGAAGCCTCGCTGGCGGCGAGTTTGAGAAAATCACGGAAGGCTTCTGCGGTACCGGTAGTGTGCTGCCCGAGATGAACATCTGAGGCAAGCCATACCGGTCCGTCGAGTTCGATCTTATTCAAGGACAACAGCCTTTGTAATCACGACATCATTGGTTGGAACGTTTTGATGAAAGCCGCTGTTCGCAGTTGGGACACCTTTCATTTTGTCGATCACATCCTGGCCCTCGACGACCTCGCCAAATACAGCGTAGCCCCAGCCCTGAGCCGTGGGCGCAGTGTGGTTCAGGAAGTCGTTGTTGGCGACGTTAATGAAAAATTGTGCCGTGGCGGAGTGTGGATCGCTGGTGCGCGCCATCGCGAGTGTGTACTTGTTGTTTTTTAAGCCATTGTTGGCTTCGTTTTCAACGGGTGCCTTGGTGGGCTTTTGCTTCAAACCTGGCTCAAAACCACCGCCCTGAATCATAAAGCCATCAATCACGCGGTGAAAAATCGTGCCGTCAAAAAAACCATCTTTGACGTATTCGAGGAAGTTAGCCACGGTCTTGGGTGCTTTTTCAGCATTCAGAGAAATGATGAAGTCGCCCTGATTAGTGGACATTTTGACGCGAGGTGATGTGCTCATTGAAGTAACGCCTTGTTTTTGAGTCGAGTTGGAAGGAGAGGCCGCTTGGGCCGATAAAGACACCAGCGGAATCATACCGACCAGTGCGAGGCAGCGCATGACACGCAGCCCATAAGTAGAAAATTTCATTTTGCAGAACCCTCAAGTAGTTCTTTGACACGTTTAATTTTAGGGGCCAGTCCTGGCACACCTGCTTGCGCTGCGTTTTGATAGGCCCGCAGCGCGAGATTCATTTGCACATCGCCAAGATTGGCTTGTGCGATCGAATATTTTGGATTGATCATGATCGCCATTTCGAGGGCGCGCCGAGCCTGATCCAATTCGTTACGTTTGACGTAAAGCGCCGCTAGGTTGTTCCAGGGCTCAGGGAGCTCCGGAAAACGCGTTGTCATCTGGAGGTAGACCGCCTCTGATTCGGCAGGGCGATTCATTTCAGCCAGAATGCGGGCATGTAAAAACATCAGTTGTACGTCGGTGCCAGGCGTGTGGCGCAGGGCCTCGACTGCTTGGCGTGCCTCAATGTTTTGCAGGGCTTCTTTGAGGCGACCGGCGCGAATCAAACCATCGATTCTGTTTGAGATTTCAGTCGGCGTCAGTGGAACACTGGTATCCACGGAGGGGGCAAGTGCTTCGAGCAGCTTGGCCAGTCCGTCCCAACCGCCTTCAGGCGCCTTGTCCCCCAAGATCGTATTGGCGGAATTTGGCAGGGCTGAGGGCAAACTGTTACGTGGCGTCTGATTACCAGCCGTGTCTGTCGGGTCGCTGGCCAGAGGGTTTAACGTGGTTGGCGTACTCCCACCCAGATTGATCTGGGCGTGCGCAGGCAGGTGCAACAGCACCGACAGGCACAGGGCGGCGGCCGAGGCTATCGGCCCCCTTCGGGTCGAGATCGAACGCGTTTTTTTCACCAGCTTCAAGTCGTAGAACCCTCAATTGCTATACTTGTTGATCTGCATTTTAGCCCTGCTTTTGACTGACCACACGCATGCTACAGATCTACGACTCATTGTCCCGCTCCAAGCGCCCCTTTCGCCCGGTACAGCCCGGCCAAGTAGGGTTATATGTGTGTGGCATGACGGTATACGATTATTGCCACCTAGGCCACGCCCGGATGCTGGTCAGCTTTGACGTGGTGCAGCGCTGGCTGCGCGCCTCTGGCTATCAGGTGCAATATGTGCGTAACATCACTGATATTGATGACAAAATTATCCGCCGCGCGGTGGAAACCAATCGCCGCCTCGGTGAGGTGACGTCTTATTACATCGATGCGATGCATGCCGACGAGCGTGCCTTATCCGTCCAGTCGCCCGACCAACAGCCCTGCGCGACCGAATATGTGGGCGATATGCTGGACATCATTGGCAAGCTCGAGCAAAAAGGCCTGGCCTATCACGCTGTTGATGGCGACGTCAATTTCGCGGTCCGGGAGTTTCCGGACTATGGCAAGCTGTCGGGCAAGACCCTCGATGATTTGCGCGCCGGCGAGCGCGTAGCCGTCGCGTCGTCCAAGCGTGACCCGCTGGATTTTGTCTTGTGGAAATCCGCCAAGGAGCATGAGCCTGCGGACACCCGCTGGGATTCTCCCTATGGCTGGGGGCGTCCAGGCTGGCACATCGAGTGCTCGGCCATGAGCAAAGCCCTCCTGAGCTTGCCTTTGGATATCCATGGTGGCGGCCCGGACCTCAAGTTTCCCCATCACGAAAACGAGATCGCCCAGACTGAAGGTGCTTTTGGCGGCACGCTGGCCAACAACTGGATGCATTGCGGACCTTTGATGGTCGATGCGGAAAAAATGTCCAAGTCGTTGGGTAATTTCCGCACGATTCGTCAGACCATTGGTGTGCAGAATGCTGCGTCCACGGATGGACAGCCTGCGGCGGGCGAGAGCGCCGACTACGAGGTCAACCCGCGCGAAGCCGAGATGCTGCGTTTCTTTATCGTGCGCAATCACTACCGTAGCGCGCAAAACTACGCGCCAGACAATTTGATTGATGCGCAGCTGTCGCTTGATCGACTCTATCAGACCTTGCAAAATTGCCCACCTGCTCCAGGTACGGTCGAGATTGATTGGCAGGCGCCTCAGGCGATCGCGTTTCGTGAGGCCATGAACGACGACTTCAATAGCGCGGGTGCAGTGGCGGCTTTGTTTGAGCTGGCAAGCGAGGTCAATCGCAGCAAAGATCCCGCCTTGGTCTCACAGCTCAAGGCACTCGCCGAGCTTTTGGGACTATTGCAAAAAGATCCAGTCGTTTATTTTCAAAGCCCCACACGCTATACCCGTCGCGCAATCGAGCAGGGTGCTGCAGGATCGGCACAAGCCCCTGCGGCAGCGCTGTCTGAGACTGAGATCGAAACCTTGATCGCTGCACGCGCGGCGGCCAAAGCGGCAAAAAATTTCGCTGAGGCGGATCAGATTCGTGCGACACTGAAAAACGCAGGTGTTGAGCTTGATGACAAGCCCGGTGGCCTGACTCAGTGGCGCCGCGCCTAAGGTTTATCTGATGCCCCGTTCTGATCTCGCACTAGGAAAGCCCGATTATTGGGACTCGGCGACTGCTCAATTGATGCGGCGTGACCGCATTATGAAAAAAATTATCCCCAAGCACCCGGATATTTTTCTCACTACCCGCGGCAATCCCTTCGTCACGCTCGCACGCTCCATCATTGGCCAACAAATTTCCGTTAAAGCAGCCGAGTCGGTCTGGCAAAAGTTTTTGCTCGAATGCGGCAAACGCCCTACGCCGGCGAGTGTTCAGGCTGCAGGCATGGAACGGCTGCGCGCAGCCGGACTGTCTGGCCGCAAATCTGAATATGTCCTTGATCTTTCGACACATTTTCTTGATAAGCTGGTGCGTCCTCCAAAATGGGCCAGCATGGAAGATGAGGAGGTCATTGCCGAATTGACTGCCATTCGAGGAATTGGTCGCTGGACGGCAGAGATGTTTTTGATTTTTAATCTACAGCGGCCTAATATTTTGCCGCTTGATGATGTCGGACTATTAAAGGCAATCTCGTTACACTACTTCAGCGGTGAGCCTGTCTCCCGCTTTGAAGCCCGAGAAGTGGCCCAAGGATGGCAGCCGTGGTGCACGGTCGCGACTTGGTATTTATGGCGCTGCTTGGATCCCACTCCGGTGGAATACTAAGCGCACCTCAGATTGAATGAGCACACACAGACATGCGCAATACTTTTCTCGAATTTGAACAACCCCTTGGCGAGCTCGAGGGCAAGATCGAACAGCTGCGCTATGTGCAGGCGGATTCGGCCGTGGATATCTCGGACGAAATCAGTCGACTGCAACAAAAAAGCCAGACGCTGGCCAAAGAGATTTACTCCAAGCTAACGCCCTGGCAGACCTCGATGGTCGCCCGGCATCCGCAGCGTCCCTACACTCTGGATTACGTGCGCGAAATCTTTACTGATTTTCACGAGCTGCATGGTGATCGCATGTTCGCGGATGACTTGTCGATCGTGGGCGGAATGGCGCGTTTTAATGGTGCGCCTTGCATGGTGATTGGTCATCAAAAAGGTCGCGACACCAAGGAACGCGCTGCGCGCAACTTTGGCATGCCACGTCCCGAGGGCTATCGCAAGGCCATGCGTCTGATGCGTCTCGCAGAAAAATTCAACTTGCCCGTGTTTACTTTTGTCGATACCCCTGGTGCCTATCCTGGTGTGGGTGCCGAGGAGCGCGGTCAGTCCGAAGCCATCGGACACAACCTCTACGCGATGGCTGAACTCAAGGTGCCGATCATCTCCACCATCATCGGTGAGGGTGGTTCTGGTGGCGCGTTGGCGATTGCGGTGGGTAACGTCGTGTTGATGTTGCAGTACTCCACCTACTCGGTGATTTCTCCTGAGGGTTGTGCGTCGATTCTTTGGCGCAGTGCCGACAAGGCCTCTGAGGCAGCGGCCGCGTTAGCGATCACTGCTGATCGTTTGAAAGATTTCGGTTTGATCGACAAGGTCGTCAACGAACCCGTTGGTGGTGCACATCGCGATCCTCGCGTGATGGCGCGCTTGTTGCGTCGTTCGCTCGCGGATGCTTTGCGGTCCTTGTCTGGCATGACGCCTCAGCAATTGATTGATCATCGACTTGAGCGTTTATTGTCCTACGGTAGTTTCCAAGAGGTACGCGCCTAAGGGCGCTTGCCTATGCTGAGCGCCTGGCCCGAGGCCCCTCTGCGGGCACTCCAACAGGCGCTGGCCAATCTCCCCTCAGAGCAAGCTGTCGCCGTCGCTTTGAGCGGGGGTACGGACTCCGTCGCGTTGGCCTTGGTGGCCGCTGAGGTCTGCGCACAGCGTGGCCAGCCCCTTTATTTTTTCCATATTCATCACGGCTTGATGCCAGAGGCCGATGCCTGGGCTGAGCATTTGGCTGCGTTCGCACGTGCGCTCAAGCTGCCTTTGGTCGTTCGCCATGTTCAAGTCGATCTGGGGCAGGGGCTCGGTACTGAAGCCTCGGCGCGTGAGGCCCGTTATCAGGCCCTGGCCGCACTCGCCAGCGAACATCAGGTCGCCGCGATCCTGCTCGCGCATCATCAACAAGACCAGGCCGAGACCGTGCTGCTGCGTTTGTTGCGCGGGGCAGGGGTGTTAGGACTGAGCGCGATGCAAGATGATGTCTCGCGTCAGGGCATGCGCTTGCTGCGCCCCTGGCTGGAGATTGAGCGTGCAGAGTTGGTGGCGATCGCCCAAGATTACGCGAGCCGGACGGGCTGGCAAGCAGTCGAGGACGCCAGTAATGCCGATCCGCAATACAAGCGGGGGGCGTTCAGAACCGAGCTTGTTCCGGTTTTAGAGCAACACTGGCCCGCCTGGCGGCAGACACTGGTGCGTCATGCCAGACAGGCGGCTGACGTGAGCGAGATCCTCGACGAGGTCGCGGCACTGGATTGGCAAACCCTGGAGCCCGACGCGTCTGGCCTGAGCTTTAGCCTCAAGGCTTGGCGTGACTTGAGCCCAGCCCGGCAGGCTTTGGCACTGCGCTATTGGCTCGATCAACAGCAGGTCGCCATGCCCGGCGAGCGGCGACTGGCTGATTTAATGCGTCAATTGAGGCAATTACATGCCCTCGGGCACGACCGAGAGTTGCTGTGGCAACACGGTTCCCATACTGTGCGCTGCCTGCGCGGGCGAGTATCGCTGTCTTCGGGCTAAAATAGTGGACTTTGCATCTGCCTCTCCGTTTTTACCCTAAATCATGTCACTTATCGTTCATAAGTACGGCGGGACCTCCATGGGATCCGTCGAGCGCATTAAAAACGTCGCGCGCCGCGTCGCCAAATGGCATGCGGCTGGCCACCAGGTCGTCGTGGTGCCGTCTGCCATGTCCGGCGAAACCAATCGCTTGTTGGGCTTGGCCCGCGAGCTCTCGGACTCGGCTGATGGTCGCGAGCTCGACATGATTGCCGCCACCGGCGAGCAAGCTTCGAGTGGCCTCTTGGCCATCGCGCTTCAGGCCGCTGGTCTCCAGGCGCGCAGCTACGCTGGCTGGCAGGTCCCGATTCGTACCGATTCCGCCTACACCAAAGCACGTATCACCGCGATCGACGACAAGCGCATTCGCGCCGATCTCGATGCGGGTCGCGTGGTCGTGGTCACAGGTTTCCAAGGCGTTGATGACACAGGCAACATCACGACGCTCGGTCGTGGCGGTTCGGACACCTCCGCCGTCGCGGTCGCCGCAGCGCTTAAGGCAGACGAGTGCCTGATCTATACCGATGTAGATGGTGTCTATACGACCGATCCACGCGTCGAGCCCGATGCCCGCCGCCTGAACGTGATCTCGTTCGAAGAAATGCTCGAGATGGCCTCGCTCGGTTCCAAGGTGTTGCAGATTCGCTCGGTCGAGTTTGCAGGTAAATACCGCGTGCCTACTCGTGTGTTGTCATCATTGACCGACCCCGACATGTCGCTGGACGAAGAAATGCGTTCCGGCACCCTGATTACTTTTGAGGAAGACGAAAAAATGGAAGCAGCTGTTGTCTCGGGCATCGCCTTTAGCCGCGACGAAGCCAAGGTTACTTTGCTGGGCGTGCCCGACAAGCCAGGCGTCGCTTACGCAATCCTGGGCAAAGTCGCCGACGCCAACATCGACGTCGACATGATCGTGCAAAACCAGTCCGTGGCCGGTACGACCGACTTTTCCTTTACGGTTCACCGCAACGAGTTTGCGCGCACCCTGGCCTTGCTCACCGGTCAGGTCGGTCCTGACGTCGGTGCCCGCGAGATCGTCTCGGACGACAAAGTCGCCAAAGTCTCGATCGTCGGTATCGGCATGCGCTCACACGCTGGCGTGGCCAGCCTGATGTTTAAAACACTGGCCGCCGAGAACATCAACATTCAGATGATCAGCACAAGTGAAATCAAAACCTCGGTCTTGATCGAGGACAAGTACATGGAACTGGCCGTGCGCGCCCTGCACAAAGCTTTCGGTCTGGAAACGGCTGCACCGACCAAAGTTTAAGGATGTAGTCTGAGTCAAAAAAGGCGCTATTCGTCATGCTAGAATAGCGCCTTGGTTTGGAGGCGTGCCCGAGCGGCTGAAGGGGCTCCCCTGCTAAGGGAGTATGTGAGCTAAAACTTGCATCCAGGGTTCGAATCCCTGCGCCTCCGCCAA
>JAOATE010000006.1 GCA_030158305.1 Burkholderiaceae bacterium
CGAAGGTGGCCGTACTGTCGGCGCCGGCGTCGTTGCTAAAATCCTGAAGTAATTTGTTTCGCTGCGAGCTGAATAGCTCGCAGCATATCGCTCTTTGAGAATCGCCATGAAAAATCAAAAAATCCGTATCCGTCTGAAAGCGTTTGACTACAAACTCATCGATCAGTCGGCTGCAGAGATCGTTGATACGGCCAAGCGTACCGGTGCAGTGGTACGAGGACCGGTTCCGCTGCCAACGCGTATTCGTCGTTATGACGTGTTGCGTTCACCACACGTGAACAAAACTTCTCGTGACCAGTTCGAAATCCGCACACATCAGCGCTTGATGGACATTGTTGACCCAACTGATAAAACAGTTGATGCACTGATGCGCCTCGACTTGCCAGCTGGTGTTGACGTAGAAATCGCACTTCAGTAATAGTTTAGAAATTTAGCCCCGCATGGTTACTGCATGACAAGTCAATTTGGCTTGCAATGCAGCAACCGTTGGTGCTAGAATGTAAGACTTGCCGTATTTTGGCAAGAAATAATGAGCACCCGAAATATTCGGGTTTTATCAGCCCCGACCAATCGAAGTCGGGAATCGGGTTTTTACCCCGGAGAAAACGATGTCGAAATCGACACCCACGCCTGCCGCACATCGGCTTGGGCTGGTGGGCCGCAAGGTCGGCATGACCCGTATTTTTACGGAAGATGGCGAGTCCATCCCTGTAACAGTACTGGACGTGTCGAACAACCGCGTCACCCAGGTAAAGTCACTTGAGTCTGACGGCTACGCCGCCATTCAAGTTGCTTACGGCGCTCGTCGCGCTTCCCGTGTAGCCAAGCCACAAACAGGTCATTACGCCAAAGCTGGTGTAGAGGCCGGTAGTATCCTCAAAGAATTCCGTCTTGATCCTGCTCGCGCAGCCGAATTCACGCCAGGTAGCGTGGTCGCTGTTGAAAGCATTTTCGAAGCTGGCCAGCAAGTTGACGTCACCGGTACCACAATTGGTAAAGGTTTCGCCGGCACAATCAAGCGTCACCATTTCAAATCACAGCGCGCATCACACGGTAACAGCCGTTCGCACCGCGTTCCTGGTTCGATTGGTCAGGCGCAAGATCCTGGTCGAATTTTCCCCGGTAAGCGCATGTCAGGTCACCTTGGTGATGACACACGCACCGTGCAAAACCTTGACGTCGTCCGTGTTGACGCTGAGCGTGGTCTGCTGATGGTTAAGGGCGCAGTCCCTGGCTATGCTGGCGGAGACATTCTCGTGCGCCCGGCAGTCAAAGCACCTGCTAAAAAGGGAGCCTAATCCATGGATATCAAGCTCCTAAATGATCAAGGTCAGTCATCAGCAACATTTGCTGCACCTGACACAGTGTTTGGTCGTGATTTTAACGAAGCACTCGTTCACCAAATCGTCATTGCCTTTCAGGCAAATGCACGTTCGGGTAACCGTGCTCAAAAAGGTCGCGATGCAGTTCGCCACTCGACCAAAAAGCCATTCAATCAAAAAGGTACTGGCCGCGCACGTGCTGGTATGACTTCCTCGCCCTTGTGGCGTGGGGGTGGTCGCGCGTTCCCAAATTCGCCTGAAGAAAACTTCAGCCAAAAAGTTAACAAGAAAATGTATCGCGCGGGAATTCGTTCGATCCTTTCACAGTTGGCTCGCGAAGACCGTATCTCAATCGTTGATTCATTTACACTCGAAGCCCCAAAAACAAAACTTGCAGCTGAAAAGCTTAAGACTTTTGGTTTGGAATCGGTGTTGATTATCACCGATACAGTCGATGAAAACCTTTACCTCGCGACGCGCAATTTGCCGCACGTTGCTGTCGTCGAGCCGCGCAATGCCGATCCGCTTTCGCTGATTCACTACAAAAAAGTATTGATCACAAAGCAGGCCATCGCTCAACTCGAGGAGATGCTGGCATGAACGATCATCGTCTAATGCAAATCATCTTGGCACCAATCGTGACTGAAAAAGCCACCTTTGTTGCAGAGAAGAACAACCAGGTCGCATTTCGTGTCATCGCTGATGCAACTAAGCCTGAAATTAAAGCTGCTGTCGAGTTGCTCTTTAAAGTGCAAGTTGAAGCTGTTCAGGTGTTGAATCGTAAAGGCAAGGCAAAGCGTTTCGGACGTTTCGTCGGTCGCCGTCGTAATGAGCGTAAGGCTTATGTCTCGCTCAAAGATGGTCAAGAAATCAACCTGGCGGAGGTCAACTAAATGGCTCTCTTAAAAGTTAAGCCAACCTCGCCCGGACGCCGTGGCATGCTTAAGGTGGTCACACCTAATCTGCATAAAGGCGCACCGGTTGCTGCGTTGCTCGAAAAGAAAATTCGTGGATCTGGCCGTAATAACAACGGTCACATCACAATTCGCCACCGTGGTGGTGGTCATAAGCAGCACTACCGTTTGGTGGATTTCCGTCGCAACAAAGACGGCATTCCAGCAAAGGTTGAGCGTCTGGAATATGACCCAAACCGCACTGCACACATCGCTTTGCTTTGTTATGCGGATGGTGAGCGTCGTTACATTATCGCTCCTCGTGGTCTTGAAGTAGGTACAACGCTGTTGTCGGGTGTAGAAGCCCCCATCCGCGCAGGTAACACCTTACCTATTCGCAACATCCCGGTGGGTACAACGATTCACTGCATCGAAATGTTGCCTGGCAAGGGTGCCCAAATGGCACGCTCGGCTGGTGCATCGGCTGTTCTATTGGCTCGCGAAGGCACTTACGCTCAGGTTCGCCTGCGTTCAGGTGAAGTTCGTCGCGTGCACATTGAATGCCGTGCAACGATCGGTGAAGTCGGCAACGAAGAGCACAGCTTGCGCCAAATCGGTAAAGCGGGTGCAGTTCGTTGGCGCGGTATTCGTCCCACGGTGCGTGGTGTCGCAATGAACCCGGTTGATCACCCACACGGTGGTGGTGAAGGTCGTACCGGAGAAGGCGGCGAGCCACGTAGTCCATGGGGTACCCCAGCTAAGGGTTACAAGACTCGTAGCAACAAGCGGACGGACAATATGATCGTCCAGCGCCGCAAGCGTAAATAAGAGGGCGAATCATGTCACGTTCAGTCAAGAAAGGCCCATTCGTCGATGCACACCTGATCAAAAAGGTCGAGGTTGCTATCGCCGAAAAGGGCAAGAAACCGATCAAAACTTGGTCACGTCGTTCAACGATCCTGCCAGACTTCATCGGTCTGACGATTGCTGTTCATAACGGTCGCCAGCACGTTCCCGTTTACATCAACGAGAACATGGTTGGACATAAACTCGGTGAGTTTGCGCTGACTCGTACCTTTAAAGGGCACGCTGCAGACAAAAAGGCCAAGAGGTAATCCATGGAAACTCAAGCCATTATCCGTGGGGTGCATATCTCTGCCCAGAAGACAAGACTTGTTGCGGATCTGATCCGTGGTAAATCTGTTGCTCAGGCATTGAACATCCTGACCTTCACAAATAAGAAGGCCGCCGGCATCTTGAAGAAAGCTGTTGAATCAGCGATCGCCAATGCCGAGCACAACGACGGTGCAGATATCGACGAACTCAAAGTCACCACGATTTTTGTGGACAAGGCAGAGTCGATGAAGCGCTTTTCCGCACGAGCCAAAGGGCGCGGTAACCAGATTGAAAAGCAGACCTGCCACATTACTGTGAAGGTCGGAGCCTAAGGAGTCACGATGGGTCAGAAAATTCACCCGATTGGGTTCCGCCTTGCGGTTACACGTAATTGGGGCTCGAAGTGGTACGCAGACGACAAAGATTTCAGCGGCATGCTTGCCTCTGATATTCGCGTCCGCGAGTACCTAAAAAAGAAACTCAAAAGCGCATCTGTTGGTCGCGTGGTCATTGAGCGTCCTGCTAAAAACGCACGTATTACTATCTACTCTGCACGTCCGGGAGTTGTGATTGGTAAGCGTGGTGAGGACATCGAAGGCCTCAAGGCTGATTTGCAGCGTTTGATGGGCGTGCCTGTTCACGTCAATATCGAAGAGATTCGCAAGCCAGAAACCGATGCTCAGTTGATTGCGGATTCAATTTCGCAGCAGCTTGAAAAGCGGATCATGTTCCGTCGCGCCATGAAGCGTGCCATGCAAAATGCAATGCGTCTGGGTGCTTTAGGCATCAAGATCATGAGTGCAGGCCGTCTGAATGGTATCGAAATTGCCCGCACTGAATGGTATCGTGAAGGTCGCGTGCCACTTCATACTTTGCGTGCAAATATTGATTACGGTACTTCTGAAGCCCACACCACTTATGGTGTGATTGGTATCAAAGTCTGGGTCTATAAAGGCGACATGTTGGCTAACGGCGAAATGCCTGTTGAAACCGCTGCGCCCCGCGAAGAAGAGCGTCGCCCACGTCGTGCCCCTCGTGCTGACAAGCCCGAAGGTGGCCGTCCGGCTGCTCGTCCCGCAGGTCGTGGTCGTGCACCGCGCAAGGCTGATGCCGCTGCGCCTGCGCCTGAAGGAGAATAAGCATGCTGCAACCAGCACGCAGGAAATATCGCAAAGAGCAAAAAGGCCGTAACACTGGCCTCGCTACACGCGGCGCTAACGTTTCATTTGGCGAATTCGGTTTGAAGGCGACAGGTCGTGGCCGTCTAACCGCACGCCAGATTGAATCTGCACGTCGTGCGATCAATCGCCACATCAAGCGTGGCGGACGTATTTGGATCCGTATCTTCCCCGACAAGCCAATTTCACAGAAACCAGCTGAAGTTCGGATGGGTAACGGTAAAGGTAATCCAGAGTATTGGGTTGCTGAAATCCAGCCAGGCAAAGTGCTGTACGAAATGGAAGGTGTGAGTGAAGAAATCGCGCGTGAGGCGTTCCGCCTTGCAGCAGCTAAGCTTCCAATCGCCACAACATTCGTCGCGCGTCACCTCGGTACTTAAGGAATCGATATGAAAGCAAGCGAACTTCGTGCAAAAACTGCCGCCGAGCTCGGTCAAGAGCTTGAAAGCCTGTTGAAAGCCCAATTTGGTCTGCGTATGCAGCGGGCTACTCAGCAACTCACCAACCATACTCAGATCAGTAAAGTTCGTCGCGACATCGCTCGCGTTCGCACGTTGTTGACTGAGAAGGCGGGATCATAATATGACCACAGCTCAAACAACAAAACCTAAGCGTCAGCGTACGCTGGTTGGTAAAGTCGTCAGCAACAAGATGGATAAAACCATCGTGGTGTTGGTGGAGCGTCGTGTTAAGCATCCTATGCTTGGCAAGATCATTATGCGCTCAGCTAAATACAAAGCGCATGATGAAACCAATCAGTACAACGAAGGTGACACTGTAGAAATCGCAGAAGGTCGTCCAATTTCACGGTCCAAATCTTGGACTGCTACGAAATTGATCGAAGCTGCTCGCGTGATCTAAAGATTGCCTGACAGAAGTAAAAAACGCGCCAATTATTTGGCGCGTTTTTTTATGCACGTCAGTGACGACGTGCGATCATTGCGTTAAATATGTGTGACAAACTTTGTAACTAGATAGCCATCAAAAGTTTCTGATCCACCTTCGCTTCCAATTCCACTGTCCTTGATGCCGCCAAAAGGCGTTTCAGGAAGTGCACTACCAAAATGGTTAATGTTGACCATTCCAGCCTCGATCGAGTTTGAAATTTTGGTAGCAGTCTGCAGTGAGTTTGTAAATATGTATGAAGACAAGCCAAAAGGCAGGCTATTTGCACGCATGATGACTTCATCGATATTGTCGAAAGGTACGACAGGTGCGATTGGGCCAAATGGTTCTTCTGTCATGAGCATCGAGTCATCTTTTAACCCAGTAATGACAGTAGGCGGGAAAAAGAAACCCTTGCCACTCATTGCATCGCCACCAATTTCAATTTTTGCACCACGCTTGCGTGAGTCTTCAACAAATCTTTGAATAGCAGGTACGCGTCGCTCATGGGCGAGGGGTCCCATTTCAACACCATCCTCTAAACCATTACCTACTTTGACCTGTTTCAGTACATCGATAAATTTAGCAAGAAACTTGTCATAGACCTTCTTTTGAACATAAAAACGAGTGGGTGAAACACATACCTGACCAGCATTCCTAACTTTAAATTTTGCAAGCATTGTTGCTGCACGTTCAACATCTGCATCATCAAAAACAATAACAGGTGAGTGTCCGCCAAGTTCCATCGTGACGCGTTTCATATGCGCCCCGGCAAGAGCTGCTAACTGTTTGCCAACAGGCACAGAGCCAGTAAATGAGACTTTACGACTGATAGGTGAGCGGATAAGGTAATCAGAAACTTTAGCGGGCTCACCCCAGACCAAACTCAAGACACCGGGAGGTAAGCCAGCATCATGGAACATCTGCGCAATAGCCATAACTGCACTCGGAGAATCTTCAGGTCCTTTGAGAATGACCGTACAACCAGCACCAATCGCCGCACAAATTTTTCTAATAGCCTGGTTATATGGAAAATTCCAAGGTGTAAAAGCAACACAAACACCGATAGGTTCTTTAAGAACAAGTTGACGCACATCGGCGTTTCTTGGCAAGACCACTCGCCCATAGATACGACGACACTCCTCCGCGTGCCAATCACAATGGTCGGCACAACCAACAACCTCTCCGAGGGCTTCAGCAAGCGGTTTTCCTTGATCAAGCGTCATGTTTCGTGCGATTTCCTGAGCACGATCACGTGTGAGTTGACCCACTTTCCGCAAAATCGCAGAGCGATCCATAGGAGAGGACTTTTTCCAGCTTGCGAATGCCAATTCAGCAGATTGCAGAGCCATGTCCAGATCGGCCTGAGTCGCATGTGGCAATTGGCCAAGAACCTCTAGGGTCGCAGGATTGATGATGTCCTGGGACTGGCGACCTTCGCCAGAAATGAACTCACCATTGATATAAAGGGTTTGCTTAGGGTACATTGAGGCTCCAATACAACAAAAAATAGACAAAAGCGCTAAACAGATAATATGACATAACTGAATAGCACTTGCACAAAAAAAAATACTGCGATATACTGCACGGCTTTCCCGCAATTCGTGTGCCGTTTTAAAAAACGAAACATAAAAAGTGTGGAAATAATTAGCAGATTTCAACCCAGGGTGCCCTGTGGCACCTAACGGGACCAAAACTGACTGATTTGACTGTAAGCAAAATGCATACAGAATCTTTGGTTAAGTTGGAACAGGAAAAATCATGATCCAAATGCAGACCACGCTAGACGTGGCCGATAACACTGGTGCACGTTCTGTGATGTGTATCAAAGTGCTCGGCGGCTCAAAGCGCCGCTATGCCGCAATCGGCGATGTTATCAAGGTTACCGTCAAGGACGCTGCCCCACGAGGCCGTGTCAAAAAAGGCGAAATCTATAACGCTGTTGTCGTTCGTACGGCACAGGGTGTTCGTCGTAAAGACGGTTCACGTATTCGCTTCGGTGGCAATGCTGCCGTTTTGCTCAACGCCAAACTCGAGCCTATCGGCACGCGTATCTTTGGACCCGTTACGCGCGAATTGCGTGGCGAAAAGTTCATGAAGATCGTGTCTTTGGCGCCCGAAGTGCTGTAAGGAGCCGTAAATGAACAAAATCCGTAAAGGCGACGAGGTTGTAGTGCTGACAGGGCGTGACAAAAAGCGTCGCGGAACTGTGTTGGCCCGTCTTGATGAAGACCATGTATTGGTCGAAGGCATCAACATGGTCAAAAAGCATGTTAAGCCTAATCCCATGCAGGGAACAACCGGCGGCATTATCGAAAAGACAATGCCGATCCATATCTCGAACATTGCGCTCTTCAATCCCGCCACCGGTAAAGGTGATCGCGTTGGGATCAAAGAAGTTGACGGTCGCAAAGTGCGTGTTTTTCGTTCCAGCGGCGAGACCGTTGGCGCGAAAGCTTAAGGGGCGAAAAAAATGTCTCGTTTCCAAGAACTCTACATGCAAAAAATTGCTCCCGCATTGCGCGAGCAGTTTGGCTACAAGAGCGTAATGCAGGTTCCTCGTGTGATGAAAGTCACCTTGAACATGGGCGTCTCTGAAGCTGTTGCAGATAAAAAAGTCATTGATCATGCGGTTTCTGATCTGACAAAGATTGCTGGTCAAAAGCCTGTGATTACCAAAACCAAGAAGGCGATCGCCGGTTTTAAGATCCGCGAAGATTATCCAATTGGTTGTATGGTGACATTGCGCGGTCAGCGTATGTACGAATTCCTCGACCGTCTCGTTTCAGTGGCCCTGCCACGTGTTCGCGACTTCCGTGGTATTTCGGGTCGTGCGTTTGACGGTCGTGGCAACTACAACATCGGGGTGAAAGAGCAAATCATTTTCCCTGAAATTGAATACGACAAAATCGACGTGTTGCGTGGGATGAATATCAGCATCACCACGTCCGCTAAGACAGACGAAGAAGCCAAGGCGCTGTTAACAGCCTTTAGCTTCCCGTTCCGCAACTAAGGAGCGCAGACGTGGCTAAACTTTCAATGATCAATCGCGATATCAAGCGCAAAATGACAGCAGAGAAATTTGCTGCCAAGCGCGCTGCTCTCAAAGCGATTATCGATGATTCATCCAAGACCGACGAAGAGCGCTACGAAGCGCGGCTGAAATATCAGCAACTTCCACGTAATGCTAGCCCAACTCGTCAGCGTAATCGCTGTGCGATCACAGGCCGCGCACGTGGTGTGTTCAGCAAGTTCGGACTTGGCCGCATGAAACTGCGCGAATTGGCTATGAAGGGTGAGATTCCCGGCATGACCAAAGCTAGCTGGTAGGAGAATAAAACATGAGCATGAGCGACCCTATCGCCGATATGCTGACTCGCATTCGTAATGCGCAGCAGGTAGACAAAACATCGGTGACCATGCCCTCCTCCAAGCTCAAGGTAGCAATTGCTGCCGTGCTTCAGGACGAAGGTTATGTTGATGGTTTTACGATTAAAGGTACGGCCCAAAAGCCTGAACTTGAAATCACCCTTAAGTATTACGCTGGTCGTCCAGTGATCGAGCGCATAGAACGCGTTTCGCGCCCTGGTCTGCGTATTTACAAAGGCAATGGAAGCATTCCTCAGGTCATGAACGGTCTGGGTGTGGCTATTGTCTCCACTTCACGTGGTGTGATGACTGACCGCAAAGCACGCGCCAATGGCGTGGGCGGCGAAGTCCTCTGCTACGTGGCTTAAGGAGAAAACCAAATGTCACGTATTGCTAAATATCCAGTCGAATTGCCAAAAGGCGTCGAAGCAACAATCACTGCTAACCAAATCTCCGTTAAAGGACCTTTGGGTACATTGAGCCAGACACTGATTGGTAATGTCATTGTGAACGAAGACGGCGGAAAGCTCTCTTTTATCGTAGCAAATGACTCCCGCGAAGCTAAAGCAATGTCCGGAACTTTGCGCGCACTCGTTGCGAACATGGTAACGGGTGTTAGCAAAGGTTTCGAGCGTAAGTTGACTCTGGTAGGCGTGGGTTACCGTGCCGCTGTCCAGGGTAACGCGATCAAATTGCAACTTGGTTTTTCACATGATGTCGTCCACCCCATGCCTGAAGGCGTAAAAGCCGAATGCCCAACCCAGACAGAAATTATTCTGAAAGGTTCGGACAAGCAGGTGGTTGGTCAGGTGGCTGCTGAAATTCGTGCATACCGTCCGCCAGAGCCCTACAAAGGCAAAGGTGTTCGTTACGTCGATGAGCATGTCATCATCAAAGAAACCAAGAAGAAATAATCGCGCAAACAAGGAAAGATCATGGACAAAAAGATTTCCCGTTTGCGTCGTGCTGTTCCGACGCGTAAGAAAATCGCCGAGTTGCGAGTCAATCGCCTCCAGGTTTTCCGCTCGAACTTGCACATCTATGCAAACATCATTTCGCCCGAAGGCGATCGTGTTCTGGTTTCTGCTTCAACAGTTGAGCCAGAAGTGCGTCAGCAACTCGCAGGTCAGTCAGGTGCAGGTGGCAATGCCGCAGCTGCTACATTGATCGGTAAACGTGTTGCAGAGAAAGCCAAAGCTGCTGGTATTGAGCTTGTCGCTTTCGATCGTTCAGGTTTCCGTTACCACGGCCGTGTAAAAGCCTTGGCCGATGCCGCGCGTGAAGCCGGTCTGAAGTTTTAAGCGAGGAACAGTCAAATGGCTAAAGAACAACGCAAGAACGCTCCTGAAGAGCGTGATGACGGCCTCCGCGAAAAAATGATTGCGGTCAACCGCGTCAGTAAAGTCGTGAAAGGTGGTCGTACCATGAGTTTCGCTGCACTGACCGTCGTCGGTGATGGTGATGGTCGCGTCGGTATGGGTAAAGGTAAGGCACGTGAAGTGCCGGTTGCAGTTCAAAAGGCAATGGAGCAGGCGCGTCGCGAACTGTTTAAAGTTGCTCTCAAGAACGGCACACTTCACCACACTGTCGTTGGCAAGCATGGTGCTTCGACAGTACTGATTTCGCCAGCTGCTGAAGGTACTGGCGTGATTGCCGGCGGCCCAATGCGCGCTATTTTTGATGTAATGGGAGTGCGTAACGTCGTGGCAAAGAGCCTCGGTTCAAGCAACCCTTACAACATGGTTCGTGCCACGCTTAACGGCTTGCGCGCTTCGCTCACACCGTCGGATGTTGCTGCTAAACGTGGCAAAACCGTCGAAGAGATTTTGGGGTAAGTCATGGCTGAAAAACAAGTCAAAGTCACCCTGGTCCGTTCGACCATCGGTACCAAGCAAGACCATCGCGACACAGTTCGTGGCCTTGGTTTGCGCCGTGTCAATAGCAGCAAAGTGCTCAAAGACACTCCCGAAGTTCGCGGAATGATCAATAAAGTTGATTATCTCGTGACTGCTACGGACGTCTGAAAGGAATCACGATGTCGATTACTCAATTAAATACTATCAAGCCCGCCGAAGGCTCAACACACGCAAAGCGTCGTGTTGGTCGCGGTATTGGCTCAGGCTTAGGCAAAACTTCCGGTCGTGGCCATAAAGGCCAGAAATCACGTACGGGTGGTTTTCACAAGGTTGGTTTTGAAGGCGGTCAAATGCCTTTGCAGCGCCGTTTGCCTAAGCGTGGCTTTTCTACATTAGATGGCCATTTGTACGCTCAAGTTCGTTTGTCTGATTTGCAATCTTTGCCTGTCGAAGAAATCGATGTGCAAGTTCTCAAGCAGGCAGGTGTTGTGGGTACGCAGGTCCGTTACGTCAAAGTATTTAAATCTGGCGAACTGTCACGTAAAGTGTCCCTCAAGGGCATTGGTGCTTCAGCTGGTGCGCGTGCTTCAATTGAAGCCGCCGGTGGTTCGATTGCTTAAGACGGATTAGAGAATGGCAACAGCAGCACAGTCCGCAGGAAAATCAGGCCCACGTTACGGCGATCTTAAACGTCGTTTAGTGTTCCTGGTGCTAGCCTTGGTGGTTTACCGCCTGGGTACGCACATTCCTGTACCGGGCATCAATCCAGATGCCTTGGCAGACCTGTTTCGTGAAAATCAGGGCGGTATTCTCGGCCTGTTCAACATGTTTTCAGGCGGTGCACTTGAGCGATTCTCTATCTTTGCTTTAGGTATCATGCCTTACATTTCTGCATCGATCATTATGCAGTTGATGTCAGTGGTAGTACCTTCACTTGAAGCAATCAAAAAAGATGGTGAAGCTGGCCGTCGAAAGATTACGCAGTACACCCGTTATGGGACAGTCGCTTTAGCATTGATTCAAGCAGTTGGCATTTCTGTCGCACTTGAGTCTCAGCCTGGGTTGGTCATTGAGCCTGGTTTGATGTTTAGAGTGACTACGATTGTTACCTTAGTCACAGGCACAATGTTTGTGATGTGGTTAGGTGAGCAAATCACTGAACGTGGTTTAGGCAATGGTATTTCGATTCTTATTTTTGCTGGAATTGTTGCAGGTTTACCTAGTGCCTTAGCAGGCTTGTTGGACTTGGTTCGTACCAATGCAATGTCTGGATTCTCGGCGCTGTTTATTGTTGCGCTTGCTGTGCTGGTCACTGCTTTTGTTGTATTGGTCGAGCGTGGACAACGTAAGATTACTGTGAATTACGCTAAGCGTCAGGTTGGTAACAAGGTCTACGGTGGACAAACATCCCATCTGCCCTTGAAGCTAAACATGGCAGGTGTGATTCCCCCGATTTTTGCTTCATCTATTATTTTGTTCCCTGCCACAATCGCAAGCTGGTTCTCAAGCGCTGAGAGTATGCGTTGGTTAGGGGATTTGGCTGCAGCCCTCGCGCCGCGTCAACCGCTTTACATTACGCTTTACGCAACTGCAATTATTTTCTTCTGCTTTTTTTACACAGCGTTAGTTTTTAACAGCCGTGAAACTGCAGATAATTTGAAGAAAAGTGGTGCGTTCGTTCCTGGGATTCGTCCTGGTGAGCAAACCGCACGATTCATCGACAAGATTTTGATGCGGTTGACGTTAGCTGGCGCCTTGTACATCACAGTGGTGTGTTTGGTTCCAGAGTTTTTAGTCATGCGTTGGAATGTACCGTTTTACTTTGGCGGCACCTCATTGCTGATTATTGTTGTAGTTACGATGGACTTCATGGCACAGGTTCAGGCCTACATGATGTCTCACCAGTACGATTCACTGCTCAAGAAGGCTAACTTCAAGGGCGCGAATATACCAATGAGATAAGCGAGAGCAATGTCAAAGGACGACGTCATTCAGATGCAAGGTGAGATTCTTGAGAATCTCCCTAACGCAACATTCCGTGTCAAGTTGGAAAACGGCCATGTAGTATTAGGTCATATTTCCGGCAAGATGCGTATGCATTACATCCGGATTTTGCCGGGCGATAAAGTCACAGTGGAGCTCACGCCCTATGACTTAACGCGTGCCAGAATCGTCTTCCGCTCCAAATGAGCGGCCGGGTTACGACAGATAACAGGAGTCAACCATGAAAGTAATGGCATCGGTTAAGCGGATTTGCCGCAACTGCAAAATTATTAAACGTCACGGCGTGGTGCGAGTCATTTGCACCGACCCGCGTCATAAGCAGCGTCAAGGTTAATACATCAAGGAACAGTCATGGCCCGTATTGCTGGCATCAACATTCCGCCACATCAGCACGCTGAGATCGGTTTGACCGCCATTTTTGGAATTGGTCGCACTCGCTCTCGCAAAATTTGTGAAGCTGCTGGTGTGCCCCTGACCAAAAAGGTCAAGGATCTCACCGACGCAGAACTCGAGCGCATCCGTGAACACGTAGGTGTGTTTTCGGTTGAAGGAGACCTGCGACGTGAAGTTCAGCTCTCGATCAAGCGATTGATCGATCTGGGCACCTATCGAGGCATGCGCCACAAGCGCGGTTTGCCCGTACGTGGTCAACGCACTCGCACCAACGCCCGCACCCGCAAGGGACCGCGTCGCGCTGCTGCTAGCCTGAAGAAATAAAGAGGATTAGAAGATGGCTAAAGCTTCTGCCGGCGGCGCAACTCGCGTTCGCAAAAAAGTCAAAAAGAATGTGTCGGACGGCATTGCGCACGTCCACGCGTCTTTTAACAACACAATCATCACCATTACCGACCGTCAAGGCAATGCCTTGTCATGGGCGACTTCTGGTGGTGCTGGTTTCAAAGGCTCACGTAAGTCCACGCCGTTTGCTGCGCAGGTTGCTGCAGAAACAGCTGGTAAGGTGGCAATTGAATACGGCATTAAGACACTTGAAGTGCGTATCAAGGGCCCAGGCCCAGGTCGCGAATCTTCAGTGCGTGCGTTGAATGCGTTGGGTATCAAGATTTCGAGCATTGCCGATATCACACCCGTACCGCACAACGGTTGCCGTCCACCTAAGCGTCGTCGTATCTAAGGGGAACCCACATGGCACGTTATACCGGTCCCAAATGTAAACTCTCGCGTCGCGAGGGCATTGATCTCTTCCTTAAGAGCGCACGCCGCTCACTTGAGTCAAAGTGTAAGCTTGACTCAAAGCCAGGTCAGCATGGTCGCACCTCAGGTGCACGTACATCTGACTACGGTTTGCAGCTTCGCGAAAAGCAAAAGCTCAAGCGTATGTATGGCATTATGGAAAAACAGTTTCGCAAGTATTTTGCAGAAGCTGAGCGTCGTAAAGGCAATACTGGCGAGCAGTTGATCCAGTTGCTGGAGTCGCGCCTTGACAACGTCGTCTATCGCATGGGTTTTGGTTCAACACGCGCTGAAGCTCGCCAGCTGGTGACACATCGTGCGATTGAATTGAACGGCCACAAGGCTGACATTCCTTCGATGTTGATCAAGTCAGGTGACGTGATCGCTATTCGTGAAAAATCAAAAGCTCAGGCTCGCATTCGCGAATCAATGGACTTGGCTTCAGGCAACGGCATCCCCCAGTGGGTTGAAGTTGACACAGCTAAGTTAGTTGGTACGTTTAAGCAAGTCCCTGATCGCGCTGACGTCGCACGCGACATCAACGAATCGATGGTCGTGGAATTGTATTCACGTTAATCGAAATATTTAAATGGCGTATGCAGCTTGTTGTTGCATACGCCTTTAGTATTTTTAGTACTCGTTATTTATTTGTCTTATCCATCAGCCTTATCGGTGTAACGAACCGAGGGTATTGAAAAAGGACTATCGCAATGTCACAAGGTTTTCTGAAGCCACGTTCGATTGAAGTCGAACCCGTCGGCCCAAATCACGCCAAAATCATCATGGAACCTTTCGAGCGCGGCTATGGCCACACGCTTGGAAACGCTCTGCGTCGTATTTTGTTATCTTCGATGTCTGGTTATGCAGCCACCGAAGTTCAAATCACTGGCGTTGTGCATGAGTATTCAACAATCCCAGGTGTGCGCGAAGATGTCGTAGACATTTTGCTGAACCTCAAGGGTGTGGTATTCAAGTTGCATAGCCGTGATGATGTGACACTGACTTTGCGCAAGCAAGGTGCGGGTCCTGTTTTTGCATCAGATATCGAATTGCCACACGACGTAGAAATCGTGAATCCTTCGCAAATGATTGCGACGCTGACAGATTCGGGCAAACTTGAAATGCAGATCAAGGTTGAAAAAGGCCGTGGTTATGTTCCAGGTAACGTCCGTGCATTGATTGATGATCGTGCGCATACGATTGGTCGTATTGTCTTGGATGCTTCGTTCAGCCCAGTTCGTCGTGTGAGCTATGCGGTTGAAAACGCGCGTGTTGAACAGCGTACAGACCTTGATAAGCTTGTGATCGACGTTGAAACAAACGGCGTGATTAGTCCAGAAGAAGCGGTTCGCCAGTCTGCTCGTATTCTGATGGATCAGATTTCTGTCTTTGCAGCGCTTGAAGGTGCTGGTGATTCCTACGAAGCACCTAGCCGTGGTGCTCCACAGATTGATCCAGTCTTGTTGCGTCCTGTCGATGATCTCGAACTGACCGTGCGTTCGGCAAACTGCCTCAAAGCTGAAAACATCTATTACATCGGTGATCTGATTCAGCGTACTGAAAATGAATTGCTTAAGACACCTAATTTGGGTCGTAAGTCATTGAATGAAATTAAAGAAGTGTTGGCCGCACGCGGTTTGACACTGGGTATGAAGTTAGAAAACTGGCCTCCAATGGGTCTCGAGCGTCCATAAGGACAACGAGCCTAAGGAAAAGCAAGAATCAAAGGGTCACGGATCCCTTGATTCTTGTAGGTGCTAGAATGTATGTCTTCACTTTAGTTTGATGAAGATTTTATTTAGTACAAATCGGCCCGCAGTAAAGTTTTTACTGATCGAAGAGCTGAAAACCGAGCAATTTTGCTCTTAATAGATTCAATAAGGAAAGTATCATGCGTCACGGTAATGGATTACGTAAACTCAACCGCACCAGCAGCCACCGCCTTGCGATGTTTCGCAACATGGCCGTCGCTTTGCTGACCCACGAAGCCATCAAGACAACTTTGCCTAAAGCAAAAGAATTGCGTCGTATTGTTGAGCCTTTGATCACGATGGGCAAAACCCCAACATTGGCAAACAAGCGTTTGGCATTTGCCCGTTTGCGTGACCGCGAGTTGGTCGTGAAATTGTTCGCTGAAATCGGTCCTCGTTATGCTGGTCGCAACGGCGGCTACACCCGTGTTTTGAAAATGGGTCATCGTCAAGGCGATAACGCGCCCATGGCATTCATGGAGTTGGTGGATCGTCCGATGGCCGACGAAACAGCTGCATCTGATGCGGCCGAATAATTAAGCCCTACCTTAGCGCTCTGTTCTGAAGCGCTAAAACTGAAAAGCCTCGGCGATCCCGAGGCTTTTTTGTATCCAATGCAATCTGTATGTCGATACAATCAACCCCATAGTCATTTAAAACGAGTCATCATGCAAGAGCAAGACATCGTCATCGTCATGACCAATGCGCCCGATCTATTGTTGGCTAAGCGTATTGCGCACTTGTTGATTGAAGAAAAGTTAGCGGCTTGTGTCAATATTGGGCCCACGATGCTTTCTGTATATGGCTGGAATGGTGAAGTCGAAGGTGCTGATGAAATACCGATGCTCATTAAAACGACCGTGACTAAGCATCAAGCAATGATCGAACGATTGGTGAGCTTACATCCTTACGAGATACCTGAAGCGATTGTGATCCCGGTTTTAGGGGGTTACACGCCTTATTTAAATTGGGTGCGTAGTCTGACGTGTGAAAGTCAGCCATGAAAGTACATGCCAATATGAAAAAATCGAATTGGATCTCTTACGCTCTTTTTTTATGCGTATTTCTATTTAATGCATGGACGAGTAGTCCTGCACAAGCGCAACAACAGGACTTTTTAGACCCAGAAAAAGCCTTTGTACTTCAAGCGAAAATGATCGACCCGGTGAATGTACGTTTGCAATTTAAAATTGCGAATGGTTACTACATGTACAGGGAACAGTTTGCCTTTAAGTTAGACACTACAACGGTCAACCTTGGGCAAGCTGTATTTCCGGCGGGCGTGATCAAACATGATCCGACGTTTGATAAAAAAATGGAGTTGTACTTCAAAGAAGTCGACATCATCCTGCCTATTTCAGCATGGCCAAAAGATAAGGATGCGGTTCCATTTGTCTTAACCGTGACGGGACAAGGTTGTGCGGTGGCTGGTATTTGCTATCCTCCGATGGATTTCATCGTCAAGATGCTGGCGTCCCCAGAGAGCAACGGTTATCAGCTAGAGTCGCCGCCCTCAAACATAGGCTTATTTGACAGAATTCAACAGGGACAGTGGTCGGCGCTTTTATTTGGTGAAAATGACATCGGGCTTGCTGATGTGTTGTCTTCGACAGGCGCGATTGAGATTGTCCTGTTATTTTTTGTATTAGGCTTGCTACTCGCGTTGACGCCTTGCGTCCTACCGATGTTACCGATTCTTTCAGTGCTGCTCGTGGGTGAGCAGCAGCACGTATCCAAGGCAAGAGGCTTTGCACTCGCGCTTGGTTATGTGGCGGGGATGTCAGTGGTGTACACGGCACTAGGCATTGCTGCTGGTCTGAGCGGAGCTGGCTTAGCGGCTTGGCTGCAAACCCCTTGGGTTCTGAGTTTGTTTGCGTTGTTACTTGCAGTTCTCGCACTCGCGATGTTTGATGTCTACACACTTCAAATGCCCTCTGTCATTCAGTCACGTTTGATGGTTAAAAATTCGCATATTCTGGGTGGCAAGATGAGTGCCTCCATCTTGATGGGCGCACTCTCTGCTTTGATTGTTGGGCCGTGCGTGGCGGCACCCTTGGCAGGCGCATTGCTATACATTTCTCAGACTGGAGATGTATGGTTGGGTGGCTCTGCTCTCTTTGCCATGGCGTGGGGTATGGGTGTTCCATTACTTTTGATGGGAGCCTCTGCAGGAAAGCTAATCCCACGTTCGGGTCCCTGGATGGAAGGCGTCAAACAGTTTTTTGGCGTGCTACTTTTGGCGACAGCGTGGTGGATGGTCAGTCCAGTATTGCCAACGTGGTGTCAGATTCTAGGTTGGGCAGTATTGGCGATGTTTACTGCGGTATTACTGCGGCCGTTTGATCCCCTATCAAGCGAGTCGGGTTTGGGCGGTGTCTGTCGCAAGACGCTTGGCTTGTTGTTCGTTGTGTTGAGTACAGTGTGGATACTGGGTGTCGCAAGTGGTGGGCGTTCGTTATTACAACCGCTCAATCACCTGTCGATGATTCGCAACTCAAACGCCTCTATAGCGGTGCCAGAGGCATCTAAAGTAGCGCCCCCAGCCTTGACGGAACAGTCAAATACAGCGGCGTCCGCGAGCGGCGGAGCAAAAAAACAACTGTTGAGTCCCACCAATCAACCAACGAACTTGGCAAATACCAACACAGACAGCACTATTCCTCATCCGACTTTTCAGCGGGTCAAGACCGTTGCGGAGCTTGAGCGTTTGCTGGAGCAGTCTACACGCCCTGTTATGTTAGATTTTTATGCAGACTGGTGTGTCTCTTGCAAGGAAATGGAAGCATTTACTTTCGTGGATCCACGTGTCGCGCAGCGCATGAGTCAAATGTTGTTGTTGCAGGTAGACGTCACGGCGAACAATTCGGACGATCGGGCCTTAATGAAAAAATTTCGTTTGTTTGGGCCACCGGGCATTATTTTTTTTAGACCAGGTGGAGCCGAAAGAAAAGACGTAAGAGTCGTTGGTTTTCAAGATGCAACACGCTTTTCTGTCACACTTGATCGTGCACTCAAGTAAGTAAACAAGCCGCATCAGTAATACAAGATATAAAAATAGAGACAATATGACGCAAGCACGCGAGCAAGACGCACTGAACGGCCAACAGCAAAACCAAGTCCCGACTGGACAACCACAGTCGACAACATCCGTCATTATTTTGTTTGCTTTAGCGGCCTGCGCGGCAACCACATCGTTTCGGATTTGCGACCCTCTTTTGCCTGTGTTCGCAGAGGAGTTTGGTGTGCGGACGGCACAGACCTCCGGAACCGTGACGCTGTTTGCAATTGCGTACGGCATCATGCAGTTCTTTTATGGGCCTCTGGGCGATCGTTACGGCAAGTTTCGAGTGGTGTCATGGGCGACTCTGGGTTGTGCAATCGGGACGTTGATTGTGGTGTTCGCTCCGAGTCTTGAGGTCATTGAATTTGGTCGGTTGATTTCTGGCGCAACCGCAGCAGCAATCGTGCCATTGTCGATGGCTTGGATTGGCGATCATGTTCCTTATGAGCAGCGGCAAGCGACGCTTGCGCGGTTTTTGCTTGGCTCAATATCTGGACTTGCGATCGGTCAGCTCATCGGTGGGGTGTTCGCGGATACGATCGGTTGGCGTTGGGCGTTTGTCTGGATGGCCGCGGTGTATTTCATCGTTGGTGGCTTGTTGATTTCAAAACGCAAGATGGTCCCAGAAAAGCCGCATACTCCAACTCAGGGCGCACGCATTCTCGGACCTCTCAAACAAGTTGTATCCACGCGTTGGGCCGTGATGGTTTTAGTGATTGTGTTGATCGAAGGCTTTTTCGTCTTTGGACCTCTTGCCTTTGTGCCAGCTTTCTTGCATGAGCGCCACGGTATTCCCGTGTCATGGGCCGGCATGATCAGTGGGTTTTTTGCATTGGGTGCATTCATTTATGCGATTCGCGCCAATGAGTTTGTGAAATGGTTGGGAGAGCGCAGGCTTGCACTCACAGGCGGCCTCACCATGGCAATTGCCTACGCCGCATTTATGCTTTCGACGGTCTGGTATTGGGGTGTGTTGGCGAGTATTTTGTCCGGCCTGGGTTATTACTTTTTGCACGCGGTGTTGCAGACACATGCGACACAAATGGCACCGTCTGCCCGAGGCTCGGCTGTGTCATTATTTGCTTCATGTTTGTTTCTGGGCCAGTCGCTCGGTGTGGCGGCTTGTGCCTGGCTGGGTGACAATTTTGGCTTGTCAGCGGTATTTCCGGTTGGAATTATTGGCTTGCCAGTGCTCGCCTGGTTTTTTGCTTGGCGCTTGAGATTGCGCCAAGTGGATTTGAATACTG
>JAOATE010000007.1 GCA_030158305.1 Burkholderiaceae bacterium
CACCCATAAATGTGCCGCAAATTCCCAAAATATGCAGATGCATGAACAGTCTCCTGCCCACATTGTAGAGGCAGATGTCCTCCGGCTCAGATGCTTTCGAAACCCCTTTGTGATTGGCGCACTGAGAACACGAGGGGCGCTATGATATGAGGTATGAAGAGAAGAACCATGATCTTTGGCGGAGCGGGTGTGGTGGCGATTGCCACGACGGCCTGGTTTGCCTGGCACGCGACCTCGACGCGCGCTCCGGCTGCGAATCGTGCCGTCAGTCTGCCAGGCAGTACGCCTAGCAAAGCCACGCCCAATCCAAGTGCTTTGTACTCGGCCTCGTTACCGGACTTATCAGGCAATCCCGTTGCACTCAGTCAGCTTAAAGGGCGCCCGCTTGTGGCGAATTTTTGGGCGACTTGGTGTGCACCTTGTGTTGAGGAGATGCCGCATCTTGATGCATTATCTAAATCTTTGCCTAATATTCAATTTGTTGGCATCGGTATCGATACTGCGGCTAACATCTCTAAATTTGTCGCTAAAGTTCCAGTTTCTTATCCGTTATATGTTGCAGGGCATTCGGGTATTGCGCTTGTGAGAGAGTTGGGCAATGCAGCAGGAGGGCTCCCTTTTACCGTACTGTTGGATGCAGAAGGGCACATTTTCGACACAATACTGGGTCAGGTCTCACCTGAGGATTTGCAGAGGCGAATTGCTCGCTTAGTGGCAAAATCAAAGACGTAGATAGACAAATGGCGGGAATTGGCGTAAAAATGCGCACCTGATCATTGCTTTTGGCGATACGGCATGGCACAAAACCTTCTTGTTCTAAATGGACCCAACCTGAATATGCTCGGGTTGAGAGAGCCGCATCTCTATGGGCACACGACATTGCCACAACTAGAGTCTGGTTTAGTGGCCTTAGCGCAGACGCTAGGTGTCAAGCTCTCTACTTTTCAGAGCAATCACGAAGGTGCGTTGGTCGACCGTATTCAGCAAGCCCGTACCGACGGGACAGATTTCATCATTGTGAACGCGGGTGCTTACACCCACACGAGTGTTGCAATACGTGATGCCTTGGCGGGTGTCAGTATTGCGTTTGTAGAAGTGCATGTGTCTAACGTCTACAAACGTGAAGAATTTCGTCATCATTCTTACCTGTCAGATTTGGCGGTTGGTGTGGTGGCAGGTCTTGGCCCATCTGGGTATGAGGCTGCAGTGCGCTTTGCCGCTCAATACGAGCTTATCTAGAACCTTACGGAAATACTATGGATCTGAGAAAACTGAAAACGTTGATTGACTTGGTGGCCGAGTCTGGCATTGCCGAACTGGAAATTACAGAGGGTGAGGGTAAGGTCCGCATTGTCAAGTTTTCCCAGGCTATTCAGCCGATGGCCTATGCGCCTGCACCACAATACGCACCTCAGCCTGGTGCTGAAGTTGCGCCTGCGGCTGCGCCAGTCACACCTGTTCCTGCAGCTGTTGTGGGTCATACGGTCAAGGCTCCGATGGTTGGCACTTTTTATCGTGCGCCTAATCCAAACTCACCTTCGTTTGTCGAAGTGGGTCAGACCGTCAAAGAAGGCGAGCCTTTGTGCATCATTGAGGCAATGAAGCTGCTCAATGAGATCGAGGCGGATAAGTCTGGTGTCATCAAGGAAATTTTGGTTCAAAACGGTGAGCCGGTCGAATATGGCCAGCCACTTTTTGTGATCGTCTGATATGTTTGAAAAGATTCTGATCGCCAATCGAGGCGAAATTGCATTGCGGATTCAACGCGCTTGCCGTGAAATGGGTATCAAGACCGTTGTCGTCCATTCCGAGGCCGATCGTGATGCCAAGTATGTGCGTCTGGCTGACGAGTCTGTCTGCATTGGCCCACCCGCGTCCCGCGATAGCTATCTCAATATGCCGGCGATCATCGCTGCAGCTGAAGTCACGGATGCAGAAGCGATTCATCCGGGTTATGGCTTCTTGTCTGAAAATGCAGATTTTGCAGATCGCGTGGAAAAGAGCGGTTTTGTTTTTATCGGACCTCGACCTGAGTCGATTCGTCTGATGGGCGACAAGGTCAGCGCAAAACACGCCATGATTGAGGCGGGTGTGCCTGTGGTGCCGGGTTCGGCGGGTGCCTTACCCGATGACCCCGCAGAGATTTTGCGTACAGCACGCGAGGTGGGATACCCAGTCATCATCAAGGCGGCAGGTGGCGGCGGTGGGCGCGGTATGCGCGTTGTCCATACTGAAGCTGCGTTACTGAATGCCGTCACGATGACTAAATCAGAGGCGGGCGCTGCCTTTAATAACCCTGAGGTTTATCTCGAAAAGTTTCTCGAAAACCCACGCCATATTGAAATTCAAGTGTTGGCGGATGGCGGCAAGAATGCTGTCTGGCTGGGTGAGCGCGATTGCTCGATGCAACGCCGTCACCAAAAAGTGATCGAAGAAGCGCCCGCCCCAGGAATTGATCGCAAGCTGATTGAAAAAATCGGTGAGCGTTGCGCTGAGGCCTGCCGCAAGATTGAATATCGAGGCGCAGGGACTTTTGAGTTTCTTTACGAAAACGGCGAGTTTTACTTTATTGAAATGAATACCCGGATTCAGGTTGAGCATCCTGTGACAGAATTGATCACAGGGATTGACTTGGTACAGCAGCAAATTCGTGTTGCTGCAGGGGAGAAATTTCTCTTGCGTCAAAAAGATATTACGTTCCGCGGACATGCCGTCGAGTGCCGTATCAACGCTGAAGATCCTTTTAGCTTTATGCCTAGCCCAGGCCGCATCACTAACTGGCATACCCCCGGTGGTCCTGGTGTGCGTATCGACTCGCATGCGTTTAATGGCTATTTTGTGCCGCCCAACTACGACTCGATGATTGCTAAGGTCATCACGTATGGTGATACCCGCGCGCAGGCTGTGGCGCGGATGTCGATTGCCTTGTCAGAAATGGTGGTCGAAGGCATTAAAACCAATATTCCTTTGCATCGTGAACTGATGGCTGACGCTAAGTTTGTTGAGGGAGGCACGAGTATTCATTATCTCGAGCACAAACTTGCCTCACGAGCTGAATAACGGAAACCACAATGCGTGAACTGGTTCTGTTGTGCCCAGGCTCTCTCGCAGAGCCACTCTCTGACGGTTTACTGGAGTCAGGTGCCTTGTCTGTGTCTGTCGAAGACGCAGACCTCGATACTGACGAAGAGCAACCGCTGTTTGGGGAGCCGGGTAGCGAACCTAATACCCAAGCATGGGCGCGTAATCGTCTAGTGGTGCTGTTGGCAGATGGGACTGACCCTGAGCAGTTGCTGGCGAGTGCACGCGAGGACCTCGATACAGAAACGGTCTTGCCATGGCATTTACGTCAGGTGCCTGATGCGGACTGGGTGAGACTCACGCAATCACAATTTGGTCCGATCTCGGTGGGCAATCATATTCTGATCGTGCCGAGCTGGCATGCTGATCAGATGCCTGCCACACCAGAGGCCGGGCGGATCGCGATTCAATTGGACCCAGGCTTGGCTTTTGGTACAGGCAGCCATCCCACCACGCATCTTTGCCTGGAGTGGTTAGCCGATGAGCTACCCGCTGGCGCCACAGTGCTGGATTATGGTTGTGGATCTGGTATTTTGGCGATTGCGGCCAAAATGTTGGGTGCCTCAAGCGTAACGGGCGTCGATATTGATGAGCAAGCCGTTCAAGCGACAGCTGCCAATGCGCTCGCCAATCAAACTGAAGTCAATGCGCAATTGCCCGAAGGCCTCAGAGAGGGGCAGTTCGATGTGGTCGTTGCCAACATTTTGTCTAATCCGCTGAAAGTGCTGGCACCGATGCTTTCGACGCGAGTCCGTTCTGGTGGCAGTCTAGTGCTGTCTGGTGTGCTTGAGCGACAGGCATTAGAGGTTGCAGAGGCCTACGCGCCTTGGCTGCCAATGACCGTATGGCAGTCTCGCGATGGCTGGGTGTGTCTGGCTGGTCGCAAACCTTGAGGTGAGCGCATGAGTCTCGTGACACGTTGTCCAAAGTGCCAGAGCGATTTTGTCGTCAAGCTTGAGCAACTGCAAGCCCTTGATGGCTTGGTGCGATGTGGTGCCTGCTCGCATATTTTTGATGGTTTTTCTACATTGCAAAGTCAGTTGCCGACCTTGACCCAGCGTCCAGGGCTTGGCGCGATGGGGAGCGCATCATCTTCCGCACCCACACTGACAGTGGCACCTGCACCAACGGTTATTTCTACTCCTGTTCCCATTGCTACACCATCAGTTGCCCCTGTGCCGACAGTGTTACGTCACCGCACTGAACGCACTGAGCCACGTACGTTGCCGGAGTCCGCCTCGCACACTGAACAAGTCGAGTCCAGCGAGAAACCGAGAGCCACTCAGCGCTTTTCTTTTTCTGCTAATTCAGCAGAGCAAGAGCAAGAGCGTTTGGACACAATGATCGTCGGTGAATCACGTTTGCGGGGAGACGGACCCTCTGTTGGTCGAACCCAGCCAGAGTTTTTGGTCGATGAAGTTGATACTCCGCAGTTAAAGATGTTGCTATGGAGCTTAGGCAGTATCTTGGCGCTTGGGTTACTTGTTGTGCAGTTGGCCTACGTCTTTCGTAATGATCTGGCGAGCCTTGTTCCTGCCTGGCGTCCTGTCCTTGAATCTCTTTGCGGTAAGCTGCGCTGTGAAGTCAGTTTGCGCCGACATCTTGAGCGAATTTCTGTCTCGGTCATCGCGTTCGAACGTCAGTCCGCTGCAGACCAAGAGTCTAAGTCTGCTGAAATGACTCTGAAATTCTCATTGCGTAATCGCTTTAATCAACCGCAACCTTGGCCTTATCTTTCTCTTGAGTTGACCGATGCGTCTGGGACAGTGGTGTTGAGAAAACGTCTGAGTCCGAATGAGTATCTGCCTGTTGCTTTGGTCGACAAGCCTTTTGCGGCCAGTCAGGAAGTCAGTCTAATGTTGCCCGTTACTGTGACAGGATTACAGATCAACGGCTATTCGCTTAAACCATTTTTTCCTTGAGGCATTTAGCATGACAGCGTCAGTTTTGATTTGTGGTTCAGTCGCTTTCGATACGATCGCAGTCTTTGAAGGGCAGTTTAAAGAGCATATTTTGCCTGACCGGATTCATGCCTTAAGTGTGTCTTTTTTAGTGCCCCGTATGCGCCGAGAGTTTGGTGGATGTGCGGGCAATATTGCTTACAACCTCAAACTTCTGGGCGGTCATCCCATTCCTGTGGCAACAGTGGGCGATGACGCGAATGATTATTTGCAGCGCTTTAAGCAGCTGGGGATCAATGTCAATATGATTCGTAGCTTGCCAGACACTTTGACTGCCCAATGTTTCATCACAACCGATCTAGATGACAATCAAATCTCAGCGTTTCATCCTGGCGCGATGGATCGCTCCTCTGAAAACGATGTGACGGGTCATCAGGCTGCTTGGGCCATCGTAGCGCCCGATTCAAAAGCGGGCATGATCGCACATGCCAAGCGCTTGCATGCGCAAGGGACACCGTTTATTTTTGATCTGGGACAGGCCATGCCTCTGTTTGATGGTGAAGACATCAAACAGATGATTAGTCTTGCGCAGGCACTGACGGTCAATGATTACGAAGCAAGCGTAGTTGAGCAACGAACTGGCAAGAGTATTGCTGAATTAGCGCAGGGCTTGCGCGCGGTCGTCGTCACACGCGGCTCTGCGGGGGCGACGCTTTATACCGAGGGGCAAGAGCATCATATTGATCCCGTGGCGCCCCAGGGGCTTGTCGACCCGACGGGTTGCGGCGACGCGCATCGCGCGGGCTTGCTGTACGGCCTGACACAAGGTTGGACATGGATAGATGCCTGTAAACTTGGAAGTCTGATGGGTTCGATCAAGATTGCATCGCGTGGTCCTCAAAATCACGCACCGAGCCGAGCCGAAATCAACGCTATGCTCAAAGGTCAGTTCAATTTGCAACTGCCTGTTTAAGCGAATTTGAAGGGAATTTTGCGATGAATACATCAATACTCTCCACCAATTTAAGCGCCCGCCTGTTTGTGAGTGCATGTGCCCTATCGGCGGTGGTTCTTGTTTCTGGCTGCGCAAAGCCCTCGGCTTCTGCCAATGTCTACAACTACAACCAAACTCAACGCGACCAAATCGTGCGTAATGGAACGGTGATTAATGTTCGACCGATCACGATCCAGAGCGACCAGACTTCTGGGGTAGGCGCGATTGCTGGCGGTGCTGTCGGTGGTGTAGCCGGCAGTGCGGTTGGGGGTGGGACGGGTCGCACGCTAGCGATTATTGGTGGTGCGATTTTGGGCGCGCTGGCTGGTAATGCTGTCGAGGACCAGGTGGGTAAAAAAGACGGACTGGAAATTTCAGTGCGTTTAGATAATGGCGAGACTCGGGTGATTGCTCAAGAGGCTGATTTGCCGATCATGATGAATCAACGTGTTCAGGTCATTAGTGGAGCAGGGCCCACACGTGTGGTGCCGCTCACACAGAACTAAATCCTCCAAACGCTAGAGAATGAATAGCGGGAAAAGTTGGTAGGTGATGCGGTTAACCACCATGATGGCGATTTGAGCCAATATCAACAATACGATGGGCGACAAGTCAAAACCGCCCAGGTTTGGCATAATGCGACGGATGGGTTCCAGCAGGGGGCCTGTCATCGTGCGCAATACGGGCATGATCGTTGCCATCGGGTTCATCCATGACAGCACGGCCTGAATCAAAGTCAGCCAGACAATCAAATTGAGCGCCCAGCGCGCAACGGTTGCGAAGCCTGCGCCAAGCACACCGGGTATGAGTTTGACAGGCAACATGCTGGTGGTTGATACCAGCCACAATAAAACGAGATACACCACTGCAACGATCAAGGCGCCAAGTAGGCTGGCCCAGTCTGTCCCGCCGCCCGTGGGCACCACTCGGCGAAGTGGCGTGACGAGCCAGTTGGTCGCCTGGATGATCGCTTGAGAAATGGGGTTGAAGGGGTGTAGTTTGACCGCATGCAACCAGGCGCGCGCTAGAAGCACCGCACCGATGAGCGTAAAAACAATATCAAGAATAAAGCGGAGTATTTCGCCAATCATAAAGAATCTGTCCCGAGTGGAGAAACAAGGTCACCATTGTCGCACGCGAGTCTCTGCTCGCACCAGCGTAAACAGGGTGGCATGGACAAAAAAGCCGCCTGGCGAACCAGGCGGCTAGGTCTAACTCACCTCAGCTAAAAGCTCAGGGACGGCCACCCGTAGGAAAGGGCCAAGACGCAGCAGGATTCAGGGCAGTTTTTGCACCTGGAGCTGCGGCTGTCGAGGGGGCGGCGGCTGCCGGCTTTTTAGCAGCAGGTTTTTTAACTATTTTTTTTTTGCAGCAACTTTTGTAGCTGCTGGCTTTTTAGCAACGGCTTTTTTGGCCGCAGGCTTAGCTGCTACTTTTTTGACTGCAGGCTTCTTTGCTGCAACTTTTTTGACTGCTTTTTTAGCAACGACTTTCTTTGCTGCAGGCTTTTTAGCGGCGACTTTTTTCGCTGCTGGCTTTTTAGCCGCTGCTTTTTTCGCTACTTTCTTGACTGCTTTTTTAGCAACGACTTTCTTTGCTGCAGGCTTCTTAGCAGCAACTTTCTTTACTGCTGCTGGCTTCTTTGCAACGACTTTTTTAGCTGCAACTGGCTTCTTTGCTGCGGCTTTTTTCACTGCTTTTTTTGCTGCTTTTTTGGCTGTTGCCATGGTAATACTCCTTAGTTCAGGGTCCCAAACATTAAAACCCGTGCTCGACTCCGCCCACCATGGGAGGATGTTTCGCCCGAGTTATTCATCGTCACAAGCCACTACCAGACAGCGGTAGCATGTTGATTTGTGCTGATGAATCCGGCACAGCCATTTGAACTGCCTCCCGTTAGGACGCGAACCAATTCAAATGGCACCAGCTGGCGGGGTGAGCCGCCGACTGGAAAGTACAAAGTGAGATTGAAACTCTGACTAGAGACTTATTCCCAATTGGCTTATTCCCAATTGAGGGCGCCTCCGGTCTGATACTCAATCACACGTGTTTCAAAGAAATTGCGTTCCTTCTTTAGGTCAATCATTTCCGCCATCCAAGGAAAGGGATTTTCTTCTTGGGCGAACAGAGGTTCGATGCCGATCTGCTGGCAACGACGATTAGCGATAAAGCGCAGGTATGACTTAAACATGGGCGCATTCAGACCCAACACGCCACGTGGCATGGTGTCTTCGGCGTAAGCATATTCAAGATCGACCGCTTTGGCGAACAGCGCGCGAATTTCTTCGCGGAAGGCTGGCGTCCAGAGTTGTGGGTTTTCGAGCTTGATGGTGTTGATCAGATCGATACCGAAGTTGCAGTGCATGGACTCATCGCGCAGGATGTACATGTATTGCTCGGCGGCGCCGGTCATTTTATTTTGACGACCCAGCGCAAGAATCTGGGTAAAGCCTACATAAAAGAACAAGCCTTCCATCAGGCAGGCAAACACAATCAGGGACTTCAACAGCGTCTGATCCGCTTCGAGTGTGCCGGTTTTGAAGTTCGGGTCTGCGATCGCGTCAATAAAAGGAATCAGGAATTGATCCTTGGCACGAATCGAAGGCACTTCGTTGTAAGCGTTGAAAATTTCGGACTCATCGAGATCCAGACTTTCAACGATGTATTGATAAGCGTGTGTATGGATGGCCTCTTCGAAGGCCTGGCGCAATAAAAACTGGCGGCATTCGGGAGCCGTGATGTGGCGATAGGTGCCCAGCACGATATTGTTGGCGGCCAAAGAGTCTGCCGTCACAAAGAAACCGAGGTTGCGCTTGATAATACGGCGTTCGTCTTCAGTCAATCCGGTTGGATTTTTCCAAAGCGCGATGTCGCGCGACATGTTGATCTCTTGCGGCATCCAGTGGTTGGCGCAGGTCGCGATGTATTTTTCCCAAGCCCATTTGTATTTGAAGGGCACGAGTTGATTGACATCGGTCTGACCGTTGATGATGCGCTTGTCGGCAACATTGACGCGTCTTGCGGGATCCGTTGCAACCGGTGCCTGTGTCAGGCCGGGCGTTGGTAAAGCAGTATCACCAAACACACCTGTGGCTGCACGCGCAGACATGGAGGCAGCGAGTGATGCAGGTTGTACGGAGGAAAGCGCTCCACCCAAGCCAACTGGCGGGGTGGTTGCGGTCGTAGGTTCGTCGTTCCAGCTAAGCATGATATTTTTTTCCGGTGGCGGTTATTGGCAAGCTTCGCACTCTTCGAAACCTGGGTCGCCAGGTCTCATGGTGCAGGCCGCTCCGAGAATTTCGGGGTCGGGTAGAGCGGGGGCTGCTGTCGAGGCAAACGTGCCGCTGGTCGAACCAGCACCTGCTACGTTGACCGCATTGAGCTCGCCACCGCGCCCAGTTGATTTTTCAGCGCTCGTTGCGCCAAGCGTGCGCAGGTAATAAGTGGTTTTGAGACCACGCAACCATGCAAGCTTGTAGGTGTCATCGAGTTTCTTGCCGGAAGCGCCCGCCATATAGATGTTGAGCGACTGCGCTTGATCGATCCACTTTTGACGGCGTGCAGCACATTCGACGATCCAGTTGGGTTCGACTTCAAAAGCTGTAGCGTATAGGGTGCGCAAATCGGCCGGGACGCGATCTATGCGGGATAAGCTGCCGTCGAAATATTTAAGATCGGCGACCATTACTTCATCCCAGAGGCCAAGTTTTTTGAGGTCACGAACAAGGTGTTCGTTGACAACAATGAACTCGCCGGAGAGGTTCGATTTAACGTACAAGTTTTGATAAGTTGGCTCGATGCACGCGGACACGCCAATAATATTCGAAATTGTTGCTGTTGGGGCAATTGCAACGCAATTTGAATTGCGCATACCCTGTCGTTTGATGCGTTCACGCAACGAATCCCAATCCATCGTGCTGGATTCATCGACTTCAACATAGCCACCACGATGTTCACGCAACAGTGCAATCGAGTCATGCGGCAAGATACCGCGTGACCACAACGAACCTTCGAAGCTTGCGTAACGGCCGCGCTCTGCCGCGAGATCGCTTGAGGCGCTGTAGGCGTAATAGCAAACGGCTTCCATCGAGCGATCAGCAAATTCGATTGCATCTTGTGAGGCGTAAGGCACGCGCATCAAATGCAAGCAGTCTTGAAAGCCCATCATGCCCATGCCCACAGGACGGTGACGCACGTTGGAGTTACGTGCTTTCGCGACAGCGTAGTAGTTGATGTCGATCACGTTATCGAGCATGCGCATGGCGATCTTGATCGTGCGCTGAAGTTTGTCATGATCAAGTGTCAGCGTGCCGTCGGCATTTTGTTTCAAGTGAGCAGGGAGATTGACTGAGCCCAAATTACACACTGCAATTTCGGTATCGTTGGTATTCAGTGTGATCTCTGTACACAGATTTGAGCTGTGCACGACACCGACGTGCTGCTGTGGCGAGCGAATGTTGCAAGGATCTTTGAAGGTGATCCATGGGTGACCTGTTTCAAACAGCATTGACAGCATTTTGCGCCAGAGATTGGTCGCAGGCATTTTCTTGAACAGGGGCAATTCGCCGCGCGCAGCTTTTTCTTCGTAGCCGACATAGGCTTTTTCAAACTCAACACCGACTTTTTCGTGCAGGTCTGGGCAGTCGGAGGGTGAGAAAAGAGTCCAGTCTCCTCCCTCGATCACGCGCTTCATGAACAGGTCGGGAATCCAGTTGGCGGTGTTCATGTCGTGTGTGCGACGGCGCTCGTCGCCCGTATTTTTGCGCAACTCCAGAAATTCTTCGATGTCCAAGTGCCAGGACTCGAGGTAGCAACACACCGCACCCTTGCGTTTGCCGCCTTGGTTGACCGCGACAGCCGTGTCGTTGACCACTTTCAAGAAGGGCACAACGCCTTGGCTTTCGCCATTAGTGCCTTTGATGTGGCTGCGCATGGCGCGAACAGGTGTCCAGTCATTACCCAAGCCGCCGGCGTATTTAGCCAACAATGCATTTTCTTTGATGGCTTCGTAGATGCCGTCCAAGTTGTCAGACACGGTGGTGAGATAGCAAGACGACAGTTGTGAATGCAGCGTACCTGCATTGAACAGTGTTGGGGTGGAGCTCATGAAGTCGAAGGACGACAGGATCTGATAGAACTCGATCGCGCGCGTTTCACGGTCGACTTCACCGATCGCCAAGCCCATTGCCACCCGCATGAAAAACACTTGTGGGAGCTCGATGCGCTGACCGCGAATGTGCAGGAAGTAGCGGTCATACAGGGTCTGCAGACCTAAATAATCAAACTGCAGGTCGCGGCTGGCATCGAGTGCTGCAGCCAGACGTGGCAGGTCATAGCGAGAAAGTTCGGAGTTGAGCAGGCCTGCTTCAACGCCGCGTTTGATGAAGGTTGGAAAGTAAGTGGCATAGCGAGTGGCCATGTCTTCTTGAGAAGCTTCCTCGGACAAAACTTCTTTGCGGATCGTATGCAGCAACAGGCGAGCCGTCACTTTGCTGTAAGCAGGGTCGTTTTCGACCATTGAGCGCGCAGCCAAGATTGCGGACTTGTAGACTTCGTCGACAGGCACGCCGTCGTAAATGTTTTTGAGTGTCTCGCGCTGAATCGCGGCGGTGTCAACAAAGTCGCCCAAACCAAAGCCTGCAGACTCGATCGTGGCCTGAAGTTTGGCGAGATCCAGCGGCTTGCGTACACCGCCATCCATGACGTGGAGTGTGGTGGCTTGCGCAGGGGCTTGCTCGATATTTGATTTCGCACGCTCTTGCGCGCGACGCTCGCGGTACAGCACATAGGATCTGGCGACGTCGTGCTCGCCGGAGCGCATCAAGGATAGTTCGACTGCATCCTGGATGTCTTCGATGTGGAACGTGCCGCCATTTGGGCGGCTACGGACCAAAGCCTGAACAACTTGATGTGTGAGCGAATCGACGAGCTCGCGGACGCGAGCTGATGCTGCGCCTTGGCCACCATTGACAGCTAAGAATGCCTTTGTCATAGCGATGCCGATTTTGCTAGGCTCGAAATTGACCACCGCGCCGTTGCGGCGAATGATGTGATATTGAGTCCACGTGGCCTCGGTAATCGGCGCGTTTGACTGGGAGAATTGCGGTGCGGCTTCGCGGTGCGACACGGTGCTGGTAGAAGTTTGCATTTGGGCTCCTGCAAGGTGAGTAGGGCACACGCCCCACTCGAATTCGGTCATGGCAAATCACGTAGTCAATCAGGACGTATGCGAAAAGAGCTATTTGGCATCTTGGCAAGCGACCACTACATGTAGTGTTTTAATGTCTAGTAAATACCAATTCTAGTGTTTGTCACCAAGCTAGGCAATATTTAAATTTATTATTTTTTACCTATCGTTAACCCTGTGTTTTGAAAAAGTGTGGCATAAACGCCAATTCTGTCGCTTTTTGAAATGGGAATTTTGTGAAATCAACAGAGAGGTGACTTTTTCTCACTAAATATGTAGCACTATTCCACTTGCATGTTCCGATTCTGATGTTGCTTTGAGGTGTTGATGTCCAATTATGGTTTTTTGCGCTGGTCTGCAGCGGCTGTTTGTTTAATATTAGCTGGCTGCGGGACTCCGCGCCCCTCTGATTCTTTGCTATTGCTTGCACCAGAAAACTTACCCGAGCCTGTCTGCGTTGCGCCGGCAGCAGGGCAAGCTCTGACAGGCGTTTGGTACGCTGTGCGCAAACAAGCGGATGTTGCGGGTGAAGTTCAGACGCTTTGGACGTTGACGGCAGATGGCAAGATGCGACAGCAGATTCGTGTCAAACAGGGACGTAATATTCGCTCTGAGCTCCGGGAAACCGGCTGCTGGGAGGCACCACAAGGAAAACTTGTGTTGCGCATCAGCCGTTCCAACGGTGAAATGGTGGACTACCGCGACCCGATGTACACGCTCACCTATCTAATAGAGCGAAATGATGCTCGTCGGCTGATCTTTCGTGAGGACAAGCCTGGCAGCAAGCCCATCACGGGGCAGCGTGTTCAAGACAGCTTTAGGTTGATGTAAGTCACTCTCTCTGTGAGAGACGTCAAACTAAGGCAAGTCTTTCGAGCACGGTAATTTTTCCTAGAATCTCCAGCACGGCATCAATCGCAGGTGTTTGCGTGGTGCCAGCCACAGCGACGCGCAATGGAATGGCAAGCTGAGGCATCTTGAGGCCATGTGTCGCCAAAGTGGACTTCACTAAAGCACCGATTGACGCTCGTGTCCACTCCAAGGTGACGGCCTGGGCGGCGAAATCTTTTAAAACAATACGCGCCGCTTCTGTCAGATGCTGTGCCACGAGCTCTGGCGCGGCCGGTTGAAAGCCACCACAAAACAACATTGCGCTATCGGCGAGTTGCTCGAGCGTCTCTGCGCGATCTTTGAGCAAAGCAACCACTTGAGTTAAATCGATTTTTTGGGTGTCTCCACCGCGGGCAGCGATGCGAGGCGCCACTGCTTGAGCAAGGACGGCATCATCGCTCTGCTTAATATAGTGCGCATTGACCCAGTTCAGTTTTTTAGGATCCCACTGCGCTGCGGACTTGGATAAATGTTGTGGATCAAACCATGCAACGAGTTGTTCACGTGAAAACAGCTCGTCATCGCCGTGACTCCAACCCAAGCGAGCCAAGTAATTGATCATGGCCTCGGGTAAATATCCGTCTCGGTCATATTCCATCACACTGACTGCCCCATGGCGCTTGGAAAGCTTTTCGCCGTCAGGACCCAAAATCATTGGTACGTGTCCGTACTCTGGCACAGGCGCGCCGAGGGCTCGCAAAATCGTGATTTGTCGAGGCGTGTTGTTGACATGGTCATCACCACGCAACACGTGAGTAATGCGCATGTCCCAGTCATCCACCACCACGCAAAAGTTGTAGGTCGGTGTGCCGTCAGGACGTGCGATGACGAGATCATCGAGTTCGCTATTGTCAAAAGTGATGGGACCTTTGACCATATCGATCCAGCCGGTCGCGCCGTCCTGTGGGCTTTTAAAGCGCACGACTGGCTTGCGATCTGCAGGAATGGCAGGCAAGGTTTTGCCGGGTTCGGGACGCCAAGTGCCGTCGTACCGTGGTTTTTGACCGAGCGCACGGGCGCGTTCGCGCATCTCGTCTACCTCCGCAGGAGAGCTGTAGCAGTGGTAGGCGGTGCCTTCTGCGAGCATCTTGGCCACAACCGCACGGTAGCGATCCATGTGCTGCATTTGATAAAAAGGACCTTCGTCAGGCGTGAGCCCCAGCCAAGCCATGCCGTCTAAGATCGCTTGCACCGCTTCAGGCGTTGACCGCTCGAGGTCAGTGTCTTCGACACGCAAAATAAAGGTGCCACCAAAATGTCTGGCGTAAGCCCAGGAAAACAGAGCCGTGCGGGCGCCACCCAGGTGGAGAAAACCAGTGGGTGAGGGCGCAAAGCGTGTGCGAACGGGTGTTGAAGCGGAGGACATAGAAAACCTTTTAAATCAGCACGCTTTGTAAAAAACGTGAAATATCGTGAATCTCTTCGGCGCAAACAGAGTGCTGCATCGGATAAGTGTGCCACTGAACGGGATAGCCCAGCGCGACAAGTTTGGCGCGTGAGGCTTCAGCGCGCTCGAGTACGACGACAGGATCATGTGTGCCATGCGCCAAAAAGATCGGTGTGTCTGAATTGGCGGAATGACGTTCGTTGTCTGATAAATCAATCAGAGGCAAATAGCCTGACAAGCCCATCAAACCTGCGAGCTTGCTGGGTAAACGCAAACCTGTATGCAGTGTCATGGCGCAGCCTTGCGAAAAGCCGGCTAGCACGATGCGTTCGGTCGGAATGCCGCGCGCATTTTCTCTAGCGATCAACGCTTGTATCAAGCGCTCGGAGGCGCGGATGCCTGATTCGTCCTCTCGCTTGACGAGGTTGGGCGTCAAAATGTCATACCACGAGCGCATCGCCATGCCACCGTTGATGGTGACGGGTTGAATCGTGGCGTGTGGAAAGACAAAGCGAACGGATAGCGAAGCGGGCAAGCGCAGCTCGGGTACGATGGGTGCAAAGTCATGGCCGTCGGCACCCAGGCCGTGTAACCAAATGACGCAATGCGTGGGTTGAGAACCTGTGTTGTGTTCAACACAGTCAAGCAGGGCGTCTGTGGTCATGCTTCAGTGTCCGGATCTTGAAGAGTTTTGAGCGCCTGAAATAGTGCGCGGTAATGTTTGCGTTGTGGCTCTTGGCCTTGGCGCAGCGACTCGTTGGCAGTGGCTTCTTTGCGCCCCTCGCGGATGAGTGTGCGGATGTGCTGAATATCCGCATGTGGATATTTTTGCAACAAAACAGTGAGTGCGGCATCTTCTTTGAGGAGGCGATCGCGCAAGGCTTCGAGGCGATGCATGGCTTGCGTTTGCACGCGGGAGCCATTTTTCCAGGTGTCCAGAAGCACGCGGATCTCCTCCGCGGGCGCATCTCGCATGAGCTTGCCGACATAGTGAATCTGTCTACGCAGGCCTTCGCGGCTGGTGGTGCGCTGCGCTAAGCGGACCGCATCATAGAGGCGTTCTGATAAAGGCAGTTGTTTAAGACGCTCCGGGGACAAGTCCACCAGCTCGCGTCCAAGGTCGACCAAAGCGTGCATGTCGCGTTTTAATTGCGACTTGCTTGGGCCGTCATATGGGGACTCATCGGTCCCGTCAGGTGTTTGAGGTAATTCTTGTGTCATAGAGCTATCATAAAGCCTCACGCTAACGGACTAATATGACTTCCTCAATTTCTTTTCTTCCTGTTGCTGAAAATCGACCGATTTTCGAAGATTTAGTGACTCAGGCGCTTAAACACGCCCAAAGTTTAGGCGCGAGCGACGCGGCCTCCGAGGTTTCCGAAGGACAGGGGCTGGCTGTTTCGGTCCGAAAGGGCCATGTCGAGACGGTCGAGCAGACCCGAGATCGCTCCCTGGATGTGACGGTATTTGCCGGGCAGCGCCGCGGCTCGGCCTCGACTTCTGATTTTTCTACCAAAGCGTTACGCGAAACGGTCGAGGCGGCTTGGCATATTGCGCGCTATACGGCGGAAGACCCTGCAGCGGGCCTGCCCGAGGCAGATCAGTTGGCCATTGGTGTCAAAAACAAGCTTCAACTGCATCACCCTTGGGCGTTGAGTGTCGAAGAGGCCACGCGCCTGGCTGTAGAGGCTGAGCGCGCCGCGCTGGCCACTGATAAGCGCATCACCAATACAGAAGGTGCGGGTGTCGATACGCACGAAGGGCATTTTGTCCTGGGTAATACACGCGGCTTTTTAGATGGTTATGCGTATTCAAGGCATGGTTTGTCTGTTTCACCCATTGCCGGGCGTGGTCATTCAATGCAGCGAGATTATTGGTACACCAGCGATCGCCGCGCTGACCGTTTGGCAGATCCTGCAGCGGTGGGCCGTTACGCGGCCGAACGCGCTCTGGCGCGCCTTTCTGCTCGTCGGATCCCGACCGGTCATTTTCCGGTGCTGTTCGAAGCACCGCTCGCGCTGGGCTTGCTGGGCGCGTTGACCCATGCTACGAGCGGGGGGGCGCTGTATCGCCAGACGAGCTTTTTGTTGGATTCGCTTGGTCGCCAACTGTTTCCAACGCATATCAGCGTCCTTGAGGACCCCCACATCAAGGGTGCCATGGGAAGCTCGCCCTTTGACGAAGAGGGTGTCAAAACTCAGGCGCGTGAGGTGATCAATGCGGGGGTGTTGCAAGGTTACTTTTTGTCCTCCTACACGGCCCGCAAACTCGGCATGGTGACGACCGGTAACGCCGGAGGCTCTCATAACCTCGTCTTGCGTTCCTCGCAGACGCGTAAAAAAGACGATTTTGAGGCAATGTTGCGCAAAATGGGTACGGGCTTGCTGGTGACCGAGTTGATTGGTCAAGGGGTGAACTACGTAACCGGAGACTATTCACGGGGTGCGTTTGGTTACTGGGTTCAAAATGGTCAAATTCAGCATGCTGTCGAAGAAGTCACGATTGCAGGCAATTTGAAAGATATGTTTGCCCAAATCGTTGCGGTAGGTGCCGATACCATCACCCGTGGCAGCAAGACGACCGGCTCAATCCTCATTGAGCGGATGTCGATTGCGGGGACCTAGTTGGCTGATCGTCGAATTTTGTTGTAGAATCAAAGGCTTTCCCCGAGTATTGGCATTGTTTTTGATGTCCATGCTTTGGTTTTTGTGAGTGTTTGCACGGGCGGGTAACAACGTTTTGGCAACATGCTTTTTCAAAAATCAGGGGGAGTCTTTCCGGGATGGTCCCAGAGAGAATTTATTAGGATCCAATCATGAAGACATTTGTGGCCAAGCCGCATGAAGTCAAGCGTGACTGGTTCGTGATTGACGCGAAGGGCAAAGTCCTCGGTCGTGTGGCCAGCGAAGTCGCACGTCGTTTGCGCGGTAAACACAAACCAGAATTCACGCCCCACGTTGACACTGGCGATTACATCGTCATTATCAACGCCGCTGAGATCGTCGTAACCGGTAATAAGTCGCAAGACAAAAAGTATTTCCGTCACACGACATACCCAGGTGGTATTCGCGAAACGAACTTTGCAAAAATGCAAGAGCGTTTTCCGGGTCGTGCAGTCCAGAAGGCCGTTAAGGGCATGTTGCCCAAGGGTCCTTTGGGTTACGCGATGATCAAAAAGCTGAAGGTCTATGCTGGTGCCGAGCATCCGCACTCTGCCCAACAGCCACAGCCCCTCGAATTTTAAGGACAGGCCATGATCGGTAATTGGAATTACGGAACCGGCCGCCGCAAGACTTCGGTGGCTCGCGTCTTCATGAAAAAAGGTGCAGGCAAGATCGTCGTGAACGGCAAGCCCGTTGACGAGTACTTTGCCCGTGAAACAGGTCGCATGGTGGTGCGTCAGCCTCTTGAGCTGACAGGCCATACTGCTTCGTTTGACTTTCATATCAACGTGCACGGTGGCGGCGAAAGCGGTCAAGCGGGTGCGGTGCGTCACGGTATTACTCGTGCGCTGATTGACTATGATGCAACGCTCAAGTCCGCGCTGTCGAAAGCCGGCTTTGTCACACGCGATGCACGCGAAGTCGAACGTAAGAAAGTCGGTTTCCACAAAGCACGTCGTCGGAAACAGTTCAGCAAGCGTTAATCACGCATGCGCGGATGACTCAAGCGCTTGTGACCCAAGCGCGAGATCTTTCGGGATCTCGAAACAAACAGGCCGCGCAAGCGGCCTGTTTGTTTTTAAACATCTCTCGTGTAAATTCGCATGGGATAATGTAGGCATTACTCAGGATCACTCTCATGACACAAACATCATCAAAGCGTATCAAGGTCGGTATTGTGGGCGGCACGGGTTATACCGGTGTAGAACTGTTGCGCATTTTGTCTCAGCACCCACAGGTAGAGCTTCACGCGATTACGTCGCGCAAAGAAGACGGTATGCCAGTCTCTGATATGTTTCCCAACCTGCGAGGGCACGTTAATCTGGCGTTTTCCTCGCCAGACAAGGCACCTCTGACAGGATGTGACGTGGTGTTTTTTGCGACGCCTCACGGTGTAGCAATGAGTCAGGCCAAAGAGTTGCTTGCCGCAGGTGTGCGCATCATTGATCTGGCTTCTGATTTTCGTCTGAAAGACATTGCCACCTTTGAGCACTGGTACAAGATTCCACATACCTGCCCTGAGGTACTCGAAGAGGCCGTCTACGGTTTGGTTGAGCTCAATCGCGAGGCAATTTCGCGCGCGCGCGTGATTGGCAATCCAGGTTGTTATCCGACTACTGTGTTGTTGGGGCTTGCGCCGTTACTAGGTGGTAAGCCGCTGATTGATACCACTGACATCATCTCTGACTCCAAGTCAGGTGTGAGTGGTGCAGGTCGCAAGGCTGAGGTCGGCATGTTGTTTTCTGAGGCGGGCGATAACTTCAAAGCCTATGGTGTGGCTGGCCACCGTCACCACCCCGAAATTAAAGCTCAGCTCGATCGTATGGCAGGGACCTCGGTCGGACTGACATTTGTGCCTCATCTCGTACCGATGATTCGCGGCATGCTCAGTACGATTTATGTGCGAATTTTGCCTGAGGCGCGTGAGACTGATTTTCAGGCGTTGTTTGAAAAGCGTTATGCCGACGAGGCGTTTGTGGATGTGATGCCTGCTGGCAGCTTGCCAGATACGCGTTCTGTACGCGCGTCTAACGCGTTGCGTATCGCGCTGCATCGTCCAGGTAACGGTGACCGTCTGATTATTCTTGTCGTGCAAGATAATCTTGTCAAAGGCGCTGCAGGACAGGCGATTCAAAATATGAATTTGATGTTTGGTTTGGCTGATCACGTGGGTTTGAATCAGGTTGCGATTTTGCCTTGAGGAGTGCCTCTTGAGCGGATTTTCTGGTGACAAGTTCCCACTCAAGACACTTGTGTTTTGGGTGTTCGGGGCCTTTGCCCTGATTGCGGCAGGCATGGGGGCAGGTGTGTTTTTAACGCAATCCTCTGGCCCGGATGCGCTTGAATTGCAGCTGCGCACGCAGCAGGCTGCCCAAGTCCAAGTCCTCACAGAGTTTGAGTCTCAAATTGCAGCTGCGAACGCGCGCACCCAGCAAGTGCAACAAGCGCTCACGATTGAGCGGGCAGCAAGAGCAGAGCTTGAAAAAAGTTTGGCCACGCTCCAAGAAGAGCTAGGCCGCACCAAAGACCACCTCGCGTTTTACGAGCAGTTGTTGCCACCAGGACCTCAAGGTGCCCTTGCCTTACGAGCTGTCGAATTAGAACGGCAGGACCGGACGCTTGCATTCCGAGTGCTGCTTATGCGCAGCGGTAAGCCCGGTAAACCTGCTGAACGGTTTAATGGACGTCTGCAATTCGTGGCGACGGGCATCAAGGACGGTCAAGAGGTCACCTTTGTATTGCAACCTTCTCAGCGTGCGGTGAGTGCCGGGGCCTCAACGTCCCCCTTAAATACGCTGGGCGCTGCGACCGAAGATCAGGATAGCCTAAAGCTGAGTTTTGACCAGTTTCAGCGCAGTCAGGGCGTACTTGCGCTGCCCAAAGATTTTGAGCCAAGCTCGGTGGTGGTGAGTATTTTGTCAGGTGAGATTGTCCTTGCTTCGCGCAAGGTTGATCTCTAATTCCACCGTCAGTTTGCGGTATAGTTGAGCTAATTAGTCGGGTATCTCCGACAGTACATTAGATTGATTGCGATAGTCGCCCTTAAGCAGGGCAGGAGCTAAATATGAGCACACTGAGCCAAACCGTCGATCTTCAGGCACCACCCACGCCTATTCTTTTTACTGACTCCGCTGCAGCCAAGGTCAAAGACCTGCTGATCGAGGAAGGTAATGCCAATCTCAAGCTGCGCGTATTTGTGCAGGGTGGGGGCTGTTCGGGTTTTCAGTATGGATTTACGTTTGATGAAGACGTCAACGAAGACGACACTACGTTAGAAAAAAATGGCGTCGCTTTGCTGGTCGATCCCATGAGTTTTCAATATCTCGTTGGCGCTGAAATTGATTACAAAGAAGACATCGAAGGTTCGCAGTTCGTGATCCGCAATCCAAATGCGACCACGACTTGCGGTTGTGGTTCTTCGTTCTCGGTCTAAGTTACGCAGGCCAGCAAGCGCCAAGGATACGTATCCCCTTGGCGCCCGTCACGGCAGGGTTGCCAGCAGGTACGCCCTGCTGGTGAGCCCAAGCAAGCCAAGCAAACGCTAAGGCTTCCACATCCTGAGTACCAACTCCCTCGCGATCCGTTGTACGTACATCGCAGAATAGCGTGCGTTGTAGGTCAGCCATGAGTGCGGTGTTTCGAGCACCACCCCCACACACAAGAACTTCTTTTGCATCGGCAGCGTAAGTCTGTATCGATCGCGCGACCGTTTCTGCGGTCAATCGTCTGAGTGTGGCTTGAATGTTCTGGGCGAGAGCGCTGTCGACAGCCGTGCTTTGCTGAGCGCCTGTTTGACTGGCGGTGAGTCGTGTCTCGAGCCAGTCCCAATTGAATAAGTCTCGCCCCGTGGATTTTGGTGCAGGCAAGGCGAACCATGGTTCTGAGTCAAGCATCGCTGTCAGCAGTGCTGTAATGGCTTGTCCGCCTTCGCCCCAAGCTCCATCCTGATCAAAGGCACATCCTGTATGACGTGCGCACCACATATCCATCAGCACATTTGCCGGTCCTGTATCAAACCCGACGGGCGGTTGGTTGGGACGCAGGATAGTGATGTTGGCAATGCCGCCGAGATTCAAAATCACGCGGGTGTGGGGAGCGGAAAATATTCCCGCATGAAAGATCGGAACAAGAGGTGCGCCCTGACCGCCGGCCGCGATATCCCGACTGCGGAAATCGGCAATCACGCTAATGCCCGTGAGTTCAGCCAAGAGTGCGGGAGCGTTGAGCTGAATGGTGAAACCGCGATCAGGTCTGTGGCGAACTGTTTGTCCATGTACACCCAAGGCCGAGACTTGTTTGGGCCTCACACCTGCCTTCAGTAAAACTTCTTGAACGACCTGTGCATAGAGTGTGGCCAGAGCATTTGCTGCGAGCGCAGCGCGTTCAAGCTCATCGGGGCCTGTCTGATTGAGCGCGAGAAGCTCAGCTTGCAAATTGGAGGGAAACTGTGTGGCTGCGCGTGCAAGCAGTGTCGGGTGACCCGCATGATCAAAGCGCGCCAAGACCGCATCAATGCCGTCCAAGCTGGTGCCTGACATTAAACCGACGTAAAGAGTGTGCTCAGCCAAAAGAGCGTACGCTTTTAACGGCTAGCAACATTACTCGTTTCTGGAACAGCTTCCTGAAACTTAGCAAGCACTTGCAATTGTTGCTTGAAGGGGCTAACGACCGCGGCAAATTTTTCGCGATGCTCTGGCGCGAGCGGCTGAGACGTTGGCATGTTTGCCGTCGCAGTTAACGGATCGATTGGTTTTTCAGCGACGCGGAATTCGTAATGCAAGTGTGGTCCAGTGGACCACCCTGTAGAACCAACATAACCAATCAGATCACCTTGTGAAACTTTGCTGCCCGCCTTGAGGCCAGACGCGAAGCGACTCTGATGGGCATAAAGTGTGGTGATTCTGCTGTGGTGTTTGAGAATGACGGTGTTGCCGTAGCCATTGCGCCAGCCCACAAACTCGACCGTACCATCTGCCGTAGCGTGAATGGGTGTCCCGGTTGGTGCGGCATAGTCGACACCGGCATGGTGGCCAGACCACGCTTGCAAACCAGGCAGTTTGCGCATACCAAAGGTTGAGCTGATACGGGAAAACTTGAGCGCGCTGCGTAAAAATGCGCCTCTCAAGCTTTCACCCTCAAGGTCGTAATAGCCGCCCGTTTGACCGTCAGGGCTGAACCAAACTGCATTATGAGTCTTGCCACCATTGATAAACTCTAGCGCCAGCACTCGGCCATTGCCTGCGGTGCGACCGCCTATCGTACGTGTCTCATAGACGACGCGAAATTGATCATTTGGGCGCAGACCACGTAAAAAGTCGACTTTGCTGCTCAGGATCTCAGCCATTTGCGAGGTGATGCCATCGGGAACGCCTGCAATGTCAGTGGCGGCGAACAGCGAAGAGCGAATGGTGCCGACTGCAACCTCAATGTGCGTCTCGAGAGGCTGAAGGAGTTCTTCGGCAACAAAACCAGACTTTGTTGCGGTGATTTGGAGGGTCTTGGCCATCCCCGAGCCGTTGGAATCAGAATTGGGGGTATGGTAATAACGCACCCACAACAAATCTCCTTCGTCGTTTGTGGCAGCCTGTACGGAACGACCAACAATCAGCTTATAGACGGAGCGCGCTTTGGGCTCACGTGTCAGAAAGTTAAGAAGATCGGAATCCGAGACGTCTACGCGCTTGAGAACGGTTGCCAGCGTATCGCCTGAACGGATACGCGTCTCAACAATATAAGGTGTCTCTTCGGAGGCTTGCTCAACTGGGGTTGCCTCGACTGGCGTCGGGACAGGCACCACATCAAGAACCAATTTTTGCTCAGGAGCAGGTTCGTTTGTCGCCTTGGACTTTCCGTCGGCGGCATCAACCTGAGTGGGTTGGATCACGCCCAGTGCCACAGCACCCAGGGCCAATAACAATGCTGCACTCACCACCACGCCACGCACCATACCCGAGCGACCTTCTTGTTGACCAGACAGCGGCAAGGCTGTGGGGGCGAGGGCGGGTTGGGTAGTTGAGTGGTTTTTAAAACGCATTAGTGAATAATCCTATGTACAGCGTACGTCGCAACATCAGTTCGCATCGAGCTTTCGTGTAAAACGATGCTTAAACACCACACTCATGCCGGATTTTGCGTGGCAGAGCAAGATTAGTTTGCGTATGATGTCAGTCTTGTAAAAAAGTATGTTAGCCGATTTCGAGCGATCAAACAGCTTTTTTGTCACTTTCACCGATCAAATTGGCTTACTTCTTTTATGTTGACGTCTAAATACGCGATTACCCCAGAAGTTGAGGCTAACTTACGCATAGTCGAGCGCGGCTGCGATGAGCTGCTGGTCAAGACCGAGTTTGCCCAGAAAATGGCCCGCAGTCAGGCGACAGGTATTCCTCTGAGAGTCAAGCTGGGCTTGGATCCTACGGCACCTGACATCCATCTTGGGCACACGGTCGTGCTCAATAAAATGCGCCAGTTGCAAAACCTCGGGCACACCGTGATTTTTCTGATTGGAGACTTTACCTCCATGATTGGCGACCCATCGGGTCGTAACTCAACGCGTCCTCCGTTGACCCGTGAGCAGATTGAGGAAAATGCCCGTACTTATTACGCCCAAGCGAGCTTGGTGCTGGATCCTGCCCGAACCGAGATTCGTTACAACTCAGAGTGGTGTGACCCTCTGGGCGCGCGAGGAATGATCCAGCTGGCCTCTCGTTACACGGTGGCACGCATGATGGAGCGCGATGACTTTACCAAGCGCTTTAAGTCAGGGGTGCCGATTTCTGTGCATGAGTTTCTATACCCACTTATGCAGGGCTACGACTCAGTTGCCTTGAAATCAGACCTTGAACTGGGCGGTACGGACCAAAAATTCAATCTGTTGGTCGGTCGAGAGCTGCAAAAAGAATACGGTCAAGAACCGCAATGCATTTTGACGATGCCTTTGCTTGAGGGCACGGATGGCGTCGAAAAGATGTCAAAGTCCAAGAACAATTACATTGGAATTGGTGAGGCGCCAGAGTCCATTTTTGGCAAAATCATGTCGATTTCGGACACAATGATGTGGAAATACTTTGATTTGCTGTCGTTTCGCAGCATCGAAGAGGTTGCCGCTCTGCGCGCCGAGACCGAGGCGGGTCGTAATCCCCGTGACGCAAAAGTCATGCTTGGCCAGGAAATTGTGGCGCGTTTTCATTCTCAGTCTGCCGCAGACGCGGCACTGGCAGCGTTTGAGGCACGCTTCCGTGATGGTGCCGTGCCGGAAAATATGCCTGAGGTGACGGTTGCCGGTGCGCCTGTGGGCATTTTAAAGTTGCTGAGAGAGGCCGGGCTCGTGGCCTCAGGTGCGGAAGCCCAGCGCAACGTCGAACAAGGTGGTGTGCGGGTGGATGGCGATCGGGTCGAGGACAAAGGCTTGCAGATCAGCGCGGGTACCTACGTCATTCAGGTCGGAAAGCGTAAGTTTGCCCGGGTAACGGTGGCTTAAGCTATCCCTAAGCGCCTTGAGTCTTTAAGAGAACCAAGGCGCAGTACACTAGCAGCATTCAAAATTTGCTTTTAATTTCGCCAGGATTCCTATGTTTGATCGCAAACTCACTCTAGACCGTGTTGACCCTGAAGTTTGGTCCGCCATTCAGAAAGAAGACACACGGCAAGAACAGCACATTGAGCTCATCGCTTCTGAAAACTACGCCAGTCCTGCCGTGATGCAGGCGCAGGGCACACAGATGACGAACAAGTACGCCGAAGGCTATCCAGGCAAGCGCTACTATGGTGGGTGCGAGTATGTGGACATTGTTGAGCAGCTTGCCATTGATCGCCTCAAGTCCTTGTTTGGTGCTGAAGCTGCGAACGTGCAGCCTAACTCTGGCTCTCAGGCTAACCAAGCTGTTTATTTAGCTGTTTTAAAGCCAGGTGACTCTGTGCTGGGCATGAGCCTGGCTGAAGGGGGACACTTGACGCACGGTGCTTCGGTCAATGCCTCGGGCAAGCTCTACAACTTCCACCAGTATGGTTTGGACGCTGATGAAGTGTTGGACTACGACAAGGTCGAAGAGTTAGCCAAGACGCAAAAGCCTAAGTTGATCGTGGCGGGTGCCTCAGCGTACTCGTTGCGCATGGACTTTGAGCGTTTGGCCCGCATTGCTAAAGATAGTGGAGCGTTGTTGTTGGTAGACGTGGCGCACTATTCAGGTTTGGTCGCGGGTGGTGCATATCCCAACCCGGTCCCTCATGCTGATTTCGTCACTTCCACCACGCACAAGTCTTTGCGCGGTCCCCGTGGCGGCGTCATCATGATGAAAGCCGAATACGAAAAGGCGATCAACTCCGCGATTTTCCCAGGCATTCAAGGTGGTCCGTTGATGCACGTGATCGCCGCCAAGGCTGTGGCCTTCCGCGAAGCCGCGACGCCTGAGTTCAAAGCCTATGCCGCGCAAGTAGTCAAAAACGCGCAAGTATTAGCCGAGACCTTGGTCAAGCGCGGTTTGCGTATCGTCTCTGGTCGCACAGAAAGTCATGTCATGTTGGTGGACTTACGCGCCAAGGGCATTACTGGCAAAGAAGCCGAGGCTGTTTTGGGCGAAGCGCACATCACTGTCAATAAAAATGCGATCCCGAACGATCCTGAAAAGCCATTTGTGACAAGCGGTATCCGTTTGGGTACACCTGCGATGACCACACGTGGCTTCAAGGAAACCGAAGCGCAACTCACAGGTAATCTGATTGCTGATGTGTTTGACAACCCACGTGACCCCGCCAATATCAAGTCGGTGCGCGAGCGTGTCAATGCACTGACAGCTTCTTTTCCGGTCTACCGTTAATCAACGGGCAGCGCAGCGCGTTGCCCTGAGTATTTTGATCAAGGCGACCTCATGAAGTGTCCCTTTTGCGGGCATGCTGATACACAAGTCGTAGACTCACGTGGCGGGGATGAAGGGGACTTCATTCGTCGTCGCAGGCGGTGTCCTTCTTGTGATCGTCGTTTTACAACCTACGAGCGCGCCGAGCTCGAGATGCCGACGATCGTCAAGCGCAATGGCAGCCGCAACGACTATGAAGCTAGCAAACTTCGTGCGAGCTTGTCGCTTGCCTTGCGTAAGCGTCCTGTGAGCACTGAGGAAGTCGATGCCGTTGTCGCGCGAATCGAAGAGCGCCTGCTGACCAGTGGGCAACGTGAGGCGTCGACCGAGTTCTTGGGTGAACTGGTCATGAATGAATTGAAAAAGCTCGACAAGGTTGCCTACGTGCGCTTTGCTTCCGTTTACAAAAGTTTCGAAGACATCGGTGAGTTTGTCGAAGCCATACGCGAGATGCAGGGTCCGCCCGCACAGCGCAAAATTTGAATATGAAACCTTCCCATTCTCTCGATGTGCGCAATCCCGATAAAGATGTGTTTTTTATGCGTCAGGCGCTCGCACTCGCAGAGGAGGCGCTGTATGTACCATCGCCTAATCCACGCGTAGGTTGTGTCATTGTGCGTGACGCGCAGGTGATTGGTCGCGGTGCGACGCAGGCTGTTGGCTCCCATCACGCAGAGGTGATGGCCTTGCAGGACATGCGTGCGCGCGGCTTAACCGCCGAGGGCGCCACGGTGTACATCACGCTCGAACCCTGTAGTCATCATGGACGCACGCCTCCCTGCGTGGATGCACTGATTTCTGCCAAGCCTGAGCGTGTCGTCTTTGCGCATTTTGATCCCAATCCGCATGTGGCCGGGCGTGGCATGCAGATGCTGCGCGACGCGGGGATTGAGGTCAATGTGGGGATTTGTGCAGACCTCGCGCTGGCCGTCAATCCAGGCTTTGTGTCTCGCATGACGCGCGGTGTGCCATACGTCTGGATGAAAATCGCGGCTTCGCTGGATGGTCGCACCGCACTTACCAATGGCGTGTCGCAATGGATCACAGGTGCTGAGGCGCGTGCAGATGGCCATCATTGGCGGGCACGAAGTTGTGTGGTGATGACCGGTATCGGTACTGTCCGCGCGGATGATCCGCAAATGAACGTGCGACATGTGGCGACGATGCGCCAGCCGCGCCGCGCTGTGATTGATCCAGGTTTTGAAATCAACGAAGATGCCGCCATTTTGAAGGGTGAGGGGGCGATCGTTTTTACCGGTGATCAAAATCCCGAGAAGCTTGCGCGTTTGTCGGATCGAGGTGTGCAGGTGGTGTACGTGCCTGAAGACGACGCACCCGCCAACGGTCGCGTGCGTCGACGTGTGGATATGCGTGCCATGATGAAATGGCTGGGCGAGCACGATGCGAACGAGGTGCACATTGAGGCGGGTTCGGGTTTGAATGGCGCACTTCTCAACGCGAACTGTGTCGATGAGTTATTGATTTATCTGGCGCCGATGTTGCTGGGTGAGGGGATGGGGATGGCCCAATTGCCGACTCTGACCAAGCTCGACGGTGTACAGCGTTTTGAATTTACTGATCTCAAGCAGCTCGGTGCGGATGTGCGTCTGCGCGCGCGACTGCCAGAGCACTGGCGTGAGCTGATGCAAAAAATCCATTTGACTGAATACAGCACAGGACAGGCACTCTAATGTTTACTGGGATCGTCGCGGCCGTGGGTCGCATTGAAAAAATTGAACCTCTCGCGGGCGGTCAGGCCGATGCGGGTGTGCATCTTTCTATTCATGCTGGTGGTTTAGATCTGAGTGATGTCGGTTTAGGTGACTCGATCGCGATTCAGGGTGCTTGCATGACAGTGGTCTCTAAGCACGCCGAGGGTTTTGCTGTGGACGTCTCGCGTGAAAGCTTGAGGCTGACCATGGGATTGGATGCGCAGGGTGCGGTCAATCTTGAAAAGTCCTTACGTGTCGGCGACCAAATCGGCGGTCATATCGTTTCGGGTCACGTGGATGGTCTGGGCGAAGTGGTTAAGTTTGAGCCGGTTGGTGAGTCTTGGGAGCTGATTGTGCAGGCACCCGCTTCCTTGGCGCCTTTTTTGGCTTATAAGGGATCGATTACGGTCAATGGTGTCAGTTTGACAGTCAACCGCGTCGAGGACTTAGCCGGCGGGACACAATTCAGCATTAATCTGATTCCACATACGATCGCTGTCACGACCTTGCAGCACCTCACAGTCGGTCAACGGGTCAACCTCGAAGTCGACACAATTGCCCGTTATGTTCAGCGGATGCTGTCTTTGCCCCGTTAATGCTAGAATAGCAGGCTGTAGTGAAAACGGACAGGTGGCCGAGCGGTTGAAGGCGCACGCCTGGAAAGCGTGTATACGTTCAAAGCGTATCGGGGGTTCGAATCCCCCTCTGTCCGCCAGTAAGTCAATGATTAAGCGCCTTGCGAGGCGCTTTTTCTTTTGGTGGCTCAAATGCTCACGTCGAACTGTATAGCCTTTCGCCTTGGCCGACAGATTACGACGAATACCGATATTTCTTGCATAGCCATTGTGTAATCAGACCAGACTTTTTAAACTCGGTCGTATAGGGGCTTACTTTACAGCCACTTTGTCAATCAAGCTTTTAGATTAGATAGGCATCATCAATGTCAGATAAATTAACGTATGCCATTCTGGCCATGGATGCCTATAACAGGGGTTATGGGGCAAAACTCCCTGGTCTTTCGGATGCGCCTGGAACAAAAATCGGACTTGCGACGATTTTAAGTTCTGATGGCAACGCTTCAGCACAAAAGATTGGTTTTTATGCGCTGGCTTACGAACTCGAAGGCAAAACCGTCGTTTCTTTTCGCGGCACTGACGAACTGAATATTTTCAATCGCGCCAATGATATCTTTAATGGATGGGTTGGTGGGGCTGGTTTTATTTCGACGCAAGCAAAACGTGCTGCACAATATTACGAGTCTGTTGTTGAAAATTCGTTATATCAGCGAACATCAGATGTCCTGTTGACAGGCCACTCCCTTGGAGGAGGTTTGGCTGGTTATGTAGCTGCCTTGTCTAACGGTCAAGCATATATTTATGATGCGATGCCTTTTGCAGCCGCAGCGGTCACAAGTACCATCCAAGAGAATATCAATAAAGGGCTCAAGAATTTTGTTGGATTTCTCACGGGTTTGACTGACTCTCCGTACACACTAGATCCTGATGTCAGTGGTATAGAAAGCATTTATGTCAAAGGCGAGATACTCGCCCCAGTTCGTTTTCTAGCTAAATCGGCCGGTTCTGTGCTGGAGGTCGTCATTGCAGAGCGGTTGCTCAATTCGGCGGGTTTCTATGTTCAAAAGATTCCCTCTGCAGTGGCGGCAGGTGTCATGGCTTTCGACTTGGCCCGCAACGTGTCAGAGTCATCTTTTAATGTTGACTCCGCTGGACTCTCTGGCACTCAGTCGCATAGCCAAGCGCTCCTTGTTCTGTTGCAGTTCTCGCAGGATCAACAGTACGACGCTTGGCAGTCCGTTGTTGCCACGCTTGTTCCAAAATGGTTCGATGATACGGTGGCATCAAGCTTTGGTTTGAATGCGGACAAGATGCTGGTCAGCATTGCTTATTCCGCGATAGATGAAGGGGAAAAACCCTTTGGCGATGTTGCAATCAAAGCGCTATTTAATGATAGTAACGATCTAGGCTCACTATTCTCGTCATTGACGACTGCACAGCATTTTAAGTGGCAGCCTGTTCAAGAGAATTTGGCTAGTATTGTGACTCAATATGCCGCGAACCTGGCACTAAATGGTTCGACAGATGCCAGTCAAGCCGATGGCATTATTCAATTCGATGAACGTGCGGACTTAGTGACGATTGATCTTGATTCGACACATTGGAATATCGGAAGCAAGAGCCCCTCAAAAATCCTAAATAAGACAGAACTCATCAACAGTTTGATGCCAGGTTTTACTGTCGTGGATGCGCTATACGACGTGGACTATGTCTACGTTGATAATATTGATCTGAGCTCTGAGGTGTACTTTTCTGATGCACTCACCTTGTCAGACAGTATTCTGATGATTGGTAATGGTGGTAACGATAGAATTTACGGGGGACAGTCGAACGATTACTTTACCTCTGCCGATGGCGGAAGTGACTTTATTGATGGCGGTGGTGGAGTCAATACTGTGATCTTCCAGGGGCGCTATCAAGACTATCAGATTGATTATGTTGATAACAGCATTAAAGTATATGAGTTATTGACAGGCTCACAAGGCTACGACATTTTTGTCAACATACAACATCTTATCTTTGCAGATCTCACGACTGAGTTTGATCTAACCTATGCCGATTCTGATCCGGACGTAGAGGAGAGTTTTTATACTCTCGCTCGAACGGATAGGCCTCCTACCGGCACTATTGTGATTACAGGTGCACCGCAGTTAGGAAAAGAGTTGGCTGTTTCAAATACTCTAGAAGATATTGATGGTCTTGGAGAGATTCGGTATCAATGGCAATTGAATGGCATCAGTATTGACGGTGCCACGGATGCTCGTTACACGGTCACTCAAAATGATGTGAACAAAGCAATTTCTGTCGTCGCCACATATGTCGACCAACATGGTGACTCTGAAATTTTCTGGAGTACACCTGTCACAGTCTCGGTAGCCGCCACTTTTGCAACTTCGATATCAACTATCGAATCAGTAGGGCTCTCGCCTGACGGACAATCCCTTTTGATCAAGGTGGGGGGGAGCACGAGTGCTGTGAATCTTGGATCTGCCTTGAGTTTTAATGGTGATTTGGTGACGACGGAGGACTTGCTTCGTACGATTGAATCCCGTCCAACTTTTCAATCATCGACTGATATCAACGATTATGTACTGGCCGAGTTGTATACGGGTTCGCTTCAAGGAATTGATTATCAACTCATAGAAACTGCAGACAATCCTGTGGTGATTGGAGGAGCGACAAATGATTTCATTCGGGTCTCCAGTACGCGCTCAATTGGAAAAGCTGTAGATGGGGGTGCTGGTGATGATGTGATTGATGGTGGAGTAGGTTCAACGTTTATTTCTGGCGGAAAAGGAAATAACACGATCTATCTTGATGGGCGTGCGCCGGGAGTTTCTTGGTCGACAGTGACTGACTTTAAGTTTGGACTGGACCAAGTCACGATTTGGGGTTGGAGGGAAGGTGTCAGCAGAATCAGTACGTTGTTGACAGATATCAACACAGATGGTGCCGAGGGGTATCAGGGATTGACGCTACATTTTGAAAACTTGCTGCCCGATGGTGCTGGACCCGACCAGACGAACTTAGAGATGAACTCCCTCACTCTGACCGGTTACACCTTGGCTGACTTTGGAGCATCAAGTCTTGATGATTTGAATCATCAAATCACAACGGGAATGAATAGTCATTTCGTTGTGGGTCAGATGGTCGATAATCTTGGGGATCATGGATATTTATTTTTGAATTAATTTCAATAAATAACTAGTCCAACATAAACAATCAACATGGACGTCAGAGACACGTTTCTGAAAATTAATGAGCGATTGAAAACCCATACCTTTTATTTAATAAGTTGATCGCTGACTTATAAGCACCATCAGACCAAGTGGCGCGCTGCGGGTTGTAGCTCTCTCCCGCGAGAGCTACATTTTCATCACCAAGCGGCTGGACTGCCCAATTAAAAATATCACGTGTTGAAAAGGGAAATCCGGCACGTATGTAATACCAGCCATCTGGCCATTCCCAGTAGAAGGTTTTGTTTGCCTCCCCAATTTCAATGGGCTGTGTCACGCCATTATTGGAAAATAAATGTTCGAGGCCTTTTTTAACTTCACGTTCAATTGACTGAGGCCCCTCTGAGGCGAGGTCTCGCCATTTTTGAACACAAGCCAGACTATCGCTGTAAACGGAGCGAATCACATTTTGTTTGGCTGCGTATGGCTCTTGCGGAATTTCAATAGAGTTAATGCAACTATCTGTTGTCCAAGCACGCCATACTTTTTTATTGTCCTTGATCTCGCGGATATTTAGCCACCAAGGGTTGTCGTACCATTGAGCGATTGTCACGACATTGATCCCTATCAACGACTTGTATTGATCCTGTGATTGAATCGCCAGAGCGATATTCCCTTTGATATGGTCAAAGGCTTTTGGTGGGACGGTAATGACTACGCGTGCACTATTGACACGATGCTTGCTCGTGACTAATAAGTAGTGTGATGATTCTTTATCAATACTCTTGACGGGTTCTTCTAGGTAGATGCGTACGCCACTTTCTTGCGCTTGGCGAGTCAATCCTCTCACATAGGCAGACATTCCGCCTACCGGGTAAGATGCCTCACAGCAAACGTCAATGTCTTCTTCCAGAAAATCCAGATAGCCTTTGGTACTTAATGAGTATTCGAAATCACTACGAAAACGACTCATGTCGCGTAGATATTCATAGCCATTATTCCCAAGAACACGCGTTGCATAGGATTTAAAACTAGGAAATTGATCGATGTCCTTGCGCTGCTCACTGTCAAGCAAACGCCGCAGAAGTTGAGTCGGTGCATCCCCTTTTGCTTGGTCAAACTCTACCCCTGGATATAAAACAACGAAATCATCAGGATTCGTTGAGTACATGCCACGGGCGAAGATGAGCTCTTTCTCAAGACTTGGCTTTTCTAGTTCGATTCCGAGATCCTGAGCGAGTTTAAATAAAACATTTTGCCCCTCCATCACACGTCGACCACCCACAGCAATCAGAGGGCCTTGTGGTTGCTGTGGGTCTTTACCGATATCGTAAATACGCCCACCCAGGCGATTTTCTTTTTCAAACACGCAGACTTTATTTTTATAGAGAGGGCCGAGTTGGTACGCCATATATAGGCCAGCGGGTCCGCCTCCAATGATACTGATCTCGCACTCTAGGCTGGGTAATGGATTTTCAGAATCTTTTTTAATTAGGTTTTCTGCTCGAGCAAAATGACTCAGGCCAGAGAGTGCACAAAAAAGTATCCAAACAGAGAGTTTCTTGATTTGCATTTAAACACGCCCAGAAAGGGTAGAAAGCCAGTGATTAAAAAAGACCAGCCTTGATGGAAAAAGATTTCAAAATGTAATAATTATTACTAGATTTTACTTAGAACAGATGTAAAAATTGATGATTACGGAAGCTTTTCTTTTAAATATATGAGTCTCACGTTATTAATCGGATGTCCCTGATGTTAAAAAAAAATGAAAATGCATCTATCCGAGAAATCGTGGGGTGGTCTTCTCTTTTAGTTCTTCCTCCTGCGTTGTATTTTTTAGGAGTTGCGTACGCGTTGACCGTTCAGGCGGCTCTGTTCGTTTCTATTCTGACTGTTGTGATTTTGATGTGGTTATTCAACTTAGTGGATGATTACATCCCACCCCTTCTCGGGATGGTGGCAGCACTTCTTTTTGGGCTCGCCCCCGCATCCGTTGCGCTCTCTGGTTTGTCCTCTCCCAGCTTGATCACTTTAATGGGAGTGTTTGCGTTAGCTTCTGTGATTACGAGCTCTGGATTAGGTCGCAGATTTGTTCTGAGTATGCTCAACAAAGTCCCCAACCGATTTTTTTTACAAGAAAACATTTTGGTCTGTTGTGGACTGTTGCTGTCTGTCGTTTCACCTTCGGGTAATAGTCGCGTGACATTAGTGTTGCCACTATTTAAAGAAATTAGTGATGCGATGAATTTGCCGAAACGCGGTAAGGCGATCACTTCTTTGATGGCGGCTACGTATGGCGGTGCAATGTTATTTTCTACGGCCTTGTCTAATAGCAAGTCCGCGAGTATTGCTGCTTTGAGTATGCTTCCTATTTATTTGCAAGACCAGTATCTGGGTGTGTTCTGGATCATGGCGGCAAGTGTGCCGATGGTTGTATTGCTACTGATACATTTCCTATCGGTACGCATCATGTTTTCAAATGAAGAGCCCAAAGCGCTCTCAAAGGAAATTCTTGTTGCGCATCTAAAAGAGCTCGGACCGCTCAGTGCGAAGGAACGTACCGCAAGTGTGGCCTTTATATTTTTCTTTTTTGGTTCGCTGACAAGTGGTTTGCATCACATTGGCACCGCGAGTATTGCCGGTATGACAATCCTCTTATTGTTGGTGATGGGGGCCTTCAATAAGATTGATTTTCAAAGGTCGATGGACTGGCCGATGATTTTTTTCATGCTGTGTATGGATAGCATGATGCGTACCATGGCTCATTTGGGATTGGATCAACAGCTTTCAAATGCAGTGGGCTCTTTCTTTGCATTCGTAGATGGTAGTTTTATTCTGTATATGTTGGCCACTTTAGTCGTCACTCTAGTGTTACGGTTAGCATTTCCCGTCGCGGCAGGGATGTTATTGAGTTTCCTCGTCATGTTACCTGTCACGTTATCCCAGGGTTACAGTCCGTGGGTGTGCGTATTCATGACTGCAATTTTTAGTGATATCTGGTTTTTTCGTTACCAAAATTCAGTTTTCCTCATCATATGGAATTCTGAGTCTGTTGATGACTTTGACTATCAACTATTCATGCGTCACAACATGATCATGAATTTTGCGCGTGTATTTTGTGTACTTGTGGCGATTCCATTTTGGTCGTGGATGTCGATGATATGAAAAAGTCCCATTTGCGGTTTTTGGTAGGAATGACTGTTTTTGCTTTTTTTGTTTGGGTTTTTTTAGCAAACCTAAACAAAACGAGGATCTTTGTGTTGTTGCCGCTCAGTCAGTCTGCGGATTGGACGAACCGTGTCGAGACGGGAATCAAACAGGGACTTGTCAACAATCGGCGGCCTGTCAATGTGACGTATTACTACATGAACATGGACCAACAAAACACTGAGCAGCAATTACGGGTCGCAGTAGCTTCCGCACGTCGGGCGATTAAAAAAGACAATCCTGACATATTAATTTCTGTTGATGATGAAAGTAATGGTTTGGTGACAAGTAAAATAAACGCGCAAGAAAGACCTCCTGTCGTTTTTACCTCAATGTTGCAGTCTCCGTCATTCTATGGGTATTCACCTGCCAAACGTGTCACGGGCGTGGTGGAAAGTATGCCAACGGGTGGAATCATTGAAATATTGAATGTGCTCAAACCGCAGGCATCATTAAAAGTTGCAGTGATAGGCATAGACGATTTGACGGGCCGAAGTGAAATGCAGCTTATCCAAGAGGCCGATTGGGGACAACATGTTTTAGGACCGGTGTCCTTAGTCGACAATTTCTCAGATTGGCAGGCATTTATTAATGGCTTGGCTAGTACAGCGGATGTGTTGATCGTGCTGACGACCGATCTTTTGAAAAAGGGTGCCGGTGATGATTTTGTTCCTGAAAAAGAGCTTGTGGCTTGGACGCAAGCGAATGCAAAGCCTCTCTCTATCGGTATTCGTCTGAGTTATGTGCGTTATGGTGGTGGACTGGCCGTTGCCATGCCTGGTTCTGTTTTTGGGCGACGCGCGATTGAAATGTCCTTGAAGTGGCTGGAGAGTGGGACGGATCTTCCCCCTCCTCCTATAGAGAAACCGAGTGATTTCGATGTGGCGATGCGCGCCTCCGTATTGAATCAACGGGGACTTGTGTTGCCTAATGTGTATCGCGAGCTTGCGCGCTCGTCTGGAAGCTCCTATCCTTAGGTCTATGTCATGTGGCATCAACATGAATGGATAAAGCGATGTTTTGTCATTTTCGTTTCTTATGTGCACTGTTTGTGTTTGGCCTATTGACGGCTTGCAGCAATGCACCCATCGTGCGGAGTGATTACGATCCACGCGCTGATTTCGCCTCTTATCGAACATTTGCGTTTATGGAGCCGCTCGGTACCGATCGCGCTGGTTATACGACGCTGCTGACCGAACGACTCAAGCGCGCTGCAGCCATGCAGATGGAATCAAGGGGGTATACCTTTGATGAAAAAAATCCTGACTTGTTGATGAATTTTCAGACGCATGTGCAAAGTCGCACTGAGTATGTGGGGCCACCACCGATGATGTGGGGGGGTGGCTTTGGCTATGGCTATGGCGCCGGCTTTTACGGTGGCTGGCCGGGCTATGCGTTTGGTCCGGATGTGATTCAGTACAACGAGGGTACGATGAAGGTGGATCTGATCGATGCCAAGCGCAAGCAGATGGTTTGGGAGGGCATTGGCACTACGCTTGTGGGCGATGCACAGCAGACGACGTCTGATGAGCAGGTCCAGAACATGATGTCTTCGCTCTTTGCGCGCTATCCGTTCTTGGCGGGATCAGGGGCGGTGTTGCCTCGAAAGTAGATACTTTTACTTAGCTCCTCAGATGCAACAGCGTTGCATCCACCAAAGACTGGGTGGAGTCGATAAATCGCAGCGGGTCATTTTCCAGTTCGTGGATCATGCCAAGCGGGATCTCCGTGCATCCAAGAATGACAGATTCAGCGCCTCTATCGAACAGCCGATTGGCGGCTTGTCGCAACAGAGCGCCTCCTGCCTCCAGATCACCCGCTTTAACAAAAGCGATACCGGGCGACACCAGCACACGAAAATCATCTTCACTCGGTACTAAAGGCTTGAGACCCAGTGCAGTCAGGCGTTGACTGTAAATGCCCATGTGTGCAGTGCCCTCAGTTGAAAGCACACCGATGGAACTGGCATTCGGGTTGCGAGCCAGAACTTGTTGGGCACTCGCATCCACGATATGCAGAAAAGGCATGTTCGCTCGTTTAGCCAAGTCCTCGTACCAGCAATGCGCGCTGTTGCAAGGCATCGCGATGACTTGCACGTTCGCAGCGTTCAGGAAGTCGACCGCTGCGAGCAGTTGAGGGAGCGGACTCGGGCCCTCACCCAGCACGGATGCTGTTCGATCGGGGGTCGTGCAGTCACCGTATAAAAGAACAGGAATATGTTGCTGGTCGGTTTGCGCTGTTGTGGAAAGAGTGAGTTTGCGCAGAAAGTCTGAAGTGGCTAGCGGCCCCATGCCGCCTATGACGCCTAGCCAGCCAGGAGGTAATTGTGCGAATGCGTTGGGAGAGGTCATATTCCGGTTCCACGACGGCGTTTTTGAAAGTATGCGAATAGGTTAGCCAAGCCCTCGAACATCGACTCGAGCAACTCTTCACGGGCCTCGGCGACTATGGTTGGGGGGCGCATCTCGGGGTCAGGGTGATGCTCATGGGCGAGCATCATCATTGGCACGAGTAGTTGGCTAAGCGTTTCATGATCCATGAGGTCTGACCAACTCCCGTCGTCGCTCAGCGACACGCCCAACATAAAGCCTGCTGCCCAGTCATTCCCTAGCGTCACGCCTTCTTCGTCCATGATGAGTGGAGGCACGTAAATATTATCTGTCTTGACGGTGCTTTGGAGCTCGTCCGCGATGGTATTCCAGTGACGCATCATCCATTCCATCACCTCACGGGATTGCTGTTCAGTCTTAAACGCGTCGCTCTGGTCCATGATGACATCGACGTATTGATCGATTGGCACCAAGTGGGGCGCACAAATCAAGGCACAAAACAGTCCATCAAGCGCTTCAAAGCTTTGGATCGACCCATGACACTCGGATAAAAACTCATCAAAGGCTTCGATCTCTGTTGGTGTTAATGGATTGTTCTTGAGGTGCTGAGCCATGCTGATTTCCTAAGACTGAATGCGTAGACGACACTTTAGCAATTATTTCTATATCAATGGTTTCTCGGGCGCTACGCTATTGAAGTTTAAAAACCCTTAAAGCATTTTTATATGCGACTTGTTCGATCACATCTGGTCGCAGATAGGGCAGCAGGTTGGCACGAATTTCAGCGATGGCCTCGTCATAATGGGCATCCCAGCCACAGCATGTATCCGAGCCGAGCATGATGCGATCCGGGAAGGCTTCGATCAGTGCTTTCCATTTCGGACGCAGTCCCTCTGTCGTGTAGGCGCGACCTGGTCGATTGATTTTTGCTAAACGATTATGCAGTTCGCCCGAAGCCGACATTTCACACATGATGTTTTTGCGCTGCTTAAAGAGATTGGCAAGATCATCTGGTTGCGCGAGCGGCAAGCAGTGCGAAAGAATCGTGATGGTGTTTGGAAAATCAGCAGAGAGACGCAGGAGGTCTTCGGTGAACTCTGGATTGTGCTGAGAATGAATTTGTATAAAGCCACCATAATCGTTCGCGATCTCATAAAACTTTCGCATTGCAGGATTATCAGTTTTTATTTTTCGGCGAAAGGGCTGCGGGCCGCTCGACTCGTTGTTGGTATGTAATTCACCAAAACCTTTGATGGTCCCAGACGCAAACATGCCACGGGCATTCGTAAACAGATCACGGAAATAGATATTTTCTGTCGCAACAAGCGTTGAAGCTCCTTGTCGAACAAAACTTTCAGCGAACTCTCGTTGACCTGCTGCAGGAATATGTCGGTTGCCTAAGGCGTCAGCAATATCTGGACGCAGGTCACCGACGCCACCCCCCCAGCGGACACCATTGGCATTCATTCTTTGAACAATGTCCGCACTTGCGGGCCCATTGCGGGAGTATGTGTGCAAATGCACGTCTGCGATGGGGACTGTTTTTGCGAGTGCGACAGACTTTGGGTCGGGCGATTGAGCAAAACTGAAGGAGGCAAATAAAATCAAGCCACATACGGATACTACTTTTAAATATTTCATTGCTTTCGTTTTGTTTGCTGAGCCGATCAATATAAGCTCGGTGGATGCGCGCTGTGATGACACGCTACGCATCCACCAAGAGGACGTCGACGGCTACTTTGATTAGTTGAGTTTGATATTGTTGGCCTTGCCGACATCCTGCCATTTTTTGTTATCGGCTCGGACATAGGCGGCAAACTGTTCAGGCGTATCGCCGACCGGTTGAGCTCCCAGCTCAAGTAGTTTCTTTTGCATCTCAGGCGTATTTAAAATTGCCACGATGTGCTTGTTTAAGTCATCCACGAGTGGTTTGGGCGTACCTGCGGGCGCAAACAAGCCAAACCACGCTGACATTTCATAACCAGGCACACCTGCTTCGGCCAAGGTGGGAATCTCTGGCGCGGCTGGCCAGCGTGTCTTCGTCGTAACAGCCAGCGCGCGTACTTTGCCTGCTTTAATCAGACTCATTGATGACGGCAGGTTGTCAAAGCCGATTTGAACTTGTCCACCCATCAGGTCGGTCAACATCGGAGAACCGCCTTTGTAAGGGATATGGGTGATATCGATTTGTGCGAGTGTTTTGAGCAGTTCGCCGCTCATATGTGGCGAGCCACCATGGCTGGTTGAACCAAAATTAATCGAGCCTGGTTTTGCTTTTGCCATCGCGATCAGTTCTTTGACATCCTTGGCAGGAAACGCGGGGCTCGCCAATAAAACGTTGGGCGTGCTGGCAACAAGTGTCACAGGCACAAAATCTTTGGTGGGATCGTAAGGAGGTGGTGATTGGAGCGCAGGAATAATGCCGTGGGAGGCGATCGTGCCCATGACAAGTGTTTTTCCATCGGGGGCGGCTTTAGAGACTTGTTGTGAGCCGATCACGCCGCCTGCGCCCGCTTTGTTTTCAATGACGACGGTCATGCCGGTGCGCTGCTGTAGGCCAGGGGCGAGGTTGCGTGCTAAGAGGTCTGTTGTTCCGCCGGGAGGATAGGGGACGACAATGCGCAAGGTCTTGTCGGTCGTTTGTGCAGAGGCGAGGGCGGACCATGCGATGAGCGTGGTGAGTGCGAGACCTTTGAGGGTGGTGCGACGTGTGTCAGTACGAGTGGGATGAGTCATGATGTCTCCTAATTATTATGAAGTTTTTGTTACATGATCGAAAATTCAGGTCTGTCAGTACAAGTGCAGATTGCTCTTTCTCAGGCAATCAACTCTGGGGCCTGAAGAAATGCTTTTAAATGCTCGGGCACTTCGATCTCAAAGCCTAGCACTGCGGCGGAAAGTGCTTTGCCATAGTTGTCCAGACACAGACTCCTGGAGACGCCACCACCGAGAGCGCCCTGACAGACAAAGTTCATCGCATGAATATTGTCAACGTCATAGCGCGTCACAGTACCCGTAATGGCGCCACCATAGAATTTTTTGAAGCGTTCTTCGGTGAGTTGTTCTTTGAGCAGTGGATAAAGCTCTGGTGTGTAAGCAAAGACAGCAATATTGGATGTGTTGCCTTTGTCGCCCGAGCGCGTATGCGCGACGTGTTGTAGTTTGACTTTCATGGCTTAGCTCTCAATGTAGGTGACAGACGCAGGGACTTTTTCGCGCGGGACGAGTGAAGACCACACGCCAATGACTTCGCGTGTGCGGTCTTGGTGGGGCACCCGCTTGCCTGTGTGTGCAATGCCAGAGACGGCCATGCCATCAATTTCGCGCCCAACCTTGGCCGCCTCTTCTTTCGTTTTGGTTCGTGCAGCGACGCGTACCGCAATTTCGTAGGGCTCTGGAGCATCTGCTGGAGTGGCATCGCCATGGATGGCATTCAAGCCCAGAAAATCAATGCGGAGATCTTCGGCTTGTAGCTTGACGATTTTGAACCGCTCTTCGAGTACTTTTTTGGCAATCTGGGCACGACGCAGAGCGCCAGGGCCAGCGTAAAAAAACATGTCTTCGCCGATATGACCTTCGGTGCAACCGATCGAGACTTTGAGTGTGGGTGTGCGGGGCTTGCCGCTGATGTGGCTTACACGCACGCGATCTGGCCCGACTTGTTCGAGTTTGACCGTGGTGAAATCGACGACGACATCGGGCGTGAGGTAGTTGGCAGGGTCGTGTACTTCGTACAGGAGTTGCTCTTTGACAGTCTGTAACGTGACCGCACCACCTGTGCCGGCGACTTTGGTGATGACGGCGCTGCCGTCACGGCTCACTATTGCGATGGGGAAGCCAAATTTCCAAGGCTCAGGTACGTCTTTAAAGCCCGGGTCCATAAAGTAACCCCCAGTGACTTGTGCGCCGCACTCCATCAGGTGGCCGATGCCTGTGCCTTGGCCGAGTTTGACGTGATCCAGCGGATCCCAGCCAAACTCGAACATCATGGGCGCCATAAAGATCGAAGGGTCTGCGACCCGTCCGGTGATGACGATTTGGGCGCCTGCTTTCAGTGCCTCGACGATGGGCTCCGCTCCGAGATAGGCCTCGGCAGAGATCAAGGTAGACTTAAGCGTGGAGGTTTTTTCTCCCGTTTCCATGATGGTATCGGTCAGCTCAAGCACATGCTCTGTGATGAGGCTGCCATTGACCGAGGCGATTTTCACACCGCTGTAACCTAATTCTTGTAAAAGGACAGCAACACGCCTCGCAGCGGCGTCTGGGTTAATCCATCCCTGATTGGTAATGATTTTGGTACCGCGTTTCATGCAGGCGGGGAGGACCGCCTTCATGCGGTCATCCAGGTAGGTGTCGTAGCCCGGAAAGGACTTGTCGCGTCTGGCCCTGACTTGTGCGGCTGAGACAGTTGCCTCCGCCATGGTTTCAAAGCATAGGTAGTCTAGATCGCCTTGTTCTGCGTTTTGAGCGGCGGGTTCGACACGATCCCCCCACCACGCAGCACCTGAACCGATGCGGATGGTTTCTTTCATTGTCTCGCTCCTCTTTTGTTTTCTAACTGTTATCTATGAATCATTGACGTAAAAGTCGTTTGCGTCAACATATATGGCGTGCACCACACACATCTTTGGTGTGGTCTTCACGGGTTTGGGAATACTTTCATGATCTACTGCGTCCCACTATGATTACTGTCGTGATTGCCTCGTATCGATACGGGCACCTCGCTGCACATTGCATCGAGTCTTTGTTATCCCAAACCAGCTCCCCTTCGAGAATTTTATTTGTCGACGATGGCGGGATGGATTGCGGTCATCTCCCCAGCCTGTACCCAGATATTGAATATATTCTCAGGCCTAAAAATTTAGGCACAGTCAGTAACTTTCAAGACATGCTCTCAAGGGTAGAAACTGAGTACGTGCTCTTTATTGGCGCGGATAATTGGCTCAGGTCTGATTCGATTGAGCTGTTGTCAATGGCGACAACGGACATCGTGACCTATGACATCGTAGTGACCGGTGAGCTTAAAGAAGAAATCTTGACGCGCGTGCCTGGCGAGACACGCCCGCATTTGGGTGACTTGTATTGGGACCGCCAAGCGCAACACCACGGTTCAATGATGTATCGCACTGACTTCGGTCAACGTGTGGGGTACCAGAGGAGATTCGAACACGTTGGGCATCCGCAAGAGGATTGGAATCTCTGGGACAAAATGTTGGAGCAGGGGGCGACTGTCGGAAGCTTAAAAGAAGGCTTATTGTTTTACAGAAGACATCGAGAAAACTTTTTGAAATATGGTGAGCAAATTGTCTCGCCAGACGTGGAAATGTCTCAGTAAGTCTTTGAGTGAGTGTTTGAGCGCAGAAGCAACTGTTTGAAATGCAAATGAGGCTGCCATCCTTTTGGGAGGCAGCCTCATTTTTATTACTCGACCAAAAACGGATCAAGAACCTTTGTACGTCGTTTAGTCTACGCGAGCGCCAGAACTTTTGACGATTTTCTGCCAGTTAGCCAGATCATCTTTGATGAGTGTGGCGAATTGCTGGGGGGTACTTTCGAGAGGTTCGCAACCTTGCTTAAGCAGGCGCTCTTGCACACCTTTATCGGCCAATACGGTTTTGATGGCTGCATTGAGCTTGTTGACGATGGCGACAGGTGTGCCTGCGGGGGCCAAAATACCGTACCAAGGTGTTGAACCAAAGCCGGGAATCGTTTCGCTGATGGAAGGCACGTCAGGCAGTGCACCGATACGTTTTTCGTTGGTCACAGCCAAGGCTTTGATTTTTCCGGCTTTAATTAAGCCCAAGGAGGAGGGCGCACTTTGTACTGAGACGGGAACGACTCCGCCTGCCACATCTGCTGCTGCTGCAGAAGCAGTTTTGTAGGGCACATGTTGTATGTTGAGGCTCATCTGCTGTTTGAACATTTCCATGATCAAGTGATTGAGCGTGCCATTTCCTGCCGAGGCATAGTTGTATTTGCCCGGGTTAGCTTTGAGTTGAGCAATCAGTTCGTTGACATTGTTGGCTGGAAAGGCGGCGTTAGCGACAAGCACATAACCGGCGCTGGCCACAAGGCCCACAGGCGTGAAGTCTTTGATGGGGTCAAAGCCTGTGGTTTTGTAGAGCCAAGGGTTGATGACCTGAGCGCCGTTGGTTGTCAGCATCAGTGTGTAACCGTCTGGCTTGGCCTTTGCGGCGGCGGCGGTGCCGATGTTGCCACCCGCGCCTGTACGGTTTTCAACCACAAATTGTTGGCCTAGAACCTCGCTGAGCTTGGCGGAAATAATGCGGGCAATGGTGTCGTTTGCGCCACCTGCGCCTTGGGGCACGATCACGTTTACGGGACGCGTTGGGTAATCAGCTTGTGCCGAGGCGGTGCCATGCGCCAGTGCGACGAGGGCGGCGCCTGCGACGAGCGCGCGGGTCATGGTCGAAATAATGCGCATGTCAATCTCCGGTATTTTTGTAAGAAGTGCTTTTATACAGCATGACTCTGACTTTTGGGTGTCAGACAAGCATTTCAAGGGAAAATCATGAGTATCAAATGCAGTAGAATTATTACTTATGTTTACCCTCATTCAACTCAAACGTCTCGCTACAACGCTCCTCGCGGTGATGTTGTTGGCCGTTTCTGCGCCCACGATTTCCAAAGTGATCGTGATGGACGGGGCGCAGTCTGCATTGATTGAGATTTGTACGACTGAGGGTGTCAAACAGATCAGTTTTTCGGAATCGGGGTTGATTTTTCAAGATTCTTCAGGGGATCATAGTGCGCATGCTGAGGACTGTCCTTATTGTCATCTTCAGCTCACCTCCTTTACACCCCCTGCAGCGCAGACTTTTCTGAATGTTCGAGTCCTTGCGTTTTTTCCCTCACTTTTTTATCAAGCACCTAAGTCCCAGTTTGCCTGGGCACCTCAGCTCGCCCGAGCGCCACCCACCCTCTCCTAAGTTCTAAATCCAGAGAGCCTCTCGCCTGTAGGCGCGGGGAGCTGCATTTATATATTTGGAGAAGTCATGAGCCGAGTTCAACTCGTGCGTCGGACATTGTTGGCAAGCGTTGCGGCGCTGCCCTTTGTGATGGGAGTGGTCCATGGTCACGCCTATAAAGCCGACGGTTTAAAAGTCGATCATCCCTATGCGACGCCCACTCCATCCGGCGAGAAAAATAGTGCTGTGTATTTTCGCTCCCTTGAAAACGGCGGGAAAAATGCTGATGCACTGATTGGCGCGCGTGCCGATGTCGCTGAGCGTGTTGATATTCAACGCACTGAGCCAGGGCGTGCAGTTCCGGAGGAGCTGAGCGTCAAGGAAGTGAATTTGCCGAGCGGTCAGGCTCCTTCTTTTCGGCATGATGCGGCAAGTGGATATCACTTGTTATTGGTCAATCTCAAAGCACCTTTGAAAAGCGGCGATCGCTTTCCGATCTGGCTGACGTTTCGTCACGCAGGTGAAAAGAAAGTCATGGTCTGGGTACAGACACCTAGAGGCTCGCAAGCGCCTCAGCACGATCACAAACATTAAGGAATAAAAATGAAATCTTATTTAGCTTTGGTTGGAACATCACTGTTGGTTGCATGTTCGACCGTCCCTTCACAACAGACTGCCACTCAGCCCGTTGAGTTGCGTTTTGTCGCAGAGGTCAACGGACAGTCGTTCGAATGTGGTCAATCCTATAAAAATATTGGCACGACACGTTCAACGATGACACCTACTGACTTCCGGATGTTTGTCAGTCAAGTGCACTTGATGACGGCAGAGGGAAAGGCTGTCCCCGTGCAGTTGGTCCAGGACAATACTTGGCAGTTAGAGGGCATTGCTTTGCTGGACTTTGAGAATGGTCAGGGCCCTTGCAGAAATGGTACGCCTCCTATGAACACGGTTGTCCGTGGGACCGCGCCTGCGGGACAATATACTGGGGTCAAACTCACAGTGGGCGTCCCCTTTGAGCGCAACCATGGCGACCCGACTGTTGCACCTGCTCCGTTGAGCTCGACAGCGATGTTCTGGACATGGCAGGGCGGCTACAAGTTCCTCAAATTTGATACGGCAACCTCGGGTCGCCCGATCCAGTCTGCCAAGCCCGCAGCCGACGGTGGTGGAAATGCCTCGGGTTTTTCGGTCCACCTGGGTAGCACGATGTGTGCCTCTCCCTCACGGACTCAGGCACCGACCGCATGTCAGAATCCCAACCGGATTGACGTGACACTGACTGACTTTGATTTAAAGAAAAATCAGGTGGTAGTGGATATTGGCCGAGTCTTGGCTGGTTCTAATGTGGATGTAAATGCACCCAAAACTTCGCCCGGCTGCATGAGCTTTCCAAAGGATGCGGATTGTCCGCCGATCATGAATGCGATGGGTCTGCCCTACGATGGCAAGGCACCCTCGGGTCCTCAGCAGTTCATCATGAAACGGTAAGCCGATGAAATTGCGTTTATTACGCCTGGCCATGGTGTCTTTTTTAGGCATCATGGCAAGTGCTGCACAGTTTAATGTCGCTGCACAGACCTATCGGTGGGATATTCCACAATGGGTCCCTGTGCCTGTGGTGCCAGACGACAATCCTATGACGGATAAAAAAGTCGAATTAGGGCGTCATCTTTTTTACGATCAACGTTTGTCGGCAGATCAAACGATGTCTTGTGCGACCTGTCATCACCAAGACAAGGCGTTTACAGATGGCCGTCGGTTTGCAAAGGGAATTAGTGGGCAGTCGGCGATTCGCAATGCAATGTCACTGACAAATGTTGCGTATCTGCCTGTGTTGACATGGTCCAATCCGCTGTTGACTTCCATGGAAGCGCAGGCGCTGATCCCGCTTTTCGGCGAGCACCCGGTTGAAATGGGTATGGCGGGCAAGGAAGCACTTTTGTTTGAGCGGCTGAAAACAGAGCCGGTCTATCAGCGTTTATTTCGTGACGCTTTTCCAAAAGAGGCGCAGGGCGGGGAGTTTCAGCTGTACTCCCTTTCAACAGTCACCAAGGCGCTCGCGAGTTTTCAACGCAGACTGCTGTCCTTTGATAGCCCCTATGATCGGTTTCGCTACGGTGGCGATCAGGCCGCACTGAGCCCACAGGCTAAGCGTGGGGAGGCTTTGTTTTTCGGTGAAAAAATGGAGTGTTATCACTGCCATGGCGGTCTGAACTTTACTGACAATATCAAGCATGCACGCCTGCCATTTCCGGAGCTTGGCTTTCACAATACGGGTCTCTACAACGTAGATGGAAAAGGCGCGTATCCGACAGGTCAGACGGGGATCGAAGAGTTCACGGGGGCAGCCTCGGATATGGGCAAGTTTCGCACACCGACTCTGCGAAATATTGCTAAAACTGCGCCCTATATGCATGATGGCTCTGTGCCGGATCTGGCAACAGTGATTCGCGCGCATTATGCGCGTGCGGGTCGTGCCGGTGGGCAGCCCTCCGGTCCGAACCCAAAGCGAAGTGAATTGTTAGTGGGATTTCAGGTAAACGAACAAGAGGTGCAAGATCTGATCGCGTTTTTACATACCCTCACGGATGAGGGTTTTTTGAAGGATGAGCGATTAAGCGATCCGTGGAAGCGGTGAGGCTTGAGCGACATCTTTCCAGCCCCATACTGTGATTGCGTCGCGTTCGAAGTTGTTTGTTCCACCATACAGTATGGTCGAGTCGAGAGACTCTGTGCCTGCGAGTGATTGCCACTTTTTGAGACTCTGTGCCCAGTCTGAAGCGTAGGTGCTGCCTGATTTGATTTCGATGGCTTGAAGCCCTTGCGTTGTTTCGCACAAGACATCAATTTCCTGGCCTGAGTTGTCTCGCCAAAAATAGAGATCGGGTGCGAGACCCGCGTTTAGACGTTGTTTGTAAAGCTCGCTGACAACCCATGTTTCAAATAGTGCGCCTCGCGCTGCGTGTGTCTCTAAGGTTTGGGCATCGCGTATGCCCATGAGCCATGCCGCTAAACCCGAATCTAAGAAGTAAAGTTTTGGCGTTTTGACGAGTCGTTTGCCGTAGTTGCGAAAGTGTGGCCGCAGCAAGGTGACGATATAACTGGTTTCGAGTACGGTCAGCCACTGTTTGGCTGTGACGGCACTAATGCCACAGTCTGCGCCTAGTGCCGTAAGGTTGAGGAGTTGCCCCGTCCGAGCCGCGCACATTTTGACGAAGGTTTGAAACTGACCTAGATCACGCACTGCGATCAACTGACGCACGTCGCGCTCTACATAGGTCGCGACGTAATTGCTGAACCAGTCTTGCGGGCTAACAGGACGGTCATACAGTGTCGGATAGCCCCCTTGAAAAAGCGTTTGAGTGAGTGTCTCTGGGAGCTTGTTGACTTGTCCGAGTTCAGAAGCGCTCAAGGGCAGTAATTCAACACGCGCAACGCGACCTGCGAGAGTTTGTGTGATGCTTTCAATCAAACTGAATTGCGCCGAACCCGTCAGGACAAAATCGCCCATGCGTTGTCTCTCATCGACCAGACCTTGTAACCAGGATAGTAATTGAGGGCAGCGCTGAACCTCATCCAGAATCGCACCCTGAGGAAAGCGCGCCAAAAACCGCTTTGGATCAGTGAGCGCAAAATCCCGCTCATCTGGGTTTTCCAGAGAAATATAAGGTTTGTCTTGGAAAAGATTGCGTGCAAGCGTAGTTTTCCCCGCTTGACGAGGTCCGGTAATCGCAATCACAGGGAATCCCTTGGCGAGGCGAGTCAGGGTATGTGCTGCATCACGAGGGATCATTTACAAATCCAAGTTTCAACTTTAGATTTGTAAATTATAGGGTAAAAGTGATTTAGATGTTTGATTTAAATGGTTTTTCTAAAAACCAAACCCAGCGCCGGCTCCAAACAAGGTCGCAATACCGAGTATGGCAAAGATCGCAGCGGCGATGGAGTGCACAAGCTTCATCGGGATCTTGTTGGCTAATTTATCCCCAAGAAAGACCGCCGGTACATCCGCGATGAGCATGCCGAGCGTTGTGCCGATCACTACCATGAGGGGAGCGGCGTAATGGGCGGCCATGGCAACGGTCGCGATTTGTGTTTTGTCGCCCATTTCGGCGAGGAAAAAAGTGATGAGTGTGGCACCAAACACGCCAAATTTTTGAGCAACTTTGGTTTCCTCTTCTTCGATCTTGTCGGGGATCATGGTCCAGATTGCCATGCCGATAAAGGAAATGCCCAACACCCAACGCAAGATCTCAGGCGTCACGGCTGAGGTGATCCAAGCACCGAGGGCTCCTGCGAGGCCGTGGTTGATCAGGGTCGCTACCAAGATACCGAGAATGATGGGCACAGGTTTTTTAAAGCGTGCAGCGAGGATAAACGCTAAGAGCTGCGTTTTATCGCCGATTTCGGCGAGCGCGACGACGCCTGTTGAGACAAGAAGGGATTCCATGTGTTGGCGAGTCAGTCGGCTGCTAATGAAAAGACCATAATCATAACAGGGACTTGTGTCAGCTCAGGAAATATTCAGCCACCTTTGCGTAAAGCGGAATTCCAACTATCAAATTAAACGGAAAGGTCAGCCCGAGCGATAAACCAAAATACAGACAAGGATTGGCCTCAGGCACGGCGTAGCGCAGCACGGCTGGAACGGCAATGTAGGAGGCGCTGGCAGCCAGTACCATCAGCAGCGTGGCATTGCCGGGTGATAAATTGAGTAGAAGTGCTAGACCAAGTGCAATCGAGGCATGCACCAGTGGACCAATCACTGCATAGAGAATCAGGGCGGGTGAGATGCCCTTTAGTTGAGGCAAGTTGCGTGCCGTCATCAGTCCCATATCCAGCAAGAAAAACGCCAACATGCCTTTAAAAAGATCGCCTGAAAAAGGTTGCATGGCGGCCTGGCCTGCCTCGCCTGTCAGGAGGCCCACCACCATGGCGCCGAGCAAAAGGAGTTGCGCACCATCAGTAAAAGATTCATGCAGAATTTTTCCAATCGGAATCGCTTTTTGTTGACGTAATGAGTTGGCGAGGATGACAGCCAAAATTATCGCGGGCGACTCCATCAGCGCCATGGCTGCAGCCATGTGACCGCCATATGCGATCTCTTGGTTTTCTAAAAACTGGATCGCTGTGACAAAGGTGACCGCGCTGACAGAGCCATAGGTGGCAGCAATGGCTGCCGCATCAAACCCTGAGAGAAAGCGCTTGAGTATCCAATAGCCCAGGACGGGAACAATGATAGCCAACAGAATCGCAGCCCCCAAACTCGTGGCCACTTCGGCAGTGAGTCCAGATTGCGCGAGTGCAAAGCCGCCTTTGAGACCCAGTGCCATCAACAGATACAGAGACAAAAACCTGGAAATAGCGGGAGGGATTTCTAGATTGGAGCGGACGAAACCCGCTAGTACGCCGAAGATAAAAAACAAAATGGCAGGGTCGAGAAGATTTTGCATGTGCGTCCTTTCATGCAATCGTAGTGCGACTCACCATTCGTTGTAAAATCGATTCTTATGTATAAATATATAGATAAATATCTATGAATATCACTTTTCGACAACTCAAGCTTTTTCTTGCACTTGCTGAGACGGGTAGCGTAAGTGCGGCGGCAAGGATGATGCATGTGACGCAGCCCACGGCTTCTATGCAGCTCAAGGAGATCTCGCTGTCCGTAGGGGTCTCGCTGTTCGAGGTGATTTCGAAAAAGGTACATCTCACCGATATGGGACGTGAACTCGCACAGACAGCACGTGCGATTGTTCAGACATGGGAGGCCTTTGAACAGGGCGTGGATAGCGTCAAGGGGCTCGCCCGTGGCAAGCTTAGAGTTGCCGTGGTAAGTACTGCCAAATACTTTATGCCACGTTTGATCGGATCATTTTGCAAAAAATATCCAGAAATCGATGTGTCGCTTGAAATCTTGAATCGTGATGGTGTGGTGCAGCGTATGCGCGAAAATTTGGATGATATGTACATCATGTCTCAGCCGCCAACTGATTTGGATTTAAATGATGAGATTTTTATGGCAAATCCTCTCGTCGTGATTGCTGGAACGCGCTCAACATTGGCCAAGCAAGCAGGTGTTGAATTAAAAAGTCTTGCTGAGCAGCGCTTTATATTGCGGGAGCAGGGCTCTGGAACGCGAATGGGTGTCGATCAGTATTTAAAGAAAAATAAGTTCAGACCAAATATCAGGATGGAGCTAGGAAGCAACGAAGCGATCAAGGAGGCCGTGGCGGGAGGCTTGGGGATTGGCATTGTTTCTCGTCATTCCTTGCATGGTCAGCAAAAAGAACATGGTGTTGCAGTGGTGGACGTCTTGGGCTTTCCGATTCTCTCTAATTGGCATATCGTGCATCCTGCCAGCAAGAAGTTGTCGCCGATTGCGACAGAGTTCAAGCTTCATATGCGCAAGGAATTGAGGCATCACGTATGAGAAAAAGAGTGACGGCGCAAAAGTATGTGCAAGCTTTGTTCGCTTGTTTAATACTCTGCATGGCGGTGTTCATTGCACCGACAGTGAACGCCGAAGTCAACATAGAAAAATATAAACGAGGTTCACTCATTATTGTCGGTGGTGGAGACACACCGTATACGATTCAAAAACGTTTTGTCGAGCTTGCTGGCGGAGCAGGCCGCGCACGCATCGCGATTTTTCCGATGGCTGCAACTGAGTATGATGAAGAGGCCGACGAAGTGCTTGCCGAATTCACATGGTTAGGTGCAGAGACCGTTATTTTGAATATGAATCGAGAGCAAGCGCAATCCAGTTCAATGGATGCGACGCTCACTGGTTTTACTGGCTACTGGTTTTTAGGGGGTGACCAAAACGTATTGGCCGCTTCATTACTCGGTACGAGAGCGCTTAGGACCATTGAGTTTCAGTACGAAAAAGGTGCAGTGGTCGGAGGAACTTCAGCGGGGGCGGCAGTGATGAAACGATGCTGACGGGTGAGCGTCGCACAGCAAGTGGTCGTATCAACGAGGACCCCAATGCCGTTGCGTTACGCAGCACTGAGGTCACGCTAGGATTTGGTCTGTTACCTGGCGCGATTATTGATCAACACTTCAGTCGGCGCTCACGCGACAATCGTCTAGTCAGTGCGGTCTTGGATCATCCGCAATTATTAGGCGTTGGTATCGATGAGGAAACCGCTTTGATTGTCCGCTCTGATGGGCGATGGGACGTATTGGGCAATGGTCACGTCAAAATATATGATGCGAGGCGTGCCTACATTGTGAATGAGGATAATGACATGGTCGGGGCATCAGGGATCAGAATGCATGTATTGCCGCGTGGGTCTCGTTTTGATCCAAAATTAGGCCGACTGGGTTCGTGGCGAAACTAATCCGGATGGTGCTTGCGCTCAAATTGGAGTCGTGATTGAACACATGATTTATTTACACAAAATTTTGCCTTTTTTGTTTTCACCACTCGTCATCACACTATTGCTAGTGGTCTATGGGGTCTTTAGAAATAAAAAGCGCTATAGCGTCGCAGGCTTGATATTGTTATATGCCTCCAGTACGTTTGTCGTAGCAGATTTTTTATTTGAAAAACTGGAAGGCCAAGGATTAAAAACCGAAGCTAAGGATGCACCTCGCGTCGATGCCATTGTGGTGCTCAGCGGCATGATGATGTACGTTCAAGGTGCGAATGGTTCGGTAGCCGAGTGGGATGATGCCGATCGATTTTTTGCAGGCATTGATCTGTATCAAGCAGGCAAAGCACCACGTTTAATTTTTACAGGCGGCGTGTTGCCTTGGGAACAAACTTCGCAAAGTGAGGGTGCTGTTCTCAAGGCTGTCGCCCAACAGATCGGGATTCCTGAAGCAAGTATCAGCGTATCTGGTGATGCTCAAAACACAGAGCAAGAAGCTGTTGCAGTCAGAATGATGCTGAGTAGCTCAAAGATATTGTTGGTGACTTCTGCCTATCATATGCCGCGTGCAAAGCATGAATTTGAACGCCAAGGCTTTGAGGTCAACGCATTTCCGGTGGACTTTAAGGTTCGTGCAAAAGCATTTACACCCATGGATATCTTGCCCGATCCTCGCGCGCTGCGTTTGGTGGATATTGTGGTTCGCGAGAGGATTGGCCGGGTCTATTATCAATTGAGTGCTTGGATGAAGCCTAGCCGGGATTAGCGCTTACTTGAGGTGCCGGTAGTTCTGCCGGAGGCATCTTTGTAAGTTGTCTTGCCGGATGAGTTAGTGCTTGAACTGCCAGTGGTTCTGCCTGAGGCATCACGGTAGGTAGTTTTTCCGGAGGAGTTGGTCGTCGCACTGCCAGTGGTTCGGCCAGAAGAATCACGATATGTTGTTTTGGATTGTGCAGAAGCAATATTGATGGACGAGACGGCCAATGTCATCGCAGCGCATAGTGTTAAAACAACTTTCATTTTTCATTCTCCTTGATTTCGTTATAAACAAGTGACTGTGATGCATTGAGTGATTCTTTCGGAAAAAATTAAAAACTCACGGCTAAACCAATCGCAAAACCACGAACGTTTTGTCCAAATGCGTAACGGGCAACTAGTCTCGTACGTGTCACAACAGCTTTGTATTTGCTGGAGTCAAATTCGATGCCAACACCCACAGAGGAAAGGTTGTTAAAACCGAGCAAGCCACGCTGGTCACCTAAGTAAACGGTATTGGCGGCCTCTAATACATAGCGCAGTGGACGCTCCATGAGTTGAAGACCTGTCGGGGCTCGATAGCGTGCATACACGCTAGCAGCTTCTGCAGAGGCCGAGCCACTGACAACGGCGGATGAATCAAAGGTGCGTAGTCGAATGTTGGTGTAGCGCAACTCTAGATCGATTTCGTGCTCTGGTTTGACCAGAGTGTAATCAAGCATGATGGAGCCACCTAGGCCATAGGCATTGAGGCGACCTCTTTTTAGAAAGTCCAGCGATGTGTCGAATCGATCATCGATGAAGCGTCCGGCCAGAGAGGCGTCCGATTCAAGGTGAGCAAGTGAGAAATTGAAGATTGGGCGGAGTACAAGGTTTTTAGCAATCGGAAAGTCGTAACCAACTCCGCCAGATAGTGCAAGCGAGTTCCACCGTGCAGGCACTCTGCGAGAGTCACCCTCGGTCACAAAGGTTGGATCAAAGCGCATGAAGGCCGCTGAACCTTCAAGATAAACCGGCACACTTTTACTGATCGTTTCTCCACCAGCAAACTGTGTCATAAACAATTTGTTTTGTCCGACTTGATCATCCCTGATTGAGAGAAAGCTACTCGTTAAGTCGGGGACAACGGAATACGACATCATGGCCAACACTTCGTCAGCACTTTGTTTGATTTTTGCAGCAGGTAGCAGACCTCGACCTTGCGCATGCGACTGACTATAGGGATAGCAGAGCAGCAATAAAGTGAAAACAAGCGAAGGAGCGAGGAGAAAAATTCTGCGCATAATGTTGTTAAAAAACTTCAGAATCGGCGGACCTTGTAAGCCAATTAGAGTACGCCTGATATGTTTTAAGTAGGGGTTGTTTTTTTAATCAATAGATTAATGCTTTCCGAGTCAGGATGCGATCAACAACAATTGTAATATTTACTAATTAAAGGTGCGGCGTTTGATTTGAACGTTGCACCATCTCTCAAGACTGATTCCTTTCTGGATGACTTATGCAGACCCCATATCGTTTGTCGATGATTTTTATTGCCCTCTCTGTCGTATGGGCCGCACCTAGTATGGGCCAGTCCGCAGGTGCGGAAGGCACTGGCTCAGCTCAAACACAAAATAACAATGCACCGGTATTTTCAGCGCAAGAAATTGATGCGATGGTGGCGCCAATCGCGCTTTATCCTGATTCATTGCTTTCTCAAGTATTGATGGCAGCGACTTATCCACTAGAAATTGTTCAAGCTGCGAGATGGTCAACATCCACGGGTAATACAGGCGGAGATGCTGCGTTGAGCAAAATCAGTGACCAGACTTGGGATCCAAGTGTGCAATCGTTAGTCGCATTTCCAAAATTATTAACGATGATGAGTGATCAGCTCGACTGGACACAAAAAATTGGCGATGCTTTTCTGGCCCAGCCGGGCGACGTGATGGACTCAGTCCAGCGCTTGCGTGCTCAGGCTCAAAAGGCAGGGAACTTAAGTTCAAATGCACAGCAGAATGTTTCTACAGAAGGTCAAACAATCATTATCGCGCCTGCGCAGCCTAGCGTGATCTATGTCCCAGCCTACAACCCAAGTGTTGTGTATGGTGCGTGGGCCTATCCTGCCTATCCGCCTATGTACTACCCAGGCGTGATGAGCTGGTATCCCGGTCAGGCGGTGGTCAATGGCTTGATGTGGGGAGCGGGCGTTGCAGCAGCTGGCGCAATATTTGGTGGCTTTAACTGGAATAACCGTGATGTGAACATCAACGTTAATAACTTTAATCGTATTAACCGAAATAATGTTTACTCGGGCCAAGGCAACAGCAGTTGGAAACATAATCCTCAGCATCGGGGTGCTGTCGCATACCGGGATAATGGATCACGCCAGCGTTATTCGAATCGCGATGCGGGTGCGGTGAGTGCGCGTAATGATTTACGTGGACATGCGCCGGCACGTGCGGCCAATGCAGGCAATGCTCCCGTTAGAAACGCGGCCAATATTGGCAATGCACCTGCTCCGGTACGAAATGCTGCTGCCGCAGCCCCGGCTAGAAACATTGAGCAAAATCGACCTGCTCCTCAACGTGATGCGATTCAAAATCGCGCGGCGCAGGCTGCCCCTGCCGCACGTGGTGATGCGTTCAAAGGTGTCGATGCGGGAAGGCAGTCAATTGATCGGGGACGCGCAAGTGTGGCAGCAGCGTCTCGCCCCAATGTTGGTCATGGTGGCGGTGGTGGAGGCGGTCGACTCGGTGGAGGTGGCGGCGGTGGCGGTGGTGGTGGACGTGGCCACGGTCGCGGCTAAGGCCGCATGTTGAGTTCGACCTTTCTTAGACTTTGATTGAGATCATCATGATTGCACGCATTGGTTCAGTATTGATTGTGACGCTTGGGTTATTGATGGCATCTGCCACTACCCAGGCGCAACGTATTCAGCAAGTATTTAAAACGCCGCAGGCTGCGATGGAGGAGTTCGGTTATGCGGTAAAAAATAAAGATGATTTGTTATTTCGTCTGATGCTCGGAGAAGATTACAAATCATACATTCCTGCACCCTCAAAAGAAGACTATCAGCGTTTTGTGGCGGCATGGGAAAAGTCTCACTCAATCGTGATGGACAATCCACAGCTCGCGCACATTGGCGTAGGTGAAAAGGGTTGGACTCTCCCGATTCCCCTTGTGAAACAAGGAGCTGATTGGCGCTTTGATTTGGATCTGGCAGCACAGGAGATGAAGCAGCGCACGGTTGGTGTCAATGAAATCGCAGCGATTAAAGCCATGCTAGCCTACGGTGATGCGCAGATGGAATATGCTGAGAAAGATCGCATGGGCGATGGCGTCTTGCAATATGCGCAACGCTTGCAAAGTACCCCGGGCACCAAAGATGGATTGTACTGGCCGACCAATGCAGATGAGCCGCGCAGCCCGATTGGTGAGTATTTCGCAGAATCCAAGTCGGTTGATGGCATCGACGAGCGCGGTTTTCATGGGTACTTGTTTCGGGTTCTAACGTCACAAGGTGCTTCTGCACCAGGCGGCGCACTCAACTATGTGGCAAATGGACGTATGATTGGTGGATATGCCCTGTTGGCATGGCCTGTGACCTACGGTCAATCTGGCGTCATGACGTTTATGGTCAATCAAGCGGGACAGGTTTATCAAAAGAATCTGGGTCCAGCAACGGAGCGATTGGCGAAACAGATCACGTCTTTTAATCCAGATGGCTCATGGCAAAAGGTATCGAAGGACGATCTCTAAGTCACCATCGTCAAAGTGGTGAGGCAGAAGTCGACGTTGTGACCGGTCTTGGAGAAACACATGAAGATGACCTGCCCCCACTGCAAGAAAACCAATCAACTCCCCATTGAGCGACTCGCGAATGCGCCGATTTGTGGCGCCTGTAAGCAAGATCTTTTGTCGGCGCCTGTAGACGTCAATGAGCAGACTTTTAATGAGCTGTTGTCACAGTCTCCTCTGCCCATCGTGGCAGACTTTTGGGCGGTCTGGTGTGGGCCTTGTCAGATGTTTGCACCGACCTTTAAAGCAAGTGCCGCTAAACACGCCAATCGGGTCATGCACATCAAAATTAATACTGAAGAAAATCAAGCCTTGTCGCAACGGCTCAATATTCGTTCGATCCCGACACTCGCGACTTATGCGAGCGGTAAAGAGGTCAATCGGGTCAGTGGCGCTTTACCAGCCGCTTCGTTAGAGCAATTTATTCAACAGGCGCTAGCGACATAACTTGGCATAAAGGGAGAGATATTTTTTTGCCATCAATGTGACATCGTGTTCAGTGCTAACGTAGTGTTGAGCACGTGTGGTCATTTCTTCGACGAGTGCTGTGTGATCCAATACCCACTCAATGTGCTGAGCAATCGCCGCTGCGTCACCTACTCGAGCGAGTCGTCCGCGCTCTTGGGCCAGCACCTCTTTAATCCCACCCGTATTGGTCCCAATGACGGGAATGCCAAGCGACATGGCATCAAGCAGGCTGCTGCCGAGCGCCTCAAAGGTTGAGCATAAAACGAAGGCGCTGAGGATGGGATAGAGTTGCTCAGGGTTCTTTTGAAAACCTAACAAAAGATATTTTTCCCTCAGTCCGAGCTCTTCTATCAGAGCGCGAGAAGCTTCTGATGAGGCTCCGTCAGCACCCCAATGAATAAAGACAACATCTGAATGTTTTACACAAACGCGTGATGCGGCTTGAATCAGTGTTAAAGGATCTTTTTCTGCTGTGAGAGCCGCACTCGTTCCGATCAAACGTTTGCCCTCAAGCTTGTGCGTAGCGATGAGGGTGTTCATCCTTGCTGTGTCGGGAGTAATAGACGGTGTTGCACTTGGAATGATGACGGGTGCGAGTCCAAGTCTGCGTGGTTCTGCGGCCGCCGCTTGGCTGATCGCGACGAGTTGATCGACGCAATGCCATTTGAGGCGAGTGAGGAACTGGCCGCTCGTGACTGGGAATTCGGTGCGCCTCGAGAAAACAACGGGACGTCGGTGAAAGGGCTTTGCCAAGACTGCGCCGGTGACTGCACCAGCAGTTTGCGCATGCAAGATGTCAAAACGGGAACCATGCAGAGCAAGCCAACGCGTCAGCGAGACTGCATTGCGAGCATGGTGAACCTTGAACCCAGCTTCGCGCGCTTTGAGCGAGAGCTCGGCACCCTCACGCGCGACCAGCTCAACATTGTGGCCGAGATCGCGTTGCGCGCAGGCAGTTAACAGGGTTTGTCGCTCACCGCCCCGCCAGCCTTTTTCTAAATTCAGTTGAAGAATTTCCATTGCCCAAGGATAACAGAGGTCATCGCGACATCAAGAGCACTTTAATAGAGAAAACAATGCTCGCACTCGGCGATAATAGAGTACTTGAACATATTGTCATACTGAATCACTCACCATCATTTTTAAAGGTTGATCACGGATGTCGCGCGCGCTTGATCAGGAATTTTTGCTCGATTCAAAGGCCTTGCAGCATGCTGTTGCTCTGATGGAGCAGAGTGTTGTCTCCGGGAGTTCGACAACTCTCGAGGGAGCATTGCCCGAGACGGGTATGGGATCGCTTGCGACCTTGGATCGGCTTGCTCCCCTCGTGCTCGGCCAAGCAGCACGCTTAGGATCGCCAGTCGCGTTTGCGCATAAAGACCCGCCAACGCCATGGATCACATGGGCCACCACACTTTGGAATGCATCGCTCAATCAAAACCTGTTACATCCAGCTACAGCGCCGGTTGCGCGCCAGCTTGAAGAAAAAGTAGTTGAGTGGTTATGTCCGTATTTTGGTATGACAGGCGGTCATATGACGCCCGGCTCATCCGCGGCGAATCTCACCGCGCTGTGGGCTGCGCGCGAATGTGCGGGCGTGACCGAAGTGGTGGCTTCTGATTCGGCGCATTTGTCGATTAAAAAGTCTGCGCATATTCTAGGTTTGCGTTTTACGATGATTCCAACGGACGAACGCGGTGTGTTGAATGTGGAGGCGTTGCCCAAAGACCTCAGTCGCGCTGCCTTGGTCTTGACGTCGGGTACGACGAGCGTTGGTGCGCTCGATCCACTGACGCTGATCGGTCAAGCCGCTTGGACGCATGTGGATGCAGCATGGGGAGGGCCGTTGCGGCTGACCCGCTATGCAGATCATTTAGCAGGTATTGAACGGGCGGATTCTGTAGCCGTGTCTTCTCATAAATGGTTGTTTCAGCCAAAAGAGTCTGCGTTGGTGTTTTTCCGCAATTCCGCTCAAGCGACTGAAGCGATTAGTTTTGGTGGTGCATATTTAACTGAGCCAAACGTGGGTCTGCTGGGTTCGCATGGCGCGACCGCGATTCCGTTACTCGCGATGTTAATGAGTTGGGGCCGCGAGGGCGTGGCTCAACGTATCGAGCATTGCATGGACATGGCAGATCAGTTGGCTGAATATATTGGCAATGAGGCGCGGCTGGAACTGTTTGCTTTGCCAACAACAGGTATCGTTGTGTGGCGTGCGCGCAGTCAGCCTGTCTTTGAGCACTTATTAAAAGCCTTGCCAGTCGGGATGACGTCCACAGTGACCATTGGACAAGACAAGTGGCTACGCAACACTGCAGCCAATCCAAATGCGGATATGCCACTGATGATTGAAACAATTCGAAAGGTATTGAACGAGGCATGAACTTGAACACAACGACTAAACCCACCATTGTGTTGGCACCCGGTTTTATGACTGATTACGATATGTGGAGTGACTTTGTTCCTTTTTTAAAAGATTACAACGTCATCTATGCGGACTTTAGAGAGGGAGCCACGTTGCAGGAGTTGGCCGCGAGTAATCTGCAGCGTTGTCCGGAGCGTTTCATTCTGATGGGTTTTTCGCTCGGAGGGTATATCGCTCGACACATGGTGTATCAGGCGCCTGAGCGTGTAGAGGCGCTGATATTGATTGGAACATCCACCAGACCGACTGTGCCGCCAGTGACGGACGGACCTGCCGCCAAAATGTTCCGGGGCATGAGTCGAAGCGCGTTAAAGCGTGCGGTGCATGTTGAGCGAGAAAATGATGAGGTCCTGATCGCGCGCCTCAAGGACATGGGCGAACGCCTTGGCGCAGAGGTGTTCGCTAGATTATCTGCACTCCAGAGAAAGTCAGATCTTGAGAAGATGCACACGATTCCATGTCCGGTGCTCGTGGTGACTGCGGATCAGGATCGGTTGCGGACCATGCAAGAGGCCCAGGAAATGGCCGAAGCCGCGAAGGCACCTCTTATGGTCCTTGAGCATTGTGGTCACATGATGCCAATGGAAGAGCCAGCGCAGTTGGCTGGAATGGTGTTGCCTTGGATTTCTAGTGCGCTCGGGCAATCGCGGTAGATTTGGTGAGGTGTCAGTATTTGCCAGTATGTCGAGGGGTCAAGAAAGGGTGCTGGTGCTAAAGTCCCATCAAATCCGCACTTTTGCGGATTGATTCACCAGGATGTATCTCATGACTATTCGTCAACTGATTTCAAGTATTTTCACTGTAACCGCCTTGTCTTTTGCGACAGTGGCCAGTGCACAGACCCCCACTGCCAGTCAGGAAAAACAGATCAAAGATGCTGAGGAGCGCTTCGCCTCTGCAGATAAGAATGCTGATGGCAAGCTCACGCCTGAGGAAGCCAAAGCCGGTATGCCGCGTATTGCTTCAAATTTCAAGAAAATCGACTCAAATAACGATGGTTTCGTGACAATTGAAGAAATCAAGGTCATGATTCTCAAGTAAAGTGTTTTTCTAGGCTGGCGCAATAGCGCTGGCCTCGACCAGCAGCTATGATGGGCAAAAGTTTTCTTCCGAATTCGCCCACATAAAGAGCTGAAAATGTCGAATACCCAGGCGTCCCATGCCAACACGCACGCGCCCAAGCCACCCGGTTTTGAAAGTTTTTCACCTAGACTTTTTAACGGGGTGGCACACTTCCCCGTTTATTACATGCGTGGCGGCACATCCACCGGTGTCGTCCTTTGGGAGCCACATTTACCCCAATCGTTGGAATTAAAAGAAGAATTAATCCGACGCGTCATGGGTGTCCCTGTCACGGGTGAAACCAAAGGTAATAAGCAAATCAACGGCCTTGGCCGTGGGCCGGCGACGAGTAACAAAGTGTTTATGCTGAATATGCATGAAGGTCCTGAGGCCGACTTCAGCAGCACGCTGGCACAGCTTGCCGCGGACAAGTCGGCGATCGACTGGAGTGTGAATTGCGGCAATATGTCGTCTGCTTTGCCGATTTACGCTTTAGAGACGGGTTTGATTCAGGCGCAAAAACCTCTCACGCAGCTGCGTATATTCAATACCAATACCAAAGTGATTACCGATGCGCGGTTAAGTACGCCCGAGGGGAATGCCATGGTGCCCGCCGACACCGAGATTCCCGGTGTGATGGGTGATTTTCCGGGGGTTGAACTCAGTCTCAGAGCGCCGATTGGCGCCAAGACGGGAAAGCTTTTTCCAACGGGCAATCGCAAGGATGTTTTTGCGGGTGTCACCGCGAGCTGTCTGGATGTCGCAGTGCCGATGGTGATTGTGAGTGCTGTGGAGTTGGGGCAGCAAGGCGATGAGGCACCGGATGTCCTGAATAGGGATCTTGTTCTCCTTGCGCGTCTACGTGAGATATGGGTCGAAGCGGGTCTGAAAATGGGACTCAAGAAGCGCAACGGTGACTTGATGACCCGCACCGAACTGGAAAACAGCGAAACCGTGCCCAAGATTTGCATGGTCTCTCCACCTAAGCACTCTGGACACATCACGGTGAGATACTTTACGCCTCAGTCGGCACATAATTCTCTCGCCGTCACGGGTGGCTGCTGTCTGGCAACGGCCTGTTTGTTACCTGGAACTGTTGCGCACGATATGGCGCAGCATCTTTCCGAGTTTTCAAAAGAAGAAAGAGAAATCGTCGTGGAGATGGAAAATCCAGCCGGGGTATTGCGGGCCCGCATTTGCGGAGCCTTGTCAGGCGAGGGTGCGTCGATTCCTTGGGCAGCCTATACGCGCAATACGCAGGTGTTTATGCGTGGATATGTGCCAATCTATACACCTTCAGCTGAGTTGATGAAATTTTTCTTGGGAGCGTCGAAGTGAAAACCATTATTGCCAAACCTTTAAATGCAAAAGATTTCGCGCCGTTTGGTGACGTGTTAGATATGCCCAAGGTGCCGAGCCGGGTGTATTTCCAAGAGGCGCTGGGAAACTTGCGTCCCCACGCCTCAGCGTCTCTGTCCACGACCTTTAAAGAGCCGAGTCCTGCTTTGCCTTTTCAAGTCGAGGTTCTGGAGCGTCACGAGTTTTCATCACAAAGTTTTATGCCTGCGGAAGTGTCTGTCTGGATGATTGTGGTCGCTCCTCATGATGCGCAGGGCAAGCCGGACATGGAACGCGTACAAGCGTTTCTGGCCGATGACACGCAGGGGATCACGTATAAGCCAAACGTCTGGCATCATGGCCTGACTGTTTTTGATGCGCCTGGAAAATTTAATATTTTTATGTGGCGCGACAATACCTCGGGTGATGAGGAGTTTGTGACGGTGCCGCCTTTTCTAGTGTCACGCGCCTGAAGTGCCGCGTTTACTGTAACGATCGTCACTTTTACAAGAGGAGCTCAGTCATGCCATCCGCATTGAAGGTGAGACAAAATAAAAATCCTGACGGCTCTCCAGCAGCCGTGCATGTTCTCAAGGACAACTCTGCTTGGCGGGGCATGCTGCGAGAAGAGATCATCGATCCTGAACGTCCGATCATTGATGCCCATCACCATCTGTGGGACAAGCCGGGTCAGACGTATTTGATCCGTGAGTTTTTTGCCGATGCGCAGTCTGGTCATAATATTCGCGGCACGGTGTATATCGAGGGCGGGTCTTATTACGGAAAAAGTGTGCCGGAGATGATGAAACATCTCGGTGAGGTTGAGTTTGCCAATGGGATGGCGGCTGTCGCGGATAGTCAGGTCTATGGCAACACGCTTGTGGCGGCGGGGATTGTGGGTGGGGCAGATTTGACCTTTGGTGCAGAGATCGCAGAGCTGCTTGATGCGCAGCTTGCGACAGCACCTAAGCGCTATCGTGGGATTCGTTTGATCACGAAGTGGGATGCGGATGAGGCGCTCAACAATAGCCGGTATGTGATTCCACCAGGTTTGTTGAGTCACCCGCAATTTCGTGCGGGCTTTGCCCTATTGGCCGCGCGTGAATTGAGTTTTGATGCGATGGTGTATCACCCTCAACTTTCGGAGTTGGCCGATCTCGCGGCCGCTTTTCCTGAGACGACGATCAATCTCAATCACATTGGTGGCTTGATCGCCAAGACTCGGACCTATCTTGGGCACGAAGCCAAAGCCACTGCGCATTGGCAAGACTCCATGCGCGCGTTGGCGCGCTGCCCCAATGTTTACGTCAAGCTCGGTGGTTTGGGCATGCCATATCTGGGTTTTGGGATGGATGCGCTTGAGCGGCCGCCAACTTCTCAGCTGCTGGCCGAGGCATGGGGCCCTCTCTTTAATTTTTGTATTGAAACCTTTGGGCCTGAACGTTGTATGTTTGAGAGTAACTTTCCTCCAGATCGAGACTCGGTCGACTATCACGTCTTGTGGAATGCCTTTAAACGTATCGCATCACCTTATTCAGCTGCAGAAAAGCATGCGTTGTTTTTTGGTACGGCAGCCAAGGCATATCGACTGTCTGTATCGTCTTAAAAAAGGGCTTTGATTTTGACAGCTGTTTTATATTCGTATCGACGTTGTCCCTATGCCATGCGCGCGCGGATGGCGCTGCGTTGTGCGGAAATTGCCGTCGAGGTGCGCGAGATTAGTTTGCGCGACAAACCGCCCGAGATGTTGGCGATTTCTCCCAAAGGGACGGTGCCCGTGTTGCATTGTGCGGATGGTCGTGTGATCGATCAGAGTTTGGACATCATGCGTTGGGCGCTTACGAAAAATGATCCTTTGCATTGGTTGCGCTGTCAGCCTGACTCTGAGGCGTATGCGCAACAAGAGACCTTAATTGCGTGCAATGACACGACGTTTAAACACTGGCTCGATCGCTATAAATATGCAGAGCGTTACCCGGAGTTTGATGCGGCCTATTATCGTGGGCAGGCTTTGTCGTGTCAGATAGATGTGCTTGAGCAGCAATTGTCTCAACAGGCTTTTTTAGGTGGAGAGACGGCTGCGTTGAGTGATGTGGCGCTGTTTCCGTTTGTCCGACAGTTTGCTGCGGTCGATTCGGCGTGGTTTGAGACAAGTCCCTACCCAGCAACGCGGCAATGGCTGCGCGGCTGGGTGGAAAGCGATTTGTTTAAACGCATTATGGCCAAATAATCAATAATGCGGTGGCAGTTCGTCACGCAGGTTTTGTAAACCTGAGTTGCGATCCTGGGGCAACTGCTGCCGCAGCGCATTGACCTCTCGCGCCAAGGCATCGATTAGTTGCTGTTGACGAAAAATGGTTTGATTGAGTTGATCGAGCATATCGTCAGCCAGTCCGGTTTTGATTTCCAGATCTGTGAGGCGCTGCTCGAGGGAGGGCTGAGTGTTCATGGGTTTCTCATCGTGGTGTGCACTCAGGCATGGGGCATGGAGCGAGGGTCACGGACGGCCCAACGATTGGCTTCGACTGTCGCGATAAAGTCCGCTAAAAACAGATTAAACCAGTCGGGCTCTTCAAGATTGATGGTGTGACCAGTCTTGGGCAGCATGAGTAGACCACAGGCCGGAATGGTCTTTTTGAGAAAGATACCTGGCGCGATGCATTGGTCGTCTTCGTCGCCGTTGATCACGAGCGTGGGAACATGCATGTTTTTGAGTTGCGCTTCAAAGTCGTAGATCGATGGGCGAGAAGCCTGCACACCGCGCATGGTGTTTGCCGCACCCAGACTATCGTGCTCGCCGAGCTGTGTCGCAAACTCTTGCCAGCCGCGTGGACTTTTATTTTGAAGCTGAACGCGGGTCGCGCCGAGGGCGTAGGTTTTGGAGAGCTCTTTGGCCCCGATTTTTTCAAACTGATCCGCCGTCGCGCGTGACTTGGCGCGCATCTGTTCTTGGGTCGATTTTTCAGCGGCGTAGCCTGCGCCTGCAACGGTCAGGGACAAGGCGCGCTCGGGAGCCGTGAGTCCAAAATGCAGGGTGGCAAAACCACCCATCGACAAGCCGACGATGTGCGCACGTTCAATCTTGGCGGCATCCATCACTGCCAGGATGTCTTGCACTGCATTTTCTTGAGAGTAGGCGTTGACGTCCTTGGGCACATCAGAAGGGGTGTACCCACGCGCGGAATAGGTGAGGCAACGATGGCGGCGTGAAAAATGCCGCATCTGTGGCTCCCACGCGCGCCAATCGCCGGCGAATTCGTGCACGAATACGATGGGAGTGCCTTGGCCCGCTTCTTCGTAGTGCAGGCGAATATTGTCTTTGGTGATAGCCCAGCTCATGAGATCTCCTTGGTGGATGTGTGACGGCCGCGCATGATGACGAAGGCCGCAAAAAAGTTTAGGCCAGCGGCCAAGCCAAGTGGGAGTTGATAGCCGCCACTGAGGTCGTATAACACGCCGAAAAATGCAGGTCCGAGCGAGGACATGAGCTGCATCAACATTGCGGCAATGCCAAAGATGACTCCAAAGGAGGCGGCGCCAAACTCGCGCCGCACAATGAGAGGTGGCAGTGTGGTGATATTGCCCGCAGACAGTCCAAAACCTAAGACGGCGATGATGAGTGCCCAGGTGTAGTCATGAAACAGCGCGCCTAGGCTCAAGCTGATCGCGGCATTGACCAGGACGCCACAGGCGATGAGTCGGACATCCAGATGGTCGGAAAAGCGTGCCAGCAAAATCCGCCCGAAAAAAGCCAGGACGGCGGCGAGCGTGACGCATAGCGCAGTGGCGGAGGCGCCGATAGCGGGGAGTAGGAGTGACACTTGATGTGTCAGAAAGCCGATCTGCACCATCAGCGCAAAACCAAAGGCCAACGTGACGGTCCGCAACGCAGTGGTGCTCAGGGCTGCTGAGCGCGTCCAGGTGCGCGCGGTTGTGGGTCGCGTTGTGTCTGCTGCGGCAATGCCGTCAGGGAGGAGTCCCAGATCTTGAGGGCGGCGGCGCAAAATGAAAAAGCTGATGGGCCAGACGGTTGCGAGGACAATCAGTGCGACGATCAGCATGGCATGAGAAAAGCCCAGCCAGCCGATCAGGACCAGTAAGACAGGGACACCCACCATTCCGCCGATGCTCGCACCCAGCATGGCTGTGGAGACGGCACGACCCTGATGGCGATCAAACCAGGGAGCAAGCGAGGAGGTGATGGCGGTGGTGGACAGGCACGACCAGCCCAGTCCCATCAAGGCAAAACACGCATAGACATGCCAGACTTGGGAAATGCCGCCCATGGCGATAAAGCCACTCGCCATGACACCGGCACCCAGTGCCATGACGCGTTGGGGACCAAATTTGGAGATTGCGCTTCCAACGAAGCTCAAGACTGAGGCGTTCACAAGAAAGGCGAGAGTCAGGGCAGACGACACCAGGCCAATCGACCAGTCGTGCATGTCGCTAATGGTGTGCAGATAAACGCTGGGTCCGTAGAGCCCAAAGGACCATGCAACGGTCGCGATTGCCATACAGCCCGCGACCATCCACCAGCCATGAAAAACGTTTGATTTCATGGCTGATGTTGCCCACTGCATGGGTTTAAGCCTCGAGTTGGCAGGCTTTGAATGATGGCAATGCTTCGCAACGTGCCGTGAGGGCTACGAGGTGAGGGAAGTCGGCTGCAATGGCAACTTTTGGAAGCATTTTATTGAGGAAGAACCAGCCGACTGCGACGGTCAGACAATCGAGACGTGCCTTGTCGCCACCGGGGAAGGTATTTTTTGCTGCGAGCTCTTCGAGCATGACCAAGCTGGCGCGCACTTGTGCACCCAGACCGTCGATGAAGGGCTGATGCACTTTTTCTGCGGGACGCTTGAGGGGTTCGTACAAAATCTGAATCGCTTTGTCGAGACCACTCGTCATCACGGCGCAATGCTGGAGGATGTGGCGACGTTCCGCTCCGCTCGTGGGCAGCAGTGTCTGACCGGGGCTCATTTCAAGCAGGGTGTCGATGATGGCGGAGCTTTCCACTAAATGTTCGCCATTTTCCAAGACCAAGACGGGCACCTTGGCGATGGGGTTAAACGCCTTGATGGCCTCGACGTCTTTGGCGGTTGACAGGCTTTTATGCTCATAAGTGATGCCAAGCGTTTGAAGAACCACGCCGACGCGGCGGACAAAGGGTGAAACGTAGCGGCCAACCAAAATCATTTTTATCTCCGGTTTGTATGGATGTTATGTATTGCTGGGTTGTGTTGATTTACAGTTGAGTATCGCTCAAATTTGTCCTTGCACCAAGAGATCCTATTTATGTCACAGAATATGCCCCAGAAACTCGCTGTTCGCACACAGCTGAACCGATTGGCCATGGCGATTGCATTGGCTGCTTCTTCTGCTGCGTTCGCTCAACCCACTGCCCAGAGCCCGAGAGTCGACCTAGGAGACTTCAAGATTGATCAGACGGAGGTCAGTATTGGTCGCTTTGCCGAGTACGCAAAGCGCAAAGGTATCGTGACGGAGGCCGAGCGCAGCGGTGGAGGTTTTGAATATGTCATGGGTTGGCAAAAGCGCAAAGGCTGGAACTGGCGCACACCTTTTGGTGAGCCTGCACAACCCGATGAGCCCGCGGTGCAAGTGAAGTGGTCCGAGGCGCGCGCCTTTTGCCAAGATGCGGGGGGGGATTTGCCAACCAAGGCGCAATGGCAGCGCGCAGCCTATAACGAACAGCGTGACAATCCTCCCGCACCCTTTGTAAAGGGTAAAACCTACGAGTATCCGACTGGAGACACTGGGGAGGGGGCTAATGTGAAGGGTGACGCGGATGGCTGGGCGCGTCATGCCCCGGTTGGTCGCACCCGCGCAGGAGTCAACGGACTGTTCGATATGGGGGCCAATGCCTGGGAGTGGTTATTAGACACGCAGGGCAAGACCCATTTAACGGCAGGGGGCTCTTGGTGGTACGGCCCCTCGCAGATGCGTTTGGAGGGTATGCAATACAAGCCTGAGGATGTCTACGTGGTTTATATTGGTTTTCGCTGCGTATACTAAGCTTTATCTAAGCTTGTTTGAATATTTAGGAGATGTCCGTGTCCACGCCCATTAGTGCCTTGAATCCTGATTTTGCAGTTGCCCCTCAATTGCAGCCGAGCGACATGGCTGCCGTCGCTGCCGCAGGGTTCAAAAGTGTCATTATCAACCGCCCCGATTACGAGTCGGGCCCTAATCAGCCTACCGCGGCTGAGGTCATCGCTGCGGCACAGGCCGCCGGACTGGCTGTCGAGTATCAGCCTGTGGTGAGTGGCGGCATGACGGCTCAAGACGTTGCCCGGTTTACTGAATTGTTGGCAACCTTACCTAAGCCAATTTTGGCGTATTGCCGCTCTGGCACCCGTTGTACTGTGTTGTATCGCGCAGCGACTGGAAATTCTTGATCTGGATCAATGATTTGCTCAAAGTCTGTTTGGCTGTCGCAGATTAAGGTCTAGTATGCAGTCATGTAGTTCTCTTTGGAGTGAATGCCATGATGTTTAAAAAGATATTGATTCCAACCGACGGTTCCGCGTTGTCGGCACAATCCGCCAATGCGGGGATCTCATTTGCCCGTTCGACAGGTGCCGAAGTGGTGGCGCTACATGTGTCCCAGCCTTTTGCCGCGACGATGGGTTTTGACGGGATGTCGGCGGCTTATGCGATCACGGACGAGGATTATGACAAGGCCAATGCGGATCAGGCTAAAAAATACCTCAAAGGTGTCGTGGATCGCGCCGAGACTGCAGGCGTAAAAGCGACTGCGCATGCCGTGTCGAACTTCAATATCGCTGACGGTATTGTTCAGGCCGCCACGGATTATCAGTGCGACATGATTTTTATTGGTAGCCATGGACGCAGCGGTTTGTCGCGACTGTTGCTCGGTAGCGTGACGACTAAGGTGTTGGCGCTGACACATACCTCTGTATTGGTATATCGCGTCAAAGAAGAACCAAAAGCTGCAAAGTAAACATTGCGCTCGGTCGATTAAAACCATACGCCCCATGTGGAGATTGCCACTGGGGTGTGTGGTTGTTTTGAATTTGCCCTCCCGCTTGTCTGTCTGCTGGCTTATGATAGAGCACACGCTAGGCTCAAGTGTGGCAGCCGTCGCTGCCCGTGACGCCTCAGGAGAGCGAATATGACGATCAAAGTCGGCGATCGAGTACCCGATGCCACACTCACAGAATTTATTGAAACTGAAACAGCAGGCTGCACCGTCGGCCCCAACTCTTTCAAAGTCTCCGATCTGGTCAAGGGCAAAAAGATTTTGATGTTTGCTTTGCCTGGTGCCTTTACCCCAACATGCTCCGCCAAGCACGTCCCGAGCTATGTTGAGCATTTCGATGCCATCAAAGCCAAAGGCGTTGACGAAGTCTGGTGCGTCTCGGTCAATGACGCATTTGTGATGGGTGCCTGGGGCCGCGAGCAGAAAGTCGCCGGCAAGGTTCGCATGATGGGTGACGGCTCTGCTGAGTGGACCAAAGCCCTCGGTCTGGAACTTGATCTGATTGCACGCGGCATGGGCGTTCGCTCAACCCGCTACGCAGCCTACATCGTTGACGGTGTGGTCAAAGTCCTGCACGTTGAAGGTCCTGGCAAGTACGAAGTCAGCGACGCAGCTTCGATGCTCAAGGCGATCTAAGCCAGCGTTTTTTTGCAGGTATTGTTTTAGGCTGAGCATGGCCGACTTTTTTGTCATGCTCTTGTTGCCTCTCATCCCGTCTGCTTAGGACTGTGTCCTTTGGTGGCGGGATGTTTTCATATTCTGATGATCTCAACCCTTGGTTCGTTTCCCTCGCTGTATCTTGCTACTCTGTTGATGTTGGCAAGTACCGGGCTATTCAATACGTATATCGCATTGAAATTGTCCGCAGAGTCGGTGAGTGCCTTTTGGATTGGGACGCTTATCTCAGCGTATTACCTGGGCTTGGTGTTTGGCGCCCGAATCGGGCATCGCCTGATTATCCGTGTGGGGCATGTCCGCGCCTGTGCAACGGCCGCGATCGTTTCGATTTGCGCAGTGCTTTCACAGAGTTTGTTTGACTCTTTACCTGTCTGGATCGGGTTGCGCCTGATCGTGGGTGTGGCGATGTCGATTCAGTACATCGTGATTGAAAGTTGGCTCAACGAGCAAACTGAAAATAGTCACCGCGGTCGCGTCATGTCGGTTTATATGGTGATGTCCGGTTCTGGGACTGCACTGGGACAAATGGCGATCACGCTGTATCCGACACTCGATTTGCGTCCACTGATTTTTGTCGCGTTTTGTCAGGCGTTAAGCTTGTTGCCGATTGTGTTGACGCAACGCAAGCTGCCCATCCCTCAGTTGCCTGCCCCCATCGATTTCCCCTATTTTTTCAAAGCCGCGCCGCAAGCGATGTTTACGGTATTTTTAGCGGGCCATATTTCTGCATCGTTTTACGGCTTGGCCGCAGTCTTCGCACTAGGCCAAGGCTTGAGTACGCCCCAGATCGCGCTCTATACGGCGACGAGTGTGATCGCGGGCCTAGTAGCGCAGTGGCCGATGGGTTGGCTCTCCGACCGTACGGATCGCGCAAAATTAATTCGCAACAACGCGGTCATTTTTACCGTGATCGCCGTGATGATGTGGGGCTGGATGCGTTGGCCATATTGGGTCATGCTGATTTTTGCGGCGGGCTTTGGTGTGATTCAGTTCACCTTTTATACCCTCGCTTCTAATCTGGCGAATGATCGCGTGAGTGCTGAAAAGCGCGTGGGCTTGGCGGCTGTCGTGTTGATGACCTATGGCGTAGGCGCCACGATCGGACCGATGATTGCCGGGGCGTTGATGCGTGCGGGCGGACCCAATATGCTGTATGTCTTTAGCTCGAGCTGTGCGTTGCTCTTGGTATTGTTGATGTGGCGGCCTAAATGGATTCGGTAAGTCAGTTTGCCTTGGGGGCGGCGCTGAGTGTGAGCGTTATGGGGCGTCGCACAGCGGTCTGGAAAGCCGCCCTTTGGGGTGGCTTGGCAGGGACGTTGCCGGACCTGGATGTCGTGATCAATCACGGTGACGCCATTTTGAATATGGTGAATCATCGTGCTGAGAGCCATTCACTGCTGTATCTGAGCTTGCTGGCACCTCTGTTGGGTTGGGGCTTGGCGCGTCTGCAAGTGCGGGGTCCAGAGGTGCATTCTGCGTTGTGGCGAAGATGGACCTTAGCGCTGTGGCTGGCGCTCTTTACCCATCCGCTGCTGGATTTGATGACCGTGTACGGCACGAGACTGTTGCTGCCGTTTACGGATCACCCTTTTGGTCTGGGCAGTGTGTTTATTATCGATCCGCTCTTTACCTTGCCCCTATTAATTGGGCTGGGTGTTGCGCTCGTGTTGAAGTCTGCACGGGGCTTGAGATGGAACGCAATCGGTCTTGCGTTTAGTACTCTTTATCTGGTGTGGGGTTTGGGTATACAGGTTCACATGACTCAACGTGCTGAAGTCTCTCTCAAAGAGTCTGGCATTCAATTTGAGCGCTTGTTAGTCAATCCCACAGCGTTTAATTCAGTTTTGTGGCGCTTGGTGGCCATGACGCCTGAGTATTACTACGAAGGGTTTCGCTCCCTGCTGGATGAGAAGTCTCAGATGACTTGGAGGCAGTATCCACGATGCGATGCCTTGAATCGCGTCGCTTTGAATAATGCAGGTGTGCAGGCGATTGCTAAATTTAGCCATGGCTTTTATAGCCTGGGTCAGCAAGACGGACGCTTGACGGTGATGGATTTGCGCATGGGCCAGGAGCCGTATTATTTTTTCCGCTTTGATGTGGGGCCTGTGGGGGATGCCGCAGGTGCTGCAACGGGCGAGCGCGTGGCGGGTCAGGGAGGGGCGGTTGTGTCGCGAGCGGTTGGACAAAGACCTGATGTCGCGACCGCCTTGCCTTGGCTGTGGGCACGTTTAAAGGGCGATGATATGGCCCTGCCTGCGGCTGACTTGTTAGGTCGAGCTATGCAAGACATACAGTTAGAGCGTTGTGGGTATCCAATAAAAAACAAAGGGGATGAGTTTGACTCAGGTGCAGGCAAGATCAGGTAAGTGGTATTTCGGTTGGAATATTGTCGCCGCCGCAACGTTTATCACGTTGCTGACGGTCGGGATGAGGCTGGGCATCGGCCCCTTTTTTATCCCGATGGCCGAGGACCTGGGTTTTAGTCGGACCTTGCTTGCGACGATTATTGCTGTGGGGATGGTTTTTTATGGCATCGGCATGCCGATCGCCGGGATGTTGGTCGCACGTTATGGCACACGTTTTGTGTTGTTAGTTGGAACGGCGATTGTGATGGGCTCGGTACTTTGGGCCATCGTGGCGCGCGAGCCCTGGTCGTTCATGTTGTCGTTTGGTGTGTTGATGTCGGTCGGCTTGGCCTTTACCAGCCCGGTCGCCCTGACGCCCGTGATTAGCCGTTGGTTTACACGCCAGCGTGGCATGGCGCTGTTTTATCTCTCTACTGGTTCGATGGCCGGTATCGCCATCATGACCCCCTTGATGACCTGGGCGATTGAGACCTATAGCTGGCAGATGACCTTGCTGGGCTTCGCGATCGTATTTGCCTTGTTGACCATCCCGTCTGCACTTTTCATTATTAATGATGTAGCACCTGAAAACACGGATCTTTTGCCCTCGCAGATTACGGCTGAAAACAAACAGAGAGCGGCTGCGGCCTCAGCCACTACTTTTTCCCAAGCCGTCCGCACGGTGGTGTTCTGGAAAATCTGCCTTGGACTATTTGCCTGCGGCTTTAGTATGAATCTCCTGGGTACGCACGGCATGCCAATGCTGATGGATCATGGTTTTGATTCGGCAACCAGCGCATTGGGTATTAGCATCATCGGCATCGTGGCGATTTTTGGTACGTTACTGTTGGGACGTGTGGCAGACAAGCTCGAGCGGCGCAGTATTTTGGCCGTGATTTATTTTGTACGTGGGCTTGGATTTTTTGCCTTGGTGATGGTGGGGACACACGTCGAGCTGTTCGCGGCCTCCTTTGTCGGCGGCTTGGTGTGGGCGGGCAGTATTGCGATGTCCTCAGCGATTTTGGCTGATACCTATGGCGTGAGATTGGTGGGCGTGTTGTATGGCCTGGCGTATCTCGGGCACCAGTTTGGCGCAACGTTTAGCTCCTGGCTTGGTGGCTGGGGGTTCGAGACGTTCGGGACGCACTGGGTTGCATTTGGGATGTCGGGTGGGTTGCTGATTGTGGTTGCGTTGGTGTCGATGACGCTGCCTAAGAATGCGGTGCGCGGGTAAAGGAAGGCTTTTTATAAAATTCGACTTTTATGCAGTGAATTACAAAATAGTCGCGACTTTTTTGCAATTAACTGTAAAATAGTCGAATGAAGCGCTACCTAGACGACCTCATTCTCAAGGATCTCCATCGCAAGATGGTGATCGTGACTGGACCACGTCAGGTCGGCAAGACGACACTTTCCAAGCAGTTGATGCCACAGTTCGAGCTGGCACAGTATTTAAATTGGGATGTGGCTCAAGATCGTCGCGTATTGGTCGATCAAGCCTGGCGACAGGATGCCGGCCTACTCATCCTGGACGAGATTCACAAAATGCATCTCTGGAAAAACTGGCTCAAGGGCGTCGTGGATGGTCGTCCTGAGACGCAATCCTTACTGGTGACGGGTAGTGCGCGCATGGATACTTTTCGACATGCTGGTGAGTCTTTGGCAGGTCGTTTTTATTCATATCGCTTGCATCCGTTTTCCGTCAAGGAATGTTGCTCAACGATGGGTATGGAGCCTTCATTGGCGCTTTCTCATCTGATCGAGCGGGGTGGATTTCCCGAGCCGTGCATGGCCGAGTCAATTGAGGATGCCAATCGTTGGCGCTCACAATATTTGACTGGCTTGATTCGCGACGATGTACTCGAGTTTTCGCGTTTGCGAGAAGTTGGTGCCATGCGGCTTTTCGTTGAACTTTTGCGTGACCGTGTTGGCTCGCCCCTATCGCTGGCATCCATCGCACGTGATCTCGCGATCTCACCTGCGACGCTGGCGACCTATCTGGAAATCTTGGAAGCCCTGTTTATTGTGTTCACGATCCGCCCTTGGCATAAAAATATAGCTAGAGGGTTACTCAAAACCCCAAAGGTTTATTTTTATGACACGGGCTTGGTGAGGGGGGATGCGGGGGTACGTCTTGAAAATGCAATGGCGACGATGCTGCAAAAGCATGTGCATTTTTTGCAAGATCGTTCAGGGCGTGAACTAGAGTTGCATTATGTCCGGACAAAGGATGGTGCCGAGGTGGACTTTGCGATCAGCGAGGATCGTGCGTTGACGCATTTGATTGAGTGCAAAGCAACGGATGATCGTGTGCATCCAGCATTGGCAAGGTTTGCAGGGGAGTTTCCAGAGGCGACTGCCGTTCAGCTAGTGGGACAGTTGAGGCAAGCTCAGTCTAGACAGGGTGTGCTTGTGACGGGAGCTGCGACGTGGCTCGCAGAGTTGTCGGCGTGAGTTTGGTATCAAGCGATTATTTTTTGTAACAGGCAACAAAAAAGCGCCTCGAGAGGCGCTTGATCATTGAGTGCTTGGCGGAGCGGACGGGACTCGAACCCGCGACCCCCGGCGTGACAGGCCGGTAT
>JAOATE010000008.1:0-27218 GCA_030158305.1 Burkholderiaceae bacterium
TTTTTAGTCTCCGAGGATCAATATTTCGTTCAATACTGTAAACCATCGCTACAATCCTCGCAGAAAAATAGTCAGGAGACACCAAGATGGATTTATTACAAGGCATCAATACACGCCAAAGTATCCGAGGCTTTAAACAGACTCCGGTTCCTGAGTCCTTGCTCAGAGAAGTGTTGCAAGCGGCGGGACGCAGTCCTTCATATAAAAATACCCAGCCTTGGGAAGTCTCTATCGTTTCCGGCAAGACGCGTGATGCTCTGGCTGACAAGCTTTTTAAACTTGCCAGTGACAATACCGCGCCCCACTACGACTTCCCTGCTCCGGAGTCCTGGCCTGCGGCTATGGATTTTCGCTCCAAAGACCATGGCACGAGGCGCTTTAATGCGCTAGGAATCGGTCGTGACGACAGCAAGCTTCGCAATGAGCTGCGCCTGCAAAACTTTAAGTTTTTTGGTGCGCCCTGCGCAGCTTTCTTTTTTATGGATGAGTCTCTCGAGCACTGGTCAACCCTGGATATGGGTTTGTTTCTTCAATCCTTTACGTTAGCCGCTCACGGCGCAGGGCTCGGGACGTGCATGCAGGCTTCTGTATCTGGCTATCCAGAAGCTATTCGAGAGAGTCTGGGGCTGCCCTCCAGCAAGAAACTGATTGTCGCCATGTCGCTCGGCTATCCAGATATGGAGGCGCCTATCAACAGCTACCAGAGCACGAGAATGGAGGTCGATGCCTTTACGACTTGGCATCGTTAATCAAGCGAAATGATGTGGCGGTCATTCTGCAAATTTTGCCTGAAGCAACTCTTGCACGTAAGCAAGTGACTCCACGTCTGCAGACTTCATATCCATATCAAATAAGTTAGCGCGATGGGCCTGAGGGCTACGATCACCACACGCCTCTTCGACGACGATGACTCTAAAGTTGTGCGCAAATGCATCTGACACGGCGCCTCGCACACAGCCCGAAGTAGAAATCCCACACACCACAATCGTGTCAATACCGTCATAACGGAGAAAAGACTCGAGGGGTGTTCCAAAAAAACACGACGGTTTATTTTTAAGCACGATGCGATCGATGGGCCTAGGTGCATACGCCTCAGGCCACTGATCTGCTCGCGGATCGCTGTGATATTGAAAAGCATCGGGTGCAGCAAGCTTGTAGTTCCAAACACCGCGATATGTCGGATGACTGCGATCATCGCGACGACTGTAATAGATGGGTAGATTGAGTGTGCGAAATTGCTGAGTGAGTGCGGTGACCGCATCCGTCACAGTCGTCATATCCCTGCCACACATCGAATACGCAGGGTCGACAAACATATATGTTGTGTCGACATTGAGTAAGGCCACGCGTTCGCCCATCCCGATACGCTCACCAAAGCCACCCTTTTTATACGTCTCTAATTCCTCGTCCGGGACGTAACCCCGCCATTTTTCTAATTTATCCACCGAACGCGCCTCTCAAACTATTTTTGTAAAGTACTGCATTGTGTTTTACCATCTTGTGAATCAATCATAAAAGAAAAGACACTCATATGACGACGCTCAAACAAAACACCCTCAAAGCAGCCCTGTACAACAAGCAAATTCAATTGGGACTTTGGTGTGGCTTATCGAGTAGCTACTCTACGGAAATTGTGGCGGGTTCTGGTTACGACTGGCTGACGCTTGATATGGAGCATTCACCCAATGATATGCACACAGTCCTGACCCAGTTACAAATGTTGGGTGGCTACAACCTAGAGCCTGCGGTCCGTCTCGTCAAATTTGATAAAGACTTGGTTAAACAATACCTGGACATGGGCGTGCGCACACTGATTTTGCCCAACGTTGAGTCTGGCGCTCAAGCGCAAGAGATCGTGTCCTCCACTCGCTACCCCCACCGAGGCATCCGAGGTGTTGCTGGTCAACAGCGTGCGAATCGCTGGGGCCGCGTGGCGAACTATGCTCAGACGGCGGATGAGCAACTCTGTGTGTTGGTTCAGATTGAATCGGCGGACGGTGTCAAACACTTTGATTCGATTATCAGTGTCGAAGGGGTCGATGGCGCCTTTATCGGCCCGAATGACATGGCCGCCAGCTTGGGATTTTTAGGTCAACAGCATCACCCTGAGGTACAAAAGGCGATTCAGTCCTTACCCGCTATTGCAGCGAAGTACGGTAAGTCGATTGGTATTTTGGCTGCCTCAGAGGCGGATGCGCAACGATATCTCGAATGGGGTTACAAAATGGTTGGGCTTGGCTCAGACCAAGGCTTGCTGGCCAAAGCCAGCGATACCTTGCTCTCAAACTGCCGACAATTTGTAGGCGGGCTTAGCGGCCGGTAAATTTGGGCGGCTGTTTCGCTAAAAATGATTGATATCCGATACGAAAGTCTTCGGTATCGAAACACTCAAAACATTCCGCGCGCTCAAGCGCAGTCAGTGGCGTGGGATCTGCCAACCGACGTGCAAATTTTTTGTGCCAACGTGCCACCAGCGGCGCACCCGATGCAATGCGTTGTGCCGTTGCCATGGCTTCGGCCGCAACCTGATCATCAGGTACGACTCTTGAGACCAGTCCGATGCGCAACGCCTCTTGCGCATCAAAAATGCGGCCTTCGAGCAAAATCTCCAAGGCCTTGGATGCACCGATCAAAGACGCGATCGGCTCCATCTCGTCATACGCCATAACTAAACCCAGGTTTTTGATGGGCGCGCCAAAACGACTTGAGGCACCGCAGATTCGCATATCCGCAAGGGAGGCAATCTCCAACCCCCCTCCCACGCATATACCGTGAATCTGCGCCACAATCGGATGGCGGCAGCTTTTAATTTTGTTGACGGTCTGATGCATGAAATGTCCGTACTCAGTTGCCTGAGCCTGATTGGATCGCTGCGTTTCAAACTCGCTAATGTCATTGCCAGGAGAAAAGGCTTTTTCACCGGCACCACGCAAAATAATGCAACGCACATCATCTTGGGCGGACAACGCCACAATCGCATCACCAAGTTGGCCCCACAAGGGCTTGGTCATCGCGTTCAGCTTTTCAGGACGATTAATCATCAAGGTCACGATGTCATCGACCCTGGATTGCAACAAAATATCGGACATGATGTTTCAGGCTCCTTTTTATGATCAATATTTAAGTCATCGTGGGATAGTCCACATAACCCTTTGCGTCACCGCCGTAAAAAGTTTTGCGATCATAGGGTGTTAAAGGCGCGTTAGCCAACAACCTTTCAGGCAGATCAGGATTTGAAATATACAAGCGGCCAAAGGCGATGGCATCCGCAAGGTCTTCGCTGACGAACTCCTCAGCGCCTTCGCGATTAAAGCCTCCAGCAGCAATAATCTTGCCTTGAAAAAGCGGGCGAAAGAGTTTGGACGTACTCGGCTGACCTTCGGCCACCTTGTCCGTGCCGCCAGCCAAGGTTGAGCGCGGCTCAATCAGGTGCAGATAGGATAAGCCAAGCGGATTGAGCTGCTGAACGACATAGGTAAACAAACCCAAGGTGTCCCGGTCAGACATGTCGTTAAAGGTGCCATAGGGTGACAAACGCACACCTACACGATCCGCGCCCCATACTCCGACGACAGCATGCAACACCTCCAGCAATAAACGACTCCGATTTTCAATGCTGCCGCCATATTGGTCGTCGCGCTTGTTAGAGCCGTCATGCAAGAACTGATCCAACAAATAACCATTTGCGCCATGCACCTCAACGCCATCAAAACCTGCCGCTTTTGCTTGCTGTGCGGCGTGGACATAATCAGAGATCAAGGCAGGAATTTCCTCCACGCTCAAGGCGCGTGGTGTCTCATACTCAGCGAGCTGCCATGTTGCGGTGTACACCTTTCCGGTGGGAGCAATGGATGACGGGGCGACAGGCAGCCCCTCCGCGGGGTGAAGTGAGGAATGTGAAATCCTGCCGACATGCCAGAGCTGACACACCATTTTGCCGCCTTTGGCATGCACAGCATCAGTCACCTTTTTCCAGCCAGCCACTTGAGCGTCACTGTAAATGCCGGGCGTCGCGGGATAACCCTTGGCTAAATTTGAAATTTGGGCGGCTTCTGAAATGATCAAACCCGCACTCGCACGCTGGCTATAGTACTCAGCTGCCAGCTCGCCAGGCACGTCACCCTCTGTCGCTCGCATGCGCGTCAATGGCGCCATCACGACACGATTTTTGAGCGTCAATGCACCTAATTGGGTGGGGGTAAAAAGTTTCATATGTTTGAAGCCTGAACAAAGTTAAAAATAGACACCTTGATTCTATACCCACAACGAGTCACTAAAGTTAGATAGTGGAAACCACTAGACAATACGGTTGTCACTTGCTTGACCAGCCGCTATATTGATCCCCGTTACCACTTTGATCTGGGATCTTTGTCATGACTGCATCTAAAGCACAAAAATTCAGTATGAACCCGGTGCGCCGGTTATTGGTCGGTGCGTCATTAGCCGCATCCGTTGCCTTGACGGCAGGATGGTCCACAGTCTCTTTTTCTCAAGAAATCAAAGACTTGGTCATCGCACTTTCAACCCCTGTCACGACAGTCGACCCGCACTTCCATAACCTCACCCCCAACAACGGCATGGCCGCGCACGTCTTTGAGACGCTGGTCAAAACAGACCCTGCGCTCAAGACCTACCCCGGCTTGGCTGAGTCCTGGAAAGCACTTTCAGATACTGAGTGGGAATTTAAGCTCCGTAAAGGTGTGAAGTGGCACAACGGCGAGCCTTTCACAGCCGAAGATGTAGCGGCTACGATTAAGCGTATTCCTAACGTACCGAACAGCCCCGCTTCGTTTGCTGTGTTTGTCCGTGCGATTACCGATGTGAATGTCGTGGATGCGCACACCATTCGATTTAAGACCAAAGGGCCATATCCATTACTACCTGCCGACATGGTGTCCGTGGCGATTGTGCCCAAGGCCATTGCAGAAACTGCCAAAACAGAGGACTTCAACTCTGGCAAAGCTATGATTGGCACAGGTCCTTTCCGCTTTGAACAGTATGTGTCGGGTGATCGCGTCATTTTGACTCGCAACAAAGACTACTATGGCAAGCAACCCGATTGGGACAAAGTGACCTTCCGCATCATTACCAGCGCGCCCGCACGTGTCGCCGCCCTGCTTTCTGGTGATGTGCATATGATCGAGGGTGTGCCGACTGCCGATGCCGCCAAGCTCAAAAAAGACAAACGCGTTGAGGTGTCGAACGCTGTTTCAAACCGTATGATTTATCTGCATATGGACAGCAACCGCAAAACCAACTCGCCCTTCATCACGGCTGCTGATGGCAAGCCCATGGAGGCCAATCCTCTGACAGATGCCCGCGTGCGTCGTGCACTCAGCAAGATGATTGATCGCAATGCGATTGTGTCGCGCGTCATGGAAGGTCAAGCAATCCCCGCGGGACAGTTGCTTGACGAAGCCTTTTTCGGCACCAGTAAAAAGCTAAAGCCTGATGCGTATGATCCTGCAGGCGCAAAAAAACTTATGGCTGAAGCCGGCTACCCCAATGGTTTCGGTGTCACGCTGCATTCACCGAATAACCGCTATATCAATGACGGTGCAACCGCTCAAGCTGTAGCTCAGTTCTTCTCGCGTAATGGCGTTCCGACCAAGGTCGACACAATGCCATCGAACATTTTCTTTTCACGCGCGAGCAAAATGGAGTTTTCATTGATCCTGGCAGGCTGGGGTGCTGCATCCGGCGATACATCCTCCCCACTGCGTGCGTTGCTTGCGACTAATGACCCCAAGGCAGGCATGGGTGGCGCCAACCGTGGTCGCTTTTCCAGCCCTGAGCTTGACGCATTGATCGCCAAAGCAGTCGTGCTGATTGATGACAACCAGCGCGATGCGGCGTTGGCGGTTGCCAGCGAAAAAGCGATTGAGCTGATGGGACTGATTCCTCTGCACTATGAGGTCAGCACTTGGGCCTCACGCAAAGGTGTCCAATATGGCGGTCGTGCGGATCAGTACACGCTCGCTCAATTCGTGACACGTGCAAAGTAATTCGTTCTCTACTCTCTCAACACCAACTAAGGACTTGTAACCAGTGACCGCTTTTATCCTTCGTCGTTTGGCACAATCCTTGTTGGTGTTGTTTATTACGTCAATGTTGGTGTTTGGGGGTCTTTATCTCGTTGGAGACCCTGTTGAAATTTTGGTACACCCTGAGGCGGACCAAATTGAGAAAGAGCGCGCTCGCGTCGCCCTCGGCTTAGATAAGCCGGTGGTCGAGCAATACTTTATCTTTTTAAAAGGCGCGCTGACAGGTAATCTCGGCAACTCTTTTGTATACGCCAGACCTGCGCTCGAAATTATTTTTGAAAGAATGCCCGCCACGATGGAGTTGGCCGTACTGGCGATGCTGATTTCGGTTTTACTGGGGATACCGCTCGGTCTTTATGCTGGGCTGAGGCCAAACTCTCCGTTTTCTCGACTGATCATGACAAGCTCCATTGTTGGTTTCTCATTACCGACATTCTGGGTGGGCTTGCTGCTGATTTTGTGTTTTGCCGTCACGCTGGGATGGCTACCCTCCACCGGACGTGGCCCGACGACTGACGTATTTGGTCTACAGCTTTCTATTTTTAGCTGGGAAGGACTGAAGTACGCCCTACTCCCTGCGTTAAACCTTGCGCTCTTAAAGCTTGCGCTCATCATTCGACTCACCCGCGCTCAAACGCGAGAACAAAGCTTGCTGGATTACATCAAATTTGCGCGCGCCAAAGGACTGAAATCTTCGCGTGTGGTCGGCGTGCACTTGCTTAAAAATATTTTAATTCCCTTGGTGACCGTCATCGGCCTTGAGCTTGGTTCTGTGATTGCTTACGCCATTGTGACCGAAACTATTTTCGCCTGGCCCGGCATGGGCAAGCTGGTGATTGACTCCATTTTCCAGCTAGATCGTCCCGTTGTGGTCGCCTATCTACTCGTAGTCGTGGCCATGTACATCATTATTAATTTGGTGGTTGATATTCTTTACTCTCTGCTCGACCCAAGAGTGCGTATTTCGGAGCAACACTGATGAGCGAAGCCATCGCAGCAGTCGCCAAGGTGCAAACCCCTTTTAAGCGACTTTGTACCCAATTTGCCGAAAGTCCAGTCGCCATGGTTGGCCTGGTCATGTTGGTCGTAGTCATGTTTACCGCGCTGTTTGCGCCGTGGATTTCACCGCAAAACCCGTATGATCTGGCCTCTCTTGACCTCATGGATGCGCGACTCGCACCTGGAGAAAAAGGACTCAATGGACAGACATATCTTTTGGGGACGGATGGCCAGGGTCGCGACATGGTCTCGGCGATCTTTTATGGCCTGAGGGTATCTTTATATGTTGGTCTCACCAGTGGCATTATTGCGCTTGTCATCGGCAGTGTGATGGGCGTTCTGGCGGCACACCTTGGTGGTCGCTTTGAACAAATCATCATGCGTCTGGTGGATATTCAACTGGGCTTTCCAGCGATTTTGGTCGCACTCGTATTGTTGGCGGTACTTGGCAAAGGCGTAGACAAGATCATCATTGCGCTCGTCAGCGTTCAGTGGGCCTATTACGCACGTACAGCACGCTCTGCAGCGCTGGTTGAACGGGGTAAAGAATACGTTGAAGCAGCACGCTCACTGGGTCTCAAAGGCTCACGCATCGTCCTGCGTCACTTATTGCCCAATGCAATGGCCCCACTGATTGTGGTCGGTACGGTTCAAGTCGCGCATGCGATTGCGCTCGAAGCCACCCTTTCCTTTTTGGGACTGGGTCTGCCTGCGACGGAGCCCTCGCTTGGCCTGTTAATTTCAAACGGCTACGAGTATCTGCTTTCTGGTAAATACTGGATCAGCGTTTATCCAGGTATCGCATTGCTCATCACTATCTTGGCGATCAATTTAGTCGGCGATCAATTGCGTGACATTTTGAATCCGAGGTTGTCACGATGAGCGCTTTGTTAACGGTCAAAGGCCTGCGCACTGAGTTTTTAACCCGTGACGGTATTTTGCCTGCTGTAGCGGATGTTTCCCTAGAGCTTAAGCGCGGCGAAGTGCTGGGCTTGGTTGGAGAGTCTGGTTCAGGTAAATCTGTCACAGGCTTTTCAATCATGGGCCTGGTCGATGCCCCGGGAAAAATTGCCCGCGGCAGCATTGTCTTTGACGGACAAGAACTGGTGGGTGCCGACGAAGAAACACTGCGTCGCTTGCGAGGCCGTCGTATCGCGATGATCTTTCAAGATCCGATGATGACACTTAACCCGGTCTTGACTGTTGAAACGCAGATGATCGAGACCGTGCTGGCGCACGAGTCCGTCAGTCGAGCCGTTGCGCGCGAACGTTGCGTCGAAGTACTCGGTAAAGTCGGAATCGCCTCACCCAGTGAGCGCCTCGGCCAATATCCGCATCAATTCTCTGGTGGTATGCGTCAACGCGTGGCGATCGCGATCGCGATGTTGCACAAACCCGATCTCATCATCGCGGACGAACCCACTACCGCCTTGGATGTGACGGTACAGGGACAGATTTTGTATGAAATGCAACAACTAGTCAGTCAGTCTGGCACTGCCTTGATTTGGATCACACACGACCTCGCTGTCGTGGCCGGCCTGGCCGATAAAATCGCGGTGATGTATGCAGGCCGCATCGTTGAGCATGGCTTGGCTGAAGATGTACTCAGCAACCCAACCCATCCCTATACGCGTGGCCTGCTCGACTCTGTGCCAGCCACCACGACTCCAGGTCAACGGCTGCGTCAAATTCCAGGTTCAGCGCCCTCGATTATGCAACTCGGTGCAGGCTGCGCCTTCGAAGCACGCTGTACGCGTGTTCTGCCAGCCTGTGCGCAAATGCCCGAGATGGTGGGAATCGGTTCTCGCAGCACACGTTGTTGGAACCCGATCGTTCAGCAGCCTTCCACGGCTTCAACGGAGAGCTTAGCGTGACCGAACTATTAGCCTTTGATCGAGTATCCAAGCGTTTTGGCAAGAAACTCGATGTGTTTGAAAAAATTGCCCGTGTCTTTGGCTCCAACGTCCAAGAGCAGACCGTACATGCTGTCGACAACGTCACCTTTACGATCAATCAGGGTGAGGTTGTAGGGTTAGTCGGTGAGTCTGGCTGTGGAAAATCAACGCTCGGTCGACTTGGCTGCGGGCTTTACACCCCAAGCGAAGGGACTGTGCGCTATCGCGGCCAACCCCTGGAAAGCGAAGGTGGTGTTCGCCGCCCTGTACAGCTCATTTTTCAGGATCCATTTGCTTCACTCAATCCACGTATGCGTGTGATTGATATTGTTGGAGAAGCGCCGCGCGTGCATGGTTTGGTGGACAGCTCGCAACAACGCGACTACACCGCGGCCCTGCTCAAGCGCGTCGGCCTTGATCCGTCGTACATGCAACGTTACCCCCACCAGTTTTCGGGAGGCCAACGTGCCCGCATCGGTATCGCCCGCGCGCTCGCCGTCAAGCCAGAGTTTTTGGTGTGCGATGAAGCCGTTGCCGCGTTGGATGTGTCGATTCAGGCGCAGGTCCTCAATCTGTTCATGGATTTGCGCGACGAGCTGGGACTGACTTATCTTTTTATTAGCCACGACCTAGGCGTGGTGAGACATTTGTCTAATCGTGTGGTTGTGATGTATCTCGGACGTGTCGCAGAAATCGCGCCTACCGAGGAGCTCTTCGCCGAACCGAATCATCCCTATACCCAAGCCTTGCTCCAAGAAATCCCTCGCATCGATCGTAAGCACCGAAGTTTTGTGCCGATCAGAGGAGAAATCCCCTCCCCGCTCGCGCCGCCTTCGGGATGTCATTTTCATCCTCGTTGTCCGCATGCGATGCCACGATGCGCTGTCGAAGCGCCGGTGCTCAGAGAAATCAGCCCAGGACGTCAGTCAGCTTGCCATCTCAACGAGCCCCACTAATTTTTAAAAGTAACAAAATGAAACAACCCTATCCTATTGAAATTCAAGCCCCTGACATCAGCGCGTGGGAGCACTCCAATACTGGTGTGCCCTTTGTTTGGAGCTTTGACTCTGGTCGCCCAGGTCCACATGTCATGGTGCAGGCACTGACCCATGGCAATGAATTTTGTGGCGCGATTGCGGTGGACTGGTTTCTGCGCCAGCAGGTTAAACCCAAGGCCGGTCGCTTGACGATTGCTTTTGCAAACACGCTGGCCTATTCACGCTGGGATCCTGAAAATCCAAGCGCAAGTCGTTACGTGGATGAGGACTTCAATCGTGTTTGGGGAGACGATGTATTGTTCGGCGCGCGCGACTCTGCTGAACTGCGTCGCGCACGCGTCCTGCAACCCTTTGTCGATGCAGCAGACTATCTACTCGACATTCATTCGATGTCTGAGCCCTGCGCACCGATTATGGTGTGTGGCGCAACGGGCCAAGGCGGCGAGAAAAGCGCCGCGTTATCCAAGCGTGTCGGCTTACCCGAGTTTTTGCTGATCGATACAGGACACCCAGCAGGTCTGCGTATGATTGAGCGTGGTGGTTTTGGCAAACCCAATGACCCACGTACTGGCTTGTTGATTGAGTGCGGCCAGCATTGGGAAAAGTCTGCAGCCGATGTGGCGAACGACACCTTGCTGCGTTTTCTGCGCTTATTCAATATTGTCGATGATGCATTTGTACAACCCGCACTGCGCTTACCGGTCTGCGCAAAGCAACGCATCGTCCGAGTGACCGAGGCTGTGGTTGCCAAATCAACAGGCTTCCGTTTCAACAAAGAATACAAAGGACTGGAGGTCGTACCCAAGAAGGGTGATGTCGTGGCGACTGACGGTGATCATACGATTTGCGTACCCTATGACAATACTGTTCTAGTGATGCCCTCGACGTCTAACGTCAAAGTTGGCTCCACTACAGTTCGTTTTGGACAGTTTGAAGACTAATCTTTATTAGTCCTTAAAATAGAAAGGGCGATGCAAGCATCGCCCTTTTTTTTCGTCGTGCGAGAATCTGCACGACGGATACCAAGACTCATGCAGTCTATTAATTATCGATCTTGATGTTGCGATCTTTAATGATTTTGCTCCATGTTGCCGATTCATTTGCGATGTACTTGGATAAGTCTTGGCGCGAACCTGGCTCAAGTGTCAGCCCATGTGAGTGCAAGGCCGCAGTGACTTCTTTGTCTGTAATCACTTTGACGATTTCCTGATTCCAGCGATCTAAGATTGCAGTTGGCGTCTTGGATGAAGCAACAAATGCATACCAGTTTCTGGCATCAAAGCCTGGATAACCAGACTCAGCAATGGTTGGAATATTTGGGAAAATATCAGCACGCTTGTCGCTGGTGACAGCCAAGGGAATCAACTTGCCCGAACGGATCTGAGGCGCAGCAGAAGGCAATGCCGAGTAATACACCGTCACCCGATTACCAATCACGTCGACCATTGCGGCACCACCGCCTTTGTAAGGTACGTGGACTATATCCACCCCTGCGCGCTGATTAAATAACTCGCCCTGCAAGTGCGAAGCAGAGCCGGCACCCGTCGAGGCATATGTCAACTTACCTGGTTCTTTTTTAGCTAAGTCAACAAGGTCTTTCAAACTCTTGATACCGGACTCGGGAGAGACCAGCAACACGTTTGGAAAGCTTCCACCCATCGCCAGTGGTGCCAAATCTTTGACCGGGTCATAAGGGATTTTCATCAAGTGCGATGCGATGGAAAGTGGGCCAATCGAGCCCAACAAAATCACGGAACCATCTGATGGGCCTTTGGCGACGACGTCAGTCACAATATTGCCACCCGCACCAGGTTTGTTGTCTACGACAACCTTTTGACCAATGTTTTCAGATAGTTTTTTTCCAATAATCCTTGCTGCAATGTCATTGGCACCACCAGGAGGAAAACCAACATACAAGGTCACAGCCTTATTGGGTGGAAACTCTTGAGCGATGGCTGCGCTGCCCAAGCAGCTCAGCAGAACAGCGCCAGTGAATGCCGCGAGTGTGGATTTGATTTTCATACAACCTCTAAAAATGATGACTAATGCGGTGTTGTTATTTATGCGGTGTTATCTTAGCGCCAATATGGAGCTGGCGACGTGCTTTAGCGAGTTCATACTGTTTTTGGCGCTCACGGGCCCGGCGCTTGTGCTCTTCGTCGCCTTTGCTAAAACAACGTGGGCAACTCACTCCTTTTTCAAATTCTGGTGATTGCATTGCACCGTCGGGGAGCGGATCGCGGCAGTTATGGCAGAGTTGGCGACCCGAACGTTGTAAGTGATGATCAACTGAGACGCGATCGTCAAAGACAAAACACTCCCCATTCCATTGGCTCTGCTCGGGCGGGATCTCCTCTAGATACTTGAGAATGCCTCCTTCAAGGTGGTAGACCTCGTCAAAGCCCTTGGTTCGCATGAGCGCCGTGGATTTTTCACACCGGATTCCGCCTGTGCAAAACATAGCGACTTTAGGTTTTTTTCCTGTTTGAGCGGTCAGCACCTCAGCCTCATCGACCCACTTGACGAGTTCGGAGAAGGTCTTGATTTTGGGATCAACCGCACCTGTAAACGTTCCAAGCTCGACTTCGTAGTCATTCCGTGTATCAATTAAAACCACATCAGGATCACTGATTAAAGCATTCCAGTCAGAGGGTTTAACGTAAGTCCCAGCCATGTTGATTGGGCTAATGCCTGGCACACCCATGGTCACAATCTCTTTTTTGAGACGAACTTTCATGCGATGAAATGGAGGAAGATCTGACCAAGACTCTTTGTGCTGTAAGGTCGAAAATTTGGGATCTGAGCGAAGATACGCTAGAACTGCATGCACGTCCTCAGACCTGCCGGCAATCGTGCTGTTGATCCCTTCGCGTGCCAAAAGAATCATGCCTTTCACATTGTGCCGCTCGCAAAAATCAAGCAATACTTGTCTTCGGGTCAAGTAATCGGGTAGATCTACGAACAAATAGAAAGCTGCAGTGAGGTATGAATGTATAGACATACTTAGATTGTGCCTTTTTGGCTGCTATCAGTAAAGTCGATGCACAAAGATGCGTCTTAACAAATGAAAGTCCACCCTAGGGAAGATACTCACTTCTTTGTCTGCTCGGCAGGTGGTCCTTATGCTAAAAAGTAAGCCCGTCTTAGAGCTTGGATATCTATCAATGAAAAAGTTACAAACCTTGCTTGGCATTGCCGCGATGACTCTCTCAGCGAGTGTATTTGCACAAGCCTATCCTAACAAGCCGATCACACTGGTTATTCCTTTTGCTGCAGGTAGCGGCACAGATGGCGTGGCGCGCAACGTCGCCCAAAAGCTGTCTGAGCGCATCAAACAGCCTGTTATTGTTGAAAATAAAGCAGGTGCAAGCGCTCAAATTGCAGCTCAGTATGTTGCTAAGGCTGCACCCGACGGCTATACGCTGTTTATGACGACCAACACCTCCCACTCAGCCAACCCTTGGATGTTTAAGACGCTGAGCTACGATCCGATCAAGGACTTTACGCCGATCGCGCGCGTAGGTGAACTGCCTTTCGCCTTGGCCGTGAATCCTAAGCTGCCAGTGACCAACCTGACTGAATTGATCGAATACGCCAAAAAGAATCCTGGCAAATTGTCCTATGCCACGCCAAACAGCACCTCACTGGTCGCCATGGAAACCATCAAGCGGATCTCTGGCATCGATGTTGTAGGCATCCCATACAAAGCCAGTACACAAGCGATGACGGATCTCATTGCAGGTCAGGTGCAAGTTTATGTCGTAGATTTGGGTTCGGGCATGGGCGCACTCAAGTCTGATCGTATCCGTACTTTAGCAGTCACAACCGCCAAGGGTTCAAAGAGCTTTCCAACAGTGCCTTCCGTTGCAAGTACTGTAAAGGGCTTTGATTTGACCTCATGGAACGGTATTTTTGGTCCCGCTAACCTGCCCCGCCCGATTGTGGACAAGCTCAATGCTGAGTTGCAGGCCGTCTTTGCAGACAAAGATTTTCAACAAAAAATTGCTGCAACGGGCTTTGAACTTGACCCCACCAAAACACCGGAAGAGTTTGCTAAATATGTGGACTTTCAACTCAAGCATTGGGGTGAAATGCTGCGTGGCGCAGGTGTCAAGCCCGAATAAGGATGTCCTAGGATCATGGCCTCAAAATATCTCATCAAAGAAGCAAGTGTTCAGCCCTACTCGCCGGCTAACCATCACGAGACAAGTAATCGTCGCTTAATTGGTGCCGACAATGTAGGTGCCAAACACATTGAAGTCGTGTTGGGAACGATCGCACGTGGCGGTGGTGCCCTGCCCCATGCGCATCCTGGACTAGAACAGGTGTGTTACCTACTGGCCGGCACAGCGCATGTCGAGGTAGATGGGGAGTCCTTTGATATGGAAGCAGGAGATACCTGCTTTTTCCCCGCTGACACGATGCATGTGTTCTCTGTCACGAGCGCTGAGCCTGTGCGCGTATTGGTGATGTATGGCCCGCCTTATGGCGAGCATCCAGAACGCGTCCGGAGATGATGCTCGCTTGATCCACACTAGGATTGATTGAAAAAAAGCCGCGAGTATGACGCTCGCGGCTTTTCTTATTTTGAAACTGCGCAGTGCCCACCACTTGAAGGCTTGCCAGAACCTGCCGCAATCAAGGGTGGTTCATTTCGCAAATCAACCGGCGGTGAAACTAAGGTGTCCCACACGAGAAATGAAATCAAACATGCCCAAAAAAGGGTCTGATATTTTTTTGTCGACTGGATCATATGTGCTCGATCCTTAAAATTGGTAATGGCGGCGGATACGCACACCAATCATCGTGCCAGCAAATGCAAGCGGCACCCAGATCCAACCGTGGATACTTCCAGTTGAAATACCACTCAGCATGGCGCCAATATTGCATCCAAACGCCAAGCGAGAACTATATCCCATCAAAAATCCAGCGATCAACCCAACCATCCACTGCTTGGCGGTTAAGGGCTTACTGTCTGTTGAGGCTCGCGCAGAGATCCACAACGCACCTCCCAAAATACCAATGTTCGTGATGGATGTGATGTCCATCAACACCATCTCATTCAAACGCTGGGCATTGCCCGCCTGACTCCAAAAGGCATTTGCTGCAGGATCGAACAAACCTGCGGCATTGACTATTTTGGCCGCCCAGAGTCCAAAGCCATAGACCACTCCCCAGGGTTGTCCGGCGATGATGAGATTGAGTGCGGCAAGAACGGCTAGGGCCAAGGCACCGATGAGCCACTTACGATCCCACCACGTACGCCCCTTTCCCACCCAAAGTCTGGCCGCGAAGCCAAAAATGGCTAAGCCAAGCAGTGTGATCGCTAGAGCGTTCAAGCTACCAAACTCAGTCACCAGTCCGATCGGTTCAATTTGTCCGAGTTTGAGCCAATCTCCCACTTGCACAGAGCCAAGAAAACTACCCAGGGCGAATAAGGGCAAAATACCCATATTGAGAGGAATACCCAGACCAGCCTTGTACAAAGTCCCTGACCCACAGCCATCTGCAATCTGCATCGTCAGACCGAAAACAAAAGCACCAATCAGTAAACTGATGCTTGGCGGACCGAGTGCGGCTGTGAGTTCCGAATACTGCCCGAGCAGCGTCAGCGAAAAGGCGGATGCCACCGCGAGCAGAACTAACTGACCCATGACTCCTTTGGGGTCTTTGTGTTCAATCAGCTGACGCCATCCTGTGGTGAATCCGAAGCGCGCACCCGCTAGTGCGGCTCCCATCCCAATGCCCACAGCAAACAGAACTGCTTGGCGAATGGATACTGTCCAGGCAAGGAAAATAAAGAAGAGTAGTAGCAATAGACTCAGGGGCAGTCGTTTCATAATGAATACTTACTTAGCCAAGCGCAGTTTCGCATCGATATATAACTGCTTGAAACGATTGGGTACATTATCCATTGGCAAAGCGCCATCAGCTTGTGTCCAATCTACCATCGAGCCTGCATAAAGTTTGACGTTTTTCTGTCCGACCAACTCGGACAAAACAAACCAGTTGGTTGCAGCCCAGTGACCAGTGTTACAAAATGAAACTACATCTTGATCAGCCTGAACCGAGGTAGAGGCAAGTAACTTTTTAGCTTGCCCTGCTGAAACGACGTTCGTGCTGTTGGGCTCAAACCACGTTGAGTGCTCCACGTTCACGGCGCCTTTTAAGGTGCCAGGTACTTTGGCTGCAGTATGACGTGTGGAACCATCAAAAAACTCAACTGGACGCGCATCGACCAACAGTGATTTACCCGCCTTCACATTGGCAATGACATCCTCACGGGTTGCGATCATACTTTGGTTAATCGTTGGCACAAATGAACTGGCGGTCCCGCTTACAGGTTTGTTATCCAGCGTCAATCCCCCAGCCTGCCATGCCTTTAGACCACCGTTCAATATAGATAGGTTCTGTAAACCTAGGACCTTGAGTGTCCAATACACACGGGCAGCTGCTCCGAAATCTGTTTCGTCTTTGCCTGAGGAAGTCACAATTACGTGTGTATCGGGCGTCAGACCCAGACGCTGAACCAATTTGCTTAAGTTAGCGATTGAAGGCAACTCGCCAGGGTTGGTGGCAGGACCACGCCAAGTGCCATAGGGTGCATTCAAAGACCCCGCAATATGACCCGCAGCATAGGACTTTGGATCACGGATATCAATCAAGACGGTATTGGGTGCAGTCAGAGCCGCCTGCACAGCGGAGGCGGACAAAAGTGGCTCTGCTGCAATGGCACTCATTGATAAAAAAAGGCCAAAAACGAAAGCTGCTAGTTTTTTCATTATGAAGACAACCTGTAGGAGATTAAAGGCTTAATCTCATTATTTTGCTCTGTCCTTCTTCAAAGTTGAAGTACATATTCACTATCTACTTATAACCAAAAGACATAAACAAGTCTAAAAGTACTTGTTTTTTGCACTTAGGTTACCAAGGAATCTCCTGACCTTGATAGTCTATAAAAAATGCACCTTTATGCTCTAAAGTTGCAGTACCTAATTGGTCCAGAGCCTGCAACAAACCTTTAACTGACTCTTGAGGTGTCAGAAGACTGCCTTGGTCAACAAAGGGCATTGAAAGGCTAGATTGGACCGTTCCAGGTTGAAGAGCAGCAATCATCGCAGCAGGATTCTTACGCGCCAATTCTATCGCGGCCGTTTGCAACAACATATTCAGAGCAGCCTTCGAGGCACGGTATCCATACCAGCCTCCTTTTTTATTATCAGAAATGCTGCCAACCCGCGCAGAAAGCTTGGCGTATATGGAGCGTCCCGGAGCCAATAAAGGTAAAAAATATTTCAACAACAAGGCTGGTCCAATCGCATTGATTTGGAAACTGCGCATTAAGCGCTCTGCGTTGAGTGCACCTAAATTTTTCTCTGGGCCATTGCCATCAATTGTCAGTGCCCCTGTTGCATCAATGATCAATGAGAATGGACCCTGAGGCTTGAGCGACGCAGCGATGACTGACATGCTCTCCTCACTCTCTAAAGCAAAACCAGGATAAGTCTCTCTGGAAATCGCAACCACTTCAAGGCATGATGGATCTTCTCTTAAGATAGAGACGAAAGCCCCTCCGATCGCACCACTTGAACCAATCACTAGTGCGCGAAACTCGGGAGTGAGGCTTTTCATAAAGATCTTGATTCCAATTTATTGATCTTGAGCATTTACATACATCCAGCGATTTTGCGCCTGTATGAAAAAACTATGTTCATGCAGTCGGGTCGCTTGCCCATTGATACGGTAACGGGCCACGAACTCAACATACGCCTGCGTTAAATCAACCATTCGCTTGGATTTGATCTCTAAACCCAACCATTTTGCTTGCGGATCAAATTCGATCGAAGGCGGACGCGTTGTTGGACTCCACGTATCAAGCAAATATTGCTCACGCTCAAGAACAAAAGCACTGTAACGAGACCGCATCAAACTTTCAGGATCAGGTGCGGGACTGGTGTCAAAGTGATCAAGATACTGGCCACAGCATTTATCAAACAATAAGGGCTTACCTGCTACGCCCCGACCACAAGGACAGCGTAGATTGTTGAATACCTGCTGGGGCTTAGTCAAAAGTTACCTTTCCAGAAACATCCACATTCACTTGGACTTGAGCAGGCTCCAAAGAAAGCTTGATCGCATCGGATGCATGAGTGCTCGGCATAGGAGCCGCACTACGCATCAATACGGGTCCATTACTCGAACCACTTGGACCATTTAGATCCAAGCTGACGACTTTGTAGGTTTTAAATCCAAATGCTAACGCTGCAGCCTGCGCCCGATTTTGAAACGCTTGAGCAACCTCAGTCAATAAGGCCTGCTCCTCCTGTCTGCGTTTAGTGATGGAAAGAGAAAACTGAATGTTTGAAATCGCGAGCTGTGTACCCAGCACACCTGCTGCGCCTTGCGCAGCAATTAAATCCCTGGAGGTCAATACCAACTCTGCCCGCCCTTGCCAGCCGTCTGTGCGGCCATCCTTATTGTAGTGAGGCGCAGTACGGAAACTGCCACTCGAAAGCGTAAAGCCGGTGGGATTCTTAACCGCACCCCTCGCCTGCTCGATCGCTTGAGCTAACGCGCGATTCACCTCTGCGGCAGTTGTTCCTTTTACTTCGTGTGCAAATACTATCCTGACTTCATCTTGAAGTACCAGCTTGCTTGCAGAGGCTTGAAGGGTTGCTGTGACCAGTTGCGAAGCATGGGCTACGTGAGAGGGATGCGATGCGTGATGTACGTGGCCAGAGTGGTGGGTTGATGACTTTTCTGCTGCACTGAGCCCAGCAGACCACACAAAGGTCACAAAAAATATCAATACCAAGCGCGCGGATCGCATCATTTTTGTCCGTACCAATCTTTTACTGCAGCCACATAGCGTTCAACGCCTTCGGAAACGCTTGCAGCCTGCAACGCGCCATAAGACAAACGTTGATAATTGGCTTCTTGCGTATTGGTCAATCCAAATGCAAATCCAGGGATAGAGACCACCTTGTGGCGCTCTGCCATCGCGCGATTAAATGCGAGCGGATTTTGTTGACCCCTGAGCCCCGGCATTTTCATCAATACATAAAAAGCACCTTGCGTTTTTGGAAACTGAACCAAGTCTCCTAGTTGACCAAGGGCCTGGTAGACATTCTCTCTCACTGCAGCAAGCGCCTCAACCTTGGGCGCGACCCACTCGCGACCATATTTCAACACTTGCAATGCCAACAATTGTGAAGGCATCGGTGCACAGATCAAGTTGGTATCCTGTACTTTATTCATAGCATCAAATAAATCAGACGGAAACACTACATACCCAAGTCGCCAACTCGCCATGCCATAGTTTTTAGACATGGAGTAAAACGAAAAAGTGTGCCGATTCGCGCCAGGCAAAGAGGCTGGAGAAAAATGCCTTGAACCATCGTAGGTAAAGTACTCGTAGGCCTCGTCGCTGAAATGGTAGATACCCTTGTCAGCACACAACTGATTGACTGCGGTCAAGGATGCTTCGGAGTACACCGCACCTGTCGGATTATTAGGCGAAACCGTGACGATCGCCCGCGTACGAGGAGTAATTGCTGCCGCAAGCGCCTCGACATTGAGACTCCAGTCGTCGTTGACAGGCACCGTGACAGGCACACAGCCAGACATTCTGATCGCCATTTCTTGGTTGAAATAAAACGGCATCGGCAAAATAAACTCATCGCCAGGATCGCCAACAGCCATGACGCAATTTAGAAACGCCATATTGCTACCTGCAGTCACCATCACTAAGGATTCGGTGTCCAGTTGAAGCTTATTTTCCGTACTAAGTTTCTGAGTGAGGGCCTCCAGAAGACCTGCATGACCCAGAACTGACTGATATTTATGAAGCTGCGTATCACCCATTAAACCGGGGAGCGCTTTGATCGCCTCATCTGGGGGACCATAGTTGACGACCCCTTGACCTAGCGAGATGGTACCGGGATTGCTCCGGACCAATTCAGCGATGGCGGGAATAATGGGCGCATCAACTGCTGCCATTCGAGAGGAGTACCGTTTCATGAGTGAGCTATTCAATGGTTATATATATCAGTAGCTTATAACAAAATTTGACGTGAACAGCCCTGCATATAGGGGTCTATGTGCGGTAGCAAAATAACTAATTAGTTCTTGAGATATATATTGGCTTGCAGGCCAAAGTGTTTTTTGTAAATTTTTACTAACACCACTCAATATTGAATCAAAATTAGCGAAAGACAACTGTTCGGCTGCCATTGGGGATGACGCGACGTTCAGCGTGCCATTTGACTGCACGCGCTAAAACGACACTCTCGATATCTCGACCATGCAAGGTCAGGGCCTCTGGGCTCATTGCGTGATCTACACGCTCGACATCTTGCTCAATGATTGGACCTTCGTCTAAGTCTCCCGTCACATAGTGAGCGGTTGCACCAATCAGCTTGACGCCACGATCGTAAGCTTGGTAGTAAGGTTTTGCACCTTTAAAACCAGGCAGAAAACTATGGTGGATATTAATTGCGCGACCAGCGAGTTTTTGACAAAGGTCATTACTCAAGACTTGCATATAGCGAGCTAAAACTACAAGCTCGACTTTGTATTGGTTAATCAGAATTAAGAGTTTTTCTTCCGCGACAGGTTTTGTTTCAGCTGTGACAGGAATGTGATGAAAAGGTATTCCGTGGGATTGGACCAACTCTTGGTATTCGAGATGGTTGGACACGATAGCCTTGATGTCGATGGGTATTAGACCCGTTTTCCAGCGAAGGAGTAAATCGTGTAAGCAATGCCCAAGCTTTGACACAAGAATCAGTGTTGGCATCCGCTTTTGAGCGTCGACCAAATCCCACTCCATGCCAAAAGTATCAGCAATGTCATTGAACTGAGATTTTAAATTGCTGAGATTGAGTTCTATCGCATTTGTATGAAAAGCGACCCTCATAAAGAAACAATTTGAAGCCGGATCATTAAACTGTGCGGCCTCAAAAATATTGCAAGCGCGATCACTTAGGAATTTTGAAACGGCACTGACGATACCGATACGGTCAGAGCATGAAAGTGTCAGGACAAAAGACGAAACTGAATTCACAATGAGTTGATACCTGAAGATGTTTTCAATCTATTCATCTTAACTCACGCTACAGAATTTTGAGGGGTTTCAAGATCAAGATAATCACCTAACTCAATGCTAAAAGAAGCATACGTTAACCGCCGGGATCACGTTGCACCTATCTTAAGTTTGTTAAATTAGAGCAATCAGTCTATACAAAACCAAACTCTAGAAGGTAAAAATGAAAATCTTTATGACTCTTGCCTTGTTTCTGATGTCATTCAGTCTGCATGCTCAAAACGATAATAAATCTAATCCCGAATTAATTGCTTCAATTAAAAGAGGGGATATTGTCACCGCAAAAAAACTTTTGGATGAAGGAGCCAACCCCAATAGCATCTCTTCAGGCGGAACAGAAACAGCTATAAATCTTGCGATTACCCGCTCAGACGTACCCATGACTGAATTACTTTTAAACATGAAAGCCTCGCCTGAGGCATTGAATAACAATCCATTCAGCCCTCTCTCTTGGGTCGCGAGCACAGGAGGTAATACCGGTAGAAAAATCTTGATTGTCCGCGCTCTTGTCAAGGCAGGCGCAAATATTAATCACGTGGATTCGATGGGCAGAACATTCATTGCCCAAGTCTCGAAATCAAACGTTTATCTCATACCTGTAATCGAAGAGGCTATTCGTCTAGGTGCCGACCCGACTATCAAGAACGCTCAAGGAGCGACTGCAATTGATATCGCGATAGAGAATAACACTCCCGCCGCCACAATCGAATATATGAAGAATTACAAAGACAACCAAGGCAAACCGTTGAAGCAATTTGGCAACACTGAAGGAATGTGTCGAGTCGTTGCGATTAAGAATGAAAAAGATCCCAGTGGTCTGAAAGGTATGTTTTTTACAATTGATAAAAATGGCTGCGATGCTAAAAATTTAGCAAATGGCGTGAATGGCATTTTTACTAAATACGACGGTACTGAGTGTCGCGGTAGTTGGAAGGCCGGCGTCTTGACCAATGGCGCATGTAAAGTCGGATACTAATTTTTTAACTGGTGCCCCCCCCGTGAGTCGAACACGGCACCAACGGATTATGAGTCCGCTGCTCTAACCAAGCATGAGCTAGGGGGGCATTCATGAGTTAACCTATAGATTATAGCCTCACCCAGACTTGAGTCTTTTAAGGCTCGCCCAATTCAGGAATCGCAACTGTCAAATTACGAATGGCTTCGGCAGTCCTCATATCTCGGAACTGAAATCCCCCACCCGACTTAGGCGCAATCAAACCTGAGGCAGTGAGTTCAGACAAACATGACTGAGTTTGATGATGAGGGAGATCTGCTTGCGTCATGAAGTCATCAATCGACTTGGTGGGCTCTGTAGCAGCAGCCATAATCAACTTTTTAGAAATCAATGACAACCCGTCTAATGAACTTTGCAATTCAGTCCGAATCTCCTGCGGTAACGCAGCATGTTCAATCATTTGCATAGGAAACGCTCTAGACAGTGATTGACTTTTAGGATGAGGTCCAAGGAGACGCACGACCGTCTGAGCTTGACCAGTATCCATGAGATTTGCCGCAACCATCAAAATGGGGCACGACACCAACTTGCTGATTCCTCGTTCACCTAATACTGTTGCTAATGCATCCAATGCTTTGAATCCATAAACCTGAATAACCAACGGTTTACTTGCATAGTCCCGAAGCATCGAGCCAAGTCGCTCGCCATCAGATGTAAGTGGGTAGATTTTATTAAAAGGCATACCTAAAGCTGCCGATACCATTTCAATCTGACCGACAAAACCAGCTACGATCCGGTCGCGACGCGTTTGAACCGGCATTCTCAAGCGCAAAACATTGAAACCTTTTGAATTCGCGACATTACCTATCATGTCAATCAATGAGGTCGCAGCGGCAGGAGGCCAACATTCAACGGCGACCCATTGTGCAACACTCCTCTGATACGAGTTAAAGATCTCCCTGACAACATCCATCCCTCGCCAATGAAGGTGTGTGTCATTTAAGTACTCGCCATACTCCCCAATCGCAGAAACGCTGCCCTCCCGCTGCCGCCCAATCGATTTGTTAGAGATCACATCGTTCTTTAACCAGGGAACACTGAGAGGAGCAAGACGCTGCGTCGACTCATCACCGAGAGGTCTGCCTAATGGCCTCGCGTGACGCGCCAAAATAGCCGCTGACCTAAAAGACTCAGCACCAGTAATTTGAACCGTTTTTTCAGCAACAACTTCGGGGTGTGAGGCGACACCAATACCAATCGGATTCAACAGCAACTCAGACTCATGCTCCTGGCAGTGATTTAAGCAATAATTATCTGACCATTTTTGAATAGATTGAGCTAAAAACACAGCACGATCCGCATCGTCAAGATGAGAGTAAGGATGGCCAAACCAAGAAAAAAAACCACCATAGGGCATTGAAACAAACTGACCATCTAGTGCAACAGTAAAATCAGAAACAGCTTGTCTCAGTGACAATAAGTACTGATCGCGCTGAACCAATATACGCGTCGAGATAGAAGTTGCGTCAGGGAGAAAAACAGCAACAACAGAAATCATTCTCCACACATAGCCAGGATGATGAATGGGTGACTGTTTAGCAGGCTTTGCCCATCCGGCATCACGTCCTCTCGCTTGCTGAAATTTCAGCAATTGGCTCGCTGCAATCACCGCTTTTGCTCGATTGACAACACCCAGACGCCTAAATAAAACAAAGAGGTGCTGCTTGACAGTGCCTTGCTGAATCCCGAGTTCCTCGGCAATTTCTTTATTACTCTTACCTTCAGTCAATAGGGACAAGATCTGTTCTTGCCGCGGAGTAATTAGCTGAGCTTTGTCCAAGCCACCTTCAGCGTTCTTGTTCATATGCCACCAAAAAAAAGAGCATGATTGATTGAACCGAGACTAGCTTTTTATGGGCAAGCAGCGAATCATTAAATAATCAAGTCAGGTGTTTCTGAGCAAAGACAAACAGCTCAAGCCTATTTGCTAAACCTAATTTGCTGTAAATAGACCGCAAGTGATTACGAACCGTGTTCTCGCTAATTTCAAGGTCCTTAGCAGTTTCTCGCAAAGTCTTGCCGCCACCATCCACGACAGCCTTAACAACCAACTTTTCCTTGGCCGTTAACTCAGCAATTCGCTTCTGCTCCTCGGAAAGCTCTTTAGCTTGACCAATGCCACTCAAAATACGCGAAGTAATTTGACGGTTAAACCAAAACTCTCCGGCATAAACCTTAGCAATTGCTTTCAAAAGCTGTGCACTGTCCGCCTGAGGATTAATCAACCCTCGCGCGCCCTCCTTCAACCAATCCTCAACATTTGTTGGTTCGCGTTCAAGCGCTAACAACAAAACCTTAGCATCGCTCATGGCAGCAATCCGCAACATTAAGGAGGGACTCTCATCCTCCGTGCTCAACAGCACAATGTCGAAATGATCCGTTGTTGTAGTCAAAAACGTTGCAAGTTCAATGCCCTTTGCGAAAGTTTTGACCACACAAAAGGAAGTATCCATGCGGATGAGGCAATCCAGCGCAGATTGCACAAGAGGGCTTGGATGGCTAACCAGGATTTGGATTTGCATAGACTTGCAATTTAACAGAAACCCCACCATTCGTAATGAATGAGTGGGGTTAGGTATTCAAAATATCAAATGGCGGAATGATCAATCGTGCATCACTGACCTTCGAGAAAGCTTTTAAGCTTATCCGAACGGCTCGGATGGCGGAGTTTGCGCAAAGCTTTAGCCTCTATTTGACGAATGCGCTCACGGGTCACATCAAACTGCTTGCCCACCTCTTCGAGAGTCTGATCTGTACTCATTTCGATACCAAAACGCATACGCAACACCTTTGCCTCACGAGGCGTGAGCGAGTCCAGCACTTCCTTGACGACATCGCGCATCGAGCCATGCAACGCGGCATCAGCTGGCGCCAGAGTCGCCATATCTTCAATGAAATCACCCAAATGCGAATCATCATCATCGCCAATCGGTGTTTCCATCGAAATAGGCTCTTTTGCGATTTTCAAGATCTTACGAATCTTGTCCTCAGGCATATCCATTTTGGAGGCTAGTGTGGCTGGATCTGGCTCTGCACCAGTTTCCTGCAAAATCTGGCGACTGATACGGTTCATCTTGTTGATCGTTTCAATCATGTGCACAGGAATACGAATGGTGCGAGCCTGATCCGCGATCGAACGCGTGATCGCCTGACGAATCCACCAAGTTGCATAAGTCGAAAACTTGTAGCCACGACGGTATTCAAACTTGTCCACGGCTTTCATCAAGCCGATGTTGCCTTCCTGAATCAAGTCCAAAAACTGCAAGCCGCGATTGGTGTACTTTTTAGCAATCGAAATCACCAAGCGTAAGTTTGCTTCAGTCATCTCGCGCTTGGCTTTACGAGCTTTAGCCTCGCCAGTCGCCATTTTCTTGTTGACGTCTTTTAAGTCTTTGAGAGGCAAGACCACGCGTACCTGCAGGTCGATCAGCTTTTGCTGAAGCTCTTGGACTGCAGGAACATGACGTCTTAAGGTATGCGCATAATCGGTCGCGGTTTCCACTTCACCCAACACCCACTCAAGATTGGTTTCGTTACCTGGAAACACCTTGATGAAATGAGTACGTGGCATACCAGCACGATCCACACACGTATGCAGCACTTGACGTTCAATTTTACGGACTTCCTCTACTTGCGCGCGCAAGGTATCCGCCAGACGCTCTACCATTTTGGCAGTAAAGCGTATTCCCATGAGTTCGTTTTGAATTGACTCCTGAGCAGACATATAAGCATTGGAGCGATAACCGTCCGCTTCATAAGCCGCACGCATTTTCGCAAACTCGACGCCTACGATTTCAAATTTTGCGAGGCCTTTGACGCGCAAATCTTCAAGCTGCTTGCTGCTCATGCCACCTGCAGGACCGTCTTCGTCTGCCTCGTCAGAAACGCCAGCGCCGGCGTACTCGGCACCATCATCTGGATCCACTAGACCATCGACGACCTCATCGATTTGTGCCTGACCGTCGCGCACACGCTGAACGTGATTGAGAATTTCATTGACAGTTGTTGGGCAAGCCGAAATCGCCATCACCATGTGCTTGAGGCCCTCCTCGATGCGCTTGGCGATTTCAATTTCGCCCTCGCGTGTCAAGAGCTCAACCGTACCCATTTCACGCATGTACATGCGCACAGGATCAGTTGTGCGACCAAAATCGGAATCAACAGTCGTCAATGCGGCTTCAGCCTCATCCTCGACGTCATCGTCAGACGTGGCAACTGGGGCGTTTTCGCCCAACAAGAGTGTTTCAGCATCAGGAGCCTGGTCATACACCGCAATGCCCATGTCACTAAACGTACTGATGATGCCGTCAATCGCCTCTGCATCCACCAAATCATCAGGCAAATGGTCATTAATCTCACCGTAAGTCAGGTAGCCACGATCCTTACCTAACTTGATGAGAGACTTCAAACGATTACGACGTGCCTCGTATTCCTCAGGCGTCACAGGGCCACGTGCAATCAGATCCTTGGCATCACCCTTGCCGCGTTTGCCACGCTTGACAGGCTTGAAATCAGGGACAACCTCAGCTTCGTGCTCACCATCGCCAGAATCACCAAAATCCGCATCATTATTGCCAGGATTTTTTGAAGGACGACCAGGACGACGACCTGTACCGCCTGGGGGGCGACCGCTTGCCTTTTTCGGGGGATCTTCACCATCATCAAGAACAGGTGCAGGTTTTGACACATCAACCTTACCCGGTGCCTTGGATGACACGGGTGCGGGAGGGGCAGCCTTCGCCGGCACAGGTTTGGCGACAGGTGCCGCAGCCTTGGAGGCAGTAGGTTTTGCTACAGCCTTTGTAGGCGTTTGCTTATCAGCTTTTTCAGCGACTTTCGCTGCTGCCTTCACTGGAGGCTTTGCAGCAACCTTGGCCGCAGCTTTTTCAGCGGGCTTAGCTGATTTAGCGGGCTTGGCTGCGCTTTTTGGAGTGCTTGCTTTATCGGAGACTGCGGGTTTACTTTTTGAAGCCGACTTCATTGAATCCTTGACCGATTGAACTGCAGTTTTTGCTGCGGAATGAGTTGAAACGGGCCGAGTCGCTGTGGACTTGACCGCTGCTTTATTTGGTTTGGAACTGACTGCGGATTTGGCCGCACCCTTGCTGGCTGGCTTGGCTGTTGCTTTTGTTGCTGGCTTGGCAACAGTCTTTGCGGCAGGCT
>JAOATE010000008.1:27318-73511 GCA_030158305.1 Burkholderiaceae bacterium
GCTGGCTTGGCTGTTGCTTTTGTTGCTGGCTTGGCAACAGTCTTTGCGGCAGGCTTGGCGGCAGCTTTTACCGCTGGCTTAGCAGATGATTTAGGTGCAGATGGTTTAGCTGCAGATTTTGCAATTGGCTTGGCACTTTGTTTAGCAGCAGGTTTTGAAGCTACTTTAACGACAGGCTTAGCAGACTTGGCTACGGGTTTGGTTGCTGCTTTGGGTTGGGGCTTTGCAGCAGCCATCGTTTTTTTCTTGCCAAGGGATTGAGTCATGATCGCTCTTATGTATTAGAAGTGCATGAAGCACGAGCCTGCCCAATCCGTGCTTGATTCAAACACACGCTTGAGCTGCGTAAACCATTGATTTTAACCGAATTAGGTTGACTTACTGCCTTCGATTACCCTCATTAGACGGGTGATGCTCAAAGAAAGTTCCTTATATTTTTGCTGAGCGTGCAAATTATTTAATCCTTGCCCAATCAACACCTGTTGTTCAGCCTTTAAACCCTCTAACTCAATGCGTCGGACCGCATCCTCCCACTCCGACTGAGGGTTAGGCAACGCTTCTTGAGCCATCAAATCTTCCGCCACAGATACCAGCAAGACCCCAAGATCATCACCCGGATCCGCGGCTTGAATCAAAGCACCCACATGACGCGCACCCGTTGCTTGAATAAGAACAATCAAATCTCTTACCATCTCTAAGTGGGGGCCACGCGCCAATATTTCAATCTGTTGTTCACCCATTTGATCGACCAACTCAGGGTGGGTCATCAATAAGCGCAACAAGCGACGTGCCATGGGGGCCACTGCGCGACGGGCAGTCATTCCTCCAGCCCCCCCTGAACGACTCACTCCCGACCTTGCGTTTTCACGCGAACGATTGCCACCACCCTGCTCACCCGAACGAGCGTTTCTAGATTGCCGTCCCTGCTGACCTTTGTAACCAGGGTACTCAGGCACTCCGGCCCCATCTCTTGGATCAAAACTACCATCATCCACCTGCAATGGGCCTGCAGAGACGGCGCGCCCAGGCTCAGGTAAACCCGCCATCTTGTGAGGAGCCTCCTGAGCAAGCAACTGGTTAAGCTCCTCTGGCGTAAATTGCACCAACCGAGCCAGCTCATTTTGTAGCTGTACTTTTAGGGCAATCGCAGGAATGAGCGCCAAGAGAGGCTTGGCTTCGTGGACAAGCGCTGAGCGCCCCTCTAGTTCCTGAGTAGAGTGACGTGCCGCAAGCTCATTTAAAAAGAACGTAGAAAGTGCGTCAGACTCGGCTAAACACGCCCTAAAAGCCTCTTCGCCAAACTGTCGGATATAGCTATCCGGATCATGCTCCGTTGGTAAAAAAAGAAACCGGATAGAAATATCATCGCGCAAGAGCGGAAGCGAGGCCTGCAAGGCCCTCCAAGCAGCACGCCGACCCGCCCCATCCCCGTCGAAGCTAAAAATGATCTTGTCACTGGCGCGCAATAATTTTTGAATGTGTGTGGGCGTTGTCGCAGTACCAAGCGTTGCCACAGCATTTCGGACGCCAAGTTGCGCGAGGCCCACTACATCCATGTAGCCCTCGACCACAATGACGCAACCCTCAGACCTGATCGATCCTCGAGCCTCATACAGACCGTAGAGCTCATTTCCTTTGGAAAAAACGGGCGTTTCAGGGGAGTTTAAATATTTAGGCTCCCCCTTGCCGATAATCCGCCCACCAAAACCAACGATTTCGCCTTTAACGTTTCGAATCGGGAACATCACACGTTCCCGAAAACGATCATAACGACGACCATCTTCAGACTCAATGACCAGCCCAGATTCGACAAGAATGGGGTCGTCATAGCGAGGAAAAACTTTTGATAAAGCCTGACGATCCGCACCTGACCAGCCGAGTCCAAACTCTTTCGCGACAAGCCCCGTCAAACCACGTTCTTTCAGATAGCGAATGGCCGCAGGACTGTCGCGTAGCTGAGAAATATAGTGCTTTTGAGCAAGATCAAGCACCTGAGTATGTTGTGAAATTTCTTCGCGCCGCCTGGAACTTGCGGCTTTTTGGCCAGGCGTACGATTCTCTTCGGGCACACTCATGCCAACTGCACTGGCAAGTGTGCGAACAGCTTCAGGGAAACTCGCTCCCGTATGCTCGATTAGAAAAGTAATGGCGCTACCATGCGCACCGCAGCCAAAGCAGTGATAGAACTGTTTGGTAGGGCTGACGGTAAAAGAGGGGGATTTTTCGTTATGAAAGGGACACAACCCAAGCAGGTTGATGCCCCCTTTCTTTAACTGCACGTATCGGCCGACGACATCTGCAACGTCGACTCGGCTTAGAAGATCCTGGATAAAGGAATCTGGGATCAACGCTTAGACCATACGTGAACGGCGCAATGGTTGCGCCGCGGGATTAGTACATGCGTGGCGGCAATTGCTGACTGCGAATGCGCTTGTAATGGCGCTTGACGGCAGCAGCTTGCTTGCGCTTACGCTCAGCAGTTGGCTTTTCATAAAACTCGCGCGCGCGCAATTCTGTCAACAGACCAGTTTTTTCGATTGTGCGCTTGAAGCGACGCAGAGCGGCTTCGAAGGGCTCGTTTTCTTTCAGACGAACGATAGGCATAGGATGCGTGACGTAAAAAAATAAAGCAGTTAAACAACTAGATAGCCTGAGATCATAGCATAAATACGCTACATCGTTGGGAATTTAGCACTTTTTTCGACTAAATCTTGGGGAGATAAAGTGTCGTAAATCTCAAATGGCTGATGAATCCACGGATTAGAGGACAATTTTTCTACAAAAAAATCCGGCTTAAAACTTGAACAGGTCTTGTACCAAATAACACCTGTTTTGACTGATTCAATACTTGGATAGGTTCGTAACAAGTGCTGACTGACACCGCTCAGTGTGTTTCCGCTATCTACCAAGTCATCCAAGAGCAAAACATGCCCTTTAAGCGTTCCTTGGGTCATCGTAATAAAAGAGGCAATCTCTAAATCACCCTGAGTGTGACCCGCATTTTCACGATAACTGCTGGTTGCCAAAATCGCAAGAGGAAGATCAAACACGCGGGAGAAAACATCCCCCACTCTCAGACCTCCTCTTGCCAAACACAATATTTGATCAAACTTCAAGCCCGACTGATCAACAAGGACGATCAAGCGCTCGATTAACTGATGGTAGGTTGCCCAATCCACCCATACATCCTGAGTCGCCCCTGCCTGAGACATTAGGACTTAAAAGGATCGCGAAGCATAATCGTTTCGTTACGATCAGGACCCGTCGAAACCATATCAATCGGGACACCGCAAACCTCAGAGAGACGCTTAAGGTAACGCTGCGCATTACCCGGGAGCTTGTCAAAGTCAGTGACACCCACCGTGGACTCAGACCAACCAGGCATTTCTTCAAGGATTGGTTTAGCACGTGCGACAGCTGCTGCACCATAAGGCAACACATCACAAACCTGACCATCAAGCTCATAACCAACAGCCATTTTTAGGACAGGCAAACCATCGAGAACATCTAGCTTAGTAATACAGAGGCCAGAAATACCGTTTAAGCGTACTGAACGTTTGAGTGCCGCACCGTCAAACCAACCGCAACGACGCGGACGCCCAGTCACGGAGCCAAACTCCTTACCGACTGTGGCAAGACGCAGGCCTGTCTCGTCCATCAACTCAGTCGGGAAAGGCCCAGAACCTACACGTGTCGCATACGCCTTGGTGATACCCAGCACATAATTCAAGCTTTGCGGACCCACACCGGCACCAGCCGCTGCAGCACCCGCCACACAATTACTGCTGGTCACGTAGGGATAAGTACCATGATCCACGTCTAACAGTGCACCCTGCGCACCTTCGAAAAGCAGATTCTGTCCGGCCTGTTGCGCCATGAACAACAAACTACTGACGTCAGCAACCATCGGGGCGACAGCAGGCGCAAGCGCCATCGCCTGATCAACCACCTCTTGAGCAGATACAGCCTGCGCGCCAAGATATTTGGTTAACACGAAATTGTGGAGGTCCAACACCTCATCGACCTTGGCTCGGAAACCTTCAGGATCAAACAAGTCCTGAACACGTAAAGCACGTCGGGCAACCTTGTCTTCGTACGCCGGTCCGATGCCACGACCCGTCGTGCCAATTTTGGCATCGCCGCGACGCGCTTCACGCGCTTGGTCGAGTGCCACGTGATAAGGCAGGATCAAAGGGCAAGCTTCCGAAATCTTGAGGCGCGAGCGTACATCTAAACCTGCCGCCTCAAGTTCAGAGATTTCTTTGAGCAACGCCTCTGGCGACAACACCACACCATTACCGATGTAGCACGTCACGCTCGGGTGCATGATGCCAGAAGGAATCAAACGCAAAATGGTTTTTTTGCCATTGACCCAGAGCGTATGACCCGCATTGTGGCCACCTTGAAAACGCACCACGCCAGAAGCCGACTCAGCCAACCAGTCAACAATCTTGCCCTTGCCTTCGTCACCCCACTGGGTGCCGATCACTACGATGTTCTTGCTCATATTGGATAATCAGACCAATCAGTATCAGAATAAATTTCTCCAAGCGCACTGCTGACCAAAAAGATCCGCAGTGCGCCGAAGCCTAAAGAACTTGCTGCACTACCCATTGACCGTCACGCTGTACTAGCTCACGGTCAAAGACAAACTCATCATGTGTGGCCAATTCGCCCGGAAATACCTGAACAACAATGTTGCCACTCTGGCGAAGCGACTGCATCGCTTGGCGCAGCGACAACGCCTGACCAGATGGCGCACGAATAGCCGGCGCAGGCAAAGCAGGCATCAATCCCGCCACGAGCTTACGCAAATCCAAACTAAAACCAGTTGCAGGACGCGCACGGCCAAACGCTCTGCTGACGTCGTCATATCGACCACCCTGCACAATTGAATCATGCCACCCCTCTGCGTAAACAGAGAAAGTCACGCCAGTGTGATAGCCATACGTACCCACGTCGGCCAAATCGACGCCAACAGACACATCATCAAGAGAAGACAACAATTGCTCGAGCGTATCGAGCGAATGCGTCACACCTGCAATATCGGGCAACAGAGCGCGCGCCCGGTGTATCACAGAAATATCGCCATAAAGCTGCGGTAATGCGCAAAGCGCCTTGACCGTCGAGGCGAACAAAGGTGCTGAACCAGATCCAAGCGTACTCAAACCAGGCAAATCTTTTTCACGCAGCAACGCCATGATTTCGTCAGCACGGGCATGGGCATTTGGATCACTATCAAGCAAACTGCGCACTAGGCCAGCATGACACAAGTCAAGACGAACCGCTCTCACACCCGCCATGCGCGTACTATCTAGAGCAAGTCGAATGATCTCTAGGTCTGCCTCTACACCTGCATGCCCGAAAATTTCAGCACCGATCTGAAGAAGCTCCCTGCTCGACAACAAACCCGCTGGACGGGCGTGCAACACTGGACCGCAGTAGCACAAACGTGTCACACCAGGACGGTTGAGCAAATGTGCATCGATACGCGTGACCTGAGGAGTCATATCTGCACGCACACCTAATGTGCGACCGGACAACTGATCGACGAGCTTGCTAGTACGCAGACTCAAGTCGCTCCCAGTGCCGGAAAGCAACGAATCGATGTACTCGACAAGAGGAGGCGCTACCAACTCAAATCCGTAAGTACGGAACAAGTCGAGTAGTTGCCGACGTAAATCTTCGATGCGGCGTGCCTCGGCTGGCAGCATATCTGCCAGACTTTCTGGCAACAACCAATTGCCTTTCATGATCGCGGAGAAAATATCAAAGGGTTAAGTTCAACAAGAACAAACAGTGACTGATTCATTGTCAGGAAAAAAGTAAACACCCAAACAAAAAGCGGCTTGGGGCGTAAGCCCGGCAAGCCGCCAGAACAATCGTTAAAGCTTACAGCATATTATACAGATTATCGACAAACCGTACGTCTCTAGGAGAGAGAATCCTTTCTCCCAGAGAGACGAGTGAGGCTTGACCTTTTAGGTCCTTATTTCTTACCCTGAGAGTTCTTGAGAAACTTAAAGAACTCAGAGCTTGGGTCGACCACAAGCACATCGCCGGACTTACCAAATGCAGCGCGGTAACCCTCTAAGCTCTTGTAGAAGCTATAGAAAGGCAAATCAGCGCCATAAGCCTTGGCATAAAGACCCGCTGCTTCAGCATCGCCTTCGCCCATGATCGCTTCTGCACGACCTTGCGCTTTAGCTAAAATCTGCTCACGTTCACGATCCGCTTCAGCTCGAATACGCTCACCCTTGGCGGCACCTTCCGAACGAAGCTGATTCGCGACGCGGATACGCTCAGACTCCATCCGTCGGTAAACCGACTCGGAAATTTCAGGAGCAAACTCGATACGCTTGAGGCGAACGTCAACGATTTTGACACCAAGGGGCTCGGCACGCTTCGCAACGTTGTTGAGCACTTCGGTCATGATGACATCGCGTTCAAGGGAAACCACATCCTTGACCGTACGGACGTTGACGGAAGCATTGAGCGCATCGCGGATCTGTGCCTGCAAGCGTTCACGGGCTGCGCGCTCATTGCCACCGAATGTCACGTAATACAACCTAGGATCAACAATTCGCCACTTTACGAACGAGTCAATCAACAGGTTCTTCTTTTCTGAAGTCTGCACACGCTCAGCTTCTTGAAGATCAATCGTCAGCAATCGCTTGTCCAAGGTCACAACATTTTGGAAAGGCGGAGGGAGCTTGAAGTAAAGCCCTGGCTCAGAGACGATCTTCTTGACTTCACCCAGCGCAAAAACCAGCGCATAGTCACGCTCACGCACAATAAACACGGAGGAAGAAAGAACCACCGCGCCAATGAACAAGGCGATCAACAGGGGAAATAATCTTTTCATGATTGTGTCCTCTGTGTTATCGACTGCCGCGATCGCGCGTCAGTGTGTTGGTAGGAGCCGGAGTCGGCCGCGTGACTGGCGCAGGCTGCGCTAAGGGTGCAGGCGCACTCGTCTGAACCGGCGTATTTGCCAATGGATTGGGGCGCATGGCACCCTGTGCTGCCTGCTGGGTAATCTTGTCTAAAGGCAAGTAAAGCATATTGTTTGAGCCGGCAGTATCGACCAGAATCTTGCTAGCATTTGCAAACATCTGCTGCATGGTCTCGAGATACATACGCTCTCTAATCACTTCAGGCGCTTTGCGGTACTCGGCCAATACGCTGGTGAAACGAGCGGTATCTCCCACTGCAGCCCCCACCACGCGAGCACGATAGCCCTCAGCTTGCTCGAGCATACGCGAAGACTGGCCATCCGCTAACGGGACGATTTGGTTGCGATACGCCTGGCCTTCGTTAATTTGACGCTCAAGATCTTGACCAGCCTTGACTGCATCATCAAAAGCAGCCTGAACGGGCTCTGGAGGCTGTACGTTTTGAATCGCAACGCTACTCAATTGGATACCCGTCTGATAGCGATCCAAAATCTGCTGCATTTGTTTTTGGACCTCACTAGCCACGGCAGTCCGACCCTCGTACAAAACAAAGTCCATTGAGCGAGTACCCACGACCTCTCTCATCGCAGACTGTGAAACCTGACGAACAGACTCATCGGGATCTTTTGTCTTGAACAAATAATCTGGTGCGCCATCGGCACGAAGTCTGTACTGAACCACAAACTGAACGTCGACAATATTTTCATCATCGGTCAGCATGAGAGACTCTGGCAACACTCGGTTGCGCGCATTGCCACGAAAACCTACCTCGAAGGTACGGAGCTGTGACAAATTAACCATTTCATGGGACTGAATCGGAGCAGGAATTCTCCATTGAAAACCAGCCTGCGACGTGCTCTTGTACTTACCAAACTGGGTAATGACCGCGACCTGACCTTCTTGGACAATAAAAAAACCGCTCGCCAGCCACAAAGCTAAAGCAGCAGCGACAATCACGCCCAAGCCAATTTTGGATTGACGGGGACTTGGTCCACCACTTCCTAAGGGTCCGCCGTTATTTCCGCCGCCGCGCTTACCGCCAAACAAACCGGAAAGCCGACTCGTCACGTCACGCCAGACCTGATCAAGATCAGGAGGACCATTTCCTTGGGGAGGACGACGTGGAGGTTCGTTACCACCACCGCCCTGACCACGACCCCAACCGGGATCATTCAGGTTGAATATTTTCGTAAGAAATCGCATTGTTTTCCGAGGTAGAAGCAAACTGACTGATTGCATCTCGCAAACCGCTCAGACCAGAGCGCTTTTGAGCACTTAAAAAAACTCGACAAATCGTACCATGTTCGTCTAGTTCTACACGTGATTCCAGTCCAGCCAAGTCGGTTTTGTTGTAGACCAAAATACAGGGGATATCAGCTGCACCAATATCGACTAAAACCTTATTGACCTCGGCAATCTGTTCGTCACGCTGAGGACTCGCAGCATCCACGACGTGGAGTAACAAATCCGCCTGCGTGGCTTCTTCGAGCGTTGCTCTAAAAGCAGCAATCAAAGTATGAGGCAAATCACGAATAAATCCCACAGTATCTGAAAGGGTTATCTGACCAGCGCCCTCAATCCAGAGACGCCGAGTCGTCGTGTCCAACGTAGCAAACAGCTGATCCGCCGCATAGGAATCAGCTCTGGTCATCGCATTGAACAGAGTGGATTTTCCTGCGTTGGTGTAACCCACCAGCGAAACAGAAAGAATTGATCCTCGAGCGCGAGAGCGCCGTTGCGTCGTACGCTGTCGTTGAGCACGCTCCAGCCTTTCTTTGAGCAGCTTGACCTTGGAGCCAATCATCCGGCGATCCATCTCAAGTTGAGACTCGCCTGGACCCCGCATCCCAATCCCACCGCGTTGGCGCTCAAGGTGTGACCACAAACGTGTCAATCTCGTCGCGAGGTGCTGAAGCTGTGCAAGCTCAACCTGCAACTTTCCCTCGTGACTTTTCGCACGCAAAGCGAATATGTCCAAAATAAGAGCAACGCGATCGACCACTCTTAAGTTGAACTGACGCTCGAGGTTACGTTGCTGCGCAGGAGAAAGGGGTTGATCAAAGAGGATGACTTCCGCATCGCACTCTTGTGCGAGCAAAACGCCCTCCTCGACCTTGCCTGACCCAATAAAATAAGCAGCGTCAGGACGCTGACGCTTCGCAGTCAGTGTTGCCACTAACTCGGCGCCCGCCCCTTTAGCCAACAGAACAAACTCTTCGGCGTGAGCCGCATGGTCAGGTGAACCAAGATCTACGCTGATGATTAACGCACGCATGCGTTAATCCCAGCTTGCTTATTCAGCCTCTGCTTCAGCTGAGGCATCAGTGGAAGCATCAACAGGTAGACTCACAGCGCGTGCTGGCACGACCGTTGAAATCGCGTGTTTGTAAACCATTTGTGTGACGGTGTTGCGTAACAACACGACATACTGATCGAAAGACTCGACCTGGCCCTGTAATTTAATCCCGTTCACTAAGTAAATTGAGACAGGGATGTGCTCTTTACGCAGTGCATTCAAGAAGGGATCTTGCAAAGTTTGCCCTTTATTGCTCATTGGCAGGCTCCATATATTGTTGTAGGCGACTCCGCATCATGAAAGATTTGCTGCGATGCGGCGCCAATGATTACACTGTACAGGGTTTTCCCTTGGGATGCTAGCAATTGAAACTTTTAGTTACCAAAAGATCTATTACGTTTGATTAACTCAAAATTAATTTGCATGCTTGCAGCAGTTTTGAACAATCATCATCTGTACCGACCGTGATGCGCAAATACTGATCAATACGTTCTTTTTTAAAATGACGAACAATAATATTTTTTTCACGTAATGCGGCGGCAAGCGCAGCACCATCACGTGCGGGATGTTTAGCAAAAATAAAATTAGCAGCTGAAGGCAGAACTTGAAAACCGAGCTGCTCCAAGCCTTTTGTCATCACACCGCGCGTACGAACGACTGCATCACGTGTGTGCTCAAAATAAGACTGATCTTCAATAGCCGCAGTCGCGCCAGCAAGCGCCAGACGATCCAGAGGATACGAATTGAAACTATTTTTAACTCTATCCAAACCCTGAATCAGGTCTGCATGACCCATGGCATACCCCACGCGCAAGCCTGCTAAAGAGCGCGACTTAGACAAGGTATGAACCACAAGTAAATTGGGGTACTTGTGAATCAAACTCACTGCGCTTTGCGCACCAAAATCTACGTAAGCTTCATCTACCACCACCACGACATCTTGATTGGCCGCAATGATTTTCTCAACGGCGTCTAGAGAGTGGGCCGCCCCCGTCGGCGCATTGGGATTCGGGAAAATAATCCCGCCTACCCTTCGGTCACCCGTGAGATGAAGATAATCATCCACGCAAATTTTCAGGTCATCATCCAGCGGCGCAGTTTTGAACTGTATTTCGTACAAACCACAGTAGACTGGATAAAAACTATAAGTAATGTCCGGAAATAAAACAGGCGCCTCATGTTTGAGTAACGCATGGAACACGTGAGCAAGGACCTCATCGGAACCATTACCCACAAATACTTGATCGGGTGATAAATGAAATCGCTTTCCAATGGCTTGGCGAAGCTCAAGCGCAGTGGGATCAGGGTACAAGCGCAAACTGTCGTTTGTATGAGCTTGAATCGCCTCGATCACTTTTGGGGAGGGACCATAAGGGTGCTCGTTGGTGTTGAGCTTGATCAGGTTTTGTATACGAGGCTGTTCGCCAGGCACATAGGGATCAAGCTTGGCAACCAAACTATTCCAGTAACGACTCATGACAGCTCAATTATCGGCGTAAGGGTTGAAAGACGACTTAAACTCAATGCGCAAAGGCGTTCCAGCTAACTCAAAGGCTTCGCGGAATCTGTTTTCCAAATATCGACGATAAGGATCAGCGATAGCATCCAAGGCGTTACCATGCACAATGATGAGGGGAGGATTTTGTCCTCCTTGATGAGCGTAGCGCATTTTGGGTCTGAAAATACCTTTGCGCGGTGGGGGTTGTTGCTCAACAGCCGCCTGTAACTCGCGCGTCAAACGTGGTGTCGACAATTTGGCAAAGGCGGCAGCATGAGCGGCATTGACGGAGCGTAAGACGGTATTAATTCCCTGGCCGCGCAACGCGGAAATCGTATGCACCCGTGCAAAAGAGAGAAACCGAAGCTTGCGATCAAATTCGCGCTGAATCCTTTCGCGCTGTTCGCTATCCAAGCCATCCCACTTGTTAATCGCCACAACCAGTGCGCGACCCGTTTCAAGAATAAAGCCAGCGATGTGCGCATCCTGTTCAGACACCTCATGCTGGGCATCGATCATCAACAGAACGACGTTACTTGCCTCAATCGCCTGTAAAGTTTTAATCACAGAAAACTTTTCAATCGCCTCAAAGACTTTTCCGCGCTTGCGCAAGCCAGCAGTATCAATCAAGGTGTATTGCTTGCCCCCTCGATCAAACTCGATTTCGATCGCATCGCGCGTGGTGCCTGGCATATCAAATGCAATCACGCGCTCTTCGCCCAACAACGTATTGATCAGCGTAGATTTTCCAACGTTTGGACGACCAACAATCGCGAGCTTGATGCGATGCTTGAGTTCCGGCGCAGCCACCTCGCCTTCGACCTTCAGTGCGTCCGCAGAGGGTTCTGCATCGTCTGCGTCAAACTCAGGTGTTTCTACAGCAGGCTCGCCCAAACCCTCTAGCGCATGCTCAATCAGATCAGCAATACCGTCACCGTGCGCAGCTGAAATCGCAACCGGCAAGCCTAAACCCAGCTCATGAAACTCTGCAACCGCGCTTCCGTGAGGCATCCCCTCTGCTTTGTTGACACACAAAACAACGCGCTGCCCAAGCTTGCGAAGTAGGCGAGAAATATCGTGATCATGCGCGTTTAAACCCGCGCGTGCGTCCACCATGAAAATAACCACATCGGCTTCTGCGATTGCCTGTTTAGTCTGGCGCGCCATCTGGTGCAAAATGCCCGTTTTAGCGACTGGTTCAAAACCGCCCGTATCGACAACAATAAATGGGGTCTCACCGACACGTCCCTCACCGTAGTGCCGATCCCGTGTCAAACCGGAAAAGTCAGCAACCAAGGCTGAGCGCGAACGCGTCAGGCGATTAAAAAGTGTGGACTTGCCCACATTAGGGCGTCCCACCAGAACAACGACAGGTTTAACAGACACGAATTATTTCAACGCCAACATAACTAGGGCACCATCACCCGTTTGAACAAGCACGCCCTGCGGCGTGGCCAATAGCGGCGAACGAATAGCGCCCCCGCCAACAGAAACTCGGGCAAGTAAATGCCCATCTTTTTGTGCCAAAAAGTGAACGAAACCTTCGTAATCACCGACTGCAACTGCGGAAGCTAAGGCTGCCGGACTCGTGAGTTTTCGGTTTTTCAAGGCTTCTTGCGCCCACACAACAGAACCATTTTGAATATTTAACGCTGTCACAACGTCAGTCTGATTGGGAGCGTAAACGTGCAGTGTGTCCAGGGCCAAGCCGACCAAGGAAGAAAAGTCCTTGACCCAAGCAGGACGTCCACCTGCGGCAATATCAAAACAGACAATTCGTCCTTGGTAAGAAACCGCACACATCAGCTGACCCAGAACAACAGGAGCGCCTACAACGTCAATCACTCGCTCAAGATCGGATGAGCCTTTGGGGATGGCAACAGTACCCTCCCATTGAACATCACCGGAGACAGCGTTAATACCAATCAGCTTTCCGCCTGGAATGGCACTGATGGCTAAACCTTCAATCATGACCATTCGTGCTGCGGCCCGAAGCGTGAGTGCGGGGCCTGGTCGCTGAACACTCCAAATACGATCACCCGTTTCAGCATTAAAAGCCTGAACACGGTAGTCGCCGCTGCGCACCACCACGACACCGTAGCCGACCACAGGGGGAACCGAAACGTCACTCGTCGCTTGAGCACGCCACTTGACCTGACCAGAATCATCCAATGCGACAACCGCGCCCTCACGGGTCACAACAGCAGTCACTTTGCCGTCACTGCCCACGCCTGCTGAAAGCTTTTTGTCTACCATTGCTCTCCAAACGATACCGCCCGACTGGAGATCGACTTTAACGACTGCGCCGTCAGGTGTAGCCGCATAAGCAGCACCATTGACGATGATGGGCGCAAAACCGAGTCCTGAACCGCTACCAACCTGTGTCTTCCAAGCACTTTGCACAGCGACTTCGGGCAAAACCGCTGTTAACGGTGCCGGCTTGTATCGATCATCACTGCTGCCGAATAAGCTGCAGCCAGCAAGGGTTGCTGACGCGAGAAGAACTGCTGTGACTCGAAATAAACCTGTTGAAATAGCGTCACGCATCCTTAGCCTCCCACCGCATCAAGTTTGAGCTTGACAATTGGTGTCAATGGATTTGTCGCACCGAGCGTTTCAATGGCTTCGTTCCAAGCCTTTTTAGCCTCAGCGGGTTTCCCTTGTGCAGCAAGGACATCACCACGACGGTCCGCGAACAATCCTTCAAAAGACGGTGGAGCGTCCTTAAGTTGAGCCAGCGCTGATTCGTATTCTTTTTGATCAAGAAATAAGGCAGCTAAACGCAAACGGGAGACAGGTACCAACGCCGCATGTTTGGTTTGTGAAAGCCATTCGAGCTGGGCACGCGCACCGGACAAATCTTTGCGAGCCGCCAATGCAGAAGCTGCCACTAATGCCCCGCGGGCGGCGTAGTCAGTGGCGGCATAGTCGCTACGCAAGGTTTTCATGGCGGCGTTAATGCGAGCAACCGACTCCTCGCCCTGTGAACGTCCTGCTTCTTCAAGTGCCTCGAAATAGCCGCGGGCCTGAGAAGACTGATGCCCCTCGTACCATTGCCATGCTCTCCAGCCGCCGACAACGGCTGTGGCGACAATTAAGAGAGTCAACACTAAAGTGCCGTACTTGTTCCACCAGGCTTTAATCTGGTCTAGTTGTTCTTGCTCGTCGAGATCGTAAGCCATGCCTAATTAACCTTATCTTTCAAAAACACCACTAAATGATCGAGCGGCACTTGTTGCTGTGAGAGCGCCTCGGATGACTGCTCAACACGTAACATTTTGACCGAGGCTACGCCAGAAGCGAGCTCATCGTCCCCAAGAATAACCGCAATCTGCGCACCACTTGTGTCCGCACGCTTGAATTGCGATTTAAAACTACCCGAACCTGCATGCACAATAGTAGAGATACCCATATCACGCAGTCCCTCCGCCAACATCGCGGAGCGGCGCTGCGCCTTCTCACCTTGATGGACAAAATACACCGCACATTCGGCCTTTGGCGTCTCTGGCTGGTACTGCCCCCACAAGTCCATGAGCCGCTCCATACCAATCGCAAAACCCACAGCCGGCGAAGGCTTTCCACCTAGCAACTCAACCAAACCATCATAGCGGCCACCGCCACACACCGTTGCTTGAGCACCCAGCTTGTCGGTTATCCACTCGAATACTGTGAGATTGTAATAGTCCAACCCTCTCACCATTCTGGGGTTGATTCGATAACTGATGCCTGCGTCATCCAGCCGTTCGCAAACGCCTGCAAAGTGCGCACGCGAGGCCTCACCCAAAAAATCGAACAGTTTGGGCGCTGCATCGGCCATTGCCTGCATCGCAGGATTTTTGGTGTCTAGAACGCGCAACGGGTTGGTATACATGCGTCTTAGCCCATCCTCGTCCAGCACGTCCTTATGCTGTTCAAGATGCGCAATCAGCGCTGCCCGGTGTGCCGCCCGCTCCTCACCCTGTCCAAGGGAGTTCAGCTCAAGATGCACGTCTGTAATGCCCAAAGCCTTCCAAAGACGCGCCACCATCACGATCAGTTCAGCATCGATGTCTGGACCTGATAAACCAAGGGCTTCTACGTCAATCTGATGAAACTGACGATAACGCCCCCTTTGCGGACGCTCATGCCTAAACACTGGACCCATCGCATATACACGTTGCGGACGGTCGTACAACAAATTGTGCTCTATGGCCGCACGAACCATGCCAGCAGTGAACTCAGGGCGCATCGTCAAAGACTCACCATTGAGTGAATCAGTGAAGCTATACATTTCTTTTTCGACGATATCGGTCACTTCGCCAATTCCTCGCGTAAACAATCGCGTGTGCTCAAGGATGGGGGTACGCATATTACGGTAGCCGTAATCAGCCAGCCAGACACGAACGGCTTGCTCGAGCTGCTCCCAGCGCGCACCGTTACCGGGCAATGCATCGTTCATCCCGCGAATCGCGGTCACCTTGGAAAATGCTTGTGTCATAAATAAATTTATCTCGCGTGTGCGCCATACCGGCGTGCGACGTAATCCTGGACAATCTTTTGAAACTCTTCGGCGATAAAGTCGCCTTTGAGGGTAACGGTTCGCTCACCATCGACAAAAACAGGTGCTGAAGGCACCTCACCCGTGCCTGGCAAACTAATTCCAATATCGGCATGTCGGCTCTCACCTGGGCCATTGACCACGCACCCCATCACCGCAACATTCATTGACTCCACGCCAGGATATTGATTTTTCCAAGCAGGCATTTGCTCTCGTAGATATGTCTGAATCCGGTCTGCGAGTTCTTGAAACACCGTGCTGCTAGTACGACCGCAGCCAGGGCATGCAATCACCATGGGCGTAAAAGCCCGCAAGCCCATCGTTTGCAAAATCTCTTGCCCCACAATGACTTCGCGCGCACGATCGCCACCTGGCTCTGGCGTCAGAGAAATCCGAATCGTGTCGCCAATACCTTCTTGGAGCAAAACACTTAACGCTGCAGTTGAGGCGACAATGCCTTTACTTCCCATGCCAGCCTCAGTGAGACCGAGATGCAAAGGATAGTCGCAGCGCGAAGCCAAATCACGGTAAACAGCGATCAAGTCCTGTACGTGACTGACTTTGCAAGAAAGAATAATGGCATCACCAGGCAGGCCGAGCTCTTGGGCGCGTTCCGCATTACTAATCGCAGAAACCACTAAGGCATCTCGCATGACAGCCCTGCCATCGCGCGGCTGAGCAAGCTTGACATTATCGTCCATCATGCGCGCGAGCAGTTCATGATCCAAGCTGCCCCAATTGACGCCAATGCGGACTGGTTTTTGATGGCGACACGCCACTTCAATCATCTGAGCGAAGTTATCATCGCGCTTTTTGCCGCCACCCATGTTGCCGGGATTAATGCGATATTTGGATAAAGCCTGAGCACAGTCCGGGAACTGAGTCAGCAATTTGTGGCCGTTATAGTGAAAGTCACCGGCTAACGGCACTGAAATCCCCATGCGATCGAGCTGCTCACGGATCGCGATCACCTCACGAGCAGCCTCGGGCGTATTGACCGTAATCCGCACAATCTCGGAGCCGGCTTGAGCCAACTCTTTGACTTGGATCGCTGTGGCAATCGCATCAGCCGTGTCAGTGTTGGTCATAGACTGCACCACCACGGGTGCATTCCCACCAATGAGTACTTTTTGGTTTCCCCAAACAACAGCAACCTGTCTTGTGGGGTGCCGAGCGAAAGGTCCGATCACTGTCTCAATTGAAGAGGCGGAGGGGGATGTAGAGATCTGGCTCATCGAAACAAGGCCTCGACCCAGTCCGGCACCCATGCCGCCGGCACCAATCCTTGCCAAATCGCAATGCTCAATGCAGCCAGCACGACCAAAAGGATTAAGACGAGCCATGCCCAAGGGCCGGAATGAGATACATGCTCAACATGATGAGCGCCTAATGTTCGAATCGAAGTGTGATTAGCAATGCCACCCTCAACGCTGCCAATCCGTGAGTGCAGAGCTGACTCAAGAGATCTAGGATCGATCCCTAATAATTTTGAATAGCTTCTGACCATACTGCGAAGCCCCAGACCTTGGGGCAAACTATCGTACCGCTCAGACTCCAAGGCTTCGATATGGCGCGCGGAGTACTTGAGTCGTACAGCGACATCTTCGATTGAAAAGCCTTTGGAAACACGCAAGGCACGCAAGGAGCCAGCCGAAGTGATGAGCTCCGTTGGTGCGGGTGCAGACTCTGTGCGCAAAGGACTACTCAGATCTAACTGCTCGCTCATGCACGCGTCTCCTTGATCGGGATCATTTTTCTTGAGGCCATTTTTTCACTCAGATTGGTGCGGTCTTTGACTTCGCCGGCCAGTTGGCCGCATGCTGCGTCAATATCATCACCGCGCGTTTTGCGCACAGTCGTCACAATGCCGGCATCCATTAAGTGCTGCGCAAATATTCTAATTCGGGCGGCAGAGGAGCGTTGTAAACCAGAAGCAGGAAATGGATTAAAAGGAATCAAATTGAGCTTGCAGTTGATTTGGCGAGCGATATCGATCAACTGTTTGGCGTGCGCATCGCTGTCGTTGACGCCGTCTAGCATCACGTATTCAAAGGTGATGAAATCCCTCGGCGCAAACTCGAGATAGCGCTCACATGCGGCAAGCAGCTCTTTGAGAGGATATTTTTTATTTAAAGGGACCAACTCATCCCGCAAGGCGTCATTGGGGGCATGCAAAGAAACTGCGAGTGCGACAGGACAATCCTGCGATAGCCGATCCATCATGGGCACTACCCCAGAAGTCGACACAGTGACTCGACGCCGCGATAAACCATAAGCGTTATCGTCGAGCATCAGGCGCAAAGCCCCGAGCACCGGCTCATAGTTTAAGAGGGGTTCGCCCATTCCCATCATCACCACGTTGCTAATGAGCCGCGTATCGCTGGTGACAACTGTTGCATGCTCGGCGCCGGAGGACTGAATGCGGGCAGAATCAAGGTCTTGCATGAGCTCATGACGCGCCCACCAGAGCTGACCGATGATTTCAGCAGTCGTCAGGTTTCGATTAAAACCCTGATGTCCTGTCGAGCAAAAGCGGCAGGCGACATTGCAGCCTGCCTGACTTGAAATGCAAAGGGTGCCACGATCATCCTCGGGAATGAACACCGACTCAATCGCGTTACCCTGCCCCACATCGAACAACCACTTTCTGGTGCTATCCGAGGAGCGATGTTGGCTTAAAACCTTTGGTGCAAGGACAACACATGACTGAGAGAGTTGCGCGCGAAAATCGCGCGCAAGATCCGTCATGTCGTCGAACTGACTCGTCCCACGCTGGTGCACCCACTTTTGCAATTGCCGGGCACGAAACGGCTTGCCCCCCCACTGACCCACTAGTTGAGTCAGTGCTGGAGCGTCGAGCCCAAGCAGATTGATCGGTTCAGGTTGCATGCGTAATGTGCCACGAGTCAGACAGCCAAATTAACGGCTGTGGATATTGATTTCAGGGAAAAAGAAAGCGATTTCAGCCTGAGCAGTCTCAGGAGCATCAGAGCCATGAACAGCGTTGGCATCAATGCTGTCTGCGAAATCAGCACGGATCGTGCCTTTTTCAGCTTTCTTGGGATCAGTTGCGCCCATCAGGTCACGGTTTTTCTGAATGGCGCTCTCGCCTTCGAGGGCTTGAACAAACACAGGACCGGAGATCATGAAATCAACCAGGTCTTTGAAAAATGGACGAGCACTGTGAACAGCGTAGAAACGCTCAGCATCAGCACGCGACAGATGCATCATGCGTGCGGCGATGACTTTCAGGCCTGCGCCTTCAAAGCGGGCAATAATCTGACCGACGACATTTTTAGCGACGGCATCAGGCTTAATAATGGAAAGAGTACGTTCGACTGACATGTAAAACTCCAATAAATCTCAATAAAAACAGGGACTTTGCTTGTGCTGACCCTAGCCCATGATTCTAGCACGGCACATCTGGCCACAACACCCTAAAATAGAGCGTTATTCGCCAACTGGCGACGCCCTGCGACCCAACTTTATCCGGATATTTGAATGAATCAGCCCAATACCACTCTAGACGGGGAACTCTCCAAAAGTTTTGAACCTGCAACGCTTGAGGCGCGCTGGTACCAAGAATGGGAAAAACGGGGTTATTTTGCCGCTGGCCAGCACACACAGGGCGGCCCTGGCGATGGCATCCCCTACGCCATTCAGTTCCCTCCCCCGAACGTGACGGGAACCCTTCATATGGGGCATGCTTTTAACCAGACCATTATGGATGGGCTTGTTCGGTATCACCGCATGCTCGGCCATGACACCGTATTTGTCCCAGGTACTGATCACGCAGGAATTGCCACACAAATCGTTGTCGAACGTCAGCTTGATGCTCAAAAAGTGTCGCGTCATGATCTTGGTCGTGAAAAATTCATCGAAAAAGTCTGGGAATGGAAAGAGCTCTCCGGCAACACGATCACCAGCCAAGTGCGTCGCTTGGGCGCCTCTGCAGATTGGCCGCGCGAATACTTCACCATGGACAAGCAAATGTCGGCAGGTGTCGTTGAAACATTTGTGCGACTTTACAAGCAAGGTCTCATCTATCGCGGTAAACGCTTGGTCAACTGGGATCCTAAACTGCTCACGGCCGTTTCAGACCTCGAAGTGCAATCCGTAGAAACTGATGGTCACCTCTGGCATATTCTTTATCCCTTCGTGGACGGCCCACAAACGATCACCCACGAGGATGGCACTCAAGAAACGCTCCGCGGCATGACGATCGCAACCACGCGCCCCGAGACGATGCTTGCTGACGGCGCGCTATGCGTTCACCCCGAAGACCCACGCTACCAGCATCTTGTTGGGAAATTAGTGGATCTTCCGCTTTGCAATCGTCAGATACCGATCATTGCAGATGACTTTGTGGACCAAGCCTTTGGAACAGGTTGCGTCAAAATCACCGGTGCGCATGACTTTAATGACTACGCATGCGCCATGCGACACAACCTGCCATTAATCGTGATCTTTACACTTGATGCAAAAATCAACGACCAAGGTCCCGCGCAGTTTCATGGTTTAGATCGTTACGAAGCACGCAAAGCCGTTGTTGCTGAACTGGAGACACAAGGCTTCTTGGTTAAAGTCGATGCACACAAAATGATGCAACCCCGTGGCGATCGCACAGGTGAGGTGCTTGAACCCATGCTGACAGACCAATGGTTTGTCGCGATGAGCAAGCCCGCCCCCGCAGACACATTGCATCCAGGCAAAAGCATTACTGAAGTCGCGCTCGAAGTCGTAGCAAACGGAGATGTCGAGTTTTTCCCCAGCAATTGGACCACGACATATAACCAATGGCTCGAAAACATCCAAGACTGGTGTATCTCCAGACAGCTTTGGTGGGGTCACCAGATTCCTGCCTGGTATGCCCCAGACGGTCAAGTCTTTGTCGCACATGATGAGAGCGATGCAGTCCAGCAAGCGCAAGCTGCGGGCGTTCAAGGTCCACTCACTCGAGATCCAGATGTGCTGGATACGTGGTTCTCCTCTGCGCTGGTGCCCTTCACCACCATGGGCTGGCCAGAAAAAACGCCAGACTACGAGCGTTATCTCCCCTCAAGCGTCTTGGTGACGGGTTTTGACATTATCTTTTTCTGGGTAGCTCGCATGGTCATGATGACCACGCACCTGACCGGCCAAGTGCCGTTTAAACACGTGTACGTTCATGGCCTGATCCGCGATGCGGAAGGCCAGAAAATGAGTAAATCAAAAGGCAATACGCTTGATCCCGTCGACCTGATTGATGGTGTTGACCTCGAAACCTTAGTCAAAAAACGAACCTTTGGCTTGATGAATCCCAAGCAGGCCGGTGCGATTGAAAAAGCAACTCGCCGTCAGTTCCCTGAAGGTATCCCTGCTTTCGGGACTGATGCGCTTCGCTTTACGATGTCTGCTTACGCGACTCTGGGACGAAACATTAATTTTGATCTCAAACGTTGTGAGGGCTACAGAAACTTTTGTAACAAACTATGGAATGCCACTCGCTTTGTGCTGATGAATACCGAGGGTCAAGACATGACCGAGGTTGACGCAAGCGCTCAAAGTTTCGTGGACAAATGGATCATCAGTAAACTACAGCAACTTGAACTAGATGTTGCCAAGGGCTTTGCCGACTATCGCTTCGACAACATCGCCAATGCGCTCTATCACTTTGTCTGGGATGAGTACTGCGACTGGTATCTGGAGTTATCCAAAGTACAAATCCAACAAGGCACACCCGAGCAACAACGCGCTACAAGACGCACTCTGATCCGCGTGCTCGAGGCCATCCTCAGACTGATGCACCCGATCATGCCATTCATTACAGAAGAGCTCTGGCAAAAAGTATCCGTTGTCGCCGGCAAGAGATCGATAGATGCACAATCAAGCATCTCTATACAGCCATTTCCGCAGGCCAATCTGGATGCGATTGATACGCAGGCATGTGCCCAGGTAGATCTGCTCAAGAGTCAAATCGAAGCTGTGCGCGCGTTACGTAGCGAAATGAACTTAGCACCCGCCACTCGCGTACCTCTGATCGCCGAAGGCCCACAAGAAATGCTGCATCAGCATGCAGCCTATCTTGCCGCACTTGCCAAACTGTCAGGTGTTGACGTTGTCACGACCTTGCCTGATGACGGGGCCCCTGTTCAAGCGCTAGGTCAAACACGTCTGATGCTCAAGGTCGAGATTGATGTTGCCGCTGAAAAAGTACGTTTAGACAAAGAGATTGCAAGACTCGAAGGTGAGATCAACAAAGCGCAGGCCAAACTCACGAACGAGTCCTTTGTTGCGCGTGCACCTGCTGCTGTTGTCGAACAAGAGCAACAACGTGTCGTTCAATTTGGAGAGACACTAATTCAGGTTAAAGCGCAGCGCGCAAAACTGAAGTAAGCAAATGAATTAAATAATACGTGATCAGTTTGCTGTTGTTATTTTTTTAAACTGGCCAAGAATTTTTCATCATTCTTGGTCAGTAAGCCCTGATTTCTGGCTTGTTCCAGCAGATCGGGACGATTGTTAGCGGTCAACTCAAGTGATCGCTCCCGTCGCCAACGCGCAATATTTGCGTGATTGCCTGACAGTAAAACGGCTGGCACAGGCTGATCCCAACAAACCTCAGGACGAGTGTAGTGAGGGCTGTCTAAAAGACCTGAAATAGAATCTTGAAAAGAGTCCTGCAATGAAGAGTCGCCATGATTTAAGGCGCCAGGCATGAGACGCACAGCTGCATCAATCATCGCCAATGCCGCAATCTCACCGCCAGATAATACAAAATCACCAAGTGACCATTGCTCATCCACGCATTCGTCGATGAAACGCTGATCAACGCCTTCGTAGCGACCACACACAAAAATCGCACCCGCAGAGCTTGCAAGACGAGCAGCATCTGACTGACCAAAACGTTTACCCACTGGTGACAACAGAATGACAGGTGCTGGATGCTGACGGTCAGCCTCAATGGCAAGCAAAGTTTGCTTGAGAGGCTCCGCCATCATCACCATGCCGGGCCCACCGCCATATGGCCGATCGTCGACGGTCCGATGCGCATCATGCGTGAAATCACGGGGATTCCAAGCGTGCAGTGACCAAATACCTTGATGGTGTGCACGACCCGTCACACCCGAATCACGGACAACGCCCAAGGCATCTGGAAACAAAGTGATGACGTCAATGCGCATCACAAAAACCTAGAGATCGAGAGGCCAGTCAGTTTCAATCCGTCGCGCCACGATATCAACATGCTGAACATGCGCGGCAACAAAAGGAACCAAAACCTCTTCGGGACGACCTTTCACATCAAGGACTGGCTGAGGCGCATGAACATCTGATGGCGTTTGATCCCCATCAATCGTCAGGCGATTCACACGCAAAATGGCGTGCGCACCGTTATCAACAACCTCGGCGACTATGCCTACCAATCGCGCATCGCTATACACGTAGCAATTGACAAGGTCTACCCAATAAAACTCGTCTGCCTGTGCTTTGGGGAAATATTGTCGAGACACATAAACTGTGTAGCCGCGCATCGACTCAGCTAAATCGCGATCTCCCACATGCTCGAGGTCAGCCACAACAGTCGACCCTTGAGGGCGGACTTGCTTGACGGCATGAGAACGAAGTTTTGGTGAACGAGAGGTAGCATCGAACCCAGAGTTGGGTGAAGCGTGTGAAGCAGGCGGAAAAGGTGGTGCTAACCACCAGACAGGCGCAGCACGCAAGACTAAGCCTTGTGCTGAATGCGGCTGTATTTTGACCCAACCCCGCACACCGTAGGCTGACACGATACGACCTAGTTCAACTAGATCGTCTGGCGCTACTTGCGCGCCTATGTCAGCCATAGCTGTGACCCGGAGTCAGTCAAACGTCTTGATTAAGCCGCTGTTGCGACTTTTGCAGAGAAGTCTTTGACCAGACGTGCAACGGCTGGAGACAACTGTGCACCCACTCCGGTCCAATACTGGACGCGGTCAAGTGCAATGCGAAGACGCTCTTCGTTTGCATTTGCAACTGGGTTGTAAAAACCAACGCGCTCGATAAAACGACCATCACGGCGATCACGGGAATCGGTCGCAACGAGGTTATAAAAAGGACGCTTCTTGGAGCCGCCACGGGCCAGGCGAATCACAACCATACGTAATCCCTTGAAAATGTTCAATAAAGTCCATGAGTATAGCACTAAACAGCAGAACCACACTGTTTATTTCAACCGGCGCTCCAAATAATGCGTGACGCGGTCGACTTCGTCGACCTGCGCCAACAGTGCATTACCCGTTTGTTTGCAAAAAGCCTGAAAATCTCGCACCGCGCCTCGGTCAGTCGTGATGACACGAAGCACCTCACCTGCAACGAGCGTAGCCAACGCTTTTTTGGCACGCAAAATTGGGAGCGGGCAGGCAAGCCCGGTAGCGTCTACAGTTTCTTTAAACGCAGGAGGAGTTGCCTCCTGCTGGTCGCTCAACTGGCCAGACATAGTCATTTAGCTTCAATCCAAGCTTTTACGCTTGCCAAGCTCGCAGGTAACGCACTCAAATTTGTACCGCCACCCATCGCCATATCCGGACGTCCGCCACCTTTACCACCAATCTGACCCGCAACAAATCCGACCAGATCTCCCGCTTTGACCTTGCCGACCAAGTCAGCCGTCACACCCGCCACCAAACTGATTTTTCCATCAGCAGAGGCCGCTGCAAGCAACACAACAGATGATTTAAGTCGGTCCTTGATCTGATCAACCATTGATCGCAAGTCCTTGGGATCCACACCTTTGACTTCAGTGACCAAAAGCTTAAAGCCGGCAGGCATCTCAATCGCTGCGTCTGTCAAAGCATTGCCAGCATTGGAAGCAAGCTTGGCGCGCGCCTGGTCCAGATCTTTTTCAACAGCCTTGAGCTGATCCTGTAACAAGACGATCCTGTCAGGCAACTCAGCCGGCTGCGTTTTCAAAGCTGTCGCAGCACGCTGAATAGTGGCATTCAGATTTTGCACCCAAGCTAAGGCGTTCGATCCTGTCACAGCCTCGATACGTCTGACTCCGGCAGCTACACCCCCTTCGGAGATCACCTTGAACAAGCCGATATCACCCGTTCGCGACACGTGCGTGCCACCGCACAGCTCTCTTGAAAAACCGATATCCAAGACGCGCACGCTATCACCGTATTTCTCGCCGAACAAAGCCACTGCCCCGCCCTTCACCGCATCGTCATAAGACATCGTTTGGGCAACAGCAGCCTGATTCTTTAGGACCTCTGCGTTCACGATCGACTCGACACGCGCAATCTCGTCTTCAGTCAATGACGCATCATGCGCAAAGTCAAAGCGCGTTTTATCACCATCCACCAAAGAGCCGCGCTGCTGAACATGTCCGCCCAACACCTCACGCAAAGCCTTATGCATCAAATGTGTTGCGGAGTGGTTGCGAATAGTGCGTGCACGCTGCTCCGCATCAACCGTCGCGGTGACAACATCGCCCACCGATAAGTTGCCAGAGGTCAGCCGCCCATGGTGTCCGAACACCCCAGGCTGAATCTTTTGAGTATCCAAGACTGCAAAGCTTGACGCTTGGCCAGACAAGCTGCCAGTGTCCCCAACCTGACCACCAGACTCAGCGTAAAAAGGCGTGGTGTCGAGCACAACGATGGCCTCTTGGCCCGCCCCAACAGACACCACAGAAGCACCACCGACATACAGCGCCAAGACCTTGCCTGAACGCTGAAGATGCTCGTAGCCTTCAAAAATAGTCTGGGCGCCTGAGTAGGACAACCCCTCCGCCATTTTGAACTTACCTGCGGCACGGGCTTGATCCCGCTGCCGGTCCATCGCGATATCAAACCCAGCTTGGTCCACATCAACACCACGCTCGCGACAAATATCCGCTGTTAAATCAACAGGGAATCCGTAAGTGTCATATAACGTAAACAATGTGTTGCCGTCCAAGACCTGCGCTTGACCTTTTGGAGCCGCTGGCAAGGCTGCGAGCGCTGCATCCAAGATCTTCATGCCGTGCTCAAGCGTTTCACCAAAGCGCTCTTCTTCTTGACGGAGGACCTGCTCAACACGCGCTGCGTTCTTGGCCAGCTCAGGATAAGCCTCACCCATTTGCTGGACAAGGTCAGGCACCATCCGATAGAAAAATGGCTTGGTTTGACCTAATTTGTAGCCGTGGCGCAAGGCTCTGCGAACAATGCGACGCAGCACGTAACCTCTACCCTCGTTACTCGGAATCACTCCATCCACGACAAGGAAACAGCACGCACGGATATGGTCTGCAATGACCTTGAGGGAGTTGTTTGAGAGGTCTTGGCAACCCGTCTCGCGTGCCGCGGCGGCAATGAGCGCCACAAACAAATCAATCTCATAATTGGAATGTACATGCTGCAATACAGCAGCGATGCGCTCAAGTCCCATCCCCGTATCTACGCATGGCTTGGGTAACGGTGTCATATTGCCAGCCGCATCCCGCTCAAACTGCATAAATACCAAGTTCCAAATCTCAATATAACGATCACCGTCCTCTTCAGGCGAACCTGGAGGACCACCCCAAATATCTGCGCCGTGATCGAAGAAAATTTCCGTGCACGGACCGCAAGGGCCCGTATCCGCCATCTGCCAAAAGTTATCCGAGGCGTAACGTGCACCTTTGTTGTCACCGATACGGATAATCCGCTCAGGGGGCACGCCAATTTCCTTTTCCCAGATACCGTAGGCCTCGTCATCCTCTTGGTAGACCGTGACCCAAAGTTTTTCCTTAGGCAGTCCATACACGCCCGTCAACATTTCCCAAGCAAAAGCGATCGCATCGCGCTTGAAATAGTCACCAAAACTGAAGTTGCCCAGCATTTCAAAAAATGTATGGTGACGTGCTGTGTAACCCACGTTTTCCAAATCGTTATGCTTGCCGCCTGCGCGAACACTGCGCTGCGAGGAGGTTGCACGCTTGAATGGGCGGGAGTCTTTGCCCGTGAACACGTCCTTGAATTGCACCATCCCTGAGTTGGTAAACAACAGGGTCGGATCATTCCCCGGCACCAATGATGACGAAGGCACAATCGTATGCCCCTTGGACTGGAAGAATTGCAAGAATTTCTGGCGAATTTCGGTCGTTTTCATCGTGCGGCATCAAATAAGAGAAAAAGACGAGTGGGGTAAGCAAGAGCCCCCCTCTCAGGCTAGTTTTCGATTATACGGGCTGAAGTCCAGCCCACCCTATCCGTCTGAGCTCAGACAAATATAAGTATAGAAATCGTTGTAAGAGTGGCGCGGGTAGGTCCAAACCGACACCAGTTGTGCCCGGTAGCCAGTCGGACAACTACAGTCGCCTGTCATCGGGTTGCGGCGATCAATCGTCACCTCATCACGCACATGGCACCCAAAACCTGCTCGGTCAATGTAGAAGCCCCCTCCACTTTTGGAGCTACTTTTCCACACACCAGCCTGACACACTAATAGTCCACCCGTATTTGATTGTGCCAACAACCCAGCCGCGTCGCAGGGTGCGCCCTGAGCTTCAACCGCAGACGTTTGCAAGTGTCCTGCACTGCTGATTCGACCTGTCGCAAAAATGCCTGCATTCGAGGATATTTGGCCAATGGCGCGAATTTCCCCACCGGTGGACATTCCTGCCTCTGCCATTAAACTGCCTGCAAGACTCAGGTTGGCGGCCAAGCGAACGTCCCGTTTCTCGCCTTGCCTCAAAAAACTTGCTTGGGCGCTTGAGTCATAAAAGCTGGCTAGAACAATTGAACCCACAGGCAGAGTGGGTAAATCAATCGCAGGCGGATTGGGCAGATCAGTATTTGGACCGCGTACGCGCTTTGGAGACAATTGCGACACAATCGCGCCACGCCCATCAAATGAGGCCAATAACCTCCCCAGTCGCGTCAGATTTTCCGCCCGATTACCTTGTGAAGCCTGCGGAATGGCCACTGTTAGCGCCTCGAGCTTGCAACCTAGGGTTAAACACAACCCAGTGGGTTTAAGCACTCGAATAGTCACGTCATATCCCAATGGTGCACGCAAGGCAAAACCCGAAGGTAAATGCCCCGCTCGCACTAACTCAGCAAGCGTTGGCTGCCAAATGTCCTGATAATCTCTCGAGGATGGCACAGAAGCTGATAAGCCAGTCAACAAGTCCGCCTGACGCGCTAACATTTGGTCAACAGACGCCTGAACCGTCATTAACCACCGCCCCAAGGCCGCGGAGGCCGCATCCTCGGTTTGATTGACCCACGTCGATGCAGACCACACACCGATCAAAGAAGTTACAGCGATGACAACAATCAATTCAAACAATGAAAAACCGCGCTGCAATTGCCTCATCAGCGAATGACGAATTCAAAAACGTTTCGATCTCCGCTCAGGCACTGAGCGTCGGCTAATAGAGGGTTGTACGCAGCAACGGGTTGGTGCAAGCTATCTTTAACGGTCACTGGCCCCGCTGCACCTGAAATTCTGACCACTTCTGCGATGCGTTGCAAAATCGAAGCAAGCCCCGGGCAGGCCGCATGATTCACATCATTTAAGGTGAGCAAAAAAGCAGAACCGAAAGGCGCACCAGACAGGGCGTATGGCGCAATCCGCACAACGCCACGGCCAGAGACGCCTGGACCGCCAAGACCGTGCGCAACGTCCGCTCCCGCCCCTTCACCAGAAACCGCCACCACACTTGAGCCCCGCAAAGAGTTTGCCAGGACCCGGGTATCAACGCTTGCATAAGGACTTGCACCGAAACCATGTGTCGTCACCTTCAGGCGCGCAACAAAGCGCTGCAATTCCTCTGCGACCCGAGGTACTTTACTTTCAACAACATAGCCCTGAATGGCAGGTATTCCAACAATTGCAAGCAACATCATGATGGTGGTCACAATCGAGATTTCAATCAAAGAAAATCCACGCTGTCTGTTGATGGATCGCACAAAATTTCTACACAAAAACACATTGTGCTCTGAAGAAAATCTCCGGGTGGTTAAAAACGAGAGGGCTAAAAACATGATGAACAAATCCTTTAGAAAGGGCTGATTAACGGGAGTAATACAGGCTTAACCCTTGCCTGAGTTCTTCGAATACCTGCGCATGCCAAAAAGCAACGCCTAAAACAATCATCAATGACAGGAGTAATGCCCCCCACCGCAAGTACACCGCCTGTGTCCGGATACGTTTAAGTGCGTGCCGTTCCGTTCTGAGACGCGCACGAAGCAACGCCTCATCTAGCCCCAAGGTTTGAATCAAGTCCGTGAAATACCACCAGATCTCTGAATCAATCAATCCAGTATCCAGCGCATCCGTGGTGTGAGCGCCCAAATCCAATCGGGCCACCATGGTGTGGAGGTGTCCAGAAAACCATGGGCTCGCTCCCTGCATCTGTAAGGCAATGGCATCACGTAAGCGAGTTCCTTGGCTCACTCCCGGAGTAAGCGTCACTGCGAGTAATGACACAAACCTGACGGTTTGCACGCGCCGATAAAAGGCCCAGGGACCAAACCTGTCTGCAACATCACGCAACGATCCGGTCCATGATGCGAACGACCAAAGCGCAGTGAGTACGCACAAGATCAAACCAACAGTCACAACAGGCCAGGCAGCGCTCAAAAAGTCTGCAGTCACAAACAGACTTTTTGTCCATCCGGAAAAATACTCTGCGGGCACTGCCGCAAAAACCTTTTGAAGGTGCTTTGCCGAAAAAAACGGAATCGACAATACAGAACCAAGCCCAACCAATAATCCCGCAAATCCAGCAAATGCTGTTGTCAACAATACACTGCGCGCCCCGTCAATTAATCTGACGACTCCAGCGAGTTGCCTGAAGGTTTTTGTCAGCGCCTGAGATCCCGAATACTGTGCGGACTGAATGGCAAGAAGGTCCTCAAGCGGTAGAGTACCGCTCCAGGTAGAAAATAAATCTCCTCCTGTCTGGGGAAATCTTTCAAGCCAAACGCGTGATAACACCCCGCGCGGACTAGTGGCGGTATATCTGGATGCATCATCATAAAAAATATTTTGAAGAGTTTTCGTTCCAGCCGTTGAGTCCATGACATCTGCCAAGTACTCGTAGTAATCAGCACGCTGAATTCGAAACGAAAAAGCAGCAAGTAGCACCCAAGCTTTAAACCAGAGAGCCTTCAATTCAATCAGTCGCAATCGATGCATACCTTTAAATCGGAACAAAAGCAGGCCTCATGGCAAGACTCATCACACCGAATACCTGCTCGACAATTCTGGGATCAACGAGACCATTCCAGACTTTGTACAGTGCGCATTGCTGCGCACTTTTCCCAGTCATATCTGCATCAAACAGCGCACTGCGCGGACGCTGTTCAAACCAACGGTGCATAAGCAGCCCGTCGTTTGCTTTCAAAGCCCTTAAAAAATCTGGTTCCTCGGAGGGTGCAATCATCTCGGCCGCCACTGTACGACCCGAAGTGCCATTCAACGCTGTCAAGCCATTTGCACACTTCGGACAACCATGCTCAGACCGAAATCTCAACCGAGATCTGGGCAATTCGGCTTGCTCTTCCATTGAAGCAACCCATGACTCACGCCAATGCGCAGAGCGCTGTTGAGAGAGCGCGCAATACCACTGAGCGCTGGAAGCGACTTGTTCATATGTTTGTGCGCATCCCTGACAAAGCACTGGCAAAAGACACTGAAACACCAATAACTTTAAAATCCCTGGTGTTGCCAACAAGTCTCTTGGCACACCGATAAAGCTTGAGGACAAACGCTCAGGCACCCAGAGTGCAGAGCCCGAGTGGACCGTTGTGTAAAGACTGACCCCTGAGCCAGCCAGATCTGCAAAGGCACGACCGCCCGCCATATCTCTAATTTCACCAATCAACAAATCATTCATGGCAGAACGCTTGAAGGCCTTGAGCTTGTTATCGAACACACTTAATTCGTTTTCTTCCAGAGATCTAGAGACAGTATTTTGTAACGCATTTGGAATGAAATACTCGGCGGGATCTTCAAGAGTAATGACTTTTCGATGTGCTGGAATCTCTCGCATGAGTGTTGCGAGCGTGGTGGATTTGCCTGAACCTACTGTTCCAGCCAAGACGATTGCTCCCCCCTGTGTCAGACTCGCTCTGCGCAAAGCACTAATCTGAGACTTTAAATAGCCCAATTCTGATAGCTCAGGCGTCAAATCAGTTGAATCAAGCACCAACACACGCAAACACACCGAACACCCTTGATCAGTCGCAAGCGACGCCCAGCGCAAGCAAATTCTCTGCCCTTCTAATTCACGCGTCACACGCCCCTGTTGCTCCACCGTTGGGTCAAAAACCGCACCATTTCCACCCTCCACATCCATCCATGTCACGGCCAGCATCGCTAGCATCGTCGCGGTTGGGATATGTGCAAAGCGATCGGGGCATACATATCTCCCGTCTATCGTAAACATCACGGGTGAATCGCTTTGCATCCGTTTGACATTGAAGTGAACGTCACTCGCACGATGACGAAGTGCCCAAACAATAATCGAATTTACAGCTTGCGCAAGTGCTCCTCCATTAGCAGCTGGGTCTGAAGATGGAGTGGTCCCTAATACAGAAGTTCGCACGGTCTTTGTTACGGCGATCAACAGTGCTGGAGACAATATAAACAGGGGCGTTGGATGAAGTCGGTAGTTCCGTTTTTTTAATAATTGCAAGAGGGCTGCGGTCTGATCGTCATGATAAAACTCGCCCAAGACAAATACGCCTGCTGATCCATCGGTAAACAACACAGGACACATGCGGGCAACTAGACTAAGAACGTCCAAGTCTTTGCTTAGGGTTCGCATCAGCGGAGGAACCATTTGATCCAGCTCCCCTTGCGTTCTTATTTCAAATGGCATCTGCTCCATCGTGCGCGTGAGTAGCCCGCTCATGGAAGGATCTGTCCTAAACAAAGAGTTTCTGGATTTTCATGCTTTTTAAGATAAATACACGGTGTAGCAATTCGGTCTAGTGTGTAAGAGGTAGAACGCCCAGAAATCGCCTGAGTGTGTTTGTTTTTGAACACATGAGGTTCGCCATCCAGCAATACCTCTGCGCTTAATGAATGCCCCACGCCGTAAATGGCGAGGAGAACATTTTCCGTCGAATGCGCAATGACCGGACCAGGCGCTAACATGGGGCCCACGATTTGTTTTCGTGCTGCCAATAACGCAGCCTGTGTGTCGAGTTGAAGCAACTCTTCTACGACACTGGGCTCCTGTGACTGAGCACACATGGGGAACAATCCTTGTACAGTGAGTAATGTCATGCTCAGTACGTATGCCGTGTGTCGTTTATTCATTTGATTCAAATACCTCTCCCGTCAGACTCATCGTTAACTCACTTCGACTAATTCCCTGTCCGACTGGTTCACCTAGCTCAAGTTGTAATCCACGCCAACGCACGGGGACTGTCAGTCCTTTAAGTGCGGACATTGAACGCAAAGGTCCTTTGATCGCAATGTGTCTTCGTATCAACGGTTTTAAATGCGCTGGACGCGCTAAAGGCACCCCTTGACTGCTGATCGGTCCAGCCATGTTGATCAGTGATCCTGTTCCAATTTGGATAGAATCAAAGACCGGTGCCACACTTTGCAAATAACTCAGCCAATTTTTCAAGGGCATCGAAGCGGCAACAGGCTTGAAGTCACTTGCTGCATTCAGCACATTCCAACGCAATACTCCATGTTCAAGATCCGTAAATTCTGCTTCCCAACCAACAGGTTTCGCTGCGTCTAAATGCTCGCTCAAGGCAAGCCTTTTGGCGCGCTGATAACGCGCGGCGCAATGCCAATCCATGCGCAGAGGTTCACACATAATCTGTTTGAGTTTCCACCCACCGGGGCTGAGTGGTGCCTGACTCCAGGCCTCGATGACGCGAAATAACTGTTCAGGCTGATGGATGGGGTGCATCAATGCAAAGGCGTCATACACTTGCTGCCACAAAGCGTCGCCATTCTCTTCGGGAGGGAGTTGGGTCGGCTCAGATCCTCCACCTCCAATTGCCAAAAAAAGGCCCCCTATCAGCACGGCCATGCAGGCCGCTGGAATGCTGAAGTATCTAGTACCCGAGACCTTTTGAAGACGAGAGTGTAAATTTATACCTCCTGATAGCCAGTCTGGTAAATTGTCTTGATTGAGGTCCTGAGATCTTAAAATTTGTATGCTTGGAAAGCGTGCGGTTAGAACACTGAGCGCATCCTCTACATCAGCTAAACACGCATACCAACGATCAGTTTGTGCCAAGACCAACCCTGAATTAACTGCAACAAGCCAATATCCTTTGCTTGGCATCAAACTCACAGCTGCGACAACACCCTCTTGATGAGTTAAAGCAAAGATTGCCGCGGCTGAATGAAAGGGTTTCGAACGCTCTAATTGAGCACCAACATTCTTTGCTCTTTTGTGAATGATCCCACACCCCACAACAGCTGCTAGTGAACCTGCCACCAAATAATGAGTGGCTTTAAGTGAGCGCGCCCGACCTCGTCCGAGCTTGGCTGGAAGCCCCCCTACAAGAGGCGTCCAATCTAAACCAAAGACAATCTCTACTTGCTGAGGATGACTCCACACCAAGGTGCCTGGCGTTCGGCACGACTCAATATCGTTTGTCATGCTTAGAGGCCCTCTTCTACCTGTGCGGTCACCATAATCAACGTTGCAGTTCGCGATTGTTTGGCACGATTAGCACCTCCAAACAGCATTGGGGTCTCTGGGGTCAATCGATTCTGTTCCGACTCATGATGTGTAGAGTCAAAACCAGAGATCAGCATTGGCTGTCCTGTCTGAAGGGCTATTTGTTGAACGGTGCCATGTCCATCAATCGTGATTTGCTGAATTTGCAACTGACTGCCAGGGTCACCCACCACAACAGACTTCAAAGGCTGGGCGACAGTATTGTCATAGGCCACTGAAAGTAAAACTTGTCCGTTTTCTTGAGCATCAGGAACAAGGGTCAAAAATGCCCCCACAGTTTCCTCTTTTTGACTGACGGTGACTGAACCCACCCCACCTCGCGTCGACGAAAGAGACATCTCAGCAGCCTGCGTTGACTTGACTTGATCGATATAAGAAAAAGTCGTTCTCACTGCATGGGTGACGGGTCGACGATTTAATGTCAAAACGGGAATCGTCACGTGACGCAATACCGTTCCATACTTAGAGAGCGCTCTAAGTACCGCCTGGCTTCGCATTGCGGTCGAAGGCAGAACGCCCAGTTTTGCAGTCGCGCCAGCAATCGGTGCGCCCGCTAAAGTACTTGAGAGCGATGCTGCAATTTTTCCGTGTTCCCAAAGAGAGTCCCAATCCAAACCGAACTCAGCATCCTGATGTGTCACGAGGGTAATTTCCTCGAAAATCAATCGGACCCGTCTAGTCAGAATTCGATTTTCTCTTTCTAAATATCGTGCAATCTCAGCGAGGACCTCTGGCGTATCCGTCACGACAATGGAGGTCGACGCACCCGGTTGAGCAGCGATGATCGCTGCGCGAGTCAGAAAGGGCTCAAGCCTCTCTTTGATCGCAAGTAATACATGCTGATCGGAAGCGACCAAAGACGTGCGCGATGAGTTATCAAAACCACCCGTCTTGCTATTGGCGGTTCGACCGAGCCGTGCGTCTGCATGTGATGACAATGTCAGTGCACGCACATCGAAGACACGCGTCTCTGTTCGATAAAACTCAAGCGCACGATCGTGATATCGCCACAACACACCTAACCGCCTGGACAAGATGTCCAAGACTTCTGGCAAGGGCCTTTGACCCATTGGGAACTGAGCCGTATTGGCTGTCGTATCTGGAGTTTGAGCAGTCGCTGTGCTGAGACGAGGTAAAAAATGATCTGCGGGCAAATGCGCCTCTGGCTTAATCCTGACGGGAATGCCGGTTGCTTGCGTAATACGCTCTGCAAGGATCGACAGATCAACCTTACCTTGGCGATACATCAAAGTTGTGTCGATGGTCGATCTAAGGGCGGGTGGCAAAGTCACCTCTCTACCTAGTGGAACTGCGCGTCCCATCAGCCAGGGCTTGGCTACATTTTGTGCTTGAACTCTCGAATGTGCCGAGCGTGTTAATGACTCAAAATTTTCTTTTTTTTGATCAATGAGACTGCCTGCCTCTTTCACCCGCGCATCTTGCTGTTTGATGCGGCGATCTAGGGTGCAACCTGCCAGAGAGACGAGGATGATCAACGTTGCACCCTTTGTGCAACTGCTCAACCGGCTCATGTCTGAATGCCTCATACTCGCGCACCCTCAACCACCGTGCGATCGCACGCTTCGGTAATCGGGACCACGCGTAACACCTGATTGGTATAGAAGCATGGCTGCAGCGGTCTTTCTGAGAGTTCAGTTGCCTCAACTAACGCACGCACTGAACCCATGAAGTCGTCAGAAAAACTTGCAGTCGCCGTTAACGGAATATCGACATCAACGGCCCAGTGCTCGACTTGAAATCTCCATCCACTGAGTCCCGACCAGCGTGCGAGCGCTTGCCGGAGATTTTTATCCGAAGGGGTAATGGCATAAAAAGCTTGGGTAGTCGGCTTTTTAGATGAGGTAATCAGGGCTGGCGACTTAGGCGTCACGTGGGTGACAGACTCAATGACTGCCATCGGGACTGCCGGTGAACCTGCTACTGGCGCAACGGACGTCGGTTCGGGAGGTGTTGTTTGCACGACAGACGAATCGTTTAAGCGTCGCGCCCTAGCCTGCCGATGTGCCCCACGAAACACGAGCGCGGTCCATTGTGCGTCAAGTTTGGTGTAGGGACCTTGACGCACATAGGATGCGAGTTGTTCACCCTGTGCTGCTACGCCAAAGATGGCGGGCAAAGTCTGATTAGGTTGCCACTGCAACCAGATATGTGTCGCGTCCGAAAAAACTTGCAAAGGTGCGACTGTTCTGTCCCCTGACAGTTTCCAGGAAAAATCCAATGCCCCAGCAGGAGAAATTTTTTGTCTGCTCGCGCATCCCGGCAAAGCAACAATACAAACCAAAAGGGCACGGCAAGTCCAGATCGCAAACATATTGTCATCGCATCAAATCGAAGACAAGCATACTGAGGCTAAATCATACCCATCACAATTGTATGAAATACGAATGGATCAAATGAGTATCCATAAAAAAACGGAGCACTCAGGCTCCGTTTTTTTGATCAAGCAAACAACCTATTTGCGTCTGGCAGCAGGTGCTGAAGTCACAGGATCTTGAGAGAGCACCTTGGCTTGATCAACGGCCTTGGTGAGTGCCTCTACAGGCGGAGTATTGCCAGAGAGGGCTGCATCAAACTCGCGGCTCAAGATGGGTTCGATGCGTGGGTAGTTACGCAAACGGAAACCGCGACTATTGACGTCTTTTACGTTACGCATACTGTCGACGAGCTGACGCGCACCAGGAATACGATCGTAGAAAGCGGCATCACCGGTGCGGAAGGCCGCATCTGTGAGGGGCAAAAATCCAGTGCGTTGATGCCATGCAGAGGCGATCACTGGCTGTGCCAAGAACGACAAGAAGGCCATGGTGGCTTTATCCTGATCCTTCGTGTGGCCAGAAGTTGCCCACAATGCAGAGCCGCTAACATAAGGTGCACCCGCTGTTTTGACGACCTGATCATAGAAAGGCATGGGTGCAATACCAAAACTCAAGCCTTTTGCATCTTGCATACGTGCCAAGGCACCGGAGGTGGTCGTGATCACAGCGCAACGGTTGTCAGCAAACATGTCATCTGCTTCTGAACCATTGCTGTTGAACGGAAAGAGGTCTGAACGCTTCCAGCTCACCATGATGGACAAGTGCCGCATGAATACTGGGTCAAGCAGGTTGAGTTGAGCGCCTTTGACATTGTCCAACCCGTTTTTCGGGGTCACATACAGAGTCCCGTTCAAAGGAGCCATATTTTCAAGGTGTGTCGTGACTTGATGACTCGTGGCAAAGGGGCAATTGTAGTGAGCCTTGTCTCTCAAAATCAGCAAATGATTTTGGAGTTCAGGCCAGGTTTTGGCAGGTTTGTTGGCGTCTAGGCCCGCTTTTTTGTAACCATCGACGTTGTAAAACATCACGGGAATTTCGGCCATATAGGGAAAAGCCATCAGGCGACCCTGGCCATCACGCATGAAACCCGTTGTCTGTGACACAAACCAACTGGCATCTTTCATCGGGTATTGCTTGAGCAACTGATGCAACGGGATGATGTCTTTGTGCTGGGCAATCATCTCAGGCGAGCGGTTGTCAGGCAACTGGACTAGATTGGGCTTGCGCTTTTCGGCAACGGCTTGCTCACCGGCTTTGCGCAGCGACTCCTGATTAGGGAAGGCCTTGAGAACGACATTGACATCTTTCTGTTCGTTGTTAAAGCGACGAGCAATTTTCTCGAACTCTGACTTGTGAATGGCAGTCATTGTGTGCCAGACCTCGATCTTGACTGGCTCCGCCTGGGCAGGCACAGCAAAAACACAGGTCACACCAAGCACCGCGGCAATACGTTTAAGAAGGGTCACGCTGAAAATTCCATAAATAGAATGCAAGTGCACAAAACCTTTGTGCAAGGAAAAGCTTATTTTACTGCGGCAATATCGGCTGCGGAAGTAAAAGAATCCGCAAAGAAGGCTTCGTCAGGCAATCCACACTGTGCAACAAACTCACGTCTAGCGGATTCGACAACGATTGGCGCCCCGCACGCATAGACCTGATGGCCCATCAGACTTGGGAAATCATCCATGACGGCGCGATGGACGAAACCCGTGCGGCCGGTCCAAGCGTCTTCGGGAAGCGCGTCTGATACGACGGGAATGTAAGTAAAGTCAGGGATTGATTGGGCCCACTGCTTTGCGAGTGCATCCATGTACAAATCTGCGGGACGTCGTCCTCCCCAATACAGGGTTACGGGACGGTGAATATGTTGATGGGTCATGTGCTCGACAATGGCTTTAATGGGAGCAAAACCTGTCCCGCTTGCGACCATGACAATCGGTAAGTCGCTGTCTTCTCGCAAGAAAAATGAGCCAAAAGGTCCTTCGACGCGCAAGATTTCACGCTCTTTCATTTGGGTCGCGCCGACGCCAAACACGTGATCCGTAAATAAACCACCGGGCAAATGACGGACATGCAGCTCTAGGGCTGCTGCGGAATGAGGCGGATTGGCCATGGAGTAGCTGCGGCGCTTCCCGTCCTTGAGAATAATTTCAACATACTGCCCAGCATAAAAACGGAAACTCTCTGTCGCCGGCAATTGCAACTGCAAGACCGCCACATCTGTCGTGGGACGAGTCATTGATGTGACGCGCGAGGGTAATTTGCGGATCTGGATATCAGAGGCCAGGCGAATTTCTTTGGATTCAATCACAAGATCAGAAGTCGCGCGTGCTTGGCACAAAAGCGTGAAACCCTCATGGATTTCTTCGGGAGTCAGAATCTGTGCTGCGGTATTGCCAGCCTCGACCGTGCCAGAAACCACACGAGCCTTGCAGGTTGAGCACGCACCGCTGCGGCAGCTATAGGGCAACAAAATCCCTGCTGCCAGCGCCGCATCCAAAACACTTTTGTCGGGATCTGCAGGGAACTGATGCTGACTGGGTTGAATGGTGATTTGGAACGACATGTCAATACCTAAAAAAAGCGTGGATCGTGAAGATAAACATTTTATCTTTAAAGCACGGGCGAAAGGATCGGTTCTTTGGAGCGAATATCGAGCAACCGTCCTTTGCGTGCACGCTTGGAGACATAGATCTCAAGCGAAGCACCGACCAGAATGTCTTCGACTTGCTTGGTTCTGTAAGTCCCCGTCACGCGCAGCCCCGCTTTTGAAACGGGTACGGTCTGGGCAAGCGTGTCTGGCGCATCCACAGCCATCAAAATCGTACCTCGCCCCCCCGAGGACAGACTCTTGACCTCATCCAGTGCAATGACGAGAATTTTGCCGCGTGTTGTCAAAAAAGCCACCTGTGTCGCCTGAGCAAACAAGGGAACAGGACGCAGCAAACGATCCTTTTCTTCGAGCGTGACAAATTGCTTACCGGCCCGCTGTCGACTGGTCATATCTGAGAGCTTGGTGGAAAAGCCAAAACCTTGACGGGTACTCAACAACCACTTGCTATCAGCCGCTGCGGCAATCATGTGCTCAATGTGTGAACCTGGCTCGAGATCAATCATTGAGGTGACGGGCGCACCATCGCCGCGCGCAGAGGGCAGACCAGAAACGGCCACCGTGTAGACGCGACCATTATCACCAAAAGCAATCAGCGTATCGGTACTACGGCATTCAAATACACCGTAGGGGCCGTCTCCGGCTTTAAAGTTAAATTGAGTTGCGTCATGCCCATGTCCCTGACGGGACCTCAACCAGCCTTTTTGAGAAACAATCACCGTGACGGGTTCATCTAACACGCGCACTTCTTTGACGGCACGCTCTGCCACCTCAATCAAGGTGCGACGTTCATCACCATAGAGCTTGGAGTCAGCTTCAATTTCTTTGGTGACTAACTTTTTGAGTGCTGTGGGTTGCTCAATGAGTTCTTGTAGCTTTTGTTGCTCGTTGCGCTTTTCAGCCAGCTCTTGTTCAATTTTGAAGCCTTCAAGCCGCGCAAGCTGACGCAGACGCATATCGAGAATGTCATCAGCCTGACGCTCGCTCAAATTAAAGCGCGCCATCAGTGCTGGGCGAGGTTCGTCAGATTCGCGAATCGTTTGAATCACCTCGTCCACATTCAAATACACCAGCATGCGGCCTTCAAGCACGTGGATGCGATCAGTGATCTTGTCAAAACGGTAGCGAGTGCGGCGAAGAACGGTAGCAGTCCTGAATCCAATCCACTCTAGCAACACATCGCGCAAGCCCTTTTGACGAGGCCTGTGGTCGGTACCAATGCAGACGATGTTGATTGGTACGCTGGTTTCCATGCTGGTCAATGCCAGCAAGGTCGTGACAAACTCGTCGCGGTCAATCTTGGAGGTTTTGGGCTCAAACACAAGGCGAACTGCTGCGTCCTTGCCTGACTCGTCTCGCACGGCATCCAACAATGCCAGCATCTGCGTCTTAGTCTGTTGCTGCTCAGGCGTTAAGGCTTTTTTGCCTGTTTTAATCTTGGGATTGGTTAAGTCTTCAATTTCTTCGAGTACTTTTTGGCATGAGGCCCCAGGCGGCAACTCGTGCACGACTAACTGCCATTGTCCTCTTGCCATTTCCTCAAACTGCCAGCGTGCACGCGCTTTGAGCGAGCCGCGACCCGTTTGATAGATCTGCGCAATTTCATTCGCAGCAGTAATGATTTGTCCGCCACCCGCAAAATCGGGGCCGGGCACCATTGCGAAGAGCTCTGCATCAGGCAAAGCGGGGTTTTTAATCAAAGATACGCACGCAAGCGCAACTTCGCGTAAGTTGTGTGCAGGAATTTCGGTCGCCATACCCACGGCAATTCCGGAGGCACCATTGAGTAACATGACAGGCAAGCGCGCCGGCAGCATGGAGGGCTCTTGGTGACTACCGTCGTAATTGGGAACAAAGTCGACCGTGCCCTCGTCAAGCTCATCCAACAGCAAACGCGCAAACGGAGTGAGTCGAGCCTCCGTATACCGCATGGCGGCGGCATTATCGCCATCCCTGGAGCCAAAATTACCCTGTCCGTCAATGAGGGGATAGCGCAAGGAAAACTGCTGTGCCATCCGAACTAATGCGTCATAGGCAGCTTGGTCGCCGTGCGGGTGGTATTTACCCAATACGTCACCCACCACGCGAGCGGACTTGACGGGCTTGGCCCCCGACTGCAGCCCCATGGCCTGCATGGCGTAGAGGATTCTGCGCTGGACGGGCTTTTGTCCATCCCCCACATCGGGTAATGCACGCCCCCGTACCACGGAGACGGCGTAATCAAGATAAGCCTGCTCAGCGTACAGGCCAAGGGTCAAGGATGCATCCGCATCGCTTGGGTCAAACAAACCAGGTTGAGAACCGTCAGTCATTTAGATATCAACCTCTGCGAGATTGCCTTTTTCTTCAAGCCAAGTACGACGGGCGCCAGACTCGCCTTTACCCATCAACATGTCAAACATTTGTGTCGTGGCGGTCTGATCGAGCGCACCATAACCGACCGGCAACATACGCCGTGTGTCGGGATTCATCGTCGTTTCCCAAAGCTGGGTTGGGCTCATTTCACCGAGACCTTTAAAACGACTGATGTCCCATGACCCTTCTTTAACCCCTTCTTTACGAAGCTTATCTTGCACAGCCTCAAGCTCACCTATATCCAGGCAATAGACCTTGCGAGCAGGCCGTTTTCCCAAGGCAGGGACGTCCACCCTAAACAGCGGCGGACGCGCGACAAAAACATGACCCGCCTCGACTAGGCGTGGAAAATGCTTATAAAAAAGCGTCAACAAGAGCACTTGGATATGCGAGCCATCCACGTCCGCGTCGGAGAGGATGCAAACGCGGCCATATCTCAAACCGGAAAGGTCGGGCGTGTCATTCGGTCCATGCGGATCCACGCCAATCGCCACAGCGATATCGTGAATTTCATTGTTAGCAAACAAACGATCCCGATCAACTTCCCAAGAGTTGAGCACCTTGCCTCGCAGAGGCAAAATAGCTTGAAACTCCTTATCCCGTCCCATTTTGGCAGAGCCACCCGCGGAGTCACCTTCGACGAGAAAGACCTCGGTGCGCGCTGTGTCAGAAGATTCACAGTCAGTCAGCTTGCCCGGCAACACCGCAACGCCGGAACTCTTGCGCTTTTCAACCTTTTGGGCTGAGCGTGCGCGAGCTTGTGCCTGCCGGATCGCGAGCTCGGCGAGCTTTTTACCGTACTCGACGTGACTATTGAGCCAAAGATCCAAGGAGGTGCGGACAAACCCGCCAACCAAGCGCACAGCATCACGACTGTTTAAGCGCTCTTTAATCTGGCCCTGAAACTGTGGGTCGAGCACTTTGGCCGAGAGCACAAAACTTGTCCGGGCAAAGACGTCTTCAGGGAGGAGTTTGACGCCTTTAGGCAACAAACTGTGCAATTCGGCAAAGCCTTTCACTGCAGCAAAGAGACCCTCTCGCAAACCGGACTCGTGCGTGCCACCTGCGGGGGTTGGAATGAGGTTGACGTAGGACTCGCGAACAACGTTACCTTCGTCGGCCCAAGCCACCACCCATTGCGCACCCTCACCCTCTGCAAAACTTTCGTGATCCGCCGAAGCAAATTGCTCCCCACTAAATAGCGGCACACGCAGTTCAAGGCCTTGTAAAGCCTCCGTCAAATAGCCAGCCAAGCCATCCTGGTACTGCCAGGTTCGCGACTCACCCGATTTTTCGTTGAGATATGTGACTTTGACACCGGCCATCAGCACCGCTTTGCTGCGCAACAAATGCATCAGTTCATGGGTCGGAATGCCCGGGGAGTCAAAAAATGAAGCATCTGGCCAAACACGGACGCGCGTACCTGACTTTTTCCTGGCTAAATCGGGCATCACTTTGAGAGGCTCTACGACATCACCGTTGGCAAAAACCATGCGATGCGCAGCGCCTTCACGCCACACCACCAACTCGAGTCGAGTCGACAAGGCATTTGTGACAGAAACACCTACGCCGTGGAGTCCGCCCGAAAAGGCGTAAGCCCCACCGCCCTTTTTGTCGAACTTTCCTCCAGCATGCAAGCGGGTAAAGACCAGCTCGGCAACAGGCGCCTTTTCCTCGGGATGCATGCCGACGGGAATACCGCGACCGTCATCCTCGACAGTGATACTGCCATCTGTGTGCATGGTGACTTGGATGTGTTTCCCAAATCCCGCCAATGCTTCGTCAGCTGCGTTATCAATCACCTCCTGAATAATATGAAGAGGATTTTCCGTGCGGGTATACATGCCAGGTCTTTGGCGGACCGGCTCTAGCCCTTTTAGGACGCGTATCGATGATTCGTTGTAGGACTTCGTACTCAAGTTATCCCCAGGATCTGTGGAAAAGGTTGCTCATTTTACGGAAATTGGCAATCAGGGTACGGGAAGACCCGGCATGCTCAAAATTTGAGCAGTATTTTGAACCCCACCTAAGCTTAAGACGGCCCAAAAGAGTCCGCTTGATCTCTCCGTTCAGCATAAATTGTGCTTTAATGAATGAACGCTTTGCAAAATGTCCCGTGACGAGCCTTAAAAAGCCCGATTTAACGGACGTGTCTGACAGTCGTACAGACCCTTCACTGAATTACCCTAGAGAAAATCATGAGTGAACACATTAAAAACGTGAGCGATGACAGCTTTAACGCAGACGTATTGAATTCATCCCAGCCAGTCTTGGTTGACTATTGGGCAGCCTGGTGTGGTCCATGCAAGATGATCGCACCGATGCTCGAGGAAGTCGCCTCAGAGTTTGCTGGTAAAGTCACCGTTGCCAAGCTTAATGTTGATGAAAACCAAGAAACTGCCGCTAAGTTTGGTATTCGTGGCATCCCAACGCTGATGTTGTTCAAAAACGGCGAAGTCGCAGCCACGAAAGTAGGCGCACTGTCCAAATCTCAGTTGACCGAATTTCTAAATAGCGCGATCTAACTTGTTTTCACGCGCGGGCCCGTCCGAGGCCCGCCACCGACTCTACTTAGCGCGCCTTAAACACTCCCTTAATGTATTTCCGTCTTCTTTTTTGAAGTCACTTTTCCAGAAAAATATCAATGCACCTCAATGAACTGAAGGCGCAGCACGTTTCGCAGCTGCTCGAAATGGCCGCCGGCCTCGAAATCGAAAACGCAAACCGCTTACGCAAACAAGAACTCATGTTTGCAATCATGAAGCGGCGTGCGAAACAAGGCGAGCAAATCTTTGGTGATGGCGTGCTCGAAGTCCTGCCAGATGGCTTTGGATTTTTGCGCTCGCCTGACACGTCTTACTTAGCCAGCACGGACGACATCTACATTTCTCCTTCGCAGATTCGTCGCTTCAATTTGCATACTGGTGATTCCATTGAGGGTGAAGTTCGTACCCCCAAAGATGGCGAGCGTTACTTTGCTCTTGTCAAGGTTGACAAGGTCAATGGCTTCCCCCCAGAAGCGATCAAACATCGGATTATGTTTGAGAACTTGACCCCACTCCATCCTGACAAGGTCATGACACTCGAACGTGATATCAGGAGCGAAGAAAACCTGACCGGTCGTATTCTGGATATTTTTGCGCCAATCGGCAAAGGTCAACGCGGTTTGATCGTAGCCAGCCCAAAGTCAGGCAAGACCGTGATGATGCAGCATATTGCGCACGCCATCACGACCAACTATCCCGATGCGGTCATGATCGTGATGCTGGTTGATGAGCGTCCCGAAGAAGTCACCGAGATGCAGCGTACTGTTCGGGGAGAAGTGGTCGCCTCAACATTCGATGAGCCTGCCACGCGCCACGTTCAGGTCGCCGAAATGGTGATTGAACGTGCGAAACGTTTGGTTGAGATGAAAAAAGACGTGGTGATTTTGTTGGACTCGATCACTCGCCTTGCTCGCGCTTACAACACGGTTGTTCCTGCCTCAGGGAAAGTGCTGACTGGCGGTGTCGATGCAAACGCCCTGCAACGTCCAAAGCGTTTCTTTGGCGCAGCACGCAACCTTGAAGAAGGTGGTTCATTGACCATCATCGGTACAGCCCTGATCGAAACTGGCAGCCGCATGGACGAAGTGATTTACGAGGAGTTCAAGGGCACAGGCAACTCCGAAATTCACCTTGAGCGTCGCTTGGCTGAAAAACGCGTTTACCCTGCTATCAATCTCAACAAGTCAGGCACGCGTCGCGAAGAGTTGCTGATCAAGCCTGACTTACTGCAAAAGGTCTGGGTATTGCGTAAGTTCATCCATGATATGGATGAAGTGGCAGCAATGGAGTTCATCATGGACAAGATGCGTTCTACAAAGAACAACTCTGAGTTCTTTGACATGATGAAAAAATAAAGTTATCCCCCATGATTAGGTTGGGGCTCAACGGGGGTAGGCACGCCAATTGGGATGAGCTCGGGCTCATCCCACGGTCCTTTGACCTCGTACTTCGCACTCATGGCCCGCTCGATTGGATTTCTCAATAAAAACTGCGTCACCAGTGCGCTCAGGCCTGCAAGTGGATTCACCACAAAGGCTGTCGCAACGGCAGCACCACTCATATCCAGGATCGGACGAACATCCGCCTCCATGTCCCATACCTTTTTAGTTAAATCCGATCCGCCTGTCAGCGCAATGCGAGCAATCGGACTGCGCACAACGAGATTCTTTGTATGGACAACACCGCGAGTCAAAGAAAGGTCGCCGCTAATACTATTCCACGGAAAGCCGTCCTTGAACTCATCTCCGGTACGGAAATTAAAGCTTAAAATTCTCTGCAGAGACTGCAGCGAAAGCACTTCAAGCAGTCGAGCACTACGAGAATTCACGTGTTGAAACACGCCATCCTTGAGGTCAACTGTCACCTGCCCATTTAATCCATCATAGGTATAGACCCAAGGGAAATTCGTCCAGTTGATCTTTGCCGTAATAGTGCCGGAGCCTTCAGCAGCTCGCTTGTCATAGCCCATCTGATCTGAGAGCTTACCCAAATTGGTAATGTCGACTTGTCCATCTAGGCTAACACCACGCTCGGCTCCCTTGAGAAGCCATGACCCCTTGGCGGTCATTTTGGCGTGAGGGTTGGTAATTTCCAATGTATTGATGTTCCAGCGAGTTCCGTTATCCGTATTTTCGCCCACAAGCCGCAAGGCACCCAAACGACTACCGTACAAGGTAAAGTCATCGACGGTCAGATCAATCGCCGGCATGGATGACCACTGCTTGTCGTCAATCACTTCGGTTTTTGGGGGCTCTCCTGCTGCAGTGCCCTCTGTACCAACCGACAATTTAGAAAACTTAGCGACTACGGGGCCGACTAACCCACGTGTGCCTGTTGTCCACGAAGCAGTACCTTGTGTTTCTTTTGACTCAAGACGGGCGGACCATTTCTGGGCCGCTGTTTTGCTGAGCATTAAATCCAGCTGATGCAACGTCAGTTCGGCAAAAACAAACTCAGGGGATCGCACTCTTAACTGAGTGACCTCAGGAAAAAGTGTCGAGGTGTCAGAAGATGAAGTTTGTTTTGCAGGCGAAGTCAATTGATCTGTCAGCGCACTCCAATCATCCCAGTTGACACGATCAAAGCCAAGATTAACTGCGAGGCCCGAAGCAGGCATTACGGCAGCCCCCCCCATCATGACTGCACCGCGTGAAAAGTAAGGCTGACCCCGACTATTTGACGTATGTTCAAAGCGACCATTCAAGAGATTGGCGAGTGAGAAGGTCAGCGAACTACGGTCAGCTTTGCTATCGCGGATGCTTTGTAAACGCACAGAAAGCGGGCGTTTCTGGTTGGCAGACTTACCCAAGGGCGGGGGCAATTTAATAGTGAGCCCCTCGAGATTTGATCTGACTTCAAGCTCATAACCACCCGACTCTGTGCCTTTGATATCGGCCTGATAGCTCGTACGACCCGTCACCGCTAAAAGCGCACTCAGTTTTTGGTGCTTTTCGCTTGCGATAGTTGTCAAGCCTCCCTGCACGGATAAACTGCGCTTCTTGGGCCCCCACTCACCCGACAGACTCACAGGGCCGCCTAAGGCCTCTCCACGAAGCGTATTGACAGTCAACACCTCATCTGTAAACGAAATCTGCCCGTTAATTTTCTCGACAGGAACACCGTCTTTTGACAGGGCCACCGACACATCGGTCAATTTAAATTGACCATTGACCATCAGAGCGCGTTGCTGATCAAGGTCGAAATCAACGGCCAACGGCATGGAGGCTTGCCCTTTAATTTCAAACGTCTCAACGTCCAGACCTAAGGAGTGCGCGACAGGCGTTCTGTTTAAAACAGCAAGATAATCCTGCGCTAAACCAAAACTATTCAGTCGAACTGAAATCTTAGGATTCAACTCTAGATCAGGCGCGCTGAGCTCAAAGCTAGAAATTTGAATCGGTCGACCAT
>JAOATE010000009.1:0-18260 GCA_030158305.1 Burkholderiaceae bacterium
TCTTGATGTGTCTGACGGTGTTGTTGGCCGGGACCATCCGTTCTTTTACGGGGTTTGGAGGGGGGCTGGTGCTCGCACCGTTTTTCAGTTTCTTTATGACACCCGCCGATTTGGTTGTGGTGGTGTTGTTGCTCAATTTTGTGACATCGGTGCAGTCCCTGCCTGAGACGTGGAAGACTACGCCGTGGCCAGTCGTATGGTCCTTGATTGTGCCTTCCTTGGTCGGCGTGCCGCTTGGGGTCTGGTTGATCGAGGTGCTCGATCCGATGATGATTCGCCGTGTGATTGGTTGCACAGTGGCAATTTTGGCTGCGATCATGTTGGTGGGCTGGACGTATAACGGTCCGCGTGGTCGGCTGCAGGCGTGGTTTGTGGGCGTGACCTCGGGTGCCTTGACTGCGCTGGCAGGTGTCGGAGGACCACCCTTGGTGGTGTATTTGCTCAGTGACAAGTCTCTGAGTCCTCAGGTCGTTCGTGCATTCTTCATGATGTTTTTTGCAATCGCCCAAATCGCCACACTTACGTTCTTTGTCTTTAAAGACTTGATGAATTTTTCTCAGATTGTGTATACGGTCTCGTTTATCCCGGTCTACATCGTCTCGACTCTGCTAGGAACGTATTTGTTTCACAAGGCCTTAAAGGGCAGCGCGCATTTGATTCGGCGGCTGTCGTTATGGTTTCTGTTGTTGGTGGGAGTGGCGACGCTGGCGGTTTGATGGTGCATAATTCAGGCATCATGAAACATAAAATCCTTTTAATTGGGGGCAATGGTCAGGTCGGCCATGCCTTAAAAACCTCTTTGCAATCACTCGGCGAGGTGGTTGTCTGCACCCGCACAGAGTTAGATCTCAGCCAGGCAGGCGTTGGTCCTGCTGCAAACTGTCCTATCTCAGCACTCGTCTCTCGCCTCAAGCCAAGCATCATCGTTAACGCAACGGCCTACACCGCGGTCGATCGTGCCGAAACTGAGACTGAACTTGCACATACGATTAATGCCGTCGCACCTGGCTTGCTTGCCAAGGCTGCTCATGCAGTGGGCGCCTGCATGGTGCACTATTCCACGGACTATGTGTACGCTGGTACAAAACAGACATTCTATGTTGAGACAGACGAGACGCAACCGTTGTCGGCATATGGCCGTAGCAAGCTCGCGGGTGAACGCGCTGTTGCCGAGGCGTGCGCGAGACATTTGATTTTCCGGACAAGCTGGGTCGTAGGTGCGCACGGTGGAAACTTTTTAAAGACCATGCTCAAGCTCGCGCAGGAGCGCGACGCGTTGAGAGTAGTGGCCGATCAGATTGGCGCGCCGACTTCGGCGGCTCTGATCGCTGAGACGACGACGCAGATTTTGAGTGCGATGGCCGGACAATCCGCAGACGATCCGCGCTGGGGTGTCTATCACCTGACAGCGGGTGGCGTGACCAACTGGCATGCGTATGCAAGCTATGTGATTGCGCAGGCGCGTGCTGCAGGCTGGCCGATCAAGGTTTCGGACGACGCGATTGCGGCGATCCGGACGGAGGACTATCCGGTTGCTGCGACGCGACCGATGAATTCTTGTTTGGATACGAGCAAGGTACGCGCGGCGTTTGGTGTGAGCTTGCCGGACTGGCGGGTGGGGGTGGATGAGGTATTGGTAGCGCTAAAACGAAGTGATTAAGTTTAAGTTTTCGGTTTCTGAAATTGACTTTCGCTAGAAAAATTGATATCTTTTAGATATCTAACAGTGTTGTATAAAAAGTTCGGAGAAACTATATGAAAACAACAGCTTCTCAAATCGCTTTTAGGTATCGCACTCAAGATAGCGCAACGGGGGTTACTCGTGCGACAGCCAAACGTTTGGCTGAAACTCTGGGTGTGGACGAAACACAAGTAATTCACATGGCCCTTCACGAACTTGCAACTAAATTTTTACCTCAATACGAAGCTGACGAGGGAGCATTAACCAAAACTCAGCTGAACCAGATAAAAAAATCTGCGCCAAAACCCAAGGGCGGAAAAGTTCTTACCAGCTTGTTCGATTTGGAAAGTTTGTAATGCGCTGGTGGCCAGCGCCGACTGCAGGGGAGATTGTTTGGTGTCACTTCCCCGATGCCATTAACCATAAACCCAAAGCAAGACCAAGTCTGATCGTTACAACAAAAGAAGATGATCTTGGACAGATATACGTAACGGTTGCTTATGGAACAAGCCAAAAGTTAAATAGACTTTTTAGTGGCGAGTTTCAAATTACCAAAGCCGAACATCCCGCGGCATATATAAGTGCTGGCCTGAGCTACGATACAAAATTTGATTTTCGAAATACTCTTGAATTGCCGTTTAACGATGTCTATTTTTCCGTGCCGACAATGGCTCCATTTGGTCAAAACCCTCAGCTAGGCATTCTGCACCCAAGCATGACTAGGATAGCGGCAGCAGCTTTTTCTGCAGCAAGAAAAAACCTAACCATTTAATGGTGCTAAGCATATGAAAAATAGACATTCAGGTAGTAGTCTTGATGAATGGCTTAAAGATGAGGGGCTGCTTGAAGATGCATCAGCTGAAGCCATGAGGCGCGTCTTTATTTGGGAAAAGGTTCGACCAGCTAAAAGCAATAGATCAATCAATACAATGGCTGAATGCACTCAGCCTAAAAGGCAGCCAGACTAGCCCCCATGACCACTAAAATCCTCATCGTTCGCACCTCCTCGCTTGGCGACTTGATCCATATGTTGCCCGCGATCTCTGACATCGGGCGTCACGTGCCGTATGCCCAGATCGATTGGTTGGTGGAGGACAGTTTTGCGCAGATTCCTGCGTGGCATCCTGCGGTGAACGAGGTGATTCGCGTGGCGCATCGCCGCTGGCGCAAGGCCTGGTGGTCAGCCGAGGTCCGTGACGCGCGTCATGCGCTGGAGCTCGATCTGCGTGCGCGTCGCTACGACATCGTGCTCGATATGCAAGCGTTGCTGAAATCCGTCTGGCTCACCCGCATGGCGTCTGGTACCAAACACGGTCTTGGCTTTACTTCCGCACGTGAGCCACTCGCATCATTTTTTTACGACGTACGTCATCGTGTGAAATTTTGGCAACCCGCGGTGACGCGTCAGCGAGAGTTGGCGGCGGCGACATTTGGTTACACCTATGAGGGCGAACCTGATTTTGGTTTGCAAGCGTTCGAGGACGAGGCGCGTGTATTACGTACACACGAGGATGCCTATGCAGTGATCATGCCGTCGGCGAGTCGCGACGACAAGCTCTGGCCGGTCGAGGATTGGCACGCTGTGTTTGATCGTCTAAATGATGAGGGTTTGCAACTGAAGTTGTTGGCTGGAAATGAGGCGGAAATGCAACGGGCCGAGGCCTTGGTGGCAGGGCGGTCGAACGCGTTGGTACTAGCGCGTATGGATTTGACTGAAGCGGCACGTTGTTTAGCGGCGGCAAGAGTCATGGTTGGATTAGATAGCGGATTGACGCACCTCTCCGCCGCTCTTGGGCGCCCAACGATAGGAATCTACAAAGCTTCGACACCGGTGAGAACGCCTTTAATAGGCGCAGGCTTTACTGCTAGCCTCGGTGATCGGGGCAATTCTCCCTCGCGAGACGCAGTTTTAGGTGCATTGAACGACGCTCTGCGCTAGTATCTCGGCATGGCACAACAGGCATATACCCTCCTTTTGAGATTGCTGTCCCCCCTGATCTGGGGATGGATGTATTGGCGTGCTCGGCGCGCGGGTGGTGTTTGGCAGATTTTCTCGGCTGATCGCTTTGGTTCCTATGCGCTCCCTTGGGACGGCGAAGCACCTGTGTGGGTGCATGCCGTCAGCTTAGGCGAGACGCGTGCGGCGCAGTCTTTGATTGTGTCTTTATTGTCTCGCGGTGATCGCGTGTTGTTGACGCACACGACCCCGACAGGGCGTGCCGAGGGTGCAAAGTTATTTGCAGCCGAAATCGCGACTGGTCAGTTGCGTCAGCAATGGCTGCCCTATGATTTTCCGGGTGCGACGCGCCGGTTTTTCAAGCACTACCGACCTAGGCTCGGTATTCTGATTGAGCGGGAGGTCTGGCCCAATCTGCTGGATCAAGCTCAAGAAGCGGATGTGCCGATGATTTTGGCGAGTGCGCGGTTTTCCGAGCGCGCCCAGGGCCATGTGCGGCGCATTGATCAGTTGTTCTTAAGCTTGATGCGCGATACGTATGCCAGTATCGACTTGGTGCTCGCGCAAACCGAAGATGATGCACGCAGGTTGTTTGAGGTCGGTGCGACGAACGTACAGATTGTTGGAAATTTAAAGTTTGATGTGGTGTTGCCGATTGTGGCAGTCGATGCGGGGCGAGCCTGGCGTGAACGCCTGACACGTCCCGTGATTTCGATTGCCAGCACCCGAGAGGGTGAAGACGCGATGTTTGTGTCGGCGATCAAGCATCAGTTGACACATCCTGAGTTGATGCCTGAGGACTTGTCTGCGCACGCAGTGCATTTTGATCCGATCTTGACGCCGATGCCCGTTGCGCAAGCGGAGCCCGCTGCTGCCGTTTCTGTCACGTCTCCTGCGCCTGCACCATACCCCCTTCCTGCGTCACCACCCCCTCTGTTTTTCTTGATCCCGCGTCACCCCCAGCGTTTCGACGAGGCTGCCTCTCTGTTAGAACAGTCGGGCATACGCTTTGTGCGGTGGTCGGATATTCGTCACAACACGCATGCGGATCGCGAGTTGTCGGATGTCCGGGTCGTGCTGGGTGATACCTTGGGTGAGATGCCGTTCTTTTACGCGGCCAGTGATGTGGCGATTGTGGCGGGTAGTTTTGCGCCACACGGCGGACAAAATTTGATCGAAGCGTGTGCCATGGGTACGCCTGTGATCGTGGGACCTTTTGCGCGTAATTTTGCGGATGCGGTACAGGGCGCGGTCGCGGCCGGTGCGGCGATCCAGATTCAACGCTCGGAGCTCGTGGATCCTGCTTTGCGTGCAGTGGCCACAGCGCTCAATTGGCTCAAGGAGCCCGAGGCGCTCAGCGAGCGTGGTCGTTTAGGTCGGGAGTGGGTAGGACTGCATACGGGCGCGACGGCGCGTATTGTGCAACATCTCAACGACTTTGAAATTGCACGGGACCAAGCTTTGCAGCGTCTGCGTTAAGCGGGACAGGCAGTCGATTGGTCGCAGTGCGGCCGGCCTCCGCGCGAGGCGTGCCAAACCAGCCTTGGCCAACACCAAAGACACCAAGGTTAATCAACATCAAAATAATAAAAATCGCTCTCATGCGGGAACCCCTTATGGGCGCACTGTAATAGGCGGAAGCAGTGGAGTCAAACTTGAGCGCTCTGTAACACCCTCGCCAGTCCGTCCAGCACGGGGTGTGCGATAAATTTGATGTCGAGCGGTGACAACATGCGGCGAACTTCTTTTTCAACTTCGGGCCAACCGCCGCCGCTGACACACAGTGTGGGTGCGACACCAAAGCGTTGGCGAGTGATTTCGCATTGCCGCCAGACGGCACCGGTTTGCGCTGCCACCACGCCTGTGGCGATGGCTTGCAAGGTGTGAGTGGGATAGTCCGAGCTCACACCACTCGCCAAGGGGAGGTTAGCGGTGCCTTGGGCCAGCGACTGTCGCATCAGCGCCGGACCGGGCAGGATCAGGCCGCCTTCAAAACGTTTTTCCGGACTGAGGGTGTCGATCGTCGTCGCAGTGCCAAAGGTCGCCAACACTAAAGGGGGGTGCGCTTTAGGAAAATGACCGGCGACACCGAGGAGTGCCGCCCAGCGATCGGCCCCAAGCTGTTCTGGCTTGTCGTAACCGTTTTGAACGTCTAGCTGTATGGCTGAGGGTGGGTTCCAGCTCAGCTGACAGCTGGCGGCTCGGAAGACCTCGACCAGCATCTCTGCTACCACGCTCCCTGCGACATTGACCCCCATTGCCGCGCGCGGCTGCACTGGCAAGCTGGCCATCCACTTGCGCAAGCGCTCTGGAAGCTGCGCCAAGGGATTGAGTGCGATCGCATGGACAGCGGCCTCACGCCCAAGGCTTGGGTGATACCAACCGAGTTTGAGGCGACTGTTGCCAACGTCCAGCAAAACGATCATGGTGTCCCTTTAAATGGGTGTGCGGGGCGAATCGACACATCGCCGACCAGCACGGGTACTAAGCCTGTTTCTGTCATCACGCGCAGGCGACCCAGCGAATCGGTCCCTTGAGCGATGCCTTGAAGGAGGATCTTGCCCTGGTCCATCACTTGCACGGATTGTCCGGCTAGTGCGTCGACTATATCAAAGGAATGTGTAAAGCCGATGTAACCGTTTGTTGCATAGTCTTGCAGGGCCTGTTGCCACGTCTGGGCAATGTGGGCGACCAGTTGCGCAGGGTGAAGGGGGCGCTTGCATGCTTGTTCGATCTGACCCAGATCCGCAATCTCTCGACCGAGTTGCGCGCTCAGCGCCGCCGCGCCGCGCAGATTGAGTCCCATGCCCACGACCACGGTGGAGGAGGGGGCGGTTTCAATCAACAGTCCGGCGAGTTTGGCACCATGCCACTGCAAATCGTTGGGCCACTTCAGGTTAAGGGGCGCGATGTCAGTCTGATTACCCTGTATCGCAAATAAGGATCGCAGCGCGAGGCAGGTCGACACACCGAGCGCGGGCGCAATGCCAGGCAGCTGTGCCAAGGGAATGTCTGTCGCAAAAGCGCAGGAAAACATCAGTGTGGAGCCTGCTTCGTTGGCCCAAGGGCGACCGGCACGGCCTTTGCCGGCAGTTTGCAGGTGCGCGCCCAGGAGCCAAGGGCGAGGGGGTGTGGGTTGTTGCGCTCGAATCAGTTGCGCACGTAAGGACAGATCGGCATTGGTCGAGCCGGTGCTGCTGACCCAATCGATTACACCAAAGCTCGGCAGGGCCTCGGTCAGTCTCCCCAGAAAGTCCTCGGGGCTTGGAAAATGGTGGTTTGGGTGGTCGTGGGGGGAAATGCGCATCACCTGATTTTACGGGGTGAATTATGATGGTGGGAATCAGTCTAAATGAAAGTCGCATTTTTTGACAGATTCAAGGGCTTAATGGCATTAACACCTCCAACCGCATCAACCCAGATGTCCACACCTGCAGCTCGCGCGGCTAAAAGTGCGGCAACCGGTAGCTTGTCCAGCGCTTCGCTCGTGAAGATGGATGGCGGGCGTTGTGTGTTGACGGGGGACTGGAATGTGCAGGCCTTGGCAGTCAAAGGCGAGGTTGGTCGGCGCAGAAAATCTCTCTCGGCGGCTCAGGCTGCAACGGCCTGGGATCTTTCTGAGATTGGTTTGCTAGATGCCGTAGGCGCGCAGCTACTCTGGACGCAGTGGAAACAAAAGATCCCCGCCGGTACGGAACTGACACCAGGTCAGCAGGCTCTTTTTGATATTTTGGCCGAACATCCCTTAGAAAAAGTTCCTCCCGCTCCTCCAACCGATTGGTTGGCGTGGGTACTCGCCATTGGGGCTGGATTGTTCGTCATCGCAGAGCATGGTCGCAAGTTGTTGCTCTTGCTTGGCGGCTTTGTGCTGGATTTTGCCAAGCTGTTGCGCCACCCGCTGCGCGGACCTTGGCGAGAGATTTCTGCGCAGGTCTATCGTGTGGGTACACAGGCGCTGGGTATTACTGCATTGGTCGGGTTTTTAATTGGCGTCGTGTTGTCCTATCTGTCGGCACAACAACTGGCTGTGTTTGGTGCAGGTCAGTTCATCGTCAAGCTGCTGGGGATCGCCACGGTGCGCGAGTTGGGCCCCGTACTGGCTGCGATTTTGGTGGCAGGACGGTCCGGCTCCTCCATTACGGCGCAGATTGGTGTGATGCGCGTGACGCAAGAGCTCGATGCGATGCAAGTGATGGGGATTTCTCACGGCCAACGCCTGATTTTGCCGCGTGTGATTGCGCTGGCGATTGCGATGCCGTTACTGGTCTTGTGGACTGATGCGGTTGCTTTGCTGGGCGGGATGTTGGCCGCAAAATGGCAGCTTGGTTTATCGATTCAATGGTTCTTTAGCGAGCTGCCAGATGCAGTGGGCTTGACCAACTATAAGATCAGTTTGATCAAAGGCGTGACCTTTGGTGCCTGGATTGCGTTGATTGCCTGCCATTTTGGCTTGCGGATCGAGCCGAATACGGAGAGCTTGGGACGCGGCACGACAGCCTCGGTGGTGACGGCCATTACGGGTGTGATTTTGATTGATGCCCTGTATGCCATTCTCTTTAATGAGATGAGGATTTGAGCATGGACGCACCCGTGGTCGATCCCAACATTGCGAATCCTGAAGTGACGGATATCACGGTGTCGCCCATTATTGAGGTGGACAATCTCACCACGGCCTTTGGGACGCATGTCGTACATCAGGATTTAAATTTAAATATTTACCCGAAGGAAATTCTTGCCCTAGTGGGTGGCTCGGGCTCGGGCAAGACGACCTTATTGCGACAGATCTTGGGTTTGGATCGTCCAAAGGCGGGAGTGGTGAGTGTGTTTGGTCGGCCGGTGCACGACTATGTTGGTGCGGAACGCGTGGCGCTGACACACCGTTGGGGAATGTTGTTTCAAGCTGGGGCGCTGTTTTCTGCTTTGCCTGTGTTTGACAATATCGCGCTGCCTTTGCGTGAGATGCATCATTTGCCAGAGGACTTGATCCGCGAGGTCGTATTGATGCGGCTGAGCTGGATGGGCATGACAGCGCGCGACGCGGCGTTGATGCCTTCGGATTTATCGGGGGGCATGATTAAACGTGTGGCCTTGGCGCGCGCTCTGGCGCTCGATCCTGAGCTGCTGTTTCTCGATGAGCCGACGGCCGGTCTCGATCCACAGCGCTCGGATGAGTTTGTCGAATTGATACGAGCCTTGCACCGTGAGCTGGGATTTACGGTCGTGATGGTGACGCATGATCTCGATACGATTGCCGCATTGTCCACGCGTGTGGCGGTGTTGGCGGAAAAGAAAGTGTTAGTCGAAGGCACGCTGGAGGAGGTAATGAAAGTCAAACATCCTTTCCTCGACGCGTTCTTCCATGGCGAACGCGCGGTGCGTGCGTTTGGCGTGAACAATCCTAAGGAAACGAATCATGGAAAACCGTAGTCATGCCCTCTTGGCGGGACTATTTACGCTGCTGCTGGTGCTTGCGGCCGCGATTACGGCCGTTTGGGTCAGCAAACAAAATCTGCCGCGCATACCTTACGAACTGATTGCCACCTCGCCAGTTACTGGCTTGACCGTGCAATCGCAGGTTCGCTATCAGGGCGTACCGGTTGGAAGCGTAGAGTCTCTGCGTTTTGTGCCTGAAAAGCCTGGCAAGGTGCTGATTTTGATTGGTATTGATCCGAAAACGCCGATCACAGAGGCGACCTGGGCAGAGATTGTGATCGCGGGTGTGACGGGAATTTCAAACGTTGAGCTACGTGATGACGGAACCTCGACGACGCGTCTGGTGTCTTCGGCTACCAAGATGCAGCAAATCCCGATCCGGCCTAACTTTTTAGATCGTTTGATCGCCCAGGCTTCAGCGATGGCACCCGCGGTCGAAGGTTTGCTGGTGCATATTCAAAAAATCGCCAGCGATGAAAACATCGAAGCCTTGAGTGCGACGTTGCACAACGTGGCGTCGTTGTCCGATCAGCTCAAGCGCTCAGTGGTGCTGCTTGAGCCAGGACTTGCCAAGGTGCCGGCGCTCATTGATGGGCTGACGGTCACAGGCAAACGTGTCGATGAGGCGATGGTCGATTTTCGTAAGCTGACGATCTCTGCACAGAAAACGCTTGATGGCTTTAATGCGCCTGGTGGCGCAATGGTTCAGTTGACGCACAGCCTCAAGGACATCCGCGAAGCGGTCGCACAACTGCGGGTGTCAACGCTGCCAGACGTATCGATGTTGTCGCTCAGCGCGATCGATGCGTCGCAAGCGCTCACTCAAACAGCACGTCAATTCGGACAGTCACCCCAGTCGCTGATTTTTGGTCCACCACGTTCAGTGGCGGGGCCCGGTGAGCCAGGGTTTGCAGGTTTTGGCGCGGCACGGCGCTAAGGATATCAAGATGATGAAGATGACTTTTGTAACGACGATTCGGTTGGCTGTCGCAGCGGCTATTGTTAGTGTGCTGACGGCTTGTGCCCTGGGCGATCGTGCAACGGCACCGAAACAGCTTGATTTGGGAGCGGGGGCGCCCGCGGCGGCGACTGCGACTGCCTTGCCGGACATGCCGCCAATTGCCGTACCACCGGCTAACTCTTCCTCTCTGTTGACTGAGACCATGGTGGTGTGGCGGGTCGGCGATCAGGGGCAGCCCCAGGGCTATACAACCTATCGCTGGGTGGCGCCACCCGCACGCCTGGTGACGCAACGTATTGTGGATCGCCTGTCCTTGCAAGGCGCGGTGCTGCAGCAAAACATGGGTGGCGAGGTGCCGCAACTGCGTTTAAATCTCCAGCGGTTTGAACAAACGTTTTCCATCGATGGTGCCTCTAGTCAGGCACAGCTGACACTACAAGCCGTGTTGATGCGCGGGTCTGAGGTAGTCGGCCAGCGTTTGATCAATATTCGCGTGCCTGCGGCGACACAAGATGCCCCAGGCGGAGCCTTGGCGTTGCGCACGGCCACCGACCAGGCGGCTGAACAAGTGGCACAATGGCTCACAAGTTTGCGTGGGACAACAAAGCGTTAAGTTTGCGCGCGATTCAGTTTGATGCGCTTGCGAAGTTTCTTATTTAATTTTTAAACATTGATTTATGCCTGCTCACACAGAAAACACGAGTTTTGATGGCCTGGCTGGCATCATTGATTGCGCAATCGATTGGCCCGAGGGCGTACCAACGGGTTGGGCACTCATTTTGCATCCCAATCCTTCACAAGGTGGCACGCGCGATAACAAAGTCGTGACGACGTTGTCGCGGGCCTGTGTGCAGCAAGGTCTAGTGGCCTTGCGGCCTAATTTTCGCGGGATTGGTGCCTCGGGTGGTAGTTTTGATCATGGCAAAGGTGAGCTTCAAGACATGGCGGCGTTGGTCGAGCAGTTTCGCGTGCGCTACCCCGAGCTCGCAGCCAAGCCCTGGGTGCTGGGAGGATTTTCCTTTGGCACCTCGATCGGGGTTCAACTATACGCACAATGGGAAAAGTTAGAAAAAAACCTGCCTAAGATTGTCATTTTGACGGGTTCGGCGGCCCTACGGTTTCGACATAGCGAAGCCAAGGCGCCTGAGGACGCGTTAGTCATCCATGGTGAGCACGACGAGGTCGTGCCGCTCTCAGAAGTGATGGAGTGGGCACGCCCGATTGGCATGCCTGTGGTCGTGATTCCCGATGCCGGGCATTTCTTTCACGGAAAATTACTCGTGTTACGCCAATTGGTGCAGACACGCCTGAAAGCTTTATAAGTTTAAGTTTGCTTTGTAAATATCGTTTCAACCGCAGTCTGTGCTGAGTGCTCAAGCCTATAATAGAGCTGTTTATGACAGTGAGTCCTTCTTATGCTTAACCACCATCTTTGCGCCGCCCGACGCAGCATTTCCTCGGTCGCAATGGCTGCAGTGGTCGCGCTTGCCGCCTTGGTCTCGACCGGCCTAAGTCCAGCTTGGGCGCAAAAATCATCTTCAGACAAGGCCCCGGCCGCTGCAGCACCTGCTGCGCCTTCAAATGCCGCTAAGGCGGCGACGATGCCGTCTTCTTTGACCCCCATCCAGGTGGGAGATCTGTCTGCTGTGCCTGTTCCGGCTCTCGCAGCCAAGGCTTGGATCACAGTTGACGTCACCAGTGGTCAGGTCGTCGCGTCGTCCAATCCCGACATGAAAATCGAGCCCGCCTCGTTGACTAAAATCATGACGGCGTATGTTGCGTTCAATGCGCTCAAAGAAAAACGCATCGCGCTGGATCAACAGGCCAACGTCTCTCAGATCGCCTGGAAAACACGCGGTTCACGGATGTTTATCGAGCCTCGCAAGCCCGTCACGGTCGATGAGCTCATCAAGGGCGTGATTATTCAATCTGGCAACGATGCCTCGGTTGCCTTGGCCGAGGCAGTCTCGGGCAGCGAGTCTGCGTTTGTGTCGACCATGAACGAAGAAGCCCGCCGCATGGGCATGACCAATACCGTCTTTATGAACACGACGGGTCTGCCTGATCCGCAGCATGTCACCACGGTGCGTGATTTGGCGACCATCGCTCGTCGGATGATCAACGATCATCCAGATTATTTTCCGTACTACGCCATGCGTGAGTTCACGTACAACAAGATCAAGCAGTCCAACCGCAATCGTCTGTTGTGGGCCGATCCTTCGGTGGATGGCATGAAAACAGGACACACTGATGCAGCAGGTTATTGCCTGGTTGCAACCGCCAAACGCGGAGATCGTCGAGTCATTACGGTGCTGGTTGGCTCCGATAGCATGGCGACGCGCGCTGAGGAAAGCCTCAAGTTACTGAATTGGACGTTCCAGAATTTTGAAACGGTGAAGCTGTTTGATCAGACACACGCTGCAGTGGAGGCTCAGGTCTGGCAGGGCAAGGTCGACTCCACCAAGCTTGGCGTCTCCGAGCCGCTGTGGGTCACTGTGCCGCGCGGCAAAGCGGGTGAGGTCAAACCGATCGCCAAGCGTCCAGACCCATTGCTTGCACCATTGGCCAAGGATGAGCGTGTCGGTACGCTGACACTGATGCTAGATGACAAGATGTTGTTGACCCGTCCGCTACTGGTACTCGATCCTGTCGAGCGCGCTGGTTTCGTGGGTCGTACGGTTGATTCGGTCAGATTGTGGTTCCGCAAAAAGCCTGAATGAAAACCTAAGTCCTAGCCTGAATGATTCTTTTAAAGAGAGCATAGTTACAAATGGTTCAGAACATGTTGATTCAAGGTGTGTCGGGTGATCCGATTGTCTATCTGAATGGTGTTTTCGGGCCACTATCCGAAGCTAAAATTTCAGTGCTCGATCGTGGTTTTATTTTTGGCGACGGGGTCTACGAGGTCGTGCCGATTTATCACGGCAAACCGTTTCGTATGGCTCAACATCTCGCGCGACTAGAGCGCAGTCTGGCCAAGATTCATATTCAACAGCCCATGACAAAGGCGCAGTGGGAAGGTCTGGTCAATGACCTCGTGGCTAAGGCGCCCGACAATACTTGCATGGTCTACATTCAGATTAGCCGGGGTGTCGCCAAGCGCGATCATGGCTATCCCGTGCCCGCTGTGACGCCAACCGTGTTTGCCATGGTTTCTCCAATGTCGTTACCGACAGCCGCTCAGCGTGAAAAAGGCGTGCGTCTGGTGAGTATCCGCGACGAACGTTGGCTGCATTGTGATATCAAGTCGGTTTCGCTACTCGGTAACGTGCTCGCCAAGCAAGCTGCAGTGGATGCGGGTGTGGACGAAGTGGTTCAGTTCCGTGATGGCAACCTGACCGAAGGCGCGACGTGCAATATTTGGGTCGTCCAAGACGGAAAGGTGATTGCGCCGTTAAAAAATAATCTGGTGCTCGAAGGTATTCGTTACGGTTTGTTTGAAGAGCTGTGCGCCGAAGTCGGTATTCCCTTTGAGCTTCGTGTGGTGTCTGAGGCGGAAACTCGGTCTGCGGATGAGTTAATGATGTCGTCGGCGACTCGCGAGGTCTTGCCTGTCGCGGAACTGGATGGCAACCCTGTCGGCTCCGGCAAGCCTGGTCCAGTCTATCAAAAACTGCGTGCAGCTTATGATGCACGGATCGCGGCGTTGGCGTGACGCACATAAAAACCTAGGTAACAGAATAAGTGACTATTCCTGAAAACGAATCGCTGATTGAGTACCCGAGCGCTTTTCCCATTAAAGTGATGGGCAAGCAGCATCCTGAGCTCGCTCAGGTTTTGACCGCGCTCGTGCTCGAGTTTGATCCTGCTTTTGATCCGGCGACGGTCGAGATGCGTCCAAGCAAGGCCGGCAACTACATGGGGTTGACCTTTACGGTGAATGCGACCTCGCGCGAGCAACTCGATAACTTGTATAAAGCCTTGCATGGACACCCTATGGTGTCGATCGTGCTGTGATTAGCACAGTGTATTGAGCTAAATGTGAGCGCCAAGTCTTGAGCCGCATGTGGCCGCGTCCGACGCCTTACGAGCCTGTTTGGCGTGCCATGCAGGCCTTTACCGAAGCCCGCACGGCTGAGACGCCAGATGAGCTCTGGCTCGTTGAACATGAGCCTGTCTACACCCTCGGTCAGGCTAGCAAGCCCGAGCATTTGCTCAATCCAGGCAAAATCCCTGTTGTCCAAACCGATCGCGGCGGTCAGGTCACCTATCACGGTCCCGGCCAAGTGATGGCGTATATCCTCGCAGATCTCAAGCGCTCTGGTCGCTATATCAAGGCCATGGTGCATCAGATCGAAGACGCAACGATTGAAACGCTCAGGATCTATGGCATTGAGGATGCTTGCCGCAAGGAGGGCGCACCTGGCGTGTATGTTCCTTTACGCATGACACAAGCCACTTCGGCAGGCTCCGCCCCAGCCGAGCTCGCCAAAATCGCCGCTTTGGGCATCAAGGTTCGCAACGGCTGTACCTACCATGGCATGGCGCTCAATGTGGATATGGATCTGACCCCCTTTGATGGCATTAACCCCTGTGGCTATGCGGGTTTGCAGACTGTATGCATGGCCCAATATGGGGTCAGCGCGGGCTGGGATGATGTTGCGCAAACATTGTCCCAACAAATTACAAGGTACTGCGGTTTGTCACTGTCCTGCGAGTAAAATGACGAATCACCAATACTGAACGGCTGGGCGCACAAACGTCCACGTACATCATGTCCACACAACCTGAACAAACCTCGGTCGCCGCGACGCCAACCGCAGCTCCCTATGACGCCACCCAAAAGCAGAAATCGCAGGCCAAGACCTCGCGGATTCCGATCAAGGTCGTCGCAGCCGAGCGCCTGAAAAAACCGGACTGGATCCGTGTCAAAGCGGCGCCAGCAGGCTCCAGGTTTTATGACATCAAGCGTATCTTGCGCGAGCACAATCTACACACCGTGTGTGAAGAAGCCTCTTGCCCCAACATCGGCGAGTGCTTCGGCAAGGGCACGGCGACTTTTATGATCATGGGTGACAAGTGCACCCGCCGCTGCCCTTTCTGCGATGTGGGTCACGGTCGTCCCGATCCTTTGGACGTTGACGAGCCCGTCAATCTCGCGCGTACGATTGCCGCACTCAAGCTCACCTATGTGGTCATCACCTCGGTCGATCGTGATGATTTGCGCGACGGTGGTGCAGGGCATTTTGTAGAGTGCATTCAAAAGGTCCGCGAGCTATCGCCTGAGACCCGCATCGAGGTTCTGGTGCCTGACTTCCGTGGTCGCCTGGATCGCGCGTTAGAGATTTTGGATGGTGGTCCACCTGATGTGATGAACCACAACCTGGAAACGGTGCCGCGTTTGTACAAGCAAGCCCGTCCCGGTTCGGACTACATGCATTCGCTCAAGCTGCTGCAGGAATTTAAAAAGCGTCACCCCAACACACCAACCAAGTCTGGTCTGATGCTAGGTCTTGGCGAGACCGATGAGGAAATCCTTCAGGTCATGCGCGACATGCGCGCCCACGATGTCGAGATGCTGACCATCGGTCAGTACTTGCAGCCCTCAGAGCATCACTTGCCTGTGTTGCGTTATGTGCATCCTGACACGTTCAAGATGTTTGAGCGCGAAGCGTATGCGATGGGTTTTCATCACGCTGCGGTCGGCGCAATGGTGCGGTCCTCGTATCACGCTGACGAGCAGGCGCACGCAGCGAGCTTGAGTGCGGCTGTGTAGGCGTCTTAACGAACATTCACTTCTTTTTTGCTACAATTGTAGTAATTCATTGTGGTTTTAAGAGAGGATGTCATGGGAATGCCGGTACGCATTGATGATTACCTTTATGAGCAAGCGAAAGCTCACGCTCATGCTGAGCATCGTACTATTGCTGGCCAACTTGAGTTTTGGGCGCTAGTTGGGAAAGCTGCTTTAGATAATCCAGATTTACCAATTGATTTTGTTCGAGATTTATTAATAGCGCGGGCTGAGGGCAGATCCCTCGCAACACCTTTCATTCCGAAAGGAAATGACTGATGCCGGGTTGGACAGTAGAAGTATTTCAATCTTCGATATTTGCTAGAAGCTATAAAAAACTCCATAAAAATCAAAAGATCGATGTTGACGCTGGAATTGAAAAGATAATCAAAGACCCTCAAGTCGGTACTCAAAAACGTGGTGACTTAAGTGGTGTCTACGTATACAAATTCAAAAGCCAGCATCAAGAGATTCTTTTGGCGTATGAGTTTGATCCAAAGACAAGATATCTACTATTGTTAGGTACTCATGAAAATTTTTATCGAGATTTAAAGCGGTAATGCTTTAAACGATAACAAAGGCGTCACGCACACCATGCAGCTTCAAGGTATTCGGGTCGTAGACCTCACGCGGATTTTGTCTGGTCCGTTTTGTACGATGTTTCTGGCCGACATGGGGGCGGAGGTCATCAAGATCGAGGATCCCAAGGGTGGCGATCCAGTGCGTCAGCAGGGTGAGGCGCCCAACGGGTACTCCTACTACTTTGCCTCCTTTAACCGCAACAAACGTTCGATCACACTTGATTTGCGTACGTCTGAGGGCAAGGACATTTTGCGTGAGTTGCTCAAGACCGCAGATGTGGTGGTGAACAACTATCGTCCAGGCATCATGGACAAGATGGGGTTTGGCCGAGAGGCGCTTTCTCTGATCAAGCCGGACTTGGTGAGTTGCAACGTCACAGGGTTTGGCCTGGATGGTCCGTATGCGGATCGACCCTCTTTTGATTTTATCGCTCAAGCCATGAGTGGCTTTATGAGCGTGAATGGTGCAGCCAACCAGCCCCCGATGCGGGCTGCACCGCCGATTTCGGATCTGATCGCAGGCTCGTATGCGGCCATGGGCATTTTGGCGGCATTAGTCCGGCGTGCGCGGACAGGTCAGGGCGAGGAGGTCACGACCTCGTTGACCGATGGTCTGACAAGCATGCTGGCATTTTTGGCGACAAATTATTTTGCAACGGGGAAATTGCCTTTGCGCACTGGCAACGATCATGCGCTGGCTTCGCCCTACGGCTTGTTTGAGGCCTCTGACGGCCAGGTTGCGATCGCGCCGAGTAACGATACGTTTTATTTCAAACTCTTGGCTGCACTCGAACTTGAGCATCTGCGAGAGCGTCCTGAGTTTGCGAATAATTCTTTGCGTTTTGCTAATCGTGAAGCGATTAATGCAGCGCTGAATGAAAAGGTCCGTCAAAAACCGATCGCGCATTGGATTGCAAAGCTCAATGAAGCAGGTATCCCTTGCGGTCGTGTGCTCAATATCGGTGAGGTATTTGATGATCCGCAGACGCAACATCAGCAAATGCGTTTGACGATTGAGCATCCCCAACACGGTAGGCTGGATGTGTTGGGTTTTCCGATCAAGTTTTCTGATGAGCCTTGCCTGATTCATCGTCCACCGCCTGATTTAGGTGTGGATAACGAAGCGGTATTGAGCGAGCTCGGCTTAAGTCAGGAGGCGATTGCCTCTCTGAAGTCGCGTCGGATTGTGTAATATTTCACTCATTATTCAAAATCAATTTAATTAAGAGACTCACCATGTCAACGCAATCTAAAAATTTTGTGACGGTCACTGAAGTCGGCACGCGTGACGGTTTCCAAGCAGAGCCAGAGTTTATCGCGACGGCCAACAAGGTCGCGACGATTAACGGCCTGATCGATGCAGGTGTGCGCAGCATTGAGGCGACATCGTTTGTCTCGCCCCGTGCGCTCCCTCAGTTGGCCGATGCGGCAGAAGTATTGGCCCAAGTGCATCGCAATCCAAATGTTCGTCTCGCTGTGCTGGTGCCCAATGCACGCGGTGCTGAGCGCGCAGCGGCCGCCAAGGCCGACATGATGGTGGGCTTTATTTCAGCGAGCGAAAGCCATTGCAAGACCAACTTGAACAAGTCGATCGATCAGGCGATTGCGGATTTTGCCGAGGTGGTGCCGATCGCGCGTCAGTGGGATATCAAGCTCCGCGGTGCGGTGGCGACGGCGTTTGGCTGTCCCTTTGAGGGCGAGGTATCCCTCGACAATATTTTGAAAATTGTCGGCTCTTATGATGCGCATGGTATTCGCAATATTACGTTCGGCGATACAACCGGCATGGCGACACCTCCTGTGGTGACGCGCGTGGTCGATGCCGTGCGTAACAAATATCCAGAGATGGAAATTGCACTGCATTTCCACAACACACGTGGCGTGGGCCTGGCCAACGTCATGAACGGCTTGCA
>JAOATE010000009.1:18360-73131 GCA_030158305.1 Burkholderiaceae bacterium
AGATCACTCGACATCCAGACGCTCTTGGTCTCGAGGTACTCTTTAACCGCCTCAATACCGCCTTCGCGACCCATCCCGCTATCCTTGTAACCACCGAAAGGCGTGGTGTAGCTCGTCGAACGGTAGTTGTTGACCCACACGGTGCCGGCTTTGACGCGCTCGGACATCATCAGGGCGCGATGCAGACTCTTGGTCCAGATGCCTGCGGCGAGTCCAAAGCGGATGTCGTTGGCGATGCGAACGGCGTCCTCTTCGTCCTTGAACTTGATCACTGACAGCACGGGTCCAAAGACTTCTTCTTGGGCGATACGCATGTCGTTGGTGACATCGACAAAAATCGTCGGCTCAACAAATTGACCACAACCGTACTCGGGCCCTTTGGGTGCATTGCCTCCAAACACGCAGCGTGCGCCTTCAGCTTTGGCGATGTTGATATAGCTCACCACCTTGTCGTACTGCGGCTTTGTCGCGACAGGGCCCATCTGGATGTCGGTGCGCGCGGGGTCACCGAGTTTGGCCTTGCTGGCGATCGCGATCAAACGCTCGATCATTTCGTCATGGATGTTTTCCTGTAGCAACAGGCGTGAACCTGCCATGCAGGTTTGGCCGCCCGCAGAAAAAATGCCGGTGATGATGCCGTTGGCGGCGCGAGTCAGGTCGGCGTCGTCAAACACGATGTTAGGGGACTTGCCACCGAGCTCAAGGGAGACGCGTTTGAAGTGCTGGGCCGCGAGCATGTTGACCTTGCGTCCGCCTTCGTCACCTCCAGTAAAGGCGATGCGGGCGACGTCTGGGTGCACGACCAGTGGCTCGCCGACTTCGTTGCCAAAGCCAGTGATGACGTTAAACACACCAGGTGGAAAACCTGCTTCGCGGAACAGGTCGGCCAGCAGGAACAAGGAGACGGAGGTGTGCTCGGAGGGCTTGGCGACAATGGTGTTGCCCGCGCACAAGGCAGGGCCGAGTTTCCAGGCGGTCAGCAGCAGCGAGGAGTTCCAGGGGGTAATGGTGCCGACCACGCCGATAGGCTCGTAGCGGATGTAGTTAAACACCTTGGGCTTGTCCATGGGAACCACGGCACCCTGGATTTTGTCGCACAGGCCACCGTAATAGTAGAAATACTTGGCGACGTAGCGAACCTGACCGCCGACTTCGCTGCGCAGTTTGCCGTTGTCGCGGCTTTCGGCCTCGGTCAGCGCATCGGCATGCTTTTCAATCAAGGCGCCGAGTTTGAACATCAGCATGCCGCGGTCGCTGGCGGACATTTTGCCCCAGGGGCCAGACATGGCGTCGGAGGCGGCCTTGACGGCGCGATCCACGTCGGCTTTACCGGCGCGCGGAACGAGTGCCCAGGCTTCGCCTGAAAAAGGATCAAGTGATTCAAACCATTGGCCGGTCAGTGGATCGACCCACTCGTTATTGATGAACAATTGATGTTTTTGCTGCATGGCGGTCTCTTTTGCTGAGGTTTTTAGGCAGGCGACAGTATAGGCAAAGATAGTGACAAATTTCCAAGAAAAATGGCATCGTCCTTAAGCAGGCTGGGGATCGTGCTTGGGATGCTTTAAAGTGTGGTTTGTTGATTGATTGAAAGTAGAGGTCAGTGATGTCTTTTTGCACCGCCTGTGGCACTAAAAATCCGGCTGATGCACGTTTCTGTAGCGCCTGTGGTCACGCGCTGGTCGTGGCGCCCGTCGCCGAGCCTGTCGCGCCTGTGGCTTCAGTGGCACCCTCGCCGTCTGTTGAACCTTCCGCACAATCAGCACAGCCCGCAGCAGTCACGCCGGTCCGGCTCAAGGCGTTCGACAATCCAGACGAGCTCTGGAAAATGTATTTTTATGTCTCTTTTTTCAACATCGGCGCCTATTTTCTGACGAGCTCCGCGTCTACCTTTCTGGAGGAAAGTGGTGGCTTTCTGAGCATTCCGATGGGTATTTTTACGCTCTTTATGGTGGCGTTTTTAGGGCTTGCGTATTGGCTGATTAAAAATCAAGCGGTGGATAAAGGTCGTACGCTTTGGCTCTTGCCCTTGATTGCCTGGCAGGTATATGCCTATCTTGATGGGCTCTCTGGTTTTGATCCGATGTATGCGGAGTCCAGTTTTGATTACTACGATGCGTATATCTCCGGGGTTCCAGAGACGTTGATTTTGATTAGGCTGTTTGTGGCGTTACGCGAGCGTGTCGGGGCGCGTTAATCAGTTCCTCACAGCAACAGCACAGGCACCATCGATAAAATCAGTAAAAGCGCCATGACGACGTTAAAAATTTGACGTTGACGTGGTTTGGACAGGACGCGTTCGAGTTGGGTACCCAACAATACCCATAGGCTCAAGCAAGGTAGATTGATGGCGGTAAACATCAAGCACGTTGAAAAGATAAACGTGTTTGAGGCATCGATCGGCATGTAGTTGCTGAAATAAGTGATCGCCATCAGCAGCGCTTTTGGGTTCACCCATTGAAATAAAGCCGCTCCAATAAACCCTAAGGGATGGCCTTTCGTTTCGCCCCGCTTGAGTGGGGTCTGGCTAATGGCGATCCTCCAGGCCAGATAAAGCAGATAGCAAAAGCCAACCACCTTCATGATTTGGTAACCAAGTGGAAAGGCTTGGAAAAGCTGATCTAGGCCTGCACCAATCGCGAGCAACATCACCAGATGACCTGATGAAATACCCAGCATGTGGGGGATGGTCTGCTTAAAGCCGAAATTCACACCAGAGCTGAGCAACATCATGTTGTTTGGACCTGGGGTGATCGACGAGGCGAAGGCAAACATCGCCATCGCAATCACAATTTGCCAATCAATCATTATCGCCAGGCTTTGCCCATGCGTGCTGCGATTTGAAAGGCCTGCCAAGTGGCTTCAACGCTGGCTTGACCTTTGCCAGCGATATCGTAGGCGGTACCGTGTGCGGGGGTGGTGATCGGGATCGGTAGGCCGCCTTGTACTGTGACACCTCGTGAAAAGCCGAGCAGCTTGATCGCGATTTGTCCTTGATCGTGATACATGGTGACGATCGCCTGATATTCGCCAGCTTGCGCCTTTAAGAAGATCGTATCAGCGGGAAAGGGACCGTGAAAAGGTGTGTCGGTCGCCCAGTTTTTCGCTTGAAGTGCGGCGACGGCAGGCGCGATGATGTCGATTTCTTCGCGACCGCAGGAGCCGCCATCGCCACCGTGTGGGTTAAATGCTGCGATGGCGATTTTGGGTGTTTCAAAGCCACTGGCAAGCAGTGCCTTGTAGATGAGCTCAGAGGCTTGCTCGATACGTTCTTTACTGAGGTACTGTGCAACGTCCTTCAGTGGAACGTGTGAGGAGATGCGTGAGGTCCAAAGGTTACCTAATGTATTGAACTCACAGAAATAACCTGTCACACCCAAGTGCTCAGCAAAGTGATGCAACTCATCCTCATGCTTCATGCCACCCATTTTCATGGCTTGCTTATTTAGAGGGGCAAAACAGATCGCATCAACATGTCCTGCCAGTGTGGCATCCATGCATGCATCCAAGATCTTTAAAACAGACTGACCGTTTAATGCACTGACCTGACCGATGGTGACATCGCGTGAATTGATCGATTGGATCGATAAAAAGGCGGGCAACTGTTGATCGGTGCGCTGACGCACGGCCTCAAAAGAATCGACGCTCGTTGTTGGCACGCGAACCTTGGCGATCTGTTGGCCCTGTTCCCATAACCAGGGGTCACCCGCAATTACGACGTTGGCTAATGTGCAGACTGGATGCTGCGCAAGCAGGCGCGAGATGAGCTCGGGACCGATGCCGGCTGGATCGCCAAGTGTCAGGACGACAACGGGAAGGGCGTTTTGCATGAGCGTTTCTTTTGAGTCAGTGGCGCCATCGCGCAAAGAGCTGCGGTCGCGGGGTTGTTATATATTTCTCACTACATTCTAGGGAGCAAATTAATTCCAGTAAAATGAAACTTCATGATTAATTGATATCTAAAAGTTATCATTCTAAATGAGATTCGTTCAGTGGCTCTCTATTCTCACACCTTATTAAATCGCTTGCGCATGCGGCAAGTGTTGCTCTTGTTGAGCATTCAAGAGCACCGAACCTTGCGTGCGGCAGCCCAAGTGATGGGGATGACTCAGCCCGCGGCGACCAAAATGCTGCACGAGCTAGAGGATGCGCTTGGGACCAAGATTTTTGATCGAACGGGTAGAACGCTGACACTTAATCTCGCGGGCAAGACGGTGCTCGGATTTTTTCAGGGGATGAGAGGGAGTCTGGAGTCTCTGGCGCGCGAACTGGATGCCATGCATACCGGTATTCATGGTTCGCTTTCGGTGGGTAGCATTATGGCTGCGTCACCCGCGATCTTGACGGATGCCCTGATTGCGATGCGCAAATCTTTTCCAATGTTATCGATCAATATCTCGACGGGTACTAGTGATGTGTTGATCGAGGCCCTCAATCAAGGGGACTTGGACTTAGTGATTGGTCGCATTGTGAGCGTTAAACAGGATGATTATCTGTTCAGACCCATCGCCAACGAAGCCTTGTCTATAGTGGGGGCGGCCAATCATCCTTTGGCCGGGAAATCGAAAGTTACGCTCGATGCGCTACACAAGTATCCCTGGATTCTTCAGGGACCTGGCAGTCCGATGCGCACAGTGATTGAGCGTGAGTTTCGCGATCAACACTTGGTGTTACCCGCTAATCTGATTGAGACGTCTTCGATCCTGACGACCGCTGATATTGTCACACGTACAGATATGATCGCGGTGATCCCGGAGTCGGTGGCTGATATATTTTCGGACAGTGGTCGTATCAAAGTGCTGGGCTATCGGATCAAGAACAAGCTGGAGCCTTATGGCAGCTTAATTAAGCGCGATCGACCTTGCTCTCCTGCGACCAGAGCGTTTTTAACGATGCTTCATCCGGATGACTAAGCTTCTGCTGGGATGTTGAGAAGCTTAGCCTGGTTGATGGCCGCAGTGACTTACTTGCCCCAGCGAAACACCAGTGGATCGAGCCGTTTGGCGGTTTCGATTAGTCCGCTGCGTACCTCTGAATGCATGGCAGGAAACGGGTGTCGCGAAACATCAGAGTCGATGATCCCGCCTGCTTTCATGAGGGCCTTGGCAGATAAAATACCACCCTGACGATTTTCATAATTAATCAATGGTAGCCAGCGCGTGTAGGCATCAACCGCCTGTGCACGATTGCCCGCGAACCATGGATCCATGATTTGACGGATGCCGTCTGGGTAGCCGCCACCTGTCATGGCTCCCGTGCAGCCTGCTTCGAGATCGGGCAGCAAAGTGATTGCTTCTTCACCATCCCAGGGGCCTTCGATCGCATCACCACCGAGCTTGAGCAGTTCGCGCAGTTTGCTGGCTGCACCTGCAGTCTCGATTTTGAAATAAGAGACATTGGCGATTTCGGTCGCCATCTTTGCCAGAAATGCAGCAGACAACGTGGTGCCGCTGACAGGCGCATCCTGAATCATGATGGGGATGTCAATCGCATCTGAGACTTTCGTAAAAAAATCGTATATGTTTGGCTCAGGTACACGGATAGTCGCGCCATGATACGGCGGCATGATCATCACCATCGAGGCGCCCAAGTCTTGCGCACGTCGACTGCGTTGCGCGCAAATCAGTGATCCGTAATGTGTCGTCGTGACGATGACGGGTACGCGTCCGGCGACATGTTCTAGGATTTCTCGGGTCAGCAGATCTCTTTCGTCATCAGAGATAGAAAACTGTTCAGAGAAGTTTGCCAGGATGCACAAACCTTGGGAGCCCGCGTCAATCATGAAGTCGACACAGCGTTTTTGACTGGGGAGGTCCAGTTCTCCAGATTCTTTGAAGATGGTCGGGACGACAGGAAATACGCCTTGATATCTGGGATGTGCGGCCATGATTTACTCGATGATGTTGAAGTCTTTCAGGAACTCGGTTTTGAGTGTGAGTCCGAGTCCAGGAGTGTTGTCGTCAAGTTGGATAAAACCATCTTTGGCAACAGGCTCACCATCAAAGATGTAATAGAACAATTCATTACCGACTTCAACATCGAACATCGGGAAGTACTCACTCATGGGAGAAGCGAGGGTGCTCATCGTCAAATGGTAATTGTGCATTTGTCCTGCGTGAGGAATCACCGGGACGCTGTAGGCTTCGCAGAGTGCGTTGATTTTGTGGGCGGCCGTGATGCCCCCGACGCGGTTGGTGTCGTACTGAACCACGGAGACGGCTTTTCGGTCGAGCAGTTGTTTGAATCCGTACAAAGAAAACTCATGTTCCCCGCCAGAGATCGGAATGCTAGTGAGCTGATTGAGCTCGGCATAGCCATCGATGTCATCAGCGATGACGGGTTCTTCGAGCCAGCGTGGCGCATATTTTTCCAGCTTGGGGAGGATGCGTTTCGCGTACTCAAGATTCCAGCCCATATAGCATTCGAGCATGAGGTCAGTATCTTCACCGATCACTTCACGAACAGCGGCGACAGATTTGAGGTTTTCGACTACTCCTTGCTGCAAGTGTGCGGGACCATAGCCAAAACGCATTTTGAAGGCCTTGAATCCTTGATCGAGAAACGTCTGTGCCTCCTTTTGCATTTCATTCAAGTCAGTACGATAGAGTTTGGAGTAATAGCAGGGAATTTTCTCTTTGGTTCGACCACCGAGTAATTTAAAGACAGGCTTGTTGACGCTCTTTCCAAGAATGTCCCAAATCGCCAGGTCGATGGCAGAAATCGCAGCCATGGCCACGCCTTTGCGACCCCAAGCATGCGTGCCGCGATACATTTTTTGCCATAGGTATTCGTAATCCCAAGGATCTTCGCCGATCACCATGGCGGCGAGATATTCGTCGATGATGGCTTTGGCGATTTTGGGTGCGAGCGCGACGTTACCGAGACCGACAATCCCGTTGTCAGTCTCGATTTCGACGACCGTCCATGAATGGAAGCGGAACGTACTCATAGTTTCATTTTTTGAGTACACCAAGTCCATGGCGTTTGAGCAAAAATTACCCTGAGGCGGAACGGTTTTTCCCTTCCATTCAAACACGCGGGCACGGACGGCTTTGATCTTCATAAATACACTTCCTGTGCAACTTTTGAATTAATTAACTTGAATGTTGTTCTTTTTAATCACGTCAGCGTAACGCTTGTTTTCAGCATCGTGAAACGCCTTGAACTGAGCTTGTGACATGGGTTGAATCGTCGCGCCGATTGTTTCCAGGCGCTTGACTGTGTCAGGCATGCTCAGCGTCTTGTTTACGTCCGCATTGACTTTGCTGATCACTGATTGCGGTGTTTTAGCAGGCATATAGACGCCATACCATGCGCTCATCACCAAAGGCACGCCGGCTTCTTTCATCGTTGGCGTGTCGGGCAGCTGAGGATTGCGTGCATCGCTTGCGACGCCAAGTGCTTTGAGTTTGCCTGCACGGATCTGTGGCAATGCTGAGGACATCGTCTCAAAGGCGTACTGAACTTGACCGGCGATCAAGTCGATCATGGCCGGGCCGCTACCCTTGTACGGTACGTGAACAGCATTGACGCCAGCTAGGTCTTTAAAGAGTTCGGCCGCAATGTGCTGTGTGCTGCCTGCGCCGCTTGAGGCAAAGTTTAGTTGACCGGGTTTGCTCTTGAGGAGTTTCACCAGATCTTGCACGCTATTGACTGGGCTGTTGGCTGCGACAACGAGTACATTCGGAACGGAGCCGGTGAAGGCCACAGGCACGAGGTCTTTTTCATTGTTGTAGTTGAGCTTGAGCAGATGTGGCGCAATCGCTTGTGCGGTCGAGACACCCATGAGCATCGTTTGGCCGTCTGTCGATTTGGCGGTAAGGTCCGCCGCGAGGGTGTTTGAAGCACCAGGTTTGTTTTCGACCACAACGGTCTGGCCCCACATCGGGGTGAGCTTGTCTGCCACGGCCCGGGCCATGGCATCAGTGCCGCCGCCAGGTGAGGAGCCAACGAGCAATTTAACGGGTTTTGTTGGCCACTCTTGTGCCAAGGCAGGTGCACTGATCGACACTGCCAAGCCAAGCGTCAGTGCGCTGATAAGTCTTATTTTCATGAGGGTCTCCTGATTCCATTGTGGGACGAACCTCCACATACTAGAAGCAGAACTGATTCACGTAAAATGAAACTTAATGATTAATTGATAACTATTGGATATCAATTTAGATGGGGGTTTTAAGTCCTTGACTAAAGTAATGCAATTGCATTACCATCGGTTTGGTCGAATCTACGTCGTATGCACATAATGCCCATCAATCTTGAAGTCGAATCCACGCTCACTGATCGTTATCAAACGACGGTTCCCGAAACAGTGCGTAGAGCCTTGCGTTTGGGTAAACGTGACAAGATTCACTACACCATTCTTCCAGATGGGGGTGTGATGCTGACCCGCGCCGACAATATTGAAATCAATGACCCCGCTCTTGATCCGTTTCTGAGCTTCCTCGCCCGTGATTTTACGAATCACCCTGAGCGATTAGTGGCGATAGAACCTGCTTTTGTTCAACGGATTCAATCTCTTGTTGAGGGTGTTCAAGTTGATTTGGATCAGCCCTTATCGGCAGATGATGAGTGAAAATCGCTACTAGTGAAGGACTCACTATCCAAGGTTGGACAATTTTTGCGCATCCACTGTTTTTAAGTCAGCTTGAAAAGCTCGTCATTCAAGTTGAGATTCTCAAAAAAAGAGATCCAGTCGGTTATGTAAAGAAAAATGCAAGTAAACGATTAGCGGCAATTATTAAGCTGGCATTTGAGGTGATTCCGCAAGATCCAGCAAGAGCGGAGTATCGCCAAGGTACAACCCTTGGCTCAGATCGCAAGCACTGGTTTCGCGCAAAATTTTTCCAACAGTATCGATTGTTTTATCGCTATCACGCACAAGCTAAAGTAATTGTGTACGTTTGGGTCAACGATGATGATACTAAGCGGGCATATGAAAGCAGTGATGATGCTTATCTGGTATTTCGCAAAATGCTTGAGAGCGGACATCCGCCAGACAATTGGCAACAGTTACTTAAAGAAGCGCAAGGCGAACTCATTCGATTGCGACGACTGAAACTACATGAAAAATAATCAGTCACGCCGCCACAGCGAATCTGGGTGTTGGGCAGATTGATTCAGGCAGCGCGCCAAAATAAACAGCAAATCCGAGAGGCGGTTGAGGTACTGCTGCGGGAGCGGCCCCAAGGGCGTTTCGTGATGCAGAGCCACGACCGCGCGTTCGGCGCGTCGGCATACGCTGCGGGCAACATGTGCGAGGGATGCTGCGCGGGTACCACCAGGCAAGATAAATTCCTTGAGTGGCTCTAAGCGTGCATTAAAGTGGCTGATCTGTTCATCCAGATACGCGACTTGTTCGGCTTTCATCAAAAAATAACCAGGGACGGCGAGCTCGCTGCCCAGATCAAACAAGACGTGCTGTGCGGGGGCGATCGCCGAGGCAATGTCTGCGGGTACATCATCGGAGAGCAACACACCCAGGCAGCTATTGAGCTCGTCCACATCACCCATGGCTTGCACGCGTGCGCTGTCTTTGGGCACGCGTGTGCCGTCCCCAAGGCCTGTTGAGCCGTCATCTCCGGTACGTGTCGCGATGATCGAGAGTCGAGTGCTCATAAGAGTCCTTGGGGGCTGAGAGGCATGGAAAACGGATTGTTAAAGTACGTAGCGAGCGAGGTCTTGACTGGCCGCAGCTTCTGCGAGTTGGTCATTGACATAACGCGCGTCAATCACGATCGTTTGACCGCTGCTACTGGTCGCATCAAAGGACAAGTCCTCCAAGAGCTTTTCCATCACTGTGTAAAGTCTGCGCGCACCGATGTTTTCGGTGCGCTCGTTGACCTCAAAGGCGAGTTCGGCAAGTCGGGCGATACCTTCGTCGGTAAAGTTTAGATGGACGGATTCGGTGGCCAGTAGCGCGGTGTATTGCTTGGTCAAAGATGCGTCGGTGTCGCACAGAATCTGAACAAAATCTTTGGCGGTCAGTGAGTCGAGTTCGACGCGAATCGGAAAGCGACCTTGCAACTCGGGAATCAGATCCGAGGGGCGCGAAAGGTGAAAGGCGCCGGAGGCGATAAACAAAATGTGATCGGTACGAATCATGCCGTACTTGGTCGTGACGGTCGTGCCTTCGACCAGTGGCAACAGATCGCGCTGGACACCTTGGCGCGATACATCCGCCCCGCCGGACTCTTGGCGTGCAGCGATTTTGTCGATCTCGTCGAGAAAAACGATCCCGTGCTGTTCAACTTTTTGAATTGCGACTGTGCGGAGGTCTTCTTCGTTGACCCGTTTGGCGGCCTCTTCGTCGACCAACAGCTTGAAGGCCTCTTTCACGGTCATTTTGCGCGACTTGGTTTTGTCGCGTGACAGACCTGCGAACATGCCCTTGAGTTGCTCGGCCATGTCTTCCATGCCCGGAGGGGTCATGATGTCCATTTGTGGCGTGGGCTGTGCGACTTCGATGTCAATCTCTGTGGCGTCGAGATGTCCCTCGCGCAAACGCTTGCGAAAGGTTTGGCGAGTCGCGGTTTCTTCGCGAATGGGTGAGCCGTCTGCCGCACGCGGAGGGGTCAGCAAGACATCAAGAATACGGTCCTCTGCTGAATCTTCCGCGAGCGTGCGCACGCGTTTCATTTCTTGTTCGCGCGTTTGTTTGATCGCGATCTCAGCGAGGTCACGGATGATGGTGTCGACATCGCGACCGACATAGCCGACTTCAGTGAATTTGGTGGCTTCGATTTTGATGAACGGCGCATCGACGAGCTTGGCGAGTCGGCGAGCGATCTCGGTTTTACCGACGCCGGTGGGGCCAATCATCAGAATGTTTTTTGGATGAATCTCGTGACGCAGAGGCTCGGCGACTTGCTGGCGGCGCCAGCGGTTGCGCAAGGCGACGGCGACAGAACGTTTGGCGCGGTTTTGACCAACGATGTATTTGTCCAGTTCGGACACGATCTCGCTAGGTGTCATGGTGGAGGCTGACATGATTATTCCAGTGTTTCAATCAGGTGCTGTTGATTGGTATAGATGCAAAGGTCGCCGGCGATTTCGAGCGACTGTTTGACGATGACTTCGGGCGCGAGCTCGGTGTGACGCAAGAGCGCCATGGCAGCGGATTGTGCATACGCACCACCAGAGCCGATGGCGGCCAGTCCGTTTTCAGGTTCGAGCACATCACCGTTGCCGGTCAGTACCAGCGTGTGTTCGCGGTCGGCCACGATCAACATGGCTTCGAGACGACGCAAGACACGATCGGTACGCCAGTCGCGTGTGAGTTCGACTGCAGCGCGCATCAGATTGCCTTGATGTTTTTCCAGCTTGCCTTCAAAACGCTCTTGGAGCGTAAAGGCGTCAGCGGTCGCACCGGCAAAGCCTGCAAGAATTTTGTCGTGATAGAGACGACGGATTTTGCGTGCCGTGCCTTTGATGATGATATTGCCAAGCGTGACCTGACCATCACCGCCAAGTGCGACGCGGTTGCCGCGGCGGACGCAAACAATAGTAGTGCCGTGAAATTGTTCCATATGCGTACTTTGAAAGAGAGTAGGGCTTAAAGTCAACAAGGGCACACTCGTGGTGAAGCAAGTGTGCCCTGTGGTGTGTCTAGCGAGACTGACTGCGCAGTGATGAGGTGCTGTGCAGTTTCTGCTTAGTCACCAAACATTTTCTGTCGCATTTCCCGACGCTCTTGCGCTTCGAGAGAAAGCGTCGCAGTCGGGCGGGCCAGTAAACGACGCAAGCCAATTGGCTCGCCTGTTTCTTCGCACCAACCGTACTCACCACCGTCGATACGCACGATGGATTGTTGGACTTTTTTCAGTAGTTTGCGTTCGCGATCACGCGTACGAAGTTCGAGTGCGTGCTCTTCTTCGATCGTCGCGCGATCGGCTGGATCAGGCACAAACTGCGTCTCGCGCAGGTGCTCTGTCGTCGCACCGGCGTTACTGAGAATTTCTTGTTCGAGTTGTCTGAGACGGTCGCGGAAAAAGCCGAGCTGACGCTCGTTCATGTACTCAGACTCAGGCATTTTCAACAACTCAGCCTCAGTGGGCAAATTGTTTTCTGACATGTCGCCTGCGGGAGTCGGCTTTTTTTGTGCCGCTTTGGTCGCGACAGCTGGTGTTTTTGCCGGTGCGGGTGCTGCTTTTTTAGCGGCCGCGACCTCGGTGGATACGGGGGCTTTTGCTGCAGTAGCCTTGCTTGCTGCGGGTTTTGCTGCCTTGGTTACCATGAAAAAACACTCCAATAATTAAGCTCAGCGCACGAGCGCTGAGGGACTACTTGGCCAGACACTGCTCCAGACCTTTGGTAAAGATCTCTTGAGGCAGTTTGCGTCCGATAAAGACCATTTTCGTGGTCTTTTTTTCGTTCGCCAGCCAAGGCTTGCCAGGTTCGGCACCCATCAACATATGGACGCCCTGAAAGAGCATCCGTTTATTGATGCCCTTCATGTAAAGAATACCCTTGTAGCGCAGCAGGTCGGGTCCGTAGACCTGAACCACACCGCCGAGAAACTCTTCGAGGCGTTCTGGATCAAAGGGTTTGTCGGATTTGAAAACAAACGCACCGATGGTGTCGTCGTGCGCGGGTTTGGCGTGCTGGTGACCATGGTGATGGTCGGGGTTCGTACATGTCGCGGGGTCATGGTCATGGCCGTGATCGTGCGCATGTGCGTGATCATGCCCATGGTCATGTCCGTGGTCATGATCGCAGTGACCGTGATCGTGGTCGCAATGGCTGTGATCATGGTCATGATCGTGCGCGGCATCGGGATGATCGTCGGCCAGGAAAAGTGGGTCGATATCTAAAATGGTGTTGAGATTGAAGCCGCTGATGTCGATGATCTTTTTCAGATCGGTATCGCCAAAATTGACGGCCTCAATCGCAGCGCGCGGGTTCATGTGCACGATGCGACGACGCAAGGCGGCGTACTCAGACTCGGTGACCAGATCTTTTTTGGAGATCAGAATGCGATCTGCGAAGCCAACTTGTTTTTGGGCTTCTTCTTGTTCGTCGAGCGTAGCCATGCCGTGTTTGGCATCGACGATGGTCACTACCGCATCTAGGCGGTAGTACTCGGCGATGTCATCGTCCATGAAAAACGTCTGACAAACAGGACCTGGGTTGGCCATGCCCGTCGTTTCAATAATGACGCGTTCGAATTTCAGCTCGCCGCTTTCGTGACGCTTGCGCAGATCGAGCAAGGTGCGCATCAGATCGCCGCGCACGGTGCAGCACACACAGCCATTGGAAAGCTCGATGATTTCTTCGTCCTGATCCTGGACGAGCAGGTCGTTGTCGATGCTCTCGGGTCCGAATTCGTTTTCGATGACCGCGATACGCTTACCGTGGTACTCCGTCAGGATGCGTTTCAAGAGCGTAGTTTTTCCCGCACCGAGAAAGCCGGTGAGGATGGTGACGGGGACCATTTGGTCCAGACTGCGAGGGGAGTTCATGATCAGGTTGACTTCAAAAAACGGGTAAGAAAGCGGAGCGTCAGGCTTGTCATCAGGCCCAAAGCGAACGCCGGATTACAGCACAGCCGAGGCCTTCCGGCAAACATTCTAATCATTCAGTCTGACATGAAAATGTCATCTCAATCTGATTGCCAATTTAAATAAGAATGTCTTATATGGGGTGAATGGGCGAGATTTCAAGACCCTTGCGTGTCTCGAGGGGGCTAAAATCATGCAAGCTTATGTTTTTATTCGCTTTTTCGACCGGCGCGCGGGTGTGCGGAATCGTAAGCTTTGGCCAAATGCTGGAAATCCAGCTTGGTATAGAGCTGTGTCGTGGAAATATTGGCGTGACCAAGCATTTCTTGAACTGCCCTGAGGTCTTGGGCAGACTGTAAAACATGGCTGGCAAAACTATGCCGTAAAACGTGTGGATGAACATGCGTGGGTAAGCCTGCCAGTTTGACAAGCTTAGTTAACTGGCTTTGCACGACGCGCGGACTGATCCGGCCACCGCGTACCCCGATAAAAAGAGCAGCGGCATTGGTTTCGCTCGCGTGAGTCTGTGCAAACTGCTGGCGGGCCTCAAGCCAGCGCACTAAGCATTCGAGGGCCTGGGTACCAATCGGGACGCTGCGGCGCTTGCCACCTTTGCCCAGAACATTGACCTCGCGATCGCTCAAATTGATCCAGCCAGCTGAGCTGTAGGTTTTACTTTGTGTGTAGTCGACATCGAGACCAACGAGTTCGGAGAGCCGCAAGCCGCTCGAGTAAAACAGCTCGAACATGGCACGGTCGCGCAACGAGGCTGGGTCGGTCATCGTGATCAGCGCAGGGGCCTCAAGAAGGGCTTGGGTTTGATCGACGGAGAGCGCCTTGGGTAGACCGCGCGCGGCCTTGGGCGCACGCACGTCGGCCGCAGGATTAGCCGCCATCTGGCTCTGAGGTGCCCACCATTTATAAAAGCCACGCCAGGCAGCAAGCATACGGGCCAGACTGCGGGCGCTGTGGCCCTGGCCATGCAGACGGGCGAGAAAATGTCGGATATTTCCGTTGACGAGCTGGTCTAGCGGCTTACCGTCAGCAAGCGTGACGAGTTGCTGCAGGTCACGCCGATAGGCCGAAAGCGTGTGTCCGGAGTAGCGACGGTTGACCTCGAGGTGCTTGAGCCAGGCCGCAATGGGATCAGACGGAGCTGCCAGCGGTGTCGGATCAGACATGCGCGGAATCGTGCTCAGGCGTCGTCGGCTGCGCGCAGCGTGGTGCCAGCGGGCTTGAGACGTGAGAGCGTTGAGCTTGCGAGGATGCTGACGGTTTGCAAAAACGCAACACCCATGTCGGGACCAAAGCGCTCGGGATCGTCAGAGCCTAAAACCAATAATCCAAACGCGGGCTGCCCCACCGCCGAACGTAACGGCAAAATGGCGAGCGAGGCCGGTTTGGTGTGTAACCAGCTCGCGGGGGTCAAGCTTGTATCGTTGCCACAATAAGGATTGACAAGACTGTTGGCGTAAGTGTGTACTTCCTCTGCAACGGGGGCGCCGACACCTTCGGCAGGTAGATCCAAGCCCCAAACACGCAGAGCAACCTCTTGGAGGTTGAATTGTTCGGCTAAGCCAAGCGCGACTTCGCCGGGTAAGCGCAGGGTCGATTGCTCGGCCAGCATGCGCACGCACCAGCGGTTCAGTTTGTCTGTGGTGATTTCATTGAGGGCGGCGTTGCGCACCAAATCTGCCAGCCTGAACTCAAAGTCACGCAGTCGCTCGCGCAAGGTCATGATCTGACGTTCGCCGAGCGAAATCGTGCGCGCTTGGTGCGGGTGAGGCACTTCAAGCGTTGAGAACAGCTCTGAATACTGAACAAAAAACTCAGGGTGTTCCTGCAGGAACTTGGCAACAGTATGAGGATGCAGTGAGTCGGTCATGGCTGGGCAATCAGTGAAGTAGGAATGGAGGCCACCAGACGATCGATATCGATGGTGCTCGAAAAGACTGTCGTGGCAGGGCCGGTCATACGCATTTGATCGCCGTGGGTGGCAATGGTGAGCCAGCCGCCATGGGTACGCACACGCACGGGGGAGTCCAGGAGACCGCGACGAATGCCGGCTGCAACAGCGGCGCAGGCGCCTGAGCCGCAGGCGAGTGTCTCGCCGGCGCCACGCTCATATACCCGCAGATGGGCGGTGTGACGATCGACAATTTGCAGAAAGCCGGCGTTGACGCGTCGGGCGAAGCGAGGGTGCGACTCGATCAAAGGACCAAGGAGGGATACAGGTGCCGTGTCGACGTCCTCTACCACCTGAACCGCGTGCGGGTTGGAAATCGCAACAGCGGATAACCAGACGGTGACCTCGCCGAGACCGGTATGGGTATTGAGAGGCAACGCGTAAAGAGTGTCTTGGCCCTCGAAACGAGTGTCCAACCCTGTCACATCAAAAGGTAAGGCCTCGGGCACGAAACGGGTCTGACCCATATCGACCACCACCTCGCCGTTGGGCATCGCCTCAAGCGTAATCAGGCCGGTCGAGATTTCGGCACGCAAGGGATTGCGGGAGGAGAGTTTTTGCTCATGGACAAATTTGACGAAGCAGCGGGCGCCGTTGCCACAGTGTTCGACTTCGCTGCCATCGGCATTGAAAATCCGGTAGCGGAAGTCTGCTTCGGGGTGTGAGGGGGTATCGACCAGCAATATCTGATCGCAGCCAATGCCGAATTGTCGGTGCGCGAGGGCGCGTGCGCGCTCTGCAGTCATTTCGATGGGTTGGCGCACCCCATCCAAGACCACAAAGTCATTGCCGGCGCCGTGCATTTTTGTGAAGTTCCAGATCATGTAGGGATTATCGCCCATTTGCTTGTGGTTTTGACTTAAAATGAAATTTAAGTCGCTGAGTTAACCGACAACTTGCGGGGCGACGGTGTTGGACAAAAGCTGAAATGCTGCGTCAACACAAAAATAAATCCGCTAAAGCGTCGCGCCCAATCCAGCGTCTATTTAGGTGTCGGTACGGGGTGCAACGCACCTCCTTAACTTCACCTCTGGCTTTGCCAGAATTAGGACGTGATCATGGCTTCAAAGTCTTCTGACTATCTCTTTACCTCCGAATCCGTTTCCGAAGGACATCCAGACAAGGTCGCTGACCAAGTTTCCGATGCCATTCTGGATGCGATTTTCACTCAAGACCCCCACGCACGTGTCGCAGCGGAAACGCTGTGCAACACTGGTTTGGTTGTTTTGGCAGGCGAAATCACCACTACCGCCAACGTTGATTACATTCAGGTTGCGCGCGATACGATCAAGCGTATTGGCTACGACAATACTGACTACGGTATCGACTACAAAGGCTGCGCGGTGTTGGTGGCCTATGACAAACAGTCTCCCGATATCGCTCAGGGCGTGGACCGCACCTCTGAGGACTATCTCAATCAGGGCGCGGGCGACCAGGGTTTGATGTTTGGTTACGCATGTAACGAAACACCTGATTTGATGCCTGCTCCAATCTGGTACGCACACCGCCTGGTGCAGCGTCAGAGCGAGTTGCGCAAAGACGGCCGCCTGCCTTGGCTGCGTCCCGATGCAAAATCACAGGTCACGTTCCGCTACGTCGACGGCAAGCCTGTCGAGGTCGACACTGTTGTGTTGTCGACACAGCACGCCCCTGAAATTTCGCAAACTGCGATCCACGAAGCGGTGATTGAGGACATCATTCGTCCAAGTTTCCCCGCTGGTTTGCTGACACCCAAGACCAAGTTCCTGATCAACCCAACCGGTCGTTTTGTGATCGGCGGACCCCAGGGCGATTGCGGCCTGACAGGTCGTAAGATCATTGTCGATACCTATGGTGGCGCTTGCCGTCACGGTGGTGGCGCGTTCTCCGGCAAGGACCCTTCAAAGGTTGACCGTTCGGCTGCTTATGCTGCACGCTATGTCGCAAAAAACATTGTGGCAGCTGGTCTGGCAAGCAAGTGCGAAGTGCAGGTGAGCTATGCGATCGGTGTGGCAGAGCCGATCAACATCACGGTTGACACACATGGCACAGGCGTCGTGTCTGATGAGCAATTGTCCAAACTCGTGCGCGAGCATTTTGACCTGCGTCCAAAAGGCATCGTCAACATGCTCGACTTGCTGCGTCCGATCTACAGCAAGACAGCTGCCTACGGCCACTTTGGTCGTAGCGAGCCTGAGTTCAGCTGGGAAGCCACGGACAAGGCTGCTGCACTGAAAAAGTCAGTCTAAGGTGACGACTCAGCCACCTTCATTAAACTGGGATGAGGCGCCTGAGGGTGCTTCACCGAAAGCTTCTGGTCAGACGACACTTGAAGATGTTTCAAAGGGAGCAGATTCGCCTTGTGTGGCGATTTGCTCTACCTTGTTTGATGACGTGTGTCGTGGCTGTGGCCGCACGGTGATGGAAGTTTCGAACTGGGTTTTTATGACCAAAGAGGAAAAGCATGCAGTGTGGGTGCGGATTCTTGCGGAAGGTTATCCAAAAAAGTCTGGGGAAACCTGAAAGAAAAATAGGTACTCATTTCTGAGTACCTATTTTTTTTGGTCGACCGACTTCTATTCGCTTTTGATTACTTTTCTTTCTTTTCCGACAAGGTGTCGCCTGCTAAGGCTTCAGACAACTTGGCGATTGCCGTGTGGTCTTGGCCGGGTCCGAGCATTTGTGCGCACGAGGCCCACATTTCACGACACAACGACGAAAAAGGAGTCGGTGTGTTGGTGTCGCGACCAATGCCAAGCGCAATGCTCAGATCTTTGACCATCAGGTCCAGACCAAAGCCAGCGTTGTATTGACCCGACAACACGAACTGTTTGAATTTCTTCTGCGTGGAGTTGTTCATCCCCGTTGAAGAATTCAGCACGTCGACCATGGCCGAGGGATCCAGACCAAAGCGCTTGCCGATCAGCAGGGCTTCGACGCCGATCAAAAAGCCGCCAGCAGACACCAGATTGTTCAGTGCCTTCATGGCGTGGGCAGAGCCGACGTCGCCGGTTGGAGTGATCGAGGTCCCCATGCAGGCCAATACCGGGCGAACACGTTCAAGCAGCTCGGCGCTGCCGCCAAACATGATGGCCAGTTCGCCAGTCTTGGCGCGTGGCACGCCGCCTGAAACAGGGGCGTCAACCAAGTGACCTTTGGCGGCCGTGACGAGTTCAGCCAACGCGCGGGTGATGGTCGGTACGCCAGAAGTCATGTCGATGACGACGGAACCTGGACGCAAACCGGCCAAGACGCCTTCTGGGCCTGTGAGGACGGCTTCCAGAATGTTGCTAGTGGGCAAAATTGTGACGATGAGCTCAGAGGCGGCCGCCAGTGCGCGGTTGGAGGCGGCGACGGTGCCACCGATTTCCTTGGCGAAAGCTTGTGCGCGCTCTTTCGAGGCGTCAATCACTTGCAGGGGGTAGCCAGCTTTGTGCAGCAGGGAGGCCATCGGCCATCCCATGCTGCCTAAGCCCACAAAACCGATCGTGGGCAGGGCGCTCATTTCTTAACTGCCTTTTTTGCAGCTGCTTTTTTGGCGGGCGCTTTAGCGGCGACGGCTTCAGCGGCAGCAGGCTTAGCGGCGGCGACTTTTTTAGCAGCGGCTTTCTTGGCAGTCACTTTTTTCTTGGCGGCTTTGGCAGCTGCTTTTTCGTAAGCACCTTCTTCTTCGAGCACTTGGTTGGCGGCTTTGAAAGCGTCCAGACCTGCGGGGATGCCACAGTAGACTGTTGCGTGCAGCAAGACTTCTTTGATTTCTTCGACAGTGACGCCGTTGGCCAGCGCGCCTTTGACGTGCAGCTTGATTTCAGCGGAACGGTTCAGCGCAGTCAGCATGGCCAGGTTGAGCATGCTGCGTGTCTTGCGGCTCAGACCGTCACGGGTCCAAGCGTAGCCCCAGCACCACTCGGTGGTGATGTGCTGGAAAGCCATGGTGAAATCGTTGGCTTTGGCAATGGAGCCGTCCACGTAGTCAGCGCCGAGTACGTCACGACGAACGGCCAGGCCGTCTTTAAACAATTGAGCGGTTTCGCTTTTAGCAGACATGTAAGGCTCCAGAATCAGTATGATTAAAAATAAATAAAGTAAAACGTGTAACTAAATGTGTAAGACACACCACGATTGGCCTCGATTGTCTGCGCTTGTCTTTACCTGTGTCAAGCGGGAATCATCGATGATGCCTATAAAGGAGAAACAATGAATCTGCCTCAGTATGAAATTTATGCGTTGCGCTATGCGACGATTCAGCAACGGATGCGCCGCGAAAACTTCATTGTTCAGGATCCGCACGATGAACCGATGCCGATGGATTATTTTGTCTGGCTCATCCGCGATGGTCAGCGCAATATTTTGGTGGACACGGGGTTCAATGCGCGACAAGCCAAAGAGCGTGGTCGCACGCTGCTGCGCTGTCCGATTGGCGCGCTGTCTTTACTGGGTCTGGCGCCAGAGGACATCGAGGATGTTGTGTTGACGCATCTGCATTATGACCATGCGGGCAACATCGATCTGCTTCCAAATGCACGCTTTCATGTGCAAGAAGACGAGGTGGATTACGCTTGCGGTAAGCACATGTGCCACGGACTCTTTCGTCATGCCTACGATGTAGAAGACGTGGTGAGTCTTGTGCGACGCGTGTATGCGGAGCGTGTCCAGTTTCATCAAGGGCGACATGAGCTGGCGCCAGGAGTCGAGCTAATCAAAATCGGAGGCCATACGAAGGGCTTGCAATCTTTGCGCGTGCACACCGCACGTGGCTGGGTGGTGTTGGCGTCGGACGCGAGCCATTTTTATGAAAATATGGAAAGGCCGTCGCCCTTTCCGATTGTGTTTCATGTGGGTGATATGGTGGCGGGCTATGCGACCCTGCGTGCGGCGGCTGCAACGTCCGAACACATCATTCCCGGGCACGATCCTCTGGTCCGTGCGCGCTATCCGTTCCATGGCAAGCCAGAGGATGACATTGTGGCGTTGCACTTGCCTCCTCAGGCCACCACCTCAGCCAACACTTAAGGCTTAAATATTAAGGGGTTGTGGGGTAAACCCTGTCGTAATCTCCAAAAACGGGCTACAATAGCTGTGCTTTTGAGGAGCGTTGCGACGGGCCAAGCCCGCCAGGCTCATTAGCTTCCACGTTACCGTCGGCCATTTGTCGACCTTAACGGCGCTCACCCAATCCTGCCAAGCAGCGATTGCGGTGGTGCTCAATACACAGCCGTTCAATTGTTGTTCCGCGGGTATACCGGAGCTTAAACACATGAACGCTGTAAAAGAAAAATTCGCTGATTACATTGTTGCCGACATCACCCAGGCTGATTTTGGTCGTCGCGAGATCGCGATTGCTGAAACAGAAATGCCAGGTCTGATGGCCACGCGCGAAGAGTTCGCCAAGACCAAGCCGCTGAAAGGCGCCCGCATCACGGGTAGCTTGCACATGACGATCCAGACGGCTGTGCTGATCGAAACCTTGCAGGCACTCGGCGCCGAAGTGCGTTGGGCTTCTTGCAATATTTTCTCGACTCAGGATCACGCCGCTGCTGCCATCGCTGCAATGGGTACACCTGTGTTTGCCAAAAAAGGCGAGTCACTGGTCGAATACTGGGAATACACACACAAGATTTTCGAATGGCCCGGCGACAAGCAAGCCAATATGATTTTGGATGATGGCGGCGATGCCACACTGTTGTTGCACCTCGGTACAAAAGCTGAGAGCGACATTTCGGTCTTGAACAACCCAGGTTCCGAAGAAGAAGTCGTCTTGTTTGCTGCGATCAAAGCACAGCTCAAAAAAGATCCTAAGTGGTACTCCACACGTCTGGCCCAGATCAAGGGCGTGACTGAGGAAACAACGACTGGCGTGCTGCGTTTGTATCAGATGTCGAAAAAAGGCGAGTTGGCCTTTGCCGCCATCAACGTGAACGACTCCGTGACCAAGTCAAAGTTTGATAACTTGTACGGCTGCCGTGAATCATTGGTCGACGCGATCAAGCGCGCGACAGACGTCATGATCGCGGGCAAGATCGCAGTAGTCGCAGGCTACGGAGATGTGGGCAAGGGTTCGGCACAAGCCTTGGCCGCGTTGCGCGCTCAGGTGTGGGTGACTGAAGTCGATCCAATCTGCGCACTGCAGGCAGCGATGGAAGGCTTTAAAGTTGTCACCATGGAAGAAGCCGCAGACAAGGCTGACATTTTCGTGACCGCAACAGGCAACTACAACGTCATTACGCGTGCCCACATGGACCGCATGAAGGACCAGGCCATTGTTTGTAACATCGGTCACTTCGACAACGAAATCGATGTCGTCGGTATCGAAGACTTGCAGTGGGAAGAAATCAAGCCACAAGTCGATCACGTGATTTTCCCGAACGGCAAGCGCATCATCTTGTTGGCCAAGGGTCGTCTCGTGAACCTCGGTTGCGGCACAGGTCACCCCTCGTTCGTGATGTCGTCTTCGTTTACCAACCAGACGATTGCACAGATCGAGTTGTTCTCACGCAACGAAGAGTACAAGTCGGGTCAGGTCTATGTGTTGCCTAAGCATTTGGACGAAAAAGTCGCACGTTTGCACCTCAAGAAGATCGGCGCAAACTTGACGACCTTGACACCTCAGCAAGCCGCTTACATCAGCGTCAAGCAAGAAGGTCCTTTCAAGGGCGACGCATACCGTTATTGATCAGCCTTTTTTCTAAGGTTGTCATCCGCGGTTATGAGTCAGGGTTGCGAGTGGGATGTCCTCATTTGCAGCCCAAAGTAGTGTTCACCGGAGATTGTCATGACTTGGTTGCTTGTCTGGATTTTAAATGCGGTGACATTACTAATCGTCGCCTACGTCTTGCCCGGAATTACGGTGGCCAGTTTTTGGTCAGCCATGATTGCGGCGCTCGTCTTGGGTTTGATCAATATGTTGGTCAAACCCATCCTCATTTTATTGACCCTGCCCATCACGATTGTGACGCTGGGTCTGTTTCTACTCGTGATCAACGCGCTGATGTTCTGGCTTGCCGGCTCGCTCCTGAAAGGCTTTCAGGTCAATGGCTTTTGGTGGGCGGTTGGGGGCGCATTGCTCTATAGCGTGATCTCGGGTTTCTTGTCGGGTTTGATTAATCAATGACCTCCCAAGCTACGCCTGCTTTTAGTCTCGAGTTTTTCCCTCCCCGCGACGATGCTTCCCAGCAACGTCTCGTTGAGGGCGCCAAGAAAATGCTGGTGATCGCGCCGCACTATGTCAGTGTGACATTTGGAGCGGGTGGTTCTACTCGTGATGGCACGCTGGATACGGTACGGACGATGCGCACGCTCGGCTGCGACGCGGCACCGCATCTGTCTTGTATTGGCTCTTCGCGTGACGATCTCAAGGGGTTGTTGCAACGCTACCGCGAGGAAGGCGTTCGCCGAATCGTGGCCTTGCGCGGTGACATGCCTTCTGGCATGGGGGCGAGTGCGGCCGGCGCGTTGCATCACGCAAGCGACTTGGTGGAGTTTATTCGCCAGGAAACAGGTGACTGGTTTCACATTGAGGTCGCGGCTTATCCTGAAATGCATCCTCAGGCAGCAGGTCCAGAAAAAGATCTGACGCATTTTGTCAACAAAGTACGCGCGGGTGCGAATAGCGCGATTACGCAGTACTTTTTTAACGCGGATGCATATTTTGATTTTGTCGAGCGCGTCCAAGCTAAGGGTATTGATATTCCGATTGTGCCGGGCATCATGCCGATCACCAATTACACACAATTGATGCGTTTTTCAGAAATGTGCGGGGCCGAAGTGCCGCGCTGGATTCGTCTGCGTCTGGCTGAGCTTGGTGATGACAAAGAGTCGATTCGTGCTTTTGGTGCCGAGGTCGTGACACGTCTGTGCGAGACTCTTCTGGACAACGGTGTACCAGGCTTGCATTTTTATACGCTCAATAACGCTGACGCCACCTTGTCTATTTGGCGTGGTCTAGGCCGCTAGTCTGAAGAGACGACGCTTGATCAAGCGCTCACCACTTTAGTTGCGATGGGCGGTTCTCTAAAGCCGTTATACCGGTGGTGGATTTTGTAGCCAGCCGCTTGGTGTCAGAATGGCATCGAGCGGATAGTCATGTTCCTCTGGTCGATGACCCGCGTCTTCTTCGATGCGCGCTTGGTCCCAGGCAATCCCAATAGTGACAAAAGGCTGGCCCGTTTCATTGATTTGAGCAAGGGTGCGGTCGTAATAACCACCACCATAGCCAATACGTGCTCCATGTTCCGTAAAACCGAGCGTAGGGACGAGCAAAATGGTGGGCTGTAATATTTCCCCTCGCACGGGTTCAAGTACACCGAAGGCACCGCGCACGAGTGGATCCTCTGGTCGCCAAGCGTGAAATTCGAGCGGAGCCTGTTTTTTGACAACGATTGGCAGGACAATCGTGACACCCATCGAGTGCAATTGTGCATAGATCGGGCGCAAGTCAGGTTCGCCGTCGAGGGGCCAAAAGCCAGCAACTATTTCAGGTTCATCCTGTCCAACCGCTGCACGTGCTGAGCGGCGGGCGTCAAACCAGCTGAGCAAGGTCGTGCATAAAAAAGCGCTGCCATGTTGGCGTTCGGCAACAGGAATGGCCTCTCGTAGGCTGCGAAGCCGCACACGAAGCAGGTCTGCGCTATTCTTTGTCATATACCGTAGCAGTTGCTAACTCATTGTTGTAAATGTTGTTCAAAGGCATTGTATGCATACAAGCGCAAAGTATCAGAATATCCGCGTTCAACGCCGCCTCTTGGTGGCCGCAGTGGCCTGTATGGGCGCGCTGGTCGTATCACAGGGTATGGCACAAACATCCTCTTCAGGCGCAGAGCAGTTTGTGTTGAAGGCGGATGGCAGCATGAGTCCGGTTGGCGGCACCTCTCAAGGTGCCTCTGGTGCCAACGTTGTCAAACCCGTCACGAATACGGCAACGAATCGCGCAGCAAGCACGCAAGCGAGCCAAGCAACTAGCGCAGTCAATAATCCTGTCGCCAATCCGGTCACCACTCCAGTCACCAATCCTAAAGACACGATAGCGGCCTCGGAAAATACGCCTGCTGCCAAAGCGGTGGCTGCAGCACGTCAGGCGCTGAACAGTAAACAGTTTGGTCAACTCGCCAGTTTTGTGCCACAGGCGCGTGGTGATGTGTTGGCGACGTATCCTGAGTATTGGTTTTTACGCACACAGCTTGGTTTATATAAAACGCCTGGCGTCGCGCAAAGTCTTGAGCAGTTCCTTGAAAAAAACAATGGAGCGTATCTCGCAGATCGACTGCGAGGTGAATGGTTGCTGACTGCAGCGCGAAGCGGCGACTTTGTCACCGTTCGCAGCCTTGGACCCGTACTCAATCCAAGCAATCAAGTCTTGTGCGCGCAACTCGAAGCCAAACATATGGGTGGTCAGCGCGCGACTGCAGCCGAGGCGATGAAGATTTTTGTGCCCTTTGGTGCGTGTTGGAAGTTATTTGATCAGCTGGTGGCGGATCGTGTGTTGACCAATGCTGAGCTGATTCCATATTTGCACGAGGCGATTGAAAATAATAAGTTGCCCGATGCGCGTCGCTTTGCGGCCTATGTGTTTGATGCCAAGGAAATGGCGGCCTATGATGCGATGCTAAAGAGCCCAGCGGCCTGGTTAGCGACGCAAACTGCGTTGGGTTCGACTGAGCGCAACGAGATTATTGCGATTGGTCTCGCACGGTTGGCACGAACAGATTTGGCGGCGGCGGATGCACTCGTCAATAAGCAGTGGAAAAATCTGCTGCCCAAAAAATATACGCAATGGGTATATGGGCAGATGGCCTTGGTGGCGAGTATGAATCTTGATCCGCGTGCCTACAAATGGTATCGCGAGTCGGGTTCGGTCCGTCTGTCGGATAACAATGAAGCGTGGCGTGTCCGGATAGCGTTGCGACAACCGAAAATCGACTGGAAGTGGGTCATGCAAGGTATCGATACGATGCGTGAACCGCAGCGCAGTGATCCGACATGGGTGTATTGGAAGGCGCGTGGTTTGGCGGCGACAGGCAAAAAGACCGAGGCAGAAAAAGCCTATGAGTCGATCGCTGCAGACTACAGCTTTTATGGTCAGCTGGCAGCCGAAGAACTGGGCCGGACAATCAGTGCACCTAAGCGCCCCGAGGCTGTGACGGACCAAGAGTTGGCACAAGCCCGAGCAAATCCTGGCTTGCAGCGAGCGGTGACCTTGTTTAAAAGAGGTTGGCGACCTGATGCCGTACCAGAGTGGAACTTTACCTTGCGCGGCATGACGGATCGGCAGTTGTTGGCGGCTTCTGAGCTTGCTCGACGCGAAAGTATTTACGATCGTGTGGTGGTCACGTCTGGACGCACCAAAAATGAGGTGGACTTTACACAGCGCTTTGTGGCGCCTTTTGAAGGGCGGGTGAGTGCCCAGGCGCGCGAGGTCAATGTCGAGCCGGCGTGGGTCTATGGTTTGATTCGACAAGAGTCACTGTTTATTATGGATGCGCGCTCACATGTGGGGGCGTCTGGCTTGATGCAGTTGATGCCCGCCACTGCAAAGTGGATGGCTAAAAAAATCGGCTTGACAGATTTCACGCCAAATAGCGTGAATGATTTTGATACCAATACTAAGTTGGGTACGAGTTATCTGAGTATGGTGCAGTCCGATCTGGGTGGCTCTCAGGTACTTGCGAGTGCGGGATACAACGCAGGTCCTGGCCGCCCAATGCTGTGGCGCTCAAAGCTGGATGCACCTGTAGAGGGGGCGATTTTTGCTGAAACCATTCCGTTTAACGAGACTCGCGATTACGTCAAAAAAGTCATGTCTAACGCGACTTATTATGCGGCAGTCTTTTCTGGCAACCCTCAGTCACTCAAGCAGCGCCTGGGACAAATCGAGCCACGACCGTATGGTCGTTCTCCCTTGCCGTGACAGCGTCAGTGGCGATAGATCCCGCCTTGACGGGTTTGCAGGTCTACATTGTGGGCGGCGCCGTGCGCGATGCCTTGCTGGGTCGCCCAGCTGGCGATCGTGATTGGGTGGTGGTCGGTGCGACACCTGAGGAAATGGTTGAACGTGGATTCATTCCCGTTGGCGGCGATTTTCCGGTGTTTTTGCATCCACGAACCAAGGAAGAATACGCCCTTGCCCGAACGGAGAGAAAGTCGGGGCGGGGTTACAAAGGCTTCACTTTTTACACGGGTGCGGACGTTACCCTCGAAGAAGATTTAAAGCGGCGTGATCTGACGATCAATGCAATGGCACAGTCGATGACGGGAGCCTTAATCGATCCCTTGAACGGCTTGGCGGATTTGCAGTCACGTTTGTTTCGTCATGTTGGCCCTGCTTTTGAAGAGGACCCCGTTCGGATTTTGCGGCTCGCGCGTTTTGCTGCGAGGTTGACGGATTTTTCTGTGGCACCGGAAACGCTTGCTGTGTGCCGGCGCATGGTGTCGACAGGTGAGGTCGATGCCTTGGTACCGGAGCGGGTCTGGCAGGAATTGTCACGTGGACTGATGAGCGAAAAGCCTTCGCGTATGTTGGCTATTTTGCTAGAGTCTGGCGCGAGTGCGCGAGTCATGCCTGAGTGGCAGCCTACGGCCCGCGTGGAGCAGCTTGTGGATACTGCGGCAAACTTGCCGTTGACGGCACGTTATGCGTTGTTCTGCCTAGACACAGACGCGCGTGCTGAGTTGGCCAAGCGTTTGCGCGTGCCGACGGAGTGTGCCGACATGGCGCGCTTATTGCCGGTTGTGTTGGCGGGCATCACTCAGCGCACACCAGAGGCGGCAATGTCACTGTTTGAAATGTGCGATGCCTTCAGGAAGCCTGAGCGTTTTGACTTGTTGCTGGAAATATCAGGACGGATTCAGTCGGATCATCCGGAGTGGTGGCGGACCAAGCTGCAGGCTGTTTTGGCAGTGGATGCGGGTGCTGCGGCCAAGACAGCAACTGAGCCTACGCAAATTAAACAGGTGGTGCGCGCTGCGCGTCTAGCTGCCCTGTGCGATCGCTCTGACTAAAACCGTTGAGGGGCGCTTGAATGCCTCGTCCAAGAGCAATGACTTTAAACAGTTCGCCCATTTCCGCTTCGGAAATCAGCTTTTGCACGGCAGCATAGGTTTGGGCCCGGTCTTTGGGGTCCGGATGCTCGAGTTGTTGTTGTGCGTATGTTTCAAGCAGCTGGGGAAGGCCGGTATTGAGTAAAAAACGCGCTTGGGAGGTATAGCCCAAGACGTCCAGTCCGCTTTGTTGTGCGGCGTCGGCAATCGCGGTGAAATCTACGTGAGCCGTAATGTCTTGCAGACCAGGCGCTAAAAAAACATCGTCATGCGTGCGGTGCTGGATATGACACATCAGGGTGCCGCGCTGTCGCTGAGGATGGTAGTACTCATGACGTGGGAAGCCGTAATCAATCAGCAGGGCTGCACCGCGCGTCAACCAGCGACCGAGGTCGCGAATCCATGCTTCGGCCTGCAAGTTAACCTCAGAGGTGTAACAGGGAAGAGCAGGCATGCGCGACCGAACGGCGTCGGCGAGCTTGGGTGAGGCGGGTTTGTCTAAAAAGGCGAAACCTGAGTCACTCGACACCACGCCACGCTCCAGCACCTCGCCTTGGTCAGACCAGGCAAAGAGCTCAACTGGCATGGCATCCAGTAACTCATTGCCCACGACACAGCCAGCAAAGTGAGTCGGGAGTGTTTCCAGCCAAGAGACGCGATCACCCCAGGCGGCGAGGCGTTGCTGCTGCCGCTGCCTGAGATCTCCAGACACTTCGAGAATGTTGTAGCGCACATTGAGGCCCTCCGCATGCAACGCGCTGAGGAGGTCATGGGCGAGCGCGCCGCTGCCTGCACCAAACTCCAGTACGTCAAGCGTGTCGGTTTGGCGCAAAATTTCTGACACCTGTCGAGCGAGTGTTTGTCCGAACAAGGGTGTGAGTTGCGGGGCGGTGACGAAATCACCGCTCAGCGCTGTCGTACTGGTGTTCGGTGTTTCAGCGAGCTTGGTATTGCCGGCGGCATAATAGCCAAGCCCAGGTGCGTACAGCACATGATGCATCCATGTACTAAAAGGCAACCAGCCACCTGCTTGCTGGATCTGCAGATGCAAAAAAGCGCTGACGCGCTGAGTGTGACTCAGTGCGTCAGCGCTTACCGGGATCGCTTGATTAGCGGCGACCACCGTCAAAGTTAAAACCACGACGTGCACCTGCCGCAGCGCGTGGTGCGCCAGGACGTGCTGCACCGCCTGCACGAGCAGGACCATCACCGCGTGGGGCGAAAGTCTTGCCGCCAGGTGCGGCTGAGCGAGGGGCAAAGTCACGACCGGCGCGTGCTGCAGGCTTGCCTGCATAAGCTGGACGGTCTGAAGGTGCGCGATCGCTGCGGTGCTCAAAAGGACGACCCTCGCCACGTGTGCTGGCGAAAGGATTGTCGCTGCGAGCAGCTTGAGGACGATCACCGCGTGGGGCGTAAGCAGGCTTGTCACCGCGTGGAGCGAAGGTGCGCTCACGGTCACCAAAAGGCTTGTCGCCACGTGGTGCGTAGGCGGGCTTGTCACCACGAGGAGCGAAAGATTTTTCACCACGGTCTGCGTAGGGTCTGTCACCGCGTGGCGCGCCACTTGGTGCATCGCCACGCGGCGCAAATGAACGCGACTCGCCGCGGCCGGCTGAGTAACGGTCGTTGCTGCTACCGAAACGGTCGCCGCTACGGTCGTTGCTCCAACGGTTTGGCTTTTTACCGCCTGCACCGCGTGACGCGCCTTCGGGGCGTGAACTTGGTGTGCGCTGTGGCTCGAGGCCGGCGATCACGCCAGGAGGAATGGTGTTGCCGATGAAATGTTCGATGCGACGCACTTTATGACGCTCGCTGTGGACAGCCAAAGTAAAGGCTGCGCCATCGCGACCGGCGCGACCGGTACGACCAATGCGGTGTACGTAGTCTTCGGGTTGCATAGGCAAATCGTAGTTGATGGCGTGGCTGATGGCCTGAACGTCAATACCGCGTGCGGCAACGTCGGTGGCAACCAAGACACGGACACGACCGTCCTGAACTTCGGACAACGTACGTGAACGCTGGCGCTGGTTCATGTCGCCATGCAAGGCCATTGCAGAGAAACCGCTGTCGGCGAGGTGTTCGGCCAGATCGTCTGCGCCACGCTTGGTGGCGGTGAAGATAATGGCTTGGTCCATTGACACGTCGCGCAAGAGATGGTCAAGCAGGCGCAGTTTGTGGCCGGCGTCATCTGCATACAGCAAAGTTTGTGTGATGTTGGCGTGACGATCTGACTGTGAGGTCATTTCGATACGCTGTGGATCGCGCATCATGCGTGCGGCGAGCTTGGCAACCGTGCCATCCAGCGTTGCTGAGAACAGCAAGGTCTGGCGTGACTCGGGGCAACGGTCAACGATGGTGTTGATGTCGTCGATGAAACCCATGTCGAGCATACGGTCAGCTTCGTCGAGCACCAGTGTGTGCACGGTCGACAAGTCGACACGACGGGCTTGCAGGTGGTCTAAGAGACGACCAGGTGTGGCCACCAGCACGTCAACGCGACGTGAGAGTGCTTTGAGTTGGGCGCCGTAAGGCATGCCACCGACAACGGTTGCGACACGCAGATCGTCCAGGTTGCTACCGTACATTTCGGTGGCTTCGCTGACCTGCATGGCGAGTTCGCGTGTGGGGGTGAGCACCAGCACTTGGACGCCACGGCCTTTGTTGGAAGGCTTGTGAGCGATTTTGTTCAGTGCGGGAAGCATAAAGGCTGCGGTCTTGCCGCTGCCTGTCTGGGCGGACACCATCAAGTCGGCACCGGCCAAGGCTGCTGGAATCGCAGACATCTGGACGGGTGTCGGCGTGGTGAAGCCGGTACGTTCAATGGAAGACAACAAAGCGGGGACGAGCCCCAACGAATCGAAGGACATGACTTTCCTTTTGGCCAGATAGTGGCCATATGACGCAGCCCGGAGAATTGGTAGACCGGCGGTAGTCGGTTGAATCGAGCATCGTGCCGACCGAATCAACCGAACGTCTGGGCTGTAGATCCATCTATCTGGATCACACTAGCTGCCCACGAAAGGAAAGGAGGTCAGGAATCGATGATGTGAAGCCGAAATCTAGGTTGTTTGCCTATTTTCAGACTTATGCACTTTCTTGTGCAGCGGTACGTTATACCAAGGGTACGGTTAAAACCACAAAACCAGCGGTAATTTATACAAATGCACTTTTTGTACAGAGCCCGAATACTAACCTATTTTTTGATTCGGGTATACCCTTTGGGTAAAAAAATTATGCTTTCCAGTCAATTACTTGGCGCTTGTGTTGTATTAACCATTCATTTGCCAAGCGAAAATGATCGCAGCCGACAAATGGTACAGGGGGTCTGCGGGCGGAGAGCGGCGAGGGGTGATTGGCCATCAAAATCAGGTGGTCACCCTGGCCGGCAATGAGTGCGTGCTTGGCTTGGGCATGCGCGCCCCAGAGCATGAACACCTTGGGTGAGGGATCGCGGGCAACCTCAGTAATCAGGGCATCTGTCACCGTTTCCCAGCCCGCGCGGGCATGAGAGGCGGGCTGTCCATCCTCGACAGTCAGGCAGGTATTGAGAAGGAGAACGCCTTGTTGTGCCCAACGTGACAAATCGTTTTTAAGCAGGTTGGACGTCAATACAAGCGTGGAATCGTCGGTTGGGTAGGTGCGCTCTATTTCTTGCAAGATGTTGCGCAAGCTGGGGGGGCGTTTAAAACCATCGGGCACAGAAAAAGCGAGTCCTTGTGCTTGGCCGGGGCCGTGATAGGGATCTTGGCCCAAAATCACGACTTGGACAGTGTGGGGCTCTAAGGTATCTAACGCGCGAAACGGGCGCGCGGGATAAATGACTGCACCTTGCGCGAGTCGAGTCTGCAGCATGCTCGAAAGGCTTTCGAGCGCGGTGCGTACAGATGCAGACCCCAAGCAGGGTTGCCACGCTTGGGGCACGTGTTCGAGATGCACCCAGAGCGAGGCTTGCTCAAGTTGATTGCTCTGGGGCGACATCTTCAAAGAATCATGCTCAGGAAAAAAGTGTGGAAAACGCGTTTAGGTAAACAAGCGTGCGAGCTCTGCGCCTGGATTGGGTGCACGCATAAACGCCTCGCCAACCAAGAACGCATTGACGTCGTTGTCACGCATCAACTGCACATCGGCGGGTGCCAAAATGCCGCTTTCGGTAATGACAAGCTTGCCGATGGGGATGCGTTGCAACAAATCGAGCGTGTTTTGCAGCGAGGTTTCGAAGGTTCGCAGGTTGCGGTTGTTGATTCCCAGCAAAGAGGTATTCATGTCCAGCGCGATGTCCAGCTCATCGGCATCATGCACCTCCACCAGCACATCCATGCCCAGCTCGAACGCGCACTCTTCAAATTCAGAGAGTTGTGTGGAGCTTAAGGCAGAAACAATCAGCAAGACACAATCAGCACCCATGGCACGGGCAGCAATGATTTGATAGGGGTCGACGATAAAGTCTTTGCGTAAAACGGGGAGTTTGCAAGCCTCGCGGGCCTGCCGCAGGTAATCGTCGTCGCCCAGGAAAAACTGTTTGTCTGTCAGCACGGACAAACATGCCGCACCATGCTCTGCATAAGACTCGGCGATTTCGGCAGGAATAAAGATGTCGCGCAGCACGCCTTTTGAAGGCGAGGCTTTTTTAATCTCTGCAATGACGCCAGGCTTGCCTGCGGCGATCTTGGTTTCGAGCGCCTTGCCAAAACCACGGACATCTTTGCGCGCTTTGGCTTCTTTGAGGAGTTCAGCTTCGCTGCGCACGAGGCGCTCAGTGGCGACTTCTTGGGCTTTGACGGCGAGGATTTTATTGAGGATATCGCTCATGCTGCATATTTCCTTGTGTGGGCACAAAAGGCTTCGAGCTTGTCGCGCGCGGCGCCGCTCGCGATGGCTTCAAAGGCCATCTTAATCCCGTCTTGGATCGTGGTGGCGTGATTGCCAACGTAAATCGCCAGTCCTGCATTGAAAGCCACAATATCGCGAGCCGTGCCAGTCTTGTTGCCAAGCGCTTCGAGCACATAGTCACGGGACTCTTCTTTGCTCGACACTCTAATGCTGCGATTGGAGGCCATTTGAAGGCCGAAGTCTTCGGGATGAATTTCGTATTCGCGGATGACACCGTCTTTGAGTTCACCGACGAGTGTGCCCGCACCGAGCGAGGCCTCGTCCATACCGTCTTTGCCGTGCACAATCATGACGTGCCGTGAGCCGAGCGATTGCAGCACGCGCACCTGTATGCCGACGAGATCAGCGTGAAAAACGCCCATCAGCTGATTGGCTGCGCCCGCGGGATTGGTCAGGGGGCCAAGGAGGTTGAAAATCGTGCGCACGCCGAGCTCTTTGCGCACGGGGGCGATATTTTTCATCGCGCCGTGGTGAGCGGGGGCGAACATAAAGCCGATGCCGGTTTCCTCAATACACGCTGAGACTTGTTCGGGCGTCAGGGAGAGGTTGGCACCGAGTGCTTCAAGTACATCCGCGCTACCTGACGACGAAGACGCACTGCGTCCACCGTGTTTGGCGATTGGCACACCGGCGGCCGCAGCGACAAACATCGCGGTGGTGGAGATGTTGAAGGTGTTGCTCCCATCACCGCCCGTGCCACACATATCCACCATGTCTTGTGGATTGGCCACGTGCACAGGTGTGGCGAATTCGCGCATGACTTGTGCGGCGGCCGTGATTTCACCAATGGTTTCTTTTTTGACGCGCAAGCCCATCAATAAGGCTGCCGCAATGGTGGGCGACATGTCGCCACGCATCAACATACGCATCAAATGCAGCATTTCATCGTGAAAAATTTCACGGTGTTCGATGCAGCGGTGTAGTGCTTCGCTTGGAGTAATCATTGGGCGTCCGCTTATTTGGTCGAGGCGAGCGTAGTCGCAGGCAGTTCGAGAAAGTTACGCAGCATGGCGTGACCATGTTCACTCAAAATCGATTCGGGATGAAACTGAACGCCGTAGATGGGCAATGTTTTGTGGCGCACACCCATGATTTCACCATCCGCGGTTTGGGCGGTGATTTCCAGGCAATCTGGAATGGTGGCGCGCTCGATCGCCAGTGAGTGATAGCGGATCACGGTAAAGGGGGAGGGTAGTCCTTTGAAAACGTCGGAATCCGTGTGCGTGATCTCTGAGGTTTTGCCATGCATGATTTGCTGGGCACGGACAATGTTGCCACCAAAGGCGGCACCGATGGCTTGATGCCCCAGGCACACACCCAGAATCGGCACTTTGCCAGCGTAACGCTTAATTACGTCGACCGAGACGCCCGCTTCGGCAGGCGAGCAGGGACCAGGTGAAATGCAGATGTGGTCTGGTTTCAGTGCGTCGATTTCGTCGAGCGTGATCTGGTCGTTGCGGTAGACGCGCACGTCTTCGCCAAGCTCGCCAAAGTACTGCACCAGGTTGTAGGTAAACGAGTCATAGTTGTCGATCATCAGTAACATTTTTGTTTGTCCTGTTTTGGCGAGTTAGAACGGATCATCGAGACCGTTTTGCACTTGTTCGGCGGCACGCAGGACTGCGCGTGCTTTGGCTTCGGTTTCGAGCCATTCCATTTCGGGATCCGAGTCGGCCACGATGCCGGCGGCGGCCTGCACATAAAGCATGCCGTCCTTGATGATGCCGGTGCGAATCGCGATGGCAACATCCATTTCTCCGCCATAGCTCAGGTAGCCGGCGGCGCCACCGTAAATGCCGCGGCGCACGGGTTCGAGCTCGTCGATCATTTGCATGGCGCGGACTTTTGGTGCGCCGGTCAGCGTGCCGGCGGGGAACGAGGCGCGCAGTACATCCATGTTGCTCATGCCAGCCTCGAGCGTGCCGGTGACGTTGGAGACCAAGTGCATCACGTGTGAGTAGCGTTCGATCACCATGGTGTCGGTGACTTTGACCGAGCCAATTTTGGCCACACGACCGACGTCATTGCGCGCGAGGTCGATCAGCATGACGTGTTCAGCACGTTCCTTGGGATCGGCGAGCAGCTCTTCGGCGAGTGCCGCGTCTTCTTCGGGCGTCGCACCACGTTTGCGTGTACCCGCGAGCGGCCGAATGGTGATTTCTGTTTCGGCCGGTGTGCCTGCGGGGGCGTCTTCGCCAACAGGCAGGGCCTCTTGGCGCACCAAAATCTCGGGCGAGGCGCCGACGACTTGGAAGTCACCAAAGTTCCAGAAGTACATATAGGGCGATGGATTAAGCGAGCGCAGCGCGCGGTAAAGCGAAAGCGGCGAGTCACTAAAGGGTTTGGTGATGACCTGTCCGACCTGGACTTGCATCAAGTCGCCCGCGGCGATGTATTCCTTGGCGCGTCTCACCGCGGCGAGATAGTCAGCCTTGGCAAAACTGCGCTCTTCTTTGGTCACAACGCTCGAGTGACTGTAGGGAATCTCAACAGGTTTGCGCAGCTTGATTCGCAGCTCTTTGAGGCGTTTTTGCGCACGACTAAAGGCTTCGACTTCGGCGGGGTCTGCGTAGACCATCAGGTAGATGCGTCCGGCCAGGTTGTCCACAATGACGAGCTCGTCGGTTTGTAGCAACAGAATATCCGGAGGACCTTCGCCCATTCCGGCTGGGTAGGGCTTGAGGGCGGGGCCGAGCTTAGGCTCGATATTGCGCACGGTGTCGTAGCCAAAATAGCCTGCCAACCCACCCGCAAAGCGCGGCATGCCTGGGCGCAGAGCGACTTTAAAGCGGCTCTGATACTCGGAAATAAAACTGAGTGGGTCGCCTTCGTGGGTTTCGACAATTTTGTCGTCACGTAATAGGGTGGTTTTGTTGCCGCGCGCCTGGATGACGTTGCGTGCAGGCAGACCGATAAAAGAATAACGACCAAAGCGCTCGCCACCTACCACTGACTCGAGCAGGCATGAGTTTTTGCCTCCCTGAGTTCCGGAGTGCGCCAGTTTGAGGTAAATCCCCAACGGGGTATCCAGATCGGCGTAAGTCTCGGCGATCAGTGGAATGCGGTTGTAGCCTTGGGCCGCTAGGGCTTTAAATTCGATTTCAGTCATCTGTTCGGGCGGTTCTCGCAGTTAGCAGACCGGGTTATCCAAAAAAAAAGCCCGGCCATGGTTGGGCGGGCTTGGTTTGTATTGCTGGCTTGGAGGTTATAGCCTCTCGGCCGGAGTCAGACGAACCATCACCCGGAACACAAACGCCACCAGCGCCACGAGGCGCGGGGAATGGCAGGAATGTGAACGGCTGTATTCATCTGATCTATATGTTTAATAAGTTAGCGCTTGACTCAATCAGCGCGCTGCAACCCACAGGGCTGCTGCCTCAATGGAGTCTACTATAGCATCGACATCCAGAGTCTGCACACTCTGGCCTTCGTTGTAGCCATAGGGGACTGCCAGGACTGAGCAGCCTGCTGCGCGCGCCGACAAGGCGTCGTTAATCGAGTCACCCACTGCACAGGTGCGGGCAGGCAGGGAGCCGACCAGTGAGCAACCATGCAGCATCGGGGCGGGGTGGGGTTTGCGCTCAGGGAGGGTGTCGCCACAGACAACGCCTTGCATAAAGCGAAGCAGGCCGGTGCGCTCGAGCAGGGGCATGGTGAATTCGGTGTTTTTGTTGGTCACCACTGCCATTTTGAGGCCCATGCTCTGGATGCGCTCAAGTCCAGGGATCACGCCGTCGAAAATGATGGCGTTATCACCATTGATCTTGTGATATTCGGCATAGTAGATGTCACGACCCCGCAAAAACAGCTCTTCTGAGGCGGGTTTCCCGCCTTGGGCGGTCGCCAGAATGCGGCGCATCAGATTGTCTGAGCCTTTGCCAATATAGGTGGAAATCTCAGCTTGCGGCATGGTCGCAAAGTCTAACTCGGTCAACATCGCGTTGACGGCGATCGCCAGATCGGGGATCGTGTCCATCAAGGTGCCGTCCAGATCAAGCAGGACTGCGTCGTAGGATTTGGAAGATGACATGTTTATTGACCAGTCTGTTGATCTGCGAGTGAGATTTGTTTGCGCATGTCTTGGATGACGCGGGCGTAGTCGGGCTGACCAAAAATAGCGGAGCCTGCGACAAATGTGTCAGCACCTGCGGCCCGAATGGCGCCAATATTGTCTGCCTTGACGCCACCATCGACCTCAAGGGCGATCGGTTGTCCGCCCGCTTGGGTGTGGGCGTCAATCAGGGCACGTGCTTGGCGCAGTTTGGTCAGCGTGCCAGGAATAAAGCTTTGGCCACCAAAACCGGGGTTGACGGACATCAGCAAAATGATGTCGACTTTGTGCATCACGTGAGCGAGCCAGTCGAGTGGAGTGGCGGGGTTAAAGACCAGGCCTGCCTGACAGCCTTGGTCACGGATCAGCGAGAGGCTGCGATCGACATGGCGAGAGGCTTCGGGGTGAAAAGTGATGACGTTGGCGCCGGCTTTGGCAAACATCGGAATTAGACTGTCGACGGGTTCGACCATCAAATGCACATCAATCGGGACTTGTACGTGCGGGCGAATAGCCTCACAAACCATAGGGCCGATAGTGAGATTTGGAACGTAATGGTTGTCCATGACGTCAAAATGAATCCAGTCGGCACCAGCGGCCACAACATTTCTCACTTCTTCGCCCAGTCGGGCGAAGTCAGCGGATAAAATGCTGGGCGCGAGACGGGCCTTCGGTAAGGCTTGAGTTTCTGGCATGATGGTCGAGTCGCGAGTCTAAGTAACCCTCATTATTGCAGTTTTCTTTGGATGTGCTTGTGAAACCTTTTGAGCTCTCAGTGGCCGTTGAGCCGCATTTTGTACCGGAGCAGTCTGATCCGGGCAAACAGCAGTTTGTGTTCGCCTACAAGGTGCGCATCACCAATGTCGGCGAGCGGCCGGCACAGGTGATTAGTCGTCACTGGATCATCTCAGATGGCGAGCAAGGTGAGCATGAGGTGCGCGGTCTGGGTGTGGTTGGACAGCAGCCCCTGTTGGGACCGGGCGAGACGTTTGAATACACGAGTGGATGTCCGCTTAAAAATCCTGTCGGGACGATGCGTGGCAGTTACCATTGTGTCGGCGAGAATGGCGTGCCTTTTGAGGTGGATGTTCCTGAGTTTGTTCTGGCAATGCCTCGCACTCTGCACTAAGCTCTATGTTGGTTTGCGCTGACTTCCGCACTAAATATTGATTGAGATTGAACGATGCAAAAAAGTGTTTTCCGCCTGGCCTTGGCCACGATCGTCACGTTGGTTGCGGGTTGTTCGACGGTCTCAACACCTCCCGAGACTGCGGACCAGGGCGTGTCCAAGCCTGATGCGCCTTTTGCAGTGCCTAGTGCGGGTGCATTGCCTGACAGCGCCGCCCGCAACTTGCAAGGCAAATTTGTCGCGGCGGGCTGGTCTGATTTGCCGGGCTGGAATAATGATGATTTGCGCAATGTGTGGACAACGTTCGTTCGAAACTGTCGAGGCCTGATGCGCCCGACTTCGACCAACCTGGCCGGTCCGACCCGGGCAACCCCTAAAGCATGGCAGCCGGTGTGTGCTGCAGCCCTGGATCCCAAGCGTGCGCCAGCTGCGAACGATCCTCAGGCGGTGCGTCGCTTCATTCAGACGTGGCTTTCACCCTGGCGCCTGCAAGGCTCTGACGGCAAGCCTGCCAGCAATATTGTGACGGGTTATTACGAGCCTTTAGTAAAGGGTTCCCGTACAAAAGGTGGGCCGAACCAATGGCCGCTCTACACCGTGCCTGCTGACTTGCTGACCATTGATCTTGGGCGCGTCTATCCGGAGCTTGCAGGCAAGCGGGTGCGTGGCAAACTCGACGGCAAGCGCGTGGTGCCTTATGACAGTCGAGCCGCCCTCGAGTCCTCGGGTCGTCGACCACCTGCTGTTGTGTATGTGGATGATCCCGTCGACAATTTCTTTTTACAGGTTCAGGGTTCTGGACGTGTGCAGTTGCCAGATGGCAAAACGATACGCGTCGCCTATGCCGACCACAACGGTCATCCCTATGTCTCAATTGGCAAATGGTTAGCAGACAAGGGGGAGCTTCCTCTTGCTCAAACGTCTATGCAAAATATCCGTGCCTGGGCCAAGCGCAATCCCAATCGTGTTCAGGAAATGCTCAATGCCAATCCAGCCTTGGTGTTTTTCCAAGAAGAACCTGTCACTGATCCTGAAATTGGACCCAAAGGTGCCTATGGCATTCCTTTGATGGCGCAGCGTTCGATCGCCATTGATACCAATTTTGTCCCACTGGGGACGCCTGTATTTTTAGCGACTACGATGCCGTCTTCAAAGGACTCGCTCAACCGTTTAGTGTTTGCGCAAGATACTGGGACCGCGATTAAAGGCGCGGCGCGCGCAGACTTTTACTGGGGTTTTGGTGAGGCGGCTGGCAATATGGCGGGCCGCATGAAGCAACCGGGTCAAATGTGGGTCTTGTGGCCCAAGCAGGCCGGTCAGCCGACGGCACGATAAAGACCTCTTCATGCACACACCAATCGTCGTCTGCGGCACGGGTATCGTCGGTCTAGCCACCGCGTTAGGTTTTGCGCGTCGCGGCGAGAAAGTCACGTTATTAGGATCCAAGCGCCATTTCGAGTCTGCACACCCTGAAACGTTTCACTCGCGTGTCTATGCGATTTCGCCTGCGAGTCAACGTTTTCTTGCGGGACTTGGGGTTTGGGATCTGCTGGATGCCAGGAGGCTAACTGCTGTTGAGGCGATGGAGATTCATGGCGATGGCGATGGTTTGCTGAACCTGAATGCTTGGCAGACTGCACAAACAGAATTGGCCTGGATTGTGGAGGCGCTTGAGATTGAGCGTGTGCTGACGCAGGCTGTGCAAATGTTTGGTGTGCCGTGGATCCCTGAAAAGTTTGCCAGCTATGCACCGGGTCGGCTCGCAACAGAGCAAGGCACGGTCTTGGAGGCTGAGTTGTTCGTGGCGGCTGATGGCGCTCAGTCAGCGTTGCGTGAGGCAGCAGGCGTGCCTGTGACCGTGCGACCTTATGGCGCAACGGGTCTTGTTGCGCATTTCAATAGCGACCTCCCGCACCAAGGCACGGCATTGCAATGGTTTACTTCAGAGGGTGTGTTGGCCTTATTGCCGATGCCGACGACCTCTGAGGGGCCTCAGGTCTCCATGGTGTGGTCAGCCAAAGAAATGCTGGCCCGCGAGGTGTTGGCGATGTCCGAGCCTGAGCAAGCTCAGTTTTTAAGCAATAGACTTTCTTGGATGACGGCATCACGTCTCGGCAAGCTGACCTTGAGGGGCGCATTGCAAGGCTTTCCTCTGAGTTTGAATCAATCTCCGATGGTGGCCGACGGGTTGGTCTTGGCCGGAGATGCGGCCCACCGCGTCCATCCTTTGGCCGGTCAGGGACTCAACCTTGGCTTGGGCGATGTCGAGGCACTTGTTGATACCATAGCGGGCCGCGAGTCATTTCGTCGTCCTGGTGATGCCATGTTGCTGAGACGTTATCGCCGAGCACGTGCAGAGCCTGTACTGGCGATTCGGGTCGTAACGGACGGTCTGTTTCGTTTGTTTGATGCGCCTCAGGCCCCGGTGGCCTGGTTGCGCAATGCTGGCATGAATATCGTCGAACAGTTGCCGTTCGTTAAGCGTTTTTTAATTGCAGGTGCCTCTCGTTAGGAGTAGTGATGGTTAAGCGTTTCATTTTTGGTCTGACGGTGTTGTGCGCTTCCTCGTTTTGGACGGGCGCCTTTGCTCAGGGTGCTGTGGCTGCCCCCTCTGCGCCTGTCGCAACGGATGCCAAGTCGCTTGCGGTTCAAAAGCTTTTTTCTCAGCGTTTTGACAACCCTGAAATTACGGCTGTGCGCCCGACGCCCTATGGTTTGTACGAAATCCAGTTGGGCCCGGACTTGGTCTTTACGGATGAAAAGGTCACCTTTGTGTTTGATGGCACCTTGATTGATGCCAAAACGCGTCAGGACTACACCCGCGAACGCATGGATGCGATCGCGCGCGTGCCTTTCGATCAATTGCCTTTTGAGTTGGCCATGAAGCAGGTCAAGGGCGATGGCTCACGCAAGCTCGCGATTTTTGAAGATCCCAATTGTGGATATTGCAAAGTGTTACGAAAGTCTTTGGGTGACATCGACAATCTCACGGTTTACACCTTCCCGTTTCCTATTTTGTCGCCTGACTCGACACAAAAGGTCAAAAACGTCTGGTGCTCAAAGGATCGCGCCGCGACTTGGGATGACTGGATGCTCAAGGGCAAGGTACCACCGACTGTGGAGTGTGAGGTGCCGATTGATCAAATGCTTGCCCTGGGTAAAAAGCTGATGGTGCGTGGCACCCCTGCGTTGTTTTTTGCGGATGGTAGCCGTGTTGGCGGAGCGATTCCAAAAGCAGAAATTGAAAAGCGCTTGAAGTAATCAAAAGTGTGTTGAGAATAACGTTAATTAGATTGAACTGGAGATAGATATGCGTATTGCTGTACTGGACGACTATTTGAAAGTGGCAAAAGGAATGGCCAACTGGGACTCGCTCAAAGCGGAGGTCACTTTTTTCAATGAGTTTATTCAGCCTGACAAGCTGGCTGCGACGCTTGCGTCTTTTGACGTCGTGGTGGCGATGCGTGAACGCTCGGCGTTCCCCGCCTCGGTGATTCAGGCGATGCCTAATCTTAAGTTATTGGTGACGACCGGTTTGCGGAACAACTCGATTGATCTGGAAGCTTGCCGCCAAGCGGGTGTTGTCGTATCGGGTTCGCCTGGCGATCCGCTGAGCACTGGCGCAACGGCTGAACTCTCATGGTCCTTGTTGTTGGCGCTGTTTAAAAAGATTCCCCAAGAAGATGCCAATATGAGAAAGGGTCTCTGGCAGACTTCGATGCCCCCTACTATTAAAGGTAAGCGCCTGGGTTTGTTGGGTGTTGGCAATTTGGGACAGCAAGTGGGTCGTGTGGGCACAGCCTTTGGCATGGAAGTCGTTGCGTGGAGTCCTAATTTGACGGCAGAGCGTGCCGCTGAAGCAGGCGTCAAACTCGTGAGCAAAGAGGAGCTTTTCAAAACTTCTGATGCGATCAGTATTCACCTCGTGTTGAGCGACCGTACACGCAAGATCGTCGATGCTGCATGTATTGCGTCGATGAAGCCCACGGCATATCTAGTCAATACTTCGCGCGCAGGCTTGGTGGATCTGGCGGCATTGAAACAAGCCTTAGAACAAGGCAAGATTGGTGGTGCGGGTCTGGACGTCTATGAGTCTGAGCCTGTGTTGGCAAATGATCCTTGGCGCCAAGTGCCTCGTACAGTGTTGACCCCGCATTTGGGTTATGCCACGCCAGAGAACTTCGCGGTGTTTTACAAGAACGTTGTGGCCAATATTGAGGCTTTTGCAGCGGGCACCCCCACGCGAGTGCTGACCTAATGCAGCCCTTTTTGCCGGTCCACATCGTTGCGCGTATTTTGCTGGTGTTATTGCTGGCAGCAGGCGTCTATTTTTTTAGCGGCTTTGTGGTGCCGGTGCTGGCGGCCCTCATTGTGGGGTTTGCCAGCTGGCCGCTTTACTCTCGCTGGGTCAGGGTCTGTGGGGGGCGCACGACCCTTGCGGCGAGTGGCGCACTGGTTTTTATCACCCTCGTCCTGATTGTTCCGCTTTCGGCGGCGCTCTATTTTGCGATTAATGAAGTGACGCATTTATTGGTCTGGTTAATTGCCGCCAACAAAGAAGGAATGAATGCGCCTGCTTGGATTTCTGCCCTGCCTTTGGTGGGGGAGCGTCTGGGGGGGTATTGGGACGAATACCTAGGGCAGCCGCATGCCTTGGGTGGCATGATTGAAATGGTCAGTGGTCAGCACATTGGCAATATTTATCGCTTGATTCTATCTACAACGGGTAACGTCTTTCACATTTTGTTGACCCTGTTGTTTATGCTGATTACCTTGCTGTTTGTCTACAAAGATGGACACAGGATGGTGGGTCAATTGGATATTTTGGGTGAGCGAGTGCTGCCGCAGCGCTGGCAGCACTTGTCGCGTGTGATTCCTGCGACGATCAGTGCGACGGTGACGGGGATGGGTTTAATTGCGATCGGTGAGGGCGTAGTACTCGGCCTGGCGTACTGGATCGCAGGCGTACCCTCTCCAGTCTTGCTAGGTGTCATCACTGCCGTCATGGCGATGATCCCAGGCGGTGCGCCGCTGTCCTTTACCTTGGTTTCGCTCTATCTCGTGGGCTCTGGTGAGCCCCTAACGGGAGCGGCGCTATTTGCCTGGGGCTCGATCGAATTGTTTATCGTGGACAAGACCTTACGCCCTCGGTTAGTAGGCGGACCAGTCAAATTACCGTTTTTGCCCACTTTTTTTGGTTTGGTGGGCGGCGTGACGACAATGGGCTTTGTCGGTCTTTTCATCGGGCCCGTCTTGATGGCCCTGATTGTTGCGTTGTGGCGCGAGTGGGTGCTAGAAGTACAGTTAACGACCGAGCAACCGCCTAGCTGAGGCTTTTGTTCGCAGTTAATAAGTCGGTACCCTCAAACATCGCAATCAGATCACTGAGAGACTTGGCTTGCATTTTCCCCAGAACCCGAGCGCGATGCAGTTTGATCGTAGCGGCTGCTGAACCACTGATTTCAGCAATTTCCTTGTTTGAGCGTCCGGAGATAATCTCGCTGCAGACTTCTTTTTCGCGTGGCGTCAGTCGCTCATAGCGCTGCTGAATATTCAGTGAGCGCAGTAGCACTGCATGCTGCTCAGCGTCTTTGGCAAGACCGCTATCGACTGCGCGCAGTAAGGACTCCATGGAAAACGGCTTGAGCAGGAAGTCCGCCGCACCTTGCTTCATTGCGCGAACGATTTGTGCAGGAAGGCTTTCACCGCTAATAAAAATAATAGGCGTGCGCCATTTGTTGGCGATGAGCTCGGCTTGAACTTCGACGCCGGATTTACCGGGCATGCGCATGTCTAGCAACACTACCGCGGGTGAAACTGGGACTGCGCTTTTGAGAAAGTCATCAGGCGCCTCATAGACGCTGACTGTGTAGCCTAAACGTTCAAGCGTGCCCGTCAAGGCACGTCGAATGGACGCATCATCATCAATTAGATAAATATGACCCGAGACTGTCGTATCGCCAGAAGTATCCACGCTACACCGAAATATTATGATGATGATTCTAAAGCGGAGCATTGGGCGAATTTAAATGCGCTGTCCGCCTTTGATCCGAGCTCTTACATATTGAAGCCGAACATTACAAAACTTTTCAATTTGTGCATATACACCTTAGAGCGTACGGAGAGAGGCGCAATGCGCTAATTTGACTAGCGGGGGTGGGTCTTTTCAGTGAGTCTGAACCTTAGATTGCCCTGCGTCAACGATGAATTTTGCCAAGGTCATGACCTCTGAATGAGGGTCGCGTATGTTTCTCACCGCGCGTAACGTTGTGGTCATATTGTGTTGCGTGACATCCACAATGCCATAACCACGATATTCGGCATTGGCATAGAGGAAATAAGGGCTGTGGCGAAGAATTTTTGCAAGTTCGGCCTCTGTGGCGCGATTGCGTGACGTGATGCTTGTGCCGCAAAACTCCACCCCGACGGGTTGGCTGTCAGGCTGGGCATAGTTGGACAAAATGTGACCGACCCAGTTTTGGTGCACATCACCACCAAGCACCACCGGATTTTTCAGGCGAGTCGTGCGCATCGCGTCGATCAGTCTCTGGCGGGCAGCAGGATAGCCACTCCAGCCATCGTTTGAGATGCTTTGTGAGGTGGGTCCGCCATTTCGTGGTCCAAGAAGGCTTTGCTGACCCAGGACATTCCAGTTTGACTGGCTTTGTTCGAATTGGCGCTTGAGCCAAGCCTCTTGTTGTTGGCCGAGTAATGTTCGGTGCTCTTGAGTGAGGGTTTCGCAACGCGCTGGATTCACCCGCCCACCGCCAGGTAGATTGCCCGGCGTACACGCTTGGCGGTGTCGGTATTGACGATTGTCGAGGGTGTAAAGCGTGGCGAGTTGGCCGAAGGGGACGCTGCCATACACCTGTACCTGATCACCTTGGCGTTTAAGAAGTTGTGCAAAGTCCGCATAGCGAACGGGCATGTTTTCATAAAAGGCCTGATAAGCCGAACGCCTGCGCTGGGCAAAATCCGGCACGGGTAAGCCTGAAAAGCCCGCATGTAATTCAGCGTAGTCATTTTGCACTTCGTGATCATCCCACGTCACGATCCACGGACAGGCGGCATGCATGGCTTGTAAATGAGGATCAGACTTATGGAGTGCGTAACGATCACGGTAGTCATCCAAGCTCAGTACCCAGCCGCCTGTTGTGGGTCTGACGTCGCGCGTGGCAGAGGCGGGGTATTCGTAGATGTAGTCGCCTAAAAACATCACGACATCGAGTTCCTGCTGGCGCATGTCGCGATACGCGGAGTAAAAGCCATCTCCCCAGCGCTGGCAGGAGGCGTAGGCGAGTCGCAGCCTCGAGGCAGATTGATTGGGCGCTGGGAAGGTCCGTGTTTGTCCCACTGGACTGCTCGCGGTCCCTGTCAAAAAGCGATAAAAGTATGTGCGAGCCGGTGAGAGATCCGTCAGCTCTGCATGCAAAGAGTGGCCAAGCTCCGGCGTTGCAATGAGCCGACCTTGCTGAGCGATTTGGGTAAATTGTGGATCGTGAGCAAGCTGCCACACCACGGGGATATGATCATGCGTGCGGCCTGCTTGTGCAAGCGCTTCGCGACCAAGCCGTGACCAAAGCACCATGGAGTGGCTGGTTGGAGAGCCGCTTGCGACCCCAAGTGCGAAGGGGTCGGCCGGCCAGCTCAGGCGGCCCCAGCTCGTTTTAGGCAGGCTGACTAAGGCGGCTGTTGCCGCCGAAGCAGCCGCGAGACCTAAAAGCTGGCGGCGTTGCATGGAGGGTGCTGTTAGTGATCTGAGCGCAGCAGTTTTTCGGTGTAGGCGATGGCGATTGCAGACACAACAAAGGCCAAATGAATGATGGTTTGCCACATTAACGTTGAGTCATCCATGCTGGGCGCATTGATAAAGGTTTTCAGCAGGTGAATCGAGGAGATGCCAATGATGGCAGTTGCCAGCTTAACCTTGAGCACACCGGCGTTGACATGGGAAAGCCATTCCGGTTGATCTGGGTGATCTTCAAGGTCAAGTCGGGAGACAAAGGTTTCCCAACCGCCAACGATCACCATGATCAACAGGTTAGAAATCATCACTACATCGATCAGGCCCAGAACGATCAGCATCAGTTCGGTTTCGGTGACTGATTTTTCGATCGCCATCATGCCGATGAGATGAATCAGCTCTTTCCAAAATTGCCAGACGTAAATACCTTGGGCGACGATCAGTCCGAGATAGAGTGGTGCCTGGAGCCAGCGGCTCATAAAAATCCAGCGTGGCATTGCACGCATTTTGCTTTTCTGTGGTGTCATTTTTATTTCAGTGTTTAAAGGTATCGGACGGCCGGAATTAAATCATAGTTTGATGACAAAATAAGTATTGGTCACACAGGATACGTGCCAGGGAGCAGGATGCTTTTATCCACGGTTTCAACGTCCGTCCGACCGCAAAATGCCATCGTCAGGTCGAGTTCCTTGTGAAGCATTTCAAGTACTTTGGTGACGCCTGGGCCACCCATGGCGCCTAAGCCGTACAAAAAAGCGCGACCAATATAGCAACCCTGTGCGCCGAGCGCGCGTGCCTTGAGGACATCTTGACCGCTGCGCACACCGCCATCCATATGAATTTCGATTTGTTTGCCCACGGCATCCACGATTGCGGGAAGGCACTGAATGCTGGACTCTGCGCCATCAAGTTGGCGTCCGCCGTGGTTGCTGACGATCAGCGCATCTGCACCGCTGTTGAGCGCGAGGCGAGCGTCTTCGGGGTCCTGAATACCTTTGAGGATGAGCTTGCCACCCCAGAGTTTTTTGATCCACTCGACATCATTCCAGTTGAGTGCGGGGTCAAATTGTGAAGCGGTCCATTCGCTGAGCTTGCTCATGTCGGAGACACCTTTGACGTGTCCGACGATGTTGCCAAACTGGCGCCGCGGCGTGCCGAGCATGCCGAGGGCCCAGCGCGGCTTGGTCGCGATGTCGATCATGTTGGCAAGCGTCATCTTTGGCGGAGCGCTTAAGCCATTTTTCAGGTCTTTGTGACGCTGGCCAAGGATCTGTAAATCGAGAGTGAGAACCAGCGCAGAGCAGTTGGCGCGTTTCGCCCGTTCAATCAGGCGCTCAATGAAGTCCCGATCTTTCATGACGTACAGCTGAAACCAGAAGGGGTGATGATTGGTGCCCTCGGCCACATCTTCGATCGAGCAGATACTCATGGTCGAAAGAGTAAAAGGTACGCCAAAGTCTTTTGCCGCGCGGGCCGCCAAAATCTCACCATCGGCGTGCTGCATGCCAGTCAGCCCAGTCGGGGCGATGGCAACAGGCATTGCCACTTTTTGACCAATCATGGTGGTCGCGGTTGAGCGGTTTTCCATGTTGACCAAAATACGTTGGCGCAGTTTGATTTTTTGAAAATCGCTTTCGTTGGCACGATACGTGCTTTCAGTCCAGGAACCCGAGTCTGCGTAGTCGTAAAACATACGTGGGACACGTTTTTTAGCGAGAACGCGTAGATCTTCGACGCTAGTAATGACTGTCATGTTGCATGGTCTCCGGACATGAGTGCATGAATGAACCAAAGTGGTGCATACGCAAGGTGGCTGCGCGTAGGCGCAAGTTTAACGGGCGCGGGTGGTTTCTGCAGGTTATATTTAACCGCCTCTTTTAAGGCAATGTTTTGAGGAGTGTGAGATGGGAAAGCAAAAACTGGCTGTTCTGGGTGCCTTATCAGTTGTGAGCGCACAGGCAAGCGCGCATCCAGGGCATGGTGAGAGTTTGCTTGGGGAGATTTTTCACACACTGACCGCGGCGGATCACTTCCCGATCACGATGGTGATAGGCGTGGCGTTGGTCACAGGTCTTTTGATCTGGCAAAGCCGCCGCTAAGTCGATTTTGCAGCGCTAACCCCATCAGGCTCGGCGTTTGAGCCAACTTGGCCAAGAGGCCTGGTTAATGATGAGTACGCCCAGCATGGTGATAAAAATGCCCATCAGCACAGAGGGCGTCAAGGGTTCGTCAAATAATACCCATGCCATGATGGCCGTAGTGGGTGGAACCAGATACATCATGCTGCTGACTTTGGTGGCATCGCCACGTCTCAGCAAGATAAACCATAAGCTCATGGCGCCAATCGAAATCGCCAAGATGCCCCACAGCATCGCCCCGATCATAGGGATGGTCCATTGAATCTCGCGCGTTTCAAAAAGAAACATCATGATCACGCAGAGCAAGGTGCTGATAGAAAATTGAATCACCGAGCCTGTGCGTAAATCAAAGGCAGGGCAAAAGCGTTTTTGATAAAGCGTGCCGGAGGTAATGGCGAACATGCCGGCAAAGGCGAGCACAGTGCTGGCGAGAGTCAGACCTTCAAGTCGGATGTTGGTAAACAGTACGAGCGCGACCCCTGTCAGACCTAAAGCGAGGCCGAGCCATTGCCTGGGAGTAACGCGCTCTGAGACAAAGGAGGCGAGCAGGCCGGTCAAAATGGGTTGCAATCCAATGATGAGGGCTGCCAAACCTGCAGGCATGCCGAGTTTGACGGCAGCCCAAACCCCACCTAAGTAGCCAAACTGAAACAGTGCGCCTGCAATGGCGATGTGCCAGACCTGTTTGCCACGTGGCCAAGGGGCTTTGAGCCACAGGACCACCGGGAGCATACATAGCACCACTGCGCCAAAGCGAATCGCCAAAAAGGTCATCGGTTCGGAGTAGGGCATGCCGTAGCGGGCGATGATGAAACCGGTGCTCCAGATCAGGATAAAAACCGGGGTAAACCAAAAAGTACTTTTCATAGACCAGAGTGTACGTCCAGATGCTGCCCTATTGCGCCGGTTTGAGTCATGTTACGCTGCATCGTCTTCTTGAATACTTCGTATGAACAACACACCGGCCCCCGCAGAACTCATCGATTCGCGCTACGCATTTTGGCGTTTGGTCATTGCCTTGCTGGCGATGCTGATGGGCAGCAGCTGCATGTTCGTCGTCGCGGTCGTTCTGCCTGAGGTTCAAGCCGAGTTTGGGGTGTCCCGTTCTGATGCCTCGCTGCCTTACACGCTGATGATGATCGGTTTCGGTGTGGGCGGGGTCTACATGGGCAAAATCGCGGATCGTTTTGGGGTCACGATCTCCCTGTTAATCGGTTCTGCCGGGATTGTGATTGGTTTTATCTGGGCGGGACTGAGTACCAGCATCATGGGCTTTGCGATGGCCCATGGGCTCTTTTTGGGTTTGTTGGGGACCTCGTCGACCTTTGCGCCACTCGTGGCCGATACCTCGCTGTGGTGGAACAAACGACGTGGCATCGCAGTCGCGGTGTGCGCGAGCGGTAACTATCTCGCTGGTGCGGTCTGGCCGTATTTGGCGCAGTGGGGCGTGACCACGATTGGCTGGCGAGAGACATATCTGTGGATGGGCGTTGTTTGCGGTGTCAGCATGGGCATTCTTGCCTTGTTTTTAAGGCGTCGTCCTCCGCTGAATGTGGTTTCTACCTCCACGGTTTCGACCAGCTTTTCTTCGACACGCCCTTTCGGGTTGAGCATGGGACAAGCCCAGACCCTCCTGATCATTGCAGGCTTGGCTTGTTGTGTGGCGATGTCGATGCCACAAGTGCATATCGTGGCCTACTGTGTCGACTTAGGGTATGGCGCGGCACGTGGTGCAGAGATGTTGTCGCTGATGCTGGCGTGTGGTGTGGTGAGCCGCCTGATTTCGGGTGTCATTTGCGACAAGATAGGCGGTATTCGAACGCTTTTATTGGGTTCGTCTTTGCAGGGCATTGCATTGCTAATGTTCTTGCCGTTTGATGGTTTGGTGTCGCTCTATCTGATTGCTGCGACGTTCGGATTGTTTCAGGGCGGTATTGTGCCGTCCTACGCGATTATTATTCGTGAGCATTTTCCGGCTGCGGAAACGGGGCGTCGCGTGGGGGCGGTCATTATGGCGACGATGCTCGGAATGGCGTTGGGTGGCTGGATGTCCGGAAAAATCTTCGATGTCACCGGATCCTACAAGGTCGCGATGATTAACGGCTTGATTTGGAATGCACTCAATCTGACGATTGCTTTTTGGTTGTTCTGGCGCCTGAGACGCCAGAGTCTGAGCGTGTCAGGTAAAGCGTTTGGCTAAGACCAACTGGTAGCGCTGCTCGAGTTCATCGGGCGAGGCGACGCTCACGCCTAGATCGCGTGCGAGTCCGTCTTCTACGCCATACACCCATCCATGAATTGTCACGGGCTGGCCATGATGCCAAGCGTCTTGGACACTGGTCGTTTGGCAAACATTGACCACCTGTTCGATGACATTGAGTTCGCACAGGCGATCAAGCCGCTCGGTCTGATTCGTGAGCCGGCCTAGGTAAGTGCCGTGCTTGTCGTGAACGTCTTTGACGTGTCGAATCCAATTGTCTGCTAAGCCGATACGAACATTTTCCATTGCAGCTCGCACACCACCACAACCGTAGTGACCGACGACGATAATGTGTTTGACCTTGAGCTGATCAATGGCGAACTGAATGACGGATAGTGCATTCAAGTCGGTGTGCACCACGACGTTGGCAATATTTCTGTGAACAAAGACTTCTCCGGGTGCCAGGCCCGTGATTTGATTGGCGGGTACCCGTGAGTCTGAGCATCCAATCCAAAGGTATTCAGGAGACTGCTGATTGGCCAGTCGGTTAAAAAACTCAGGGTCACTTTTGATGACCGAGGCGACCCACTCTTTGTTTTTTTCAAAGAGTTGAGTGAGTTCGTGGGGGTTGGTTGATTTTGTCGTGTTTGAAGCGGTCATGTACAGGGGCTCTCGGTGATGCGTATTAGATTAAGGCTGCGTGGCACCGGCTTGTTTGAGTAGCGCCTCAAGCATTGAAAAGGAGGCTTGATCGAGCAGATTGATGCGCGTGATTTTGACCCCTGCATCAATCTCAACGCCAAGCGGTGAAGCAAACTGAATGTAAGCGTTACCAATCACACGTACGTCGCGCCCCTCGGTTGCCATGACAAACTTAACGTTGTCTGTGAGGTTTTTAGCGTACTCGTCATTCATCAGCGTCACCAGCATTTTTTCGCGATCTTCGCTCAGTCGATTACGGATGCAGAGGACTTCGAATTGGTCCGGGACAATCCGCATGCGGCTCTGAGAGCATGCACTCATCAGACTATTTTTAACCTGTACGTCAGACATGTTTTTAAAGACAACTTCAGCGAGGCGTTCAGGTACGACCTTCGCTTCTTTTTTCTGCTCTTTGCCGGAGGAACCGCAACCGAGCAGGAGCAAGAGCAGCGTTGCGCCGAGGATGGTCTTAAAAGGTGTGCGCATGAAGTATTCCAGTGACTAGAGTGTTTGTCCGCCGTCGACGACGATGGTCTGGCCTGTGACCCAAGAACCCAGGTCGCTGACAAGAAAGGCGACAACTTGACCAATCTCTTCGGGTTTGCCATAGCGACCAAAAGGGATTTTTGATAGCGTCGCTTCGTACAGTTTCGGATTGTCGCGTTTGACCTTGTCCCAGTTTCCGCCTTCGAAAAACACAGAGCCTGGCGCGATGCAGTTTACTCGGATGTTTTTCTTGGCATAGGACAAGGCCTGAGTCTGGGTGTATTCCATCATGGCGGCTTTGATGGCGCCGTAGGGTACGGAGCGGACGGTTGCTTTGAGACCAGAGATCGAGGAAATGTGGATGATGTTTCCACCTTGTTTTTCAAGAAAGGGCATTGCAGCTGCGCTGGCACGCACGGCTGCCATCAAATCGATTTGTACGCTTGCCGCCCAGTCTTCCTCGCTGTCTTGGCGACCGAATGCCGAGGCGTTATTGACCAAGATGTCGACGCCGCCTAACTTGGCAGCGGAGTCGTTCACCCAAGATTTGATCGCCTCCGCATTGCCCAAGTCGCAAGCGGTCGTGAGTACGCGACCGCCATGTTGAGAAAGAATTTTTTCCGCGTCGGCTAGTGAGCTCGGCGTGCGAGCACAGATCGACACATCCGCACCTGCTTGAGCAAAACACTGGGCGATTCCGAGGCCAATGCCGCGACTGCCTCCGGCGATCAGGGCACGCTTACCTTTCAAATTGATCTGCATCATTGTTGTACCTTGAGTGATATTACGGTCGAGTTTATAGCAAACAGTAGAAGGAGTACTCGAAAATGATGGGCATAAAAAATGGCTCCTAGGAGCCATTTTTAAGTGCGGACAGGCGTGTGGGCCTGTTGCGATTAGTGCGCTTGTGAGGCTTTTGCTTTTTTGGCCTTCATGTTGCCGACCAGTAAAACACCAACAATGGCAATCACAATCAGACCCCAGTACAACATGGATGAGGTGCTGGTACCCGCTTTGAAAATGTCGCTCAGGAGTTGTTCGTTCACGATCATTTTACCGGCTGTGAAAGCCAGAACGGCTGCGCCGAGGCTGATGACGATTGGAAAGCGCTCAACAATCTTGAGTACAACGGTACTGCCGAGCACAACGATTGGAATGCTAATCAGCAGACCGAGCACGACCAGATCGAAGGAGCCTTGGGCTGCGCCTGCAACACCAAGCACGTTGTCGATACCCATCAGTGCATCCGCGATGATGATGGTTTTCATTGCACCCCAGAAACCATTGACTTTCATGTCGTCATGGCCTTCTTCTTCGCCTGAGTCGGCTAGAAGCTTGTAGGCGATCCAGATCAAACCCAAACCACCCACCAGCATCAGGCCAGGGATCTTGAGCAGCCAGACTACAACAAGTGTCATGGCCGAACGAACGACGATAGCGCCGACGGTGCCCCAGATGATGGCCTTTTTCTGAAGTGCAGGTGGCAGCTTGCGCGCGGCAAGTGCAATCACAATAGCGTTGTCGCCCGCGAGGACGAGGTCAATAACGATGATGGCCAGTAGTGCGGACCACCAGGGAGCGGAGAACATTTCCATATTAGTAGAAGCCTTTGGTGTGATAACGGAGCGACGGTCTTGCTCAGCGAGTCAGCGAATGTCTCTCTGCCCGACAAACCGGAAGCTACGCATAAGCTAAGCAACGTGTATGACGACTTGTCGAAGGTCTATTGAGCAGGTGAAAAACCTGTTCAGCTGGACCAGAGCTACTCCCCATCGAGCGCACAATGTACCAAAGTTTGTTGCCCTGTGCGCTCGTCATTTCGTTTAAAACGAGACTCTAAGGGCTTTCCCTAGGTTGGGAGCCCGTTCACTTTTTGGGCAGGCGCCACATGCGCTGAAAGACGTTGTCCTTTTTGATCAGCAAATGATGCAGTGCCGCGGAAAGGTGCGCAACAGCAAGTGCCGCCAACACAAGCGCGAGGTTGCCGTGTATTTCAAAAAGTTGCTTGGCCAACGCCTGGTCTTTGGGAATGCCGGGCATGGCGGGTAGGTGGTAGCCGCCGAGTGTGACCAAGGCCGGATAGGCGGTGACACCAGCCCAGCCCAGCAGAGGCACAACGATTAAAAGCAAATAAAGCGAGCCGTGGGCAGCGGCTGCGAGTTTAATGGTGGCGGGAGAGACGCTCTCGGGATAGGCGGGACGGACTGAGCGTGCTTTGACGATGAGTCTGATTGCGGTCAACAACAAGACGAGAAATCCAAGGAGCTTGTGCCACCCGTATAAAGTGTTTGTGAGCGCATCCCAAAGATTGGCGGCAGCACGCTCTGTCATCCAGATGCCAAGAATAATCAAGGCCATCACAAAAATGGCTGTGAGCCAATGCAGTAAGCGCGCAGCGATTGAATAGGTTTGAGGCATGGACATCTCCAGAGTCTTGGTCGGTCGCAATGCGTTGTCATGTTATTCACGAAATTATGCACTGCTTGTCTATAATCCGAACGATTAATTTTCCTCAAGACCGCACGAAGAATAGGGACTTTGGATATGTTGCTCTGGCTCGTTATTGCTTATCTTGCCATCTCTGTTGCCATTGGACTCTATGGCGCCTCTAAAGTGCATAACGCGCGGGACTATGTGACCGCAGGTCGTAACTTGCCCATGGCCATTGTCTTGGCGATGGTATTTGCAACGTGGTTTGGCGCTGAAACCGTACTAGGGATTTCTGCCACTTTTTTAAAAGAAGGTTTTAGAGGCCTGATTTCAGACCCCCTTGGCGCCTCGCTATGCCTCGTGCTGTTTGGCCTGATTTTTGCCCGTCCGCTCTACCGGATGAATCTTTTGACCTTGGGTGATTATTTTAGGATTCGCTACAACCGCCAAACAGAGTTGTTGTTATCAATCTGTATTGTGGTGTCCTACCTTGGATGGGTGTCGGCACAAATCACCGCACTCGGTCTCGTGTTTAACGTGCTTTCACTTGACGTACTGTCCACGACACAGGGTATGTTGATCGGCGCAGGCGTGGTGGTGCTCTATACAATTTTTGGTGGAATGTGGTCCGTCGCGCTGACAACGTTTGTCCAAATGATCGTGATTATTGTTGGACTGTTGTTGGTGACAAATTTTGCGGCCGATCAAGCGGGTGGTGTATCGAGCGTTCTAGCTAAAGCTTCTGCGGAGGGCAAGTTCGCATTTTTGCCATCGTTTGAAATTTGGGACATGTTGGGATGGATGGCGGCTTTGGTGACAATGGCCTTGGGTTCTATCCCACAGCAGGATGTTTTTCAGCGTGTGAATTCCTCGCGTAATGAAACGATTGCGGTGTGGGCAACCACCTTGGGTGGAATTTCGTATTTCTTTTTTGCAGCGATACCGTTGTTTCTCGCCTATACCGCCAATATTATTGATCCACAAATGGTCGCGCGTCTGATTGAATCAGATTCGCAATTGATTTTGCCGACACTGATCATGAATCACATGCCGTTTTATATGCAGGTGATTTTTTTCGGTGCCTTGATTTCTGTGATCATGAGCACAGCTTCGGGAACGTTACTCGCGCCGTCCATTACTTTTACTGAAAATATTTTGAAAGGCTTTGCGCCGCACATGACAGACAGACAGTTGCTCTGGTCTACCCGAATCACTGTGCTTGTGTTTAGTTGTATGGTGACGTTTTACGCGATCGCGACAGAGGCGTCGATCCACACGATGGTGGAAAACGCTTATCGCATCACGCTTGCGGGCGCCTTTGTGCCCTTGGTGGCCGGGCTATTTTGGAAGCGAGCCAGTAATCTTGGCGCAGCTTTTGCGATTTTCTTTGGCTTGGCGACTTGGATTATTTTGGAGATCACGGAGATCGACATTCCAGTGCCCCCACAGCTCTTTGGTTTGTTTGCGAGTTTGTTCGGCATGATCTTGGGCTCTTACATCACACCTAACAAAATTCATCTGCGTGCA
>JAOATE010000010.1 GCA_030158305.1 Burkholderiaceae bacterium
GCCCCGAGGTGATGGATATCTGCAAAACCACAGAGCCTAAGCAAACCATCCTGCCTTCTGGGCGTATGGTGGCCTGTCACTTGCGAGAGATTTAAATGACCCAGCCCCTGGCCATTATTTTTGGCGGTTCACGCGGTATTGGTGCAGCCTGTGTCGAGGCTCTCGCGCGCGAGGGTTTTCGTGTGGCGTTTACCTATGTGACCAAACCCGATGAGGCGAGGGCGTTGGAAAAAGCGGGGCAGATCAAGGCCTATGCCGCAGATGTGCGAGATCCTGCTGCGGTGAAAAAAGTGTTTGACGATGCTGCCCGAGACTTTGGTACGCGACCTCAAGTTGTTGTGGCCAACGCCGGCATCAACAAACCCTATTTGCCGATCGGCCAGTTCAGCCACGACAATTTCCGTGAGCTGATGGAGGTCAACGTGTTTGGTACGTTTAACGTGCTGACCGAAGCGGCTCGCGAAGTGCTCGACGGTGGCACGATCATCGGGATCACGACCTCGATGGTACGGAATGCCGTGCCGGGTGGTGGTGCCTATACGGCGACTAAAGCGGCGGTCGAGGGACTGTTGCGCTCCATGGCCAAAGAGCTTGCAGTGCGTGGGGTGCGTGTCAATGCGGTGGCTCCTGGTGCGGTCGATACTGACCTGTTTCATTCAGGTAAAACAGACGAAGCTAAACAGCGCGCGGCCGCCGCGAGTCCGTTTAACCGGATCGGACTGCCGCATGAGGTGGGTGATGTGGTGGCCTATCTGGCCTCGAGTCGCGCTTCGTGGATCCACGGTCAGATCATTCAGCCCAATGGTGGCTTGATTTAAGCGTGCTGTAAATTCATTGCTTAAATAATATAAATGATATAAATTGATTCAACTTTTACACTTTAAGGTTGGATCGGATATGGAAAATGACGTCAAAGATTCAGTAAGTACGCCTCCTGTGCCTGCCCAGCCGGTGGTGGAACAGCAAGCAGTTGCTAAGAAGGCTCCAGCCAAGAAGGCTGCAGCAAAAAAAGTCGTGGCCAAGAAAGCTGTCGCTAAAAAAGCACCTGCTAAGAAAGTATCAGCTAAGAAAGCACCAGCGAAGAAAGTGCCTGCAGAGACAGCATCTGCAGAAAAAGCACCTGCTAAGAAAGCCGCTGCTAAAAAGCCTCTCGTTAAGAAAGCAACTGCCAAGAAAGTAACTGCCAAGAAAGCTGCAGCAAAAAAGGGAGTTGCCCAAAAGCCTAAAGTCGCGCCCGCTGAGGTCGCGCCCGCGCAAAAAGCTAAAAAGGTGAAGCTGGTGCGTGATAGCTTTACGATGCCTGGTCACGAATACCAAGTGTTGCAAGACATTAAAAAAGCAGCACTCAAGGCCGGTATTGAGCTCAAAAAGAGCGACTTGCTCCGCATCGGTGTCGGGATGTTGAAAAACTTTAGCGTCACTCAGTTGGATAAGGCACGCTCTGCGCTGACAAAGTTGCGCGCCGGTCGTCCTAAAAAGTAAACCTTCTTGATCGACGAAGTAAAAAGGCCGCTGATTCGCTTTGCGAGCTCAGCGGCCCAAAACTCTGCACATCTATTCTCTAGCTTTCCACGTCAACTCTATACGCGCCCAGGGCGACAGCTCGCTCAGCTGTTTGGGCATTTTCACAAAGCCCAGCGACAGCAGCACCCCCTCAGCGATGTGTTTAAAGCTGTAATCCACAAAGCTATAGATCTGGTCGAGGTCATTAAAGAACCAGACGCGCACTCCTACACCTGTCGGGCTTTTGTTAATGATCGCGCGCTCACGTTCGCCGTTGCTTTCAATGCGGCTCCAGATTCGTGTGCGGTTGAGCTTGATGATCTCGCCATCGTGGTAGGAGGATTGGGTGTCGTCCAGACCACGTCTGAGGAATGCTGGGATCGAGTATTTTTCTGATAACTCTGAAAGCTCGTCAGCGAGAGCCGAATCTGTACTTTGACGAGGATTGCGTAACAGACTGGGAGTGCCGAGATCCGCGTGGTCTGTATTAGGGGCCATTGAGCAATACATCATGATCCTTTGTGAGCTGCCTCCATATCCCGCTGGCAACATCTGTTTGATTTTGTGCAGACGTGGCATATCGAGCGCGCGTTCTTGTTCTTTGCGTTGGTGGATCAACAGAAAGCTGGTGTACTGGCTGACCAATTGATAGTCGAGCGCGATTTTGGAGTGGATCGCGTGCGCAAGATCCTCGGAGAGACGTTTGGCAGCCGCGAGGCGCGAGAGCGTGGCGCTTGAAAGCGCTGCTGCATCGGCCTTGAGTTCTACTTGACCCAGGATCTGTGGGCGGGTGTCACCCGCAAGGCGTGCTTTGAGTGTGACAGTTCCAGTGGGGGCGCTTTCAAACCACGCGCTGACATGTAAGGTATCACCTTCAAAGGCGGCTGAATCGAGCGCGGTGATGTCGCGTGGCTCGCTGCCTTCGGGCCATTCGATCGTGACGTCAGTGACATTGGGTGTGCGCATGCGATTGAACATCCGCAAAATTGCGGGCTCGACAGCTTCGCCAGGCGCGACAAAATCACAAGCACCTTTGGTTGCAATAGCGAGGCGTCTGAGCAGACCTTCCGAGGCGCTACTGCCGATACCAATGACAAAAATACGCTGCTTGGAACTTTTTGCGCGCTTGATGATGGCTTCAACAGCGCTGACGTGACCGTCGGTGATCAACATGACTGCACCTTCGTCTTTGCCTGATAGGGCGAGCGTAGAGGTGAGGGCAGGCTCGAGTTCGGTGCCGCCCATATCGCCATCGAGGCTGCCGATCCAGCGTTGGGCGGAGAGTTGCGTGGCTTCGGTCACGGGCCAAGGTGCGCGTGAACGGTGTTCGACCGTATCACCGAATTTGGAGAGAGAGAAAGTATCTTCTTTTCCCAGGCGAGCCACCATGGCGTGTAGCGCTCGACGCGCGGCTTGGATGCTATCGCCCGCCATCGAGCCCGAGCAGTCGACCAAGATTTTGAGACTGAGCGGCTTGGGCGAGACTGGCTGACCGAGTGCGTTGGTGGCCTTGAACGTGGGGCAGAAACTGGCTGTCACCACGTATTGTTCCGGCTTGACATAGTCATGCGCCACTGTGGCGAGCGAGCAATGTTGTAGCTGATCCATGACCAAGACAAAGTCCCGATCTAAATAGCTATCGCGACCCAAGGTGACAGTCACGGCCCCGACACTTGCCTCGCTGGTTTGCTCGTGCGACACATTGATAGGGTGACTGGGTGAGCCCACCCGAGCCTGCGCCAGAGCGCCATGCAGCGTCAAGCTCAAGTCAAAGCCATACTCGCTCAGAAGATCCGTTTCCGGGACTTGATGCGGCTGGAGTCCTCCGTCCTGGATCAAATCACCATAGCGCGGCGCGATTATGGTGGGGATCTTGAGACGCAGACCGCCTTGTTCGAACTGCAAGAGCTGACCGTAATGCAGGTCGATTACGCAACGTTCGCCGGGGGCGAGGTTGCCTAGGTTTAGCACGTAGTTGCCGTCCTCGCCCCGCTCGAGCAAGATGGCTGCATCTCCCTCCGCCAGCGTGCGCTCATAGCCTTCCTGGGCCTCGGACTTTTCCACGACCGAGCCGTGCAGAAGCTGCTCGTTGAGCTCGACCTCCACCCCAAGCAACTGCGCACCCCAAGGAAGCGGAAAGCTATAGATCGCCTCAAGATGCTCCGCCGAAGGATTGATAAATGTTTGACGTACATGCGCATCAAAAATCGCACCCCGCAAATCGCCTGTGATGGCAACGTGTTGCAGCACTAAGGGCTCACCCGACTCAGACCGCAGTGTCGCGTGCAAAGAGTCGTCCAGCTCTATCGATCCAATCATGGCAATGTCCTATTGGTTATTTGTCGTTGTTATTAGGTATTAGGTGGGCTTTGCAGCGCCTGAACCGCCTCGTAGGCCTGCATCACACTGCGCACAAAATTGCGCAGTTGCTCGGGGCTGAGTCCCGCGCGGGTCGGTTCGATCACCAACTCGATGCCTTCGGTAATGTGCAGGTGGCTGCATACCTCAAGTGAGCCCGGACGACGACCTCGGTCGGGCACGGGGGCGGGACCGCCTTGGAGCAGCTCGCGGATACGATCGAGCGAGACCCCGGCTGCCGTCCATTTTTTGATGAGCAGGAGCTGTTCAAGATGCTGAGGGGCGTATTTCGCGGCACGGGTTTCCCCCTCCGGGCGACTGACCAGCCCAAGCTGGACGTAGTAGCGCACCGTTCGCTTGCTCAAGTCCGTGAG
>JAOATE010000011.1 GCA_030158305.1 Burkholderiaceae bacterium
AGGGACCTGCGGATTAACAGTCCGTCGCTCTACCGACTGAGCTATCAGGGAACAGACAAAAATTATAGCATAAGAAAAACCTGTTTAGCTAGGGCTTCACTTCCTTGGAGGCAGGCCCGTATGCTGGGTCAGCATCCTGCCGGGGCGAACGGGTTTAGACGATCGACCGGACGTCGTTTGCTTGACGGGTGCGCTTGTCTTTGCCGTCTTCACCGAGGCCTTAGCACCTGCTTTTATTGGCGCCTGAGCAATGGGCTTTCCATACGTTGCGACCGGTCTGACAGACGGAGCGGCTCTCACGGGCTGAGCCGTTTTGACCCCTCTTACTCCGACAGCTTCAGTGCTATTTTTACGACGAACACTGGTGTAGCTCCCGTCAGTCTGTGGCTGATGAAAAGGAATCAAATGCTTTTTCCCATTCCCGATCAGATCGGCGCGCCCCATGGCTTTCAGAGCCTCTCGCAGCAAAGGCCAATTATTGGCATCGTGATAACGTAAAAAGGCCTTATGCAAGCGGCGACGTCGATCGCCTCGCACGATATCGACCGTTTCGCTCTCGCGTGTTACGCGTCCAAGCGGATTGCGACCAGAGTGATACATCGCGGTTGCGGTCGCCATCGGACTAGGATAAAAAGTCTGCACTTGATCAGCACGGAAACCGTGGCTCTTGAGCCACAAGGCCAGATGCATCATGTCCTCGTCCGCCGTGCCAGGGTGTGCCGCAATAAAGTAAGGCACTAGAAACTGCTTTTTACCGGCTTCAAGGCTGAACTTATCGAACAACTGCTTAAAACGATCGTAGCTTCCAATGCCGGGCTTCATCATCTTGGACAATGGTCCCATCTCGGTATGCTCAGGAGCGATCTTAAGATAGCCACCCACATGGTGGGTCACGAGCTCTTTGATGTACTCAGGAGATTTGACCGCCAAGTCGTAACGCAACCCCGAACCAATCAAGATTTTCTTGACGCCCTTGAGCGCGCGCGCACGTCGATACATATGAATCAACGAGCTGTGATCAGTATTGAGGTTTTGACACACATCGGGATACACGCAGCTCGGCTTGCGACAAGCAGACTCGATGGCAGGACTTTTACATCCGATACGATACATATTGGCGGTGGGGCCACCCAAGTCTGAAATCACACCTGTAAAGCCTGGCACCTTGTCACGGATATCCTCGATTTCGCGAATCACGGAGTCTTCACTACGGCTTTGAATAATCCTGCCCTCGTGCTCAGTAATCGAGCAAAAGGTACAGCCACCAAAGCAGCCGCGCATGATGTTGACGCTAAAGCGAATCATCTCCCACGCGGGGATCTTGGTGACGCCATCGTGACCACCGTTTTCATCCGCATAAATAGGATGAGGGCTACGCGCGTAGGGTAAATCAAACACTAGATCCATCTCCGCTGTGGTCAGCGGAATCGGTGGCGGAGTAATCCAGACATCGCGCGCAGTCCTGCCATCTCCGTGCGCCTGAACGATGGCGCGTGCATTACCTGGATTGGTTTCCAAATGCAGCACACGGTTTGCGTGCGCATACAACACGGGATCAGACTTCACCTGTTCGTAAGAAGGCAGGCGAATCACGCTGCGGTCACGGGGCGGAACCTTGAGTTTGCCCTTGACCTGCAAGGAAGGATTAGGTTGAAAGAGGAGCGGTGACTCAGTTTTGCCACCCACAGCGCCTTTAGCGGCCTTGGAGCCTTTGGCCGCAGTTTTAGAGTTGACCTCGTCCGCAACAGCGCGCGCCTCATCATTGCGCGCACAGCTTTCGCCTTGTTCGAGGGCTTGCTCACTAATCATCAAATAAGGATTGACGTGGGCCTCTACCCTGCCCGGCGCGTCGACACTCGTCGAGTCAATCTCGAACCAGCCTTCTGGGGTCTCACGGCGCACAAAAGCCGTTCCGCGCACATCGGTGATATTTTGCACAGGTTCTTTGGCTGCCAGGCGATGGGCGATTTCCACCACCGCGCGCTCAGCGTTGCCATACAACAGCAAATCACATTTGCTATCGACCACGACCGAACGGCGAACTTTGTCGGACCAGTAGTCATAGTGCGCGATCCGTCGCAGCGAACCCTCGATGCCGCCCAAAATAATCGGCACATCTTTGTAAGCTTCTTTACAGCGCTGGGTATAAACAATCGCGGCGCGGTCGGGGCGCTTTCCGCCCACATCACCTGCCGTATAGGCGTCATCGCTACGCATTTTGCGATCCGCCGTATACCGATTGATCATCGAATCCATATTGCCCGCTGTCACGCCAAAAAACAAATTGGGCTTGCCAAGGGCTTTAAAGGGTTCGGCGCTTTGCCAGTCGGGCTGGGCAATAATACCGACACGAAAGCCTTGGTTTTCCAGCATCCGGCCAATCACAGCCATACCAAAACTTGGGTGATCCACGTACGCGTCACCCGTCACGATGATGATGTCGCAGCTGTCCCAGCCAAGCTGAGTCATCTCTTCGCGACTCATTGGTAAAAAAGGAGCAACTCCAAAGCGCGCTGCCCAAAACTTTCGGTAGCTACTTAGGGGTTTTGCATCACGGGGAAAAAGGGAAACGTCGGCGTAGGTGGTCATATTCGTATTATCCGAGTAATTACCCCTATAAACAAGGTTCGCCTCAAGACCCAAAGGGTCTTAGGAGACTTAAAACAGTTGGGTCAGGGCAAAAAATAGCCCGAATGATGACTACAAAACGCTCTGATATAATTTTTTTAGTCGCCGATGTAGCTCAGTTGGTAGAGCAGCGCATTCGTAATGCGAAGGTCGTCAGTTCGATTCCGATCATCGGCACCAAGCTTTAAAAAGCTGCCAATTTATCTTGGCAGCTTTTTTTTTGAGGTTTTACGGCTTGACTTGACGGCATTACTTCGCTTGGGCCCCTTCTGCCTTTTTTAGGGCAGCTGCAGGATCCGCAGACAAATCAGCCTTTAGAAATTCAGGCGACTCAGGGAGTGCCATGGTGAGTTCATTGGCATCCATGACTTGTAACTTTAGATGATTGGCGCGAATGCCCAAAATATGGCCTCCGTGCCGATGATCATTCGACAGCAAGTGCAAGTGATATCCTGGAATATTAAACGTACGTGCGTAAACGGGCGACCAAAAACCGATCAGAGTGCCTGGGATTTTTTGCAGTTTGAACTCAGCTTGATGGCTAGTGGCCGTGACGAGATCTGTACCCGGTGCCGATCGACAGGCGACCCGATAGTGAATTTCGTCAAAGACTCCATCGATACGAATCGCGGTAAACAAATTATCTGAGCGACGCAATCCATCAATATGCGCACAAAGTTCTTCCCAGCTGTTGACCGTGTCGATCACGGCAGATCGGTCGGCCTCAAACTCAGCGCTCACCCAAAAGGGGGCTGAGGTTGAATCTGGCGGCTCATTCACTGAGCCATCCCCTAACGCCTGATACACATGACCGTCCAGCATCATGCCTTCACCATCCAGCATGTCAAAGGTGCCAAGACCAAAATCGCCGTGCGTCTTAATGGTCCCTACATTGACGCAGCCCTGATACACACCCTGTACCAAGGCGGCTGACGTGGATACTTGATATAGCGTGTGATGTTCAACACCGAGAGATTTCGAGAGCGCATCTTGCACCAAGTGATCCATTGTTTCACCGGTTGCGAGACATCGCTCTTGCATAGCCCGGTAAAGCGTCTCTGAGACGTTGACGCTGAGGGACTGACTACTAGGGATGTTGACTTTTGGCATGGTGGTTGATTGACCTTGTGCAGTCTAGTTCACAAAACTTTGAATGACATTTTGCATTAAACGTTGGTTTTGACTGTAGTCGACAGGCACATGAATCAGCACAGGCACCTCTGATTTAAAGGCTTCTTCAAACACGTTGGGCAACTCGTCGGCAGATTGCACGCGATACCCTTTACAGCCAAAGGATTCAGCAAACTTCACCACATCGTAATGTCCAAGTTGAATACCTGCGGTTTCTCCATAATGTGCTTGCTCTTGGAAGGCCACCATATCAAATGAACCGCTATCCCAAATCACATGTACAAATTTCGCACCCACTCGGACCGCCGTGGCAAGCTCCGTTGCCGTAAATAAGAAACCACCATCACCCGATGTCGTCAGCACACGATCGCCCGGATAAAGCAAACTCAACGCAATCCCCCAAGGAATGGAAACACCGAGTGTTTGCTGGCCATTACTCACCAAAACTTGACGGGAAAAATCAGCTGCGCAGTAACGATTTGTCCAAATGTAATTTGAACCAACATCAAGGGCCACGTGCGTATTTGGCGTCATTTGTTTTTGCAACTCATGAACCAGTCGCAGCGGCTGAACAGGAAACTTGTTCATTGCCTGCCCTTCAGCGAGGGTATCCTGAATTTCTTTGACAGCTGCTTTTGCCGTATCGACGTAGCCAGACTCAAGCTGAATGTTCACGCCTTTAGCCAAGACGTTGAGCGACTCGCCGATGTCACCAATGAGTTCAGTGACAGGCAAAAATGCGTTGTCTTGTTGTGCCGGGATGACATCCACACAGATCACAGGACGCTTGCCGCCTACATTCCATATTGACGGGTCATACTCAATCGGATCATAGCCAATGGTGAGTACGGCATCCGCTTCATCAAGCAATTTGTCAGCAGGTTGATTTCGAAATAAACCGATGCGGCCAGCGTACGTTGCTCCACTCGCTTTTGCAACCCAAGCACCTGCCCCCTGAAAAGTTGAGACGTAGGGAATCTTGGCCTGTTTGAAGAAGTTGATCAATCCCTCTGCAGTATCGGGATGAGAGGCTTGCATTCCTAAAATCGCAATGGGACGCTTGCTGCCATTGAGAATAGTGAGAGCCTCAGCGAGGGTTGATTGAGCCGCAGCCCCCATCGGCAATGGCTTCCCCCAAGACGCATTTGCATCGCCAGGATAGTCAGCAAGACCTACATCTTTGGGCAAAGATAAAAACACAGCTCCGGGGCGACCACTTTCTGCAACCCGGATCGCATTGCCTAATGCTTCACCAACTTGGTCAGCCGAGAGAATTTCCGCTGACAGCTTAGTCGCTGCTTTCATCAAACTCGTGGAGTCCAATGATTGGTGCGTCTTCTTTAAACGCTCACTCACAGGGACCTCGCCTCCAATGGCCAGGACGGGATCGCCTTCACTGGTTGCGGTAGCAAGTCCGGTTGTCAGGTTAGTCACACCGGGCCCGGAGGTCGCGATACACACACCGACCTTACCGGTTAAACGCCCAAACGCTGCAGCCATAAAAGCTGCGTTCTGTTCGTGCTGGCACAGGATGAGTTTAATTTTGGAGTGCTTAAGCGCGACAAAAAGACTGTCGATCTTAGCGCCTGGTATGCCAAACACATGTGTCACGCCATGATTTTCAAGCATGGTAACAATAGCGTTGGAACAGTTTTTGGTGTTGTTTGGCTCAATCATTTTTTGCGCTAAGTTATTGTGAGTAAGTAATGTGATGGATGAGAAGATTCTAATTGAAAAGATACTAAATAAATCAGACGACACATTGTCTTAAGACCAGGTTGATCAGGCCGAGTTAGATATACTCAGTCCTCTTTCCTGGAGTTTCCATGCAACGCTGCCCTTGGTGCGAAGGTTCTGACCTTTACCGTCACTACCACGATACAGAATGGGGCGTCCCAATGCGCGATGATCGTGCATTATTTGAGCTCATCAATCTCGAGGGCGCCCAAGCGGGTCTCTCTTGGTCAACAGTTTTAAATAAACGCGAACATTACCGCGTTGTTTTCGATGACTTCGACCCTGCAATCATCGCGCGATACGATGAAAGAAAAGTCAATGCTTTGCTCAAGGATCCAGGCATCATTCGAAATAAACTCAAAATCGCAGCCACCATCGGTAATGCCAAGGCCTATCTGGCCCTCGCGAAAGAGGAGCAGACATTCAGTGACTTTGTATGGCAGTTCGTCAACCACAAACCCATTCAACATAATCGACAGTCACTCACTGAGGTACCTACCAAAACAGCTGAGTCCGACGCCATGAGCAAAGCGTTGCAGAAAATTGGCTTCAAATTTGTGGGTTCGACTATTTGCTACGCCTTTATGCAGGCATCAGGGATGGTCAATGATCATTTGGTGAGTTGTCACCGGCATACTCCCGTCCAGAAAATGACCCTAACCTAGACTATTCACCAAGACGCTGAAACTCACTCTATCCCGCCGTCACCACCTGAATTGGTCTAGGATAGAGGTTTTATCTTCTTAGTCTCACCAGGTACCCTATGCGTTCTGATCTTGATATTGCCCAAGCTGCACAAAAAACGCCCATTCTTAAGCTCGCACCTGCAAAAGCAAACATCCCAGAGGACGCACTAGAGCCCTATGGTCGTTTTAAAGCCAAGCTCTCTCTCGACTACATCCGCTCCCTCCAAGATCGTCCCAACGGGAAACTCGTTCTGGTGACGGCAATCTCCCCGACGCCGGCTGGCGAAGGAAAAACGACCACCACCGTAGGACTGGGCGATGCGCTGAACCATATCGGCAAAAACGCCATGATTTGTTTGCGTGAACCTTCTCTCGGTCCAGTTTTCGGCATGAAAGGTGGCGCAGCAGGCGGCGGCATGGCGCAAGTCGTGCCGATGGAAGACATTAACTTGCATTTCACAGGCGACTTTAATGCCATCGCCCTGGCCAATAACCTGCTGGCAGCCCTGATCGATAACCACATTCACCACGGCAACAAACTACAGTTCGACGTGCGACGCATTACTTGGCGACGAGTGGTCGACCTCAATGATCGCGCCCTGCGCCAAATTGTCGTAGGTCTAGGCGGCACCGCAAACGGGTTTCCCCGCGAAGATCACTTTGATATTGTTGTCGCCTCAGAAGTCATGGCGATTTTTTGCCTCGTCAACAGCCTCCAAGAACTCAAAGAACGCCTCGGTGAAATCGTTGTCGGTCACTCACTGTCAGGCAAGCCCATCCGTGCGCGTGACTTAAAAGCGCAAGGCGCTATGGCGGCCTTGCTCAAAGAGGCACTCGCACCAAACGTTGTTCAAACCCTTGAAAATAACCTCGCCATTGTGCATGGCGGTCCCTTTGCCAACATTGCACACGGTTGCAACTCAGTGCTTGCCACCTCCACAGCGCTCAAGCTCGCAGACTATGTTGTCACTGAAGCAGGTTTTGGAGCCGATCTTGGCGCGGAAAAGTTTTTAGACATCAAATGTCGAAAAGCAGGCTTGGCCCCCTCTGCCGTTGTACTGGTGGCCACCGTTCGTGCCCTCAAATATCACGGTGGTGTCGAGGTCAAAGATGTCGGTACAGAAAATCTCAATGCACTGCGCGCAGGCCTGGTCAACCTTGAGCGTCATATTCATAATATTCAACACAACTTTGGTCTGCCTTGCGTCGTCGCGATCAACCATCGCACCGAGGACACACCCGCTGAAATTGCGCTTCTCAAATCCACTGCTGCCGCACTCGGCGTAGAGGTCGTGCTGGCTGAGCACTGGGCCAAAGGTGGTTCAGGCGCAGCAGAACTTGCCCATGCGGTGGTCAAATTATGCGAACAACCCAATCACTTTAAGTTTTTGTACGAAGACGATGCGTCTCTTTTGGAAAAAGTCGGCACCATCGCTGTTAAAACCTATGGTGCAGATGGCATTACCTGCGACGCAAAAGTCAGAGCTCAGTTTGCGCAACTCGAAGCGGATGGCTACGGCCACCTACCCGTTTGTATTGCAAAAACACAATACTCCTTCTCTTCAGATGCCAAGCTACGCGGCGCCCCAAGCGGCCATACCCTGGCAATTCGCGAAGTACGTCTGGCTGCCGGTGCAGGTTTTGTTGTAGTCGTGTGTGGCGACATCATGACCATGCCAGGCCTACCCGTCGTACCTGCCGCCAACGGCATCGATATCAACGAGGCCGGTGACATCACTGGACTTTCTTAGGCCCTCATGAAACCTCTTGAAATACTCCCCAGTCGCATCAAAAAGAACACCGTCTTAAGTTCAAAGAAAACCTATGTTGTTCAAGGCGAAGTACGTGTTCTCAAAAAGATCACGTTGACCATTCAAGATCAAACCACGATCTTAGTGGTCAACGGTGTTTTTCCAAAAAGCTGTCTGAAACGCTCGGCTCTGATTTTTGAGCAAGGCTCACAACTCAAAGCAGCTCGCGTGCACCTCAAGGCGGCTGGCGCAAACTACAAACCAGTCAAACTCGCCGACAACGGCGGTCTCTGGTTGCTTGGTAACTATGCTGACGCGAGCAAAGACGGCATCAGCATCAAGACCAATCGAAAAAATCCCTTGTCCAAATTTCACGCGCGCTCCATCACGACACACTACCTTGGGCGCGCAGATGACTACATCAGCCCTAAGACAGGCAAACGGATCACGACAGGCGATGATATTGATGGATTTTCAGTACTCGGAGTCGGCCCAACAGAATGGGCGATTGATGCCGTTACCAGCCACTATTCGGCGGATGATGGCGTGGACTTCACCAATTCTCATGTCCGTCTGATGCGCTTAGAGGTCAAAGCCCCAACCGAAGACGCCGTCAACCTGAGTAGCAGTCGCGTTGAGATTCATCGCAGCATCAATCTTGATGTCACCAAAACAAAGGTAACAGACCGTGACTTAGTGGATTTGGAAACTGACGATGGAGCTTCCTACTTAGAGCTGCATCGAGGGTGTTGGGTCAGGCTTGTTGGCGTCTTTGGTGATCAAGTCGTGCTGAGCTCTAGGGAAATGCCCACACCCAATACGAAAGACGACAATGAAAAGAGCTATTCATTCTCAGGCAGACTCAAGAAAGCTGCACTCATTTACTCCATCGATGAAGACTAAGCCCTTGTATCAGAACATTCTTCAGGAAATTAAATGAGCTATCACGTCACCACCGTTTGGCAATACTTCAAAAGATACCTCCAAAAGTTTCTCTCAAAAGAGATACTTGGCTGGACTAAAACTGCCCGTTTTTTTGGACTGATCGGCCTCATCCTATTGATAGCGATTATTGCCCTCGCCACATACATTAATCCCTTTCCCCCCCGAACAACCTATCTTGCTACGGGCCAAGACGGCGCCTCTTATCAAAAAATTGGTGAAAACTTCCAAAAAACATTTAAGAACAATGGAATCACTCTGGATCTTGTCCCCACGTCAGGACTTGGAGAAGGACTGAAAGGCTTGGATAGTAAGTCATCAACAGTCAGTGCAAGCTTTCTGACGGCAGGCACTGAATCGCCAGTCAAACATCCGGATCTCGTTTCCCTAGGAAGCATCCAATATGCACCCATCTGGATTTTCTACAAAGGCGAAACAATTCAAACCACAGACCCTTTCGAATATTTCTCATCTAAAAAAATTGCGATCGGTCCTGCTGGCAACATCACAAATAAAATATTTAGAAATCTTTACCAACTCAATCAACAGATGGAACCTTCGGCCCAAAACATTGCCGAGCTTCCCTTCGAACAAGCTGCTCAGCAATTAATTGCCGGAACAATCGATGCTGTCTTTATTGCTGATGACTTCCGCTCGAATACTATTCAAAAGTTACTGGCAGACAGAAGTATCAAAATACTCAATTTTCCACTCGCAGACGCTTACATTAAAAAGCGCCCTTTTCTGCAAAAGCTTGTCATTCCTCGGGGCTCTATTCATCTAGACTCCATTTACCCGAGCGAAGACATCACGATTCTTTCCTCGACCACCATGCTCTTGGTCGAAAAAGATATGCACCCAGCTCTGCAATGGGCGTATTTGTTAGCGGCACAAGAATATGGGCGACGCTCGGATTCCTTTTTTTCTAAGTCCGAATTTTTTCCAAAAAATCTTGATCATAGTTTTCCATTAAGCCCAATCGCCAAGCGCTTTTATGCTCAAGGTACCCCTGAGGTTTTTGCGTATCTCCCTTTATTGCTTGCTAGTCTGATTGAAAACATTTGGGCATACGTACTTGCGTTTGTCGTGATTGTCTACCCGGCTTACCGGATGATTGTTGCCGCAAGATTGTTTCCTAGTGAACATTTAATGAATGAAATGTTCACTAATTTGCGAGAACTGGACGAGGCGATCCTATCTGCAACCTCCGCCGAGGAGTTTCCAGCAATTTTCCTGAGCCTGACAGAGTATGAACACGAAATTAACACCAATTGGCTGTTTGGAAAAAATGCGCGGTTTTATTTCAATTTAAAAAATGCACTCAGCGCCGTCAAACGTGATGCAGATGCTAAGCTCAAAATGTTGACACTCAACAACTGAACACTTTACCCCACTCATACGCAGGACAGAGATGCACTTTTTTGACCATATGGACTACAGCAGTATCGTCATATTTTATTGCGTGATTGGACTCGTGTTTACCTGGGGATTGTATGTATCTCTGCGCAAATTCTTTCCAAATTTCGTCGTGCAGGATGTCGACTCTGACTTTATCGCGGGCTTACATGCCGCGTTGTTCACCATCACCTTTCTAACACTTGGCTACTCATTGGCCAATGTAGGAGAGACTGCAGACAAATACCAACAAGAAGTCGTTGCGGAAGCCAATGAGATCAAGTCTATGGATGTACTGCTTGCTTTATATAATACCGATGAGGCGACAAACTTACGACAAGTCCTGCATCAATATGCCAAATCGATTGTGAAGGATGAGTGGCCGCTCCTGACAAATAGTCAGGGCAGTAACACGACACAAGTGATTCAACGCAAAATTCGCACAGATCTTCAGCACCTCAATCCGACAACCGGCAAAGAGCTCATCATTTATGCTGAGATCTTAAAAACCTCATCCAAAATCGTTCAGGCTAGGAGTAGTCGCATCCAAAACTCTGGCGCACGCTTAGCACCTCAATATATGGCCACCAGTAACATTGGCTATTTGGGTGTCTTGATTATCTCGGCGCTCATGTTGACTCAATTCACATGGTTCAGATTTTTTGCGCTAATTGTCCAGGTGGTCGCTGTGTCCTTCATCTTCGCTGCAACCATTGTGCTGGACAACCCCTTTAAGGGCTCAGACAAAATCACGCCAGAACCGATTGCAATCGTTGCCGACTCACCGATTCAGTTATCTGATTAGTCTTGCGGCATCGCCCTGACTGGGCTACCCTTAAGCTCATGAAAACATTTAACATTTCGATAGTCCCACTTATTGCGCATCGAAACTTATGCGTGCGGCTCGCACGCGCCGTATGGGTGACTCTGACTGCCGCAACCATCGGACTTGCCATGACCGGCTGCTCGATGGCACCTCCAGAGGGACTTACTTCGGTGACCCCTTTTGATGTCAATCGCTACCTGGGAAAATGGTTTGAAATTGCTCGATTGGATCACTCCTTTGAACGTGGGCTCACAGATGTCGGTGCCACTTACTCACTTAAACCAGATGGCAGCCTCGAGGTCATCAATCGAGGATTCAACACCAAAAAAGACGAATGGAAGTCCGCCACTGGACGTGCATTATTTACTGGGAGCACGAACCAGGGATCGCTCAAAGTCTCATTTTTTGGCCCCTTTTATGGTGGCTACCATGTTCTTGCCCTTGATCAAACAGGCTATCAGTGGGCCCTCGTTGCCGGCCCTGATCGTGACTATCTATGGATACTGGCACGCAGCAAAGAACTCGCGCCCGCCATTCTTAATCAGCTCGTCGCTCAAGCTAAAAAAATGGGCTTTGCGACAGACAAACTGATCTGGGTCACGCACACCAGGGCGGACAACTAAACACCAAGGCGGCAGATTCGCATGGATAGCTTTAAAAATGAGGTGCGCGACCATCTGGTGGCCACTTATGAAACAGTGCACGAAGAGCTACGAAACGGCATACAGTTTATCCGTGAAGCTTGGGTGCTCATCCTTTTATTACTATCGCTTATTGTCTTCGTCATTTTGTTAGCTAAACCCGCACCGCCCACGCATGTTCTGATGGGTACGGGCTCAGTCGGGGACTCTTACGAGGATCTCGCTAAACAATATGCCGACTATTTTAAGAAAAATGGCGTTACGCTCGAACTCGAACAAACAAAAGGTGCAGAAGAAAATCTTCATCGACTCAAAGATCGAAACGATCGTATGCAAGCAGCCTTTATTCAAGGTGGCGTGGTAACTAGCCGCGAACAAGCTCAAGGCCTTCAATCGCTCGGCAGTGTCGGTTACGAGCCATTCTGGATTTTTTACAGAAATGATTTGTTTGATTTCGACTCAACACACAGGTTTGAGTTCCTCAAGTACCCCATCTCGATCGGAGAACCCGGCAGCGGCACCTACCTTCATACCGTGCGTCTGCTGCAGCTCAACCAGCTCGAACTCACTGACAATTTCAAAACATTTTCCAATAAAGACGCTGTAGAAGCATTTAAAAATGGCACGATCGATACCGTCATCATGGTTGACGGTTTAGAGTCAGAAAATGTCCAGGCCATGATCAATGATCCACGGGCACGCATGGCTGGGTTTATCAGAGCGGAAGCGTTCTCACGGGCGTTACCCATCTACCATGTCTTGAACATTCCAGAGGGTTCATTGAGTCTGGCTCGCAATGAGCCTCCTCAAACGATCCAGACTATCGCGCCCACCACGAATCTGGTGATTGATCCTAATATGCACCCCGCAATCCAGTTACTGTTTTTACAAGCTGCCGAAAAAATCAATGGTGGACGCTCATTTTTTTCAAGTTACGGGGAGTTTCCCGACTACAAAGAGTCGATCATTGAGGAAAGCGAAATTGCCACAAATTTTTATAAAAACGGCGCTCCAAGGTTAATGGAGTACATGCCTTTTTGGTTGGCCGAGTTTTTCCACCGAATGCTGATTTTGTTGTTGCCTCTGGTTGCATTTGCATATCCAATTCTCAAGGCAATGCCTGCGTATCGACTGAGTCGTGTTCGCGCACGTCTCAACGAAATCTATGGCGCTCTCAAGCTCTTTGAGCAAGAACTTGAAACGCAATATGACCTGAGTCAGCACGATGCGTATCTAAAAAGACTCGATGAACTAGACAAACGCGCTCAAAAACTCCGCGTACCTCGAACGATTGTCAGTGAGTACTACACCCTGCGCACCACCATCGATTTTGTCAGAAACTTGATCGAAGGCCCCATTCGCGCACGCAATACTTAATTAGCCTTGCGAGACAGACCTTTGGGCAAGGGAAAGGAAACACTCTCATGCAAGCCATCCATGGTGCGCACAGATACTGCACCAAGCTCTTTCAGTCGGTGAATCACCTGCTGGACCAGCAACTCAGGTGCAGAGGCTCCAGCCGTAATGCCGATCCGCTGCCGCCCGACAAGCCAAACAGGATCGATGGACTCAGGTCCATCAATCAAATAGGCCGCAATCCCCATCCGCTCGGCAACTTCGCGTAAGCGATTGGAGTTAGAGCTGTTTGCGCTTCCCACCACTAACACCAAATCGGATGCAGGCGCCAGAATTTTGACCGCGTCCTGACGATTTTGTGTCGCATAACAAATATCACTTTTCTTGGGTTCCTGAATATGAGGAAACCGTGTGCGCAAGGCCTGCGCCACCTCAGCGGCATCATCGACCGACAAAGTCGTCTGTGTCACAAAGGCGAGCTGAGCAGGATTGGTCACTTTAAGCGCCATCACATCCGCAGTGGTCTCCACCAAGTACATGCCTTGGTTAGACTGACCGAGCGTCCCCTCAACTTCTGGGTGTCCCTTGTGGCCAATCATGATAATTTCGCAACCCGCCGCGCGCATGCGCTCAACCTCAACATGCACTTTGGTCACCAATGGACAGGTCGCATCAAACACTTGAAGACCACGCTGCTCAGCCTCGGCACGGACGGCTTTAGAGACACCATGTGCAGAAAAAATCACGATGCCACCCTCAGGGGCCTCGTCAAGTTCTTCGATAAAAATCGCGCCTTTTTTTCTTAAATCTTCGACAACAAAACGGTTGTGCACAATCTCATGACGCACATAGATTGGCGCACCATGCAACTCAAGCGCACGTTCCACAATATCAATTGCACGGTCCACCCCTGCGCAAAAGCCACGTGGTTGAGCCAACAAAATTTCAGCGCCTGAGCCTTGCATCACAACACCCCAAGCAAATCAATATCCACACGCAAGGTTAAACCTGCGAGAGGGTGATTAAAGTCAAACATGGCGGAGTCTTCGCCATATTCTTTGAGCACGCCCGAGTAGCGACCACCATTGGGTGCAGTGAACTCCACCATGTCACCCGGATTAAAGTCGGCATCTTCACCCGCATGCTGGGCCAACATGGCACGCGATACGCGCTGAATCAAATCAGGATTGCGATCACCATAGGCCTCGGCAGGCGAAAGCGTGTAACTAAAACAATCACCCTCGGGGTGCCCGAGTAATGGCGTCTCCATGCCTGGCGACCATTGTCCACTCCCAAGCTGAAGTGTTGCAGGGCGACCATCGAACGTGTCGATAAACGTCGAACCTGCGGCGGGTCCGTCCTCGATCACGATGCGATAGTGGAGAGTTAGGTATGAATCCGCACGGACAATAGGCGGAGTATTGGGGGCCTGATCAGTCAAAATCTGTCACCGTAGAGGGCTTTGCTAAACACCTATTTTAGAGCCTTCCCGATGACCTTGTGCGAACAACTCCCTCCCGACCAGCGCCCCCGCGAAAGATTGCTGCAACATGGTGCCAATAGTTTGACGAATGCAGAGCTTCTGGCACTGATTTTTGGCACAGGTACACGAGGCGTCAACGCGCTAGAACTCGCACAACAGCTGCTTGTGCGCTATGGCGGCTTGCGGTCCCTGTTGAGTGCGGATAGCGAAAACCTTAGAGCGGTTGTGGGATTGGGGAATGCCCGAATTTGCCAACTGAACGCCATTCTCACCCTGGCGAAACGCGCCATGGAGGAGGAGCTCAAGCGCGACTGCTCGCTTAAACATCCTCTGCAAGTCAAAGCGTATTGCGCCAACCTGCTTGGACACTCATCGATCGAACGTTGTGTCGCCCTATTTTTGGATAATCAACACCGACTTATTACGGCCAAGGAAATTTCTCAAGGCACACTGACTGAAACCACGATTTATCCACGTGAACTCGTCAAAGCCGCCCTTGCGCATCATGCAGCAGCCATCATCTTGGCGCACAACCATCCCTCCGGCCTAGCCAAGCCGAGCGCAGCCGATATCACTCTCACCCATCGACTCAGGCAATCTCTTGCCGTCGTTGACATCGCGTTTCTCGACCACCTGATCGTGGCAGGTCATCAAGTGATCTCCATCGCAGAGTTGGGGCAGATGTAAAAAAGGCAGCCCGCAGGCTGCCTTTTAAGCGCATCATTTAATTCAAGCGTTTAGACACGCTCAAAAATGGCGGCAATCCCTTGGCCGCCACCAATGCACATGGTGACCAAGGCATACCGACCACCCACGCGATGCAATTCATAGATCGCCTTGGTTGTCACGATCGCACCCGTCGCACCAATCGGGTGTCCAAGCGAAATACCGCTGCCATTAGGATTCAAACGCTTGGCATCCAGTTTGAGCTCTTGCGCCACGGCACAAGCCTGCGCTGCGAAGGCTTCGTTTGCTTCGATCACATCCATCTGATCGACAGTGAGGCCAGCGCGCTTCATGACAGCCTGCGTGGCCGGGACAGGACCAATTCCCATGATCTTGGGGTCAACGCCCGCATGGGCATAAGCCACCAAACGCGCCAAGGGCTTTGCGCCACTTGATTTCACGGCTTCGCCACTCATCATCAGCACTGCAGCAGCACCATCATTGATACCAGAGGCATTGCCCGCCGTCACGGTACCGTTTTCTTTGACAAACACGGCGCGCAAGGCCGCCATACCTTCGAGAGAAATATCACGACGGGGGTGCTCATCGATCTTGAACTCCACTTCACCTTTACGCGTTTTAATCACGACCGGCACAATCTGTTCATTGAAACGACCCTCGTCCTGCGCCAACGCGGCGCGACGATGCGACTCTACCGCCAACGCGTCTTGCGCTGCGCGAGAAATGCCGAACTGCTTGGCAACCGCTTCTGCCGTGATCCCCATGTGGGTGCGTTCAAAAGGATCCGTCAAGGCTCCGACCATCATGTCGACAATCGTCGTGTCGCCCATGCGTGCGCCAAAGCGCTGCGTCTGTGACAGATAACCGGCGCGACTCATGGACTCGGCACCACCACCAATCGCCATTTCGGTATCGCCGAGCAAAATCGACTGCGCACTTGAAATAATGGCTTGCAAGCCCGAACCGCACAAACGGTTCACGTTAAATGCGGCGCATGTTTGGGGCAGTCCGGCGTTTAAGGCCACCACGCGCGACAGGTACATATCGCGGGTTTCTGTGTTGACGACATGACCAAAGGCTAGGTGACCGACCTCTTTTCCGTCCACACCAGAGCGCTGCAAAACAGCTTTGACAACCGTGGTACCCAAGTCGATTGGCGCAACATCCTTAAGACCGCCACCAAAGTCACCCACCGCAGTTCTGGCTGCACCGGTTATAAATACTTCACGCATCGCGCGCTCCTTTGACAGTAAAAAAAAGTATCATCAAGCTTATCGCTATTAGCATAACCCGCCCAGACGTCACGAGATACCCATGAGCATTCCCTATTCGATTCTCGACCTGTCCCCCATTCCACAGGGGTTTACAGCGGCCGATGCCCTGCACAACTCTCGGGATCTGGCGCAACACGCAGAAAAGTGGGGCTACACGCGCTTTTGGTTAGCCGAACATCACAACATGACGGGAAACGCCAGCTCGGCGACCGCGGTGCTAATTGCCTATGTGGCGGGCGGCACTACCCGAATTCGCGTCGGTTCAGGCGGCGTGATGCTGCCCAACCACGCCCCTCTGGTGATTGCTGAACAGTTCGGCACCTTGGCCTCTTTGTTTCCTGACCGAATTGAGCTGGGACTGGGACGTGCACCCGGCACGGACCAAATGACAGCCCGGGCCCTGAGGCGAGACCTTTTGGGCAATTCCGACCAGTTTCCCCAAGATGTTCAAGAGTTGCAACACTATTTTGGTGATGTACAACCTGGCCAAGCAGTCAAAGCTATTCCCGGCGCCGGTTTGCATGTCCCAATCTGGATTTTGGGTTCGAGCCTTTACGGCGCTCAGCTCGCGGCCCATTTTGGCCTGCCCTACGCATTTGCTTCGCACTTTGCACCCGACTACTTGCTTGATGCAATGCGTGCCTACAAGGGCCTTTTCAAGCCTTCTGCACAGCAAAGCAAACCGCACGCCATGGTGGGCGTCAACGTCATTGCGGCAGAGACGGACGAAGAAGCAAAGTATCTCTTTACCACACACCAGCAACATGCCACCCGCATGCGCAGAAATACGCGTGGCCAGCTCCCGCCTCCCATCGAGGACATCGAAACATTTTGGACGCCGCACGAAAAGATTTCAGTCAACGAGCAACTTGCCTGCTCCGTCGTTGGCAATCCTGAGACCGTCCGTCAGGGCTTACAACGCCTAGTTGAAAAGACGGGCGCCAACGAACTGATGATTACAGGGCAGATTTTCGATCATCAGGCGCGTCTGCGCTCTTTCGAAATTGCGGCACAAGCCGCGCAAGCCGTTGAAATGTCGACGGCGCTTGCTGCCTAAACTGATTTACTTTTCCGAGTAAATGTACGCACGCCGCCAAGGATAAGCTTGGTCGGCGGGGTCATCGAGCTCATCAGCTCGACCGGTTGGCGCATGCTGTGCCAGCACCTGATGCAACGCCACCCAGCCACTTTCAAACCCTTTGGCACAACCCGCCAGATACATGCGATAGGCCCTGAGTGCGCGCTCACCCTGCTCGCCCTGCTGAGCCGTTAAGACCGTTGAAGCTTCATCGAGTCTGGCCTCAAGCGCATCACTCCATGCCCATAGAGTCCGCGCATAATGCGGCCTCAGATTCTCGACATCAAGCGCCTCAAGCCCGCCCTCGCTCAGCTCAGTGATCACGTCACCAATATGGACGAGCTCACCACCGGGGAAGATATATTTTTCAATAAAATCACCCATGCCATTGCCGAGTTGGTCGTTGTGACACCCACCCGCGGTAATGCCATGATTCAAAATCAAACCACCTGGACGCAAGAGCAGCCGGAGTCGCTCAAAATAGTCTTTCAGCTGCGTGCGTCCTACATGCTCAAACATGCCAACCGAAGCAATCTTATCGAAAGCTTGCGCGGGGTCGAGCTTGCGATAATCCAGTAATTGAACACGAACACGACCAGCCAGCCCCTTTTCCTCAATCAACCGCGAAACATAAGCATGCTGATTGCGAGACAGAGTGATACCCGTTGCATCGACCCCATAGTGCTCAGCAGCCCATAGCAACAAACCACCCCATCCCGCACCTACGTCTAGAAAACGCTCTCCGGCCGAAAGACGCAACTTTCTGCAAATCAAGTCAAGCTTGGCTTCCTGCGCCTGTGCAAGCGTCATGGATGGCTGTTCGTAATAGGCGCACGAGTAGACTCTGCGTGGATCGAGCCACAGTCCATAGAAATCATCGGACAAGTCGTAATGAAACTCAATTTGTTGCGCATCGCGCTCGATCGAGTGTCGCCAAACGGACATCACACGCGCAATCACGCCCGTCAGCCACCCCATCCGCGCAGCATCCAAGGGAGAGCCTGGCAAAATTGAAGTAGCGACCGCCATGATGTCTCGCATTGAGCCGCGCACATCGCACAGCCCCTCTACGTAATCTTGGCCAATCAAACCCACCTGCCCTGTGACGATGTGAGCCAGTGCCTTGTTTTGCTTGGTCACGAGTGTCACGGGCGCATCGCTTGGACCCAGCTGTGTGCCATCGGGCAACACCAAACCAAGACCCATGGGCAAACTACCCAGCTTTTTTTCGATTGTTGCGATCAATGAATTCACGTAGTGGCCTCATGCGTCAACCGGACAATTTCACTTTATCTGAAATCAGACA
>JAOATE010000012.1 GCA_030158305.1 Burkholderiaceae bacterium
AGCTACAACCATGCCCATTTGATGGCCCATTGGAAAATGCCAAGGTTGTCATTTGCTTGTCGAATCCAAGTGACGGATACACGAAGCAAGTGGAGCAGGTCAATCAATTTGTGATGGAAATGCGATCGGGGGAAGAATCATTGCCACCGATTTTTGATGCTTTTTACAAAGGGATTTTTGGTCCCATTCGTGTGCCGCTGGACGAGCTACGTTCAAAAGTAGCGGTGTTTAACGTCTGCCCATACAGCTCAAAAGAATTAAATGCAGCAGGCGTTAGAAAGGCGTTAGGACTGCCCAGTGTCTGGAGAGCTCAGCAATATTTGCGCGAGGTTCTGATACCAAGGGCGCAAACAGGGAACATCCATCTAATACTCATCAGAAAACTAAGTCTGTGGGGCGTTACAGAGGGAACGGAAAGAGTAGGTGGCCTGCATGTAATTAGGGATCGAGCAATAAGTGGAGTGATGCCAGAACGCGTGGGGCAAGAGATTGGTCATTGGCTGATCAGGAAAGGCTTCATAACCAACTTAAGTCGGTGTGAATCCTGACCCAGCGAAAATTTCTAAACGATGTCCTTCGAAACCCATCATGACGATGTGCAAAACGAGCTGCACAGAATACGCAGAGCAAACAAAGACGCCAGCGTGGTCATGTGGCTGGCTGTGCCAATTGCATTTCTCGCGAACGCCATGATTCTTGCTACCGTAGTCTGGGGTATGAGTTGGGTGTTTGGAACTTCGGTCACGGTGGTTGGGGTTACGTGTGCAGCGTACATCTGCGCGGTGGTTGGCTGGGCCGTTAATCGAGTCCAGCAGCGGGCGAGCCAGATATCTATACATGTCTCGTCAGTGCACGATGAGGTGCTTACGATTCAAGAGCTAATTCGAGATGAGCAGCGTAGGAGTGAGAAATGGAAGTCGTAATTCGGCCTGTTGCGCATGTAGCTTACGAATCAGTAAAAACCGATGCAATTTCCTGTACTTACGACATGGACGGATTCACGTTAATGAACGAAGTCTTGAGAGCCTATCGATTGGATCGTGAGCACTTTCGCAAATGTGCTTACATGCACGAGAGCCGAAAATTCAGAGTGATCTCGCATGGGGACAAAAAACCATTCGTTATAACGACGACCAAAACCGAACGTTGGGACAGCGAGCCGAGCGCGACTGAGCAGATTCTGAACACGGCAGATGCGGAACGATGTGAGTCCTTATGCATGACCCACTTTGCCTATATTCTTAGTGCCTTTCCGGCTGATGCATTTATGCAATGTCTTAGGCAGATCGAGCAAGCCGTCCAAATGACTCAACTCAAACGTGTTGTATTGGATGTGGACGAGCGCTATGCAGATGTCGCAAATGATGTCTATCGGCAGGTCAAGTTAAAAATCGCTGAGGATGATCACCGTAGAGTGCACGGAAACAGAGGCGCAGATAAATATCACTTGATTTTGGGTTTAGGCAGTTCGGCACAACGGTTAGTTCTGCGATACAAGTCAAAAGAAAAAAATGCCGGGTGTAGTGGGAATCTAATAATTGCAGCCTTGGACGCTAATGCGACTTGTCTTGATGGCTTGGACTTTGATCGCGAAGAGATGCAGGCATTGGTTGATGGTGCTGCAAGAGTTCTTTTGGTGGTCTGCGCTGGGGGGCGGGATGGGGCTGATATGGCCAAATTTGCGGTGCAACATGCATTCACCAAGAAAATTCCAGTCGATAGCATTTTGAGCAAACCTTTTGAGTGGGAGGGATCGCGCAAGCGGACAACAGCCCTATCCCTGCTAGAGGATTTGCGAGCGACAGGGGCTAATGTCATTGTTGTGGAAAGTACCTCCTTGGAAACCGATGATCTCGGCTGGGAAGAGCAATTCATGCAGCTTGATGCAGCAATGCTGGAGGAAGTTGATCAGTGGAGCTTGGGGCTTGCATGACCTTCAAATCCGGCGCATATTTTTTGATTGTCTTTTTGGCGGGCTCATTAACTTCGAGTTTGAACGCATGGCTGCAGCCCATCACCACGGTGGAGATCACAAATGCCACTTCCGTGCCGATTAAGTACATCGACATATCCTTTCGGGGGCTAGCGGAGCAGCAAGCTCAGATTGCACAGAACCTTAAGCCGGGTGAGACGATTGCTTTTAAATGGATCACGGAAGGCGAAGCCAGTTACCGTTTGAACGTCCATTTTGAAAATGGCACTGAGGTGGTGGGTGGAGCGGGCTACATTTCGAGAGGCGACGTGATCAAAGACGCAATTAGCGCCAAGAGCATCATGAGCAGAATTCAAGAGATGCCGTTTTTACCGTTTTATTCTGAGCCGTACGACACGACATACAGGGATCAACCCATTTCACGGTTTAGACCTCAAAACGCTTCCGAAACGGAAAAGTAAGCAGAACCTAGCCCAACCCCTAAGGATCGGTAAGACGGACAATTTAGATGCCGTTCCGTTGGGTTTCGGCATAACGAAAAGCCTTGTTTCTGTTAGCGGTGACCTGTAAATTATGCAGGCGGAGGAGCCGCTTGAGGCTAATTCTGTTGAAAAACTCCCGATTTTTTAGAAATTGACCTGTGGCTTGCGTATGCTTCGGCCCAGACGGAGGTGCAAGCCATGATGGGTCAAACGGCGAACCCAGATCAGCTCTTCTACGAATTCAATCTGGAGGAGCACATCCCGCGTGATCATTTGCTGCGAGGGATAAATCGGTTCCTTGACCTCAGTACGTTGCGCCAACATTTGGCACCGTTTTACAGCCACACAGGTCGCCCCTCCGTTGATCCCGAGTTGATGATTCGGATGCTGATCATTGGATATTGCTTTGGCATTCGCTCCGAGCGCAGACTGTGCGAGGAGCTCCATCTCAACCTTGCCTATCGATGGTTTTGCCAGTTGGGCCTGGAAGACAAAATTCCCAATCACTCCACCTTCTCGAAGAACCGTCACGGACGCTTCCGTGAGAGCGAGACATTCCGTCACGTCTTCGAGAGCGTTTTGCGCCGATGCATGACGGAGGGGCTGGTTGGGGGTGAGGGGTTTGCTGTGGACGCCAGCGTCATCAAGGCCGACGCCAATCGAGCCAACGTAACGACACCCGAGGAGCCCAAAACTTGGCCAGGAGGGGATAACCCGAGCCGTGCCGTACGCGACTACCTGGCCGCATTGGATGAAGCCAATCCGATTGGAGAAGATGCGACTGCCATTGTTCCCTCTAGGACGATATCTTTATCAGATCCTCAAGCCAGATACACCGCCGCTCCAGGCGGTCCGGCTTTCTTTGCGTATTCCACCAACTATCTGATTGACTTGAGCGCGGGCATCATCATGGATGTTGAAGCCACACAGGCCCATCGAACACAAGAGGTGGAGTCAACCAAGACCATGATGCAAAGGGTTGAAGACCGCTTTGATATCAAGCCCAATCGCCTGGTTGGAGATACTGCCTACGGCACTGCATCGATGCTTGACTGGATGGTCAACGAAAAACACATTGCGCCCCACGTACGTGTGTGGGACAAGACACAGCGCAAAGATGAAACCCTCTCTATTGCAGATTTCGATTGGAATGAAGAGGCCAATCAATACACATGCCCAGAAGGTCACCCCTTGAAATCCAACTGGCGTCCCTTCAAAACTCCACGCAATCATGTGACACAAGCAGACACCGTTGTGTATCGGGCAAGCCAGCATGACTGCACTGCCTGTTCACGTAAGTCGGAGTGTTGCCCAAACACGCCGCATCGCAAGATCGCACGCAGCATTCATGAGGGGGCGCGGGAGGTGGCTCGACAGATTGCACGAACTGATGCGTTCAAGCAGTCTGGCAAACAACGCAAAAAGATTGAAATGCTGTTTGCTCACCTCAAGAGAATTCTCAAGCTGGACCGGCTACGCCTGCGGGGCTTGGCCGGTGCACAAGACGAGTTCATATTGGCCGCAACGGCGCAAAACTTGAGAAGAATGGCCAAGTGGTTGATGCCAATCAGCGGAAAAGCGGGATTGATGGCCGCGTGAGGCGGTGCGAAGGCTGATTTGCCGCCGAAGATGGCGTCTGCATCCTCAAAAAAGATCAGCAACGCCAACTTGTTCAACGCTTCGGCACGAGTTTTTCAACAGAATTGGC
>JAOATE010000013.1 GCA_030158305.1 Burkholderiaceae bacterium
GCGGGTCATCCAACTCAGTAGCGGTAGCTCAGCATCATTTGGTAGTTGGTCTGGCTGTGCGTGATCGCCGCACCATTCAACATGCCAGCACTGACTGCCACTTGCGGAGCATGCGAAATCGCTGCATCCAGGCTCGCAGATTTGCTGATCTTGTAGCCAAAACCTGCGGTGTAATGATTTTTGACAATGGCCGGGAACAAGGGATGCACATAGCCATCAGGGATCGGGTTGCTCGAATGGCTATAGCCCCCACGCACCGTCCAGACATCATCGACCTTGTAAGCACCACCAAGAGACAACACCGTTTGGTCTTGCCAGTTTTGAGGCATGGTGAAGCCCAACGTGCCAAGACCTTGCGAAGACTCAAAGGTCATTTTGAAGTTTTGCATCACCCCTGACCAGCCAATGCGTTTGAGGTCAGCAACCAACTGAAGCTGTGGCGTTGCGACCCATGAAGCGCCCAAGGCCAAGACGGAAGGCATTTGGAAGTCATGGACCACCATGCGTCCAGCCAAGACCTGCCCCATCGTCATGGTCGCACCGGTGGCTGTGGTTTTCATATCCCCCAACCGCGTCTTGAGTTGATAAGAAGCCCCCAGTGTCAGGTCTTTGCTGGCCTCAAAAGTCATGCCCAGCTTTCCAGTGATGCCGCTCGATTTGGCGGCGCCAGTGAAATTGTGATTGTCTGAAAAATCGATTCGGACTGTCGAAGGCGCAGGCATATTGCCTTGCTGAATAGCCCCCATCATGGTGGCAAAACCACCCGTAGGCACAGGGCTCATGCCTGCCATCTGACTGAACATGGACGCCATGCGCATGTCCAGACTGGCCCACGTGAAGTCCAGCGTTGCCCCAACATTGGTGCGCTCATTGACTTTGTAACTCACAGGCGCAATCACACGGCCAACGGCCAACTCGGAACGAACGGGCTGATCTGTCCCCGCGGCATTCATTGAACGCACGGAATACTCCGTACCCATACCACCTTGGCCAAAGACACCGATGCCATAGCTGTACTGGTCGTTTTTGCGCACCCAGCCAAAAGCAGGCATCACATACGAGGTACCACTGGATTTTTCACCCATGGACGTGACATTGGGGCCCAAAACACCCATGGCAAGATCAGCACGCGTGCCATTGGCCCCAAGCTGCAAAGTAGCGGGGTTGTTCATCATGCCTGCAGTGCCATTGTCGTATGCTTGCGCAGCGCCACCCATGGACAAAGCAACAGGGCCATAGCCCTCCATCAACATGCCATTGGTGGCATGAACTGACAAAGAAGCCAGCAGCAATGCAGAAGCGGCAACGGTAGCGCGCAAGGTGTGTTTTGTTTTCATGTTTTGTCTCCTCATGTCGGTTTAAATCAGAACTCACCCTTGGAGCCACGCTCCATCATTTCCCAAATGGTGTCGCGCACAGCTTTGGCCTCTTCTTTGAGTGGGGAAGGCAACTTGCGGCCCATCTTGACCATCATGTCCATGTTGAGGGTGTACATCCACAGGCCATCTTCTTTCTCAACCAATGAGATGCGGCAAGGCAAGTAAGCGGCCATGTGTGGGCTGAAATCCACCATGCGGCGTGCCGTGGTGGGGGTGCAGAACGAGTAGACCGTCAGCAGTTTTTGTTTCTGACCGGTACGGGCTTCCAGCTCTTTGGACAAGGGCAAGGTGCCCACATCTTTCATGTTGCGCTCGGTGGCCACTTGCTTGAGCACTTGCTCCACTTCGTTGGCGGTCACACCGGCCTTGACCTTGCGCTCCCAAGTGGTGGCTACAGCGATGTCGCCATTGCCCTCGATCCAGCGGTCCCACATGCGTCCAGCCTCTGAAGCGGCGCCCGTCTCGAGTTTGCCCATCGTGCTGATGGTGCCGCAACCGGTCAACCAGATCGAACTGGCCAAAACACCCCACTTCACCCAGGTCCAAGATTTGTGCATGTGTATCTCCTTCAGATTTGCAACATTTGAACAGCTGGACCCGCTTCTCGGAGAGACCCGCCTTTGATTCAAATCATCAGAGATATTCGCGAAAACCGATATAGGAGATACCCTATATAAGCAAAGGTTTATTTAAACTTGTAATAGTCCTTGTTCAAGACTGCGGACACAGCATCGACCTCTTCTGGAAACATACCCATGTTCAGCTCGGTGTTGCATTGCTCGACCATGCCGCGCAACATGCCCGCCGTATTGATTCGCCCTTTGGGCTTGTAAATCGCGCTGCCATCTCCCGGAACCTTGGATGCATGGCATTCAACGCACTTGTTCTCATCGATCAGTTTTTGACCTAACTTCAAGTCTGCCCCGTGAAAAATGGCAGGCTGCGCGTGTAGCCCTGTGAATGCGCCCGCGAACATGAAATACAAACCCCATCGAGTTGGTGCTAGCATGGAATGTCTCCCCTCAAAAAAAAACCGCTCTTCAGTTGCCCGAAGAGCGGAATATAAAAGCCACGAGTACCAATCGGACTTTCACAACTTCAACACCCATTTGACAAGCAATGGGCCATCGCGATTACTTGGCACCTGCCAAAATCCAAGTAGCCAGTGTATTGGCATCGGCTTCGCTCAAAGCAGCCTGAGCAGGCATGGGAACTGGACCCCACTTACCGGAACCACCAGCCTTGATGTTCTTCGCCACCGCTGCCACTGCGTCCTTTTGACCTGAATATTTTTTGGCCACATCTTGGTAGGCTGGGCCCACCAATTTTTTATCGACGGCATGGCATGCCATGCAGGCGTTTTTCTTGGCAAGATCCAAGTTGGCAAAGGCAGGTACAGCAAACAATGCAGACACAGCGACCAAAGCAGACAACAGTTTCATAAAGGCTCCACGTTGAAATATAAACAGCCACTAATTTAACGCAAAAAAGCCGATGAGTCCAACAAATCACGCCATCCATGCGCTCAGGGATTTCACCAGTAAAAGCATTCACAAACAACCATTGTGGAGCTTCCATTTTTCTTCATGACCCATCCGCTTGGCAAACTCGGGCACCTGGCAGCGCTCATCTGATGGCTAAGCGTCAGAGGTGCCTGAAGCCGTGGTGGGTGCCGCGTGCGGCGGTGTGGGGTTCAGGTGATTCACCAAGCCCCACCAAGCCCCACCAAGCCATGATGAAGACCATCAAGACAGTGTATTGAAACCATGAAATGTGTTGGATAGGCTGCCTGTCACCCACTTCACACACACCGCCCGGGCAAAGTTGAGCGCGTTCCTTGTTAAAAATGCCGTAAACACGACACCCCAAACAAATGCCAAATGTAGCTTCAAAAAACAGCAGCAACAGGCACAACATGCAAACGAGCATATTGATGGGTCCACGCACATTATTGAAGACCAACATCAAAGAAGCCAAAGCCAAACCCAGAGCCCATGCAAAGCGTTTTTGTGGCGCACCTACAAATTCAGGCACCTGATTGCGAACCGCCAAGCGCCCCAAAACCAAACTGGGCGAAAAACGTGGATTGATCAAGACCCGTATGAAGAAATCTGCAAAGAACCCCATAACCACCGCTTGTGTGGGTAGGTAGTTGCCAGTCAACCAAGCATTCATGAATGCGACGCCAGCGATCAAGAACAAAATGCCTGCCCCTGCTCTGGCCTCGCGCTCATTGATCACCCGAACGAGGTATTCCCCATGGTGTTCTCCAAATTGGAAAATGTTGCCATGCACAAGCACTCACTCAAATGAAGGTTGCTCCGGTTTGACCACAGGCATTCCGGCGGCCTGCCAAGCGTCAAAGCCCCTCGCGAGCGAACGGGCTTTCAGGTAACCCATCATCTGCATGGTTTGCGCCGCCAATGCAGCTCGACCGCTCGTCTTGCAATACACAACAATGTTCAGATCACGTGATGCCAGTGCAGGCGAGGCACTGAGCTTGAACTCCAGCAAACCGCGCGGCATCAACACCGCGCCAGCAATGTGGCCCGCTGCAAACTCATCCGCTTCGCGAACGTCGAGCAACACATCAGCCTCGAGAATCGCTTGCGCTGCATCTTGCAAGGCAATTTCCTGGGTGAG
>JAOATE010000014.1 GCA_030158305.1 Burkholderiaceae bacterium
CCCTCAAAACCCCTCAGGCTTCGCCTGAGGGGTTTTGTCTTTGTACTTCCTGTTTATTTTTCCTATTTGTGTTGAAACGTTGGGAATGACAAATTTTTTGTCATTAAAGTTTTAGTATGGTTTTATTTCGCCAATCGTTTCATGAGTTCACATGTCTCATACAGCGGTAATCCCATTACCCCTGAATAGCTACCTTCGATCCTGCTGATAAATTTTGCAGCATGCCCTTGAATTCCGTAGGCGCCAGCTTTTCCGAACGGTTCGCCAGTTGCTATGTATTCATCAATTGTTTGCTGTGTCATGTCAGCAAAGCTCACTTGCGTGGTTGAAAGTGCTCGCCACTGTCTCCATTGATGGCGGACATGGCTGTCAGACTGAGACAAGACAAGAGCGGTATAAACCGTGTGTGTTTTTCCGCTCAGCAATTGCAAGATATCAGATGCATGTTGAATGTCTTGAGGCTTGCCTATAACAAGATCTCCCAATGCAACCGTTGTATCCGCTGTCAATATTGTTGTTTGTTGACCTGGTTGGTTTACGTTAAGACTTTGTTGACTCATCCACTCTTGTGCTCGGTTTGCTTTATCTTGTGCTGTTCGTTGCACATATTCGAGTGGACTTTCTGTTGCGTATCGTGGTTCGTCTTCACCCGGGGGTGAAGGCACATGAAGTATTTCATGGGTGAACCCAATTTGATTCAGTAGTTCATGCCGTCTTGGACTGGCCGAAGCAAGGTAAAGCATTGATCTCATGTGGGTTATACCCGATGGTAGGGGTGATTATTTAAAATCGACCATGCTCTGTAGAGTTGCTCGATCAGCACGATTCTCACCATTGGGTGAGGCATCGTCATTGACGACAGCCGAATCAAACCATCACAACTCTGTTTGAATTCTGGGTCTAGTCCGTCTGGACCTCCAATAATGATAGAAATGTTTTGACTAGCTTGATGCCAGTTATTCAGCTTTGCTGCAAAGCTTTGAGTTGTCATATCTCGACCAATTTCGTCGAGCGCAATGCGCAAAGTGTGTTCTGGAAGGGCTGCTTCAATGCGTTTGGCTTCTGCCAACATCATTTGCTGGGCAGTTTTTCCGCTCGTGCGCGGCTCGGGTTTGATTTCCTTGAGAGAGATCGCCCAATCAGCCGGCATCCGTTTAGCGTAGTCATCCCATGCCGAATCGACCCACTCTGGCATGCGATTTCCTACAGCGACAATCAATATTTTCACAATAGTAAAAATAACTTAGCTAGCGTGTCTTTGTTATCGGTTGGAACGTGTCGGTCTTGATGAAGCTCGACTAGCAGCCCGGCGTCCTGTCGGTTCTTCTGTTGTGATCATTGGGTCAAAAGCCACATCGCTCGTTGCAACTGCAGGGCGCGTAGATTCTGGGGCTAGTTTCATTCGAACAGGTTTGCCACCCCACACTTCTTCTAGGTTGTAATAAGCACGAATGGCCGGTTGCATGATGTGCACGATGATATCGCCAACATCCACTAACACCCATTCTCCTGTTTCCTCGCCTTCTGTGGCAATGACGTTACCGCCAAGCGCTTTGACTTTTTCGGCCACACTCGAAGCTAGGGCGCGCGTCTGACGGTTCGATGTTGCAGACGCCACGATGACTCGGTCAAATAAACTGGTCATTTCCGAGGTATTAAAAACTTTGATGTCTTGTGCTTTGACGTCTTCGAGTGCGTCGACCACTGCACGTTGTAGTTTTGTGATGTCCATCATTAATCCTGTTTTAGGCTGAGTGCGGACGATAGAGTCCGTGCTCATAAATGTATTGCTCGACAACCTCAGGAAGGAGGTCACGTGCAGATTGTTGTAGAGCAAGCCTTTGACGGATTGCGGTGGCTGAAACATCCTGCGGCTCAAAAGGAATCACGAGTAGTGTTCGATTTTGTGATTGAAGCCACTGGGATAGTGCGAGGGGCGGAGTCAGGAGTGAGCCTGGTCTCTGCGCAACGGCAAGCTTCACACGTTGAGCAATGTCTTGCCAGCTGCGCCACGTACAAAAATTAGCTAATTGATCCGACCCTAAAATCCAAAAGTACTCGTGGTTTGGTTCGAGCGCCTCTAGTGTTTCTATTGTATAGGTAGGGCCAGTTCGGTGTATTTCAATAGGGTTGATCTCAATGTTATCAAGACCTTTTGTGGCGAGGTGCAGCATATTGAGACGATGCTCAGGGCTTGCACCAAGGGTAGGCCTCTGCCACGGTTGCCCAGCTGGAATTAGTTGTACTTGATCCAGCTTAAGATGTTTGAGTGCAGTTTGCGCCAGTAGTAGGTGCGCATGATGCACTGGATCGAAACTTCCGCCGAGGAGGCCTACGCGCATTAGACCCACTGCCTTGGCTTGAGGAACTCAGCCAATCGGGCCTCCGGCGTACCAGGATCAGGCTGCCAGTTGTAACGCCAGGCCGCCATGGGCGGCATCGATAAAAGAATCGATTCCGTCCGTCCGCCTGATTGCAAGCCAAAGAGGGTTCCTCTGTCGAACACGAGGTTAAATTCAACGTAGCGTCCTCGACGATATGCAAGGAAGTCGCGTTCGCGTTCGCCGTATGCCAGCGCGCGTCGCTTTTCAACGATGGGCATGTAAGCAGATAAAAAAGCATCGCCTACTGAACGCATCACTGAAAATGAGGCATCAAACCCTCCTGCGCTGAGATCGTCAAAAAATATGCCACCGATGCCACGAGTTTCATTGCGATGCTTGAGAAAGAAATACTCGTCACACCATTTTTTGTATTCCTCATACGCCGTGTCGCTATGGGGAGCGAGCGCATCGCGATTGACGCGATGAAAGTGTTGGGCATCCTCTTCGAAGGGATAGTAGGGCGTTAAATCCATGCCACCACCAAACCAGAAAATGTCCTGTTGCTCAGACTCCGGTGCAGCCTTGGCGACAAACATTCTGACGTTCATATGGGTTGTCGGGACGTATGGATTGCGTGGGTGCAGCACCATGGAGACACCCATGGCTTCCCAAGGACGTCCCGCGACTTCTGGACGGTGTAGTGTGGCGGAAGGGGGGAGAGTCATCCCCTTAACGTGACTAAACAACACACCGGCGCGCTCAAATAGGGAGCCCCCTTCGATTAGACGAGAAATACCACCGCCTCCCTCGGCACGCTTCCACTCATCACGCTGAAACGCGTCACCGCCTGCTTGCTCAAGGGCCGTCACGATATTTTGCTGCAGATCTAATAAATAGCTGCGAACGGCGGGAAGGTCCACTACGGATGTGACCGTCTTGTCAGAAGAGTTGTTGCTCGAGGCGCTGTGTGACATGGTTAGGACTCCAGGGCTCGCCAGCCAATGTCTGTTCTGAATTGGGCACCATCAAAATGAATTTTCTGGACGGCCTCGTAAACACGCTTTTGCGTTGCGCGCACGGTGTCATCTAACGCTGTCACACACAATACTCGGCCGCCACTGGTCAGGGGAACGTTATCTTTGAGCGTCGTGCCGGCATGAAATACCACGCAGTCAGCTGCCTCGGCAGGAATCCCTGTGATGGCGTCGCCTAGTCGTGGTGTGCCGGGATAATTGTGGCTGGCCATCACAACGCCGAGTGCTGTGCGGGGATCCCAGTCGATCTGCGCCTGATCAAGCGTGCCATTGACCCCGTGCTCAAACACGGAAAGCAGGTCGCTTCGGACGCGCATCATGATGGGCTGTGTTTCTGGATCACCCATGCGGCAGTTGAATTCGAGGACTTTGATCGGACAGGTGGCGTCATCGCCTTGGCCGATCATCAAGCCTGCGTAGAGAAAGCCTGTAAAAGGAATGCCATCTGCTTGCATGCCTTTGATGGTCGGCTCGATGACCTCTTTCATGGCGCGTTCAAAAATAACCGGGGTGACCACTGGTGCAGGGGAGTACGCACCCATGCCACCGGTGTTTGGACCTTGGTCTGCATCTTTGAGGCGCTTGTGGTCCTGGCTCGTGGCAAGTGGAAAGATATTTTTTCCATCGCAGAGCACAATAAAGCTTGCTTCTTCACCTAGCAAACACTCTTCGATGACCACGCGGGCACCCGCTGCACCCAACGATCCATCTCCCAGCATCGCATCGACCGCTTCGTGTGCTTCGTCGAGTGTCATGGCGACGACCACGCCTTTGCCGGCCGCGAGTCCATCCGCCTTGATGACGATGGGGGCTCCTTGCGCATTGATGTAGTCATGCGCGGCGAGTGGATCCGTAAAGGTCTGATATGCGGCGGTTGGAATGTGATGACGCACCATGAAAGCTTTGGCAAAGTCCTTGGAGCTTTCGAGTTGCGCCGCAGCGCGCGTAGGACCAAAGATTTTGAGACCTTGAGCACGAAAGGTGTCAACGACGCCTTGTGCCAAGGGCGCTTCGGGACCCACCACCGTCAAGGCGACACCTTGGGCGCGGACAAAATCCGCTAAGGCCTGAGGGTCGGACAGGGAGACATTGGAGGCGCCCTTCATCAACGCGGTACCACCGTTTCCGGGCGCCACATATACGTGCTCAACACGTTTGGATTGCAATAAACGCCAGGCCAGTGCGTGTTCGCGGCCACCAGAGCCAATAACAAGAAGTTTCATGCGTATTTAGTCCTGCTCATCCATCACGGCGTTGGTATAGACCTCTTGGACATCATCGAGTGATTCCAGAGCATCGAGTAGTTTTTGCATTTTGATGGCGTCATCACCGGTGAGCTCAACCTCGTTGTTGGGCTTCATTACGATATCTGCCATCTCAGGCACGAGGCCTTTGGCTTGCAGGGCATCACGCACCGCGGCAAAGGCTGTCGTGGCACAGGTGACTTCGATCACGCCTTCTTCATCGGTGACAACATCGTCTGCGCCGGCATCTAGCGCGGCTTCCATGACGACGTCCTCAGACGTGCCTGGCGCAAAGACAAATTGCCCACAATGCGTGAACATAAATGCAACCGATCCCTCTTGACCGAGGTTGCCACCATTTTTAGATAGCGCGTGGCGCACATCGGCGACAGTCCGGGTGCGGTTATCTGTCATACAGTCCACCACAACCGCGGCACCGCCCACGCCATAACCTTCGTAACGAATCTCGTCGTAGTTGGCGCCATCGGCACCCCCCGCGCCACGCGTGATCGCGCGTTGAATATTTTCCTTGGGCATGTTGGCTGCGGTTGCCTTGTCCCAAGCCATACGCAGCCTAGGGTTTGCATCAGGATCGGCACCGCCCGCTCGGGCGGCAACCGTGACTTCACGAATGATTTTGGTCCAAAGTTTTCCGCGTTTGGCATCCTGGCGACCTTTACGGTGCTGGATATTGGCCCATTTGCTGTGTCCGGCCATAGTTTCCTGCAATTTGTCGAGGTAAAAGTGCATTTTACCTCGCGTACGATATAAACTCGTGCGTTATGAAATTTTTGGCAATTCCCAGTAATTTGCCTTTCCCATTCTTGTTAGGAGCACTCATGAGCAATCTAGTTAAAGCCATTCGTATTGAAAAAAACGGCGGACCTGAGGTCTTGCAGCTCGTACAGGTCGAAGTGCCTGCTCCTGGCGATAATGAAATCACGATCAAGCAACACGCGGCGGGTCTGAATTTTATTGATATTTACTTCCGCGACGGTCTCTACAAGAGCCCCTTGCCACATGGTTTGGGCTTTGAGGGCGCAGGCGTGGTGACCGCGGTAGGCAAGGCGGTGACTCGCTTCAAAGAAGGCGATCGTGTCGCCTACGGTCAAAGCCCGATTGGCGCTTACGCACAGGCTCGCAATGTTCCTGCGGCTCAGGTCGTCAAGTTGCCGGATGGCATCAGCTTCGAAGAAGCCGCGGCCATGATGCTCAAAGGTCTGACAGTGCAATATCTGTTGCGCCAGACCTACCGGATCAAGGAAGGTGAGACCATTTTGTTCCACGCTGCAGCAGGTGGTGTCGGACTGATCGCTTGTCAGTGGGCCAAGGCACTTGGCGTCAAGGTCATCGGTACGGCTTCCAGCCCAGAAAAGGCTGCACTGGCCAAGGCCCATGGTGCTTGGGAAGTTATTGATTACTCAAAGGAAAATGTTGCTGAACGCGTGTTGGAACTGACGGGTGGCAAGAAAGTCCCCGTGGTGTACGACGGCGTAGGCAAAGACACTTGGATGACTTCGCTTGATAGCTTGCAGCCACGTGGTTTGATGGTGAGCTATGGCAATGCTTCAGGTCCCGTTGAAGGCGTCGCCTTGGGCATTTTGGCTGCCAAGGGATCGCTGTATGTGACACGTCCTACTCTGGCCGTGCACGTCAATACACCTGAAAAAATGCAGGCTGCGGCTGACGAGTTATTTGAAATGGTTTTGGCCAAAAAGATCAAGATCCGTATTGATCAGCGTTACCCGCTCGAGCAAGCTGGTGAGGCGCAAGCGGCCTTGGCCTCACGCAAGACAACAGGTGCGACCATTTTTACCTTGAACTAATTACGCATTCACTCGCGTCGCCAGACCCGAGTGTTGCGTAAGATTGTTGCGTAAAAAAGCCTGCCGGGATGTTTCTCCGGCAGGCTTTTTACTAGTTCACACTTTGGTTGGAGAAGTCATCCCTTTTGGAGTTACTTGTTAGCCTCATGGTGGTAACGGGTCACAAGCTCGACTTCATTTTTTGAACCCAAAACCACACCGACTCGTTGATGCAGGCTCGTCGGTTGAATATCCAGGATGCGTTGTGTGCCATCCGTCGAGGCGCCGCCTGCTTGCTCGACCAACATACTCATCGGGTTGGCTTCGTACATCAAGCGCAGCTTGCCTGGTTTGCCTGGTTCGCGTGCATCCCAGGGATACATGAAAATGCCGCCCCGCGTAATGAGTCTATGCACATCCGCCACCATCGCCGCAATCCAGCGCATGTTGAAATCTTTACCGCGCACGCCTGTTTTGCCGGCCAAGCACTCGTCGATATAGCGACGCACAGGGGGAGCCCAGTGGCGCATATTGGACATATTGATCGAAAATTCTTTGGTGTCTGCCGGGATCGTCATGTTTTCGTGCGTCAGAATCCATGAACCCATTTCGCGGTCGAGCGTAAAGCCGACGACGCCCTGACCGATCGTCAGGACCAACATAGTTTGGGGGCCATAAATCGCATAGCCCGCCACCACTTGGGTGCTGCCTGGCTGAAGGAAATCTTCTTCGGTGATTTCACGACCCGAGGCGCTCGCAGGCGCGCGCAGGACAGAAAAAATTGTACCGATCGAGACGTTGACATCAATATTGGAGGAGCCATCCAAGGGGTCGAATAGTAATAAAAATTCGCCTTTAGGGTAGCGGTTGGGGATCAGGTGGATTGTTTCCATTTCCTCTGATGCCATCGCAGCAAGGTGACCGCCCCACTCATTGGCCTCAAGCAATACTTCGTTAGAGATCACATCGAGCTTTTTTTGAACTTCGCCCTGAACGTTCTCACTTTCAAGGCTGCCTAGCACGCCGCCAAGAGCGCCTTTGCTGACAGCATGACTGATTGTTTTACAGGCTCTGGAGACAATTTCAATCAGCAAGCGGACTTCTGATCCTAGTGCGTGTTCTGCACGCTGCTGCTCAACGAGGTACTGGGTGAGTGTTTTGCGTTTCATGTTGTGATGTCGAAATGATGAAATGAGAGTGTAGGCTAGGTTGAAAAAGATTACAGCGCCAAGGCTTTGGAAACGATTTCAAGCGTATTGCGCGATAAGTGAGGATGCGAGGCTACGCGTTGAAGCTCGCGCTGCATGTGTTCTCGAACAGTGGGGACAAAGCGTGCCCAGTGATCAAAGGCACGCGCCAAGCGTGCAGCGATTTCTGGATTGAGTGCGTCTAGCGCAAGCACTTGATCTGCCCAAAAACGGTAACCACTGCCATCCTCGGCATGGAGACCCAAGACATTGGCGATGCAAAATTGAAAAATCACGGATCTTGCGCGATTTGGGTTGCGCAACGTAAAGGCCGGATGCGCCATCAGACCAAGCATGCCCTCGGCCGTGGCCAGAGGTGAAGAGGCCTGGACGGCAAACCACTTGTCGATCACGAGCGGGTCATGCTGCCAGTTTTCATAAAACTGAGTAATGGCGTCGCTTGTGCGCGCGCTGTGGGTCTCGTGTGTGAGCGCACCGAACGCGGCCATACGATCTGTCATGTTGGTGGCGTGATTGAACTGCTGAAACGCACAATCAATGGCTGCCGAGTCTTGGGCTGCGATCAGAAAAGATAAGGCGAGATTTTTGAGTGCTCTTTTGCCTGCGGGTCCTGGTGCCGGAGAATAGCGACCGGGAGTGACTTGCTTTTGATAGGTTTCAAAAAGAGCCGCGCTGTAGTGTTGAGCGAGGATGCGTTTAAGTGCGGTTCGCGCATGTGATACGGCGACAGGATCCATCGCACTCATCCGCTCTAGGACGGTTTTTTCAGAGGGTAGGCTGAGGGCACGCGCTTGATAGCCTGGGTCGACCGAATCGTCGTGAAGCATGGCTCCCCAAGCCTCGATCATGATGGGGTCTGGCGTGCAGACTTGACCTGTCTCTCGCCAGGCCGTGGCCATATTCAAAATTTGTCGTGTCGCAAGCTCTTGGCCAGATTCCCAGCGAGCGAAAGCATTGCTGTCATGCGCTGAAAGTCGGGCCAGCTCTTGATTGGTGTAGGGGTAGATGAGATTGACGGGGGCTGAAAAATCTCGCAACAGTGAAGGGGTAGGACGGCTTGAGACTTTCTCAAATATCCAGCTTTGTGATGCCTGGGTGAGCTCGAGCAACCTCTGCGTCGGTGCGAAGTCCTCTTGATTTTGGAGCACAAGAGGCAGGGCGCATCCTTGGGCATCCAGTAGACCAATCGTGATTGGTATATGAAATGGAAGCTTGTTGATGTGTGATTGCTTTTCAACGCCCACAGGTGCGCATTGCTGGGTCAAGGTGAGCGTACAGCGTTGTGTCGCCGCGTCATAATCCAAAGTGGCTGTCACGCGCGGCGTACCCGCTTGGCTATACCAGCGTTTAAATTGGGTCAGGTTTTTTTCTGGATGTTGACGCTGCAGCGCCCAATCCATGGCATCGACAAAATCATCACACGTCACTGCCTGTCCGTCATGGCGCCGAAAGTACTCGTCCATCCCTGCACGGAAGGTGCGTTCACCGAGCAGGGTATGCATCATACGAATGACCTCTGCTCCTTTTTCATAAACGGTTGCGGTATAAAAATTACCAATCTCTTGATAGCTTTCGGGGCGGATGGGATGCGCCATAGGGCCGCTATCTTCTGGAAACTGGGCCGATCTCAAGGTGACAACATCATCAATACGCTTGATCGCACGGGCACTTTGGGCCGCAGATTCGCTCAGACCTTGGGCCATCATGTCGGCGGTGAATTCCTGATCGCGAAAGACGGTGAGGCCTTCCTTTAAGCTCAGTTCAAACCAGTCTCGGCAGGTGACGCGGTTGCCTGTCCAGTTGTGAAAATACTCGTGTCCGATCACCGCTTCAATCGCTTGGTAGTTCGAGTCGGTCGCAGTGTTGGGATTAGCCAGTACGTAGGCTGCGTTGAAAATGTTGAGCCCTTTATTCTCCATCGCACCCATATTGAAGTCTCTGGCGGCCACAATCATGAAGCGATCTAAATCAAGCTCCAGACCAAAGCGCTGTTCATCCCAGCGCAGTGAGCGCTCGAGCGACTCCATCGCCCATTCTGTTTGGTTTTCAGAGCCAGGGTCGCTGTAGACCTGCAATAAAACCTTGCGCCCACTTTCTGTTGTGGTTTGGTGCTCTCTGCAAGCGAAATCGCCAGCGACGAGTGCAAACAGGTAACTCGGTTTGACAAAAGGATCATGCCATTGGACCTCGTGGCGCTGATCCTCTAACTCTTTTTTGAGGACGAGATTGCCGTTTGAGAGCAGCAAAGGGTAAGTCGCCCGATGACCGCGCAGCGTGACGTGATATTCGGACATCACATCAGGGCGATCTGGAAACCAAGTGATTTTTCTAAAACCTTGGGCCTCGCACTGTGTGAACAGGCTGTTTCCAGATACGTAAAGACCTGAAAGACTTGTATTTTTTGCAGGTTGGCAGGTGCTCACGATGACGATTTCTGCTTGATCGGGCAAGTTAAGCAGCGTGAGGTGCGATTCAGTCAGGGTGTATCGGGCGCTCTCGAGCATCTCCCCATTGAGATGGATCGAAATTAATGCGAGATCCTCACCATCTAACACCAAGTCGCCGGTACTTGAAATATCTCTTCGGCGTTCGACCACCATTTGAGCGCGCACCCAAGTCAAGTCAGCCTCTAACTCGAACTCAAGGTGAACAGATGGAATACGAAAGCCGAAGGGGCGGTAGTCTTCGCGTCGAATGGTGGTGCCGGTCTCTGTGCGCATGCTGTCGTCCATAATGAATCTCTTCCATTGTATGAGTCTTGCGGAGAAAAACCTGACAATCTCAGCGATGAAGCATTGATTCTGTCCTATGATTGAGGTTCGTTTGTTTCAAATGACTTAGACGCGATGAATTCAAAACTAGAAGTGAGACCGCTATCGGGTGCCGTAGGTGCAGAAATCCACGGTATTGATTTGCAAGGCAATGTCAGTGACGATCAAATCGCACAGATCCGTGAAATTTGGCTGAAATACGGTGTGATCTTCTTTCGTGATCAGCCGCTTGATTGCGAAACCTTTCAAAATTTTGCAATGCGCTTTGGTGAGGTCGTGGAATATCCCTTTGTTAAAGGGTTGCCAGATTTTCCTTTGATTATTCCTGTCCTAAAGTTGCCGCACGAAAAGCACAATTTTGGCGGAGTTTGGCATACGGACACTACTTATTTGAAAGAGCCGCCAATGGCGACGATGCTGATTGCGCGTGAGATTCCGCCTTATGGTGGTGATACTTTATTTTCTAGTAATTACGCGGCATTTGAGTCTCTTTCGCCAGCTTTGCAAGAAACACTCAGTGGAATGTATGCCGTCAACTCATCCGCCAAAGCTGCTGTGACAAAAACACGTGAAGATCGTCTGGCTGACTCAGCGAAGGCCTCAGAGCGCGAAGATTTGAGCGCTGAGCATCCTGTTGTTCGTGTTCATCCCGAAACAGGTCGTCGCGCGCTCTATGTCAACCCCGGGCACACCACGCGTTTTGTGGGTTGGACCGAAGAGGAAAGCGAGCCACTTCTTAAGTATTTGTTTGCTCACCAAGTCAGACCCGAATTTACCTGCCGTTTTGCTTGGAAAGTTGGGTCAATCGCTTTATGGGATAACCGCTGTGTTTTACACAACCCGATTAATGATTATCACGGGCACAAGCGCTTGCTGCATCGCATCACCTTAAAGGGTGACAAGCCAAAGTGAGTATTAATAAATAATTAAAAGTAATATGCATATTGAGTATTGAATATAATCACGATTAATTTAGTTTAAAGAGAACATAATGAAAAAGAACTTCCGCCAGGTGACGTCATCGATTTTTGGCATTTTGGCCTTGTCGCTGTCTTTAAATTCCGTGGCTCAAATCCCATCAGAACTCGTGGGTAAATCAATCAAAATTATCGTCCCTCAAGCTGCCGGTGGTGCTTCAGATGCGATTTCGCGACTCATGGCTGCAGAATTGAGCCAACGCTGGAACACCACGATTGTGGTTGAAAATCGTCCAGGTGCGGGCGGTAATATCGGTAGCGAGGTGGTGGCAAAATCTCCAGGTGATGGCGCGACATGGTTGATGAGTTATTCAGGTACCCACGCGATTAATCCATCTCTGTATAAAAAAATGTCTTTTGACATGGTCAAGGATTTGGCTCCAATTGCCTCGCTCGCCACCTTGCCTTTTGTTTTAGTCGTGAACCCCGCTTTACCCGTTAAAAATATTGCCGAATACGTGGCGTATGCAAAAGCAAACCCAGGCAAAATTAATATCGCCTCCTCAGGTAACGGTTCAGTCAATCATTTGTTGAATGAAATGTTGAGTTTGGCCGCCGATATTAAAACCACCCACGTTCCTTATAAAGGCGTGGCGCCAGCGTTAACTGATGTGATGGGTGGCCAGGTGCAGGGCGTGTATGCAAGCGCACCATCCGTGATGAGCCAGATCAAGAGCGGTGCGGTAAGACCCTTGGCGGCTTCCGCGACTCGCCGCTCTGAGGCTTTGCCTGATCTGCCGACCTTTGGCGAGGCGGGTTATCCTGCTTTGGCGCTAGATTCTTGGTTTGCCTTTTTTGTCAGTAGTGCAACGCCGATGGCATTACGCGAAAAGATTCATGCAGAAATTAATAAAGTCTTGGCGGAGCCCAAAGTCGTGGACCAGTTGCGTGCACGGGGTGCCTCAACGCTAATCACAACGCTGCCTGAGTTTCAGAAAGTGATTAATAACGACTTGGAGCAATGGGGCAAGGCAGTGCGTGCCTCGGGTGCCACCATTGACTAAGTAAGACTATTTATACAAATGAAAATGGCCGAGAGTTTTAAATTCTCGGCCATTTTTTTAATCAAACTCAAACAGACATTGTGTTTAATTAAAAATTATTTAAATTTCTTTGGATTAAAAACTAGATTAAAAACTGCTGGCGTGTTTGCCCGTTTTTCTCGGCTTCAACGATCCAAAGAGGTGCTTTGCCACGGCCAGTCCAGGTGGCTGAGGTTGCAGGGTGGCGATACTTTGGGGCGACAGGCTTTTTAGTACCGGCAGCTTTTGCGACCTTAGGTGCTTTGCTCAGTTCAGATTGGCGTGCTTTTGCACCTGGTTTGCCGTAGGCGGCTGAGATTTCCTCAGGGGTAATGCCATATTCTTTCATCGAGCGCAAAATGCTGGAGATGACGGGTTTGCGCTGCTTGCTTTGCAAAAGCTGGGCCTGTTTGTTAAGGCGTTCGATTTCTTTTTGAATTTTTGCTTGCTGGCTTGCGTAATTTTGTCGTGTCATATCCTGCCCTGATGAAAAAAGTGATAGGGGGTTTTAAAGAAGCGAGCAATTTAAACATAATAAACTTGATATTTCACATATGGTAAACCATTATGTTTGTATTCAGGTTTAATTAAAATATTCTTTTCATATTGAATATTCTTTTCATATTGCGATCGTTGTTTATAAAACTAAATGGCGATAATGGGCGCGCTGATATTATTAAGTTTTGTTAAGTAGTTAAGTTAAGCAATTAATAAAAAGCAGTTAATAAAAAAACATTCAAGATTTATTTATTGTGAAATTGGAAATTAATATGTCGCATTCAGTTTCTTTCAAATCGCCGTCTGCAAATTGCTTGCCATCACCATTTAAAGTCGCAGCGATTCAGATGGTGTCTGCATCGACCGTTGAGCGCAATATAGAAACAGCTGGCAAGTGGATTGCACGCGCAGCCGCGCAGGGTGCGAGATTGGTCGTATTGCCCGAGTATTTTTGCTTGATGGGTCGTCAGGAAACCGATAAATTGTCTGTCGCCGAGCCAGAGGGCAGTGGCCCCATTCAGGCGTTTTTATCAGCGGCGGCTGCGCAATATGGCATTTATTTGTCTTCGGGTAGTATTCCGCTGGTGTCCCCGGATGCAGGTCGAGTATTTAATACTCAACTTGTTTATGGCCCTGATGGCAAACAGCTCGCACGTTACGACAAAATACATTTATTTAGTTTTGCGCGCGGGGAGGAAAGCTATGACGAATCGCGCGCGATTTTGGCGGGGGACCGTATCTCTCGTTTAGAGACACCGGATATTACGCTTGGTTTATCCATTTGCTACGACTTAAGATTTCCTGAGCTTTATCGCTCAATGGGCCAGGTGGATTTAATTTTGGTGCCCTCGGCTTTTACCTACACAACGGGTCAGGCGCATTGGGAGCTTTTGTTGCGTACCCGTGCGGTTGAAAACCAGTGCTATGTGTTGGCACCGGCTCAGGGTGGTTTGCACGAGAATGGTCGTCGAACCTGGGGGCATTCCATGTTGATTGACCCATGGGGGGATATCCTAGAGGTGTTACCCGAGCATGAGGGTATCGTAAGCGGTACGATAGAGCCTAGTCGTTTAAAAGAAGTGCGGCAATCCTTGCCTGCACTGATGCATCGAACATTATTTACTGATAAATGAAACTGATTGATCCTGCCATTGCATCACTCTCCACAGCGAAATCACTGCTGCTGGATCCCTGGGGCCTGAGCGAGTCTGACCTCAATCGTGCCATTGGTGAAATATTCACGCACAAGGTGGATTACGCCGACTTGTATTTTCAATATACGCGCAGCGAAGGCTGGAGTCTCGAAGAAGGTATTGTCAAAACAGGCAGTTTTTCCATCAGTCAGGGCGTCGGCGTCCGTGCGGTAGCAGGCGAAAAAACAGCCTTCGCTTATTCAGACACTTTATCTGCGGAGGCACTCCTGTCCTCGGCGCATGCTGTACGCAGTATCGCGCGCCAAGGCGCGGGTAAGGCGCGCGTGCAGGCAGCCAAGGGCGAGCGCAACCTTAGTCTCTACCAGCCAGTCGATCCGTTGTCGACGATGACCGCCCCTGAAAAGGTGGGACTTCTTGAGCGGGTGGAAAAAATGGCGCGTGCAAAAGATCCGCACGTCAAACAAGTCATGGCCAGTCTCGGCATGGAGTATGACGTCGTCATGATTGCTGGCAGCGATGGACGGTTGACTGCCGATGTGCGTCCCTTGGTGCGTTTATCCCTTTCGGTCGTGGTTGAGAGGGGCGGGCGCAGAGAGACGGGTCATTCAGGAGGCGGGGGGCGCTCTGGACTTGAGTATTTCTCTGACGAAACGCTTCGGCAATATGTTGATTTAGCTGTGCACGAAGCCATGGTGAATTTGGATGCGCGTCCTGCACCCGCAGGTGAGATGACGGTGGTGCTTGCTGCGGGATGGCCTGGGATTTTGTTGCATGAAGCCGTTGGTCACGGACTTGAGGGTGATTTCAATCGCAAAGGTTCGAGTGTATTTTCTGGCAAAGTGGGCCAGCGTGTCGCGTCCAAAGGTGTGACCGTGGTGGACGATGGCACGATTGAAGGCCGACGCGGCTCCCTCAATGTCGACGACGAGGGCAATCCCACTCAACGCAATGTCCTGATCGAAGATGGTATTTTGCGTGGTTATCTACAAGACACACTTAACGCCAGACTGATGAAAACAGGTGTGACTGGAAATGGTCGTCGTGAGTCGTTTGCGCATTTGCCAATGCCCCGCATGACCAATACCTTCATGTTGTCTGGCAAAGAAGATCCGGAAGAGATGATTGGATCAGTCAAAAAAGGGATTTATGCCGCCAATTTTGGCGGTGGGCAGGTGGATATTACTAGCGGAAAATTTGTGTTTTCAGCTTCTGAGGCTTACATGATAGAGAATGGTCGCATCACGTATCCGATCAAGGGTGCCACTCTGATTGGTAGCGGGCCTGAGGCAATGAATCGTGTCAGTATGATTGGTAACAATATGAAACTCGACAGCGGCGTGGGAACGTGTGGCAAAGAGGGGCAGAGCGTACCAGTAGGCGTCGGTATGCCCACGATCAAGATGGAAGGCTTGACTGTCGGCGGAACTGCATAGAGTCCACAAAAAAGTAAGCGCTGAATGATTCAGCGGTGATTAAATTTTCAATTTATACGTTTATTGTTTTAGGAGCGAGTTGTGCCACACAATACCGATGACCTGCGTATCCGCGAAATCAAGGAGCTAGCGCCTCCTTCGCACGCCATGAGTGAGAATCCCTGCACGCCAGAAGTGTCGTCACTTGTATTTGAAACGCGGCAAGCGCTGCATCGTATTTTGCACGGCATGGATGACCGCTTGGTCGTCGTGATCGGACCTTGCTCGATCCACGACACGAAAGCCGCGATTGAATATGCCAACAAACTCAAAGCGCAGCGTGATCGCTTGAGTGGTGAGCTTGAGATTGTGATGCGTGTGTATTTTGAAAAACCACGCACGACAGTGGGTTGGAAAGGTCTGATTAATGACCCAGAGCTCGACGGTAGCTTTAACATCAACAAAGGTCTGCGAACTGCGCGCAGTCTTTTGCTCGAAATCAATGCGATGGGCTTGCCTGCCGGTTGTGAGTTTTTGGACATGATTACCCCGCAGTACATTGCTGACTTGGTGTCTTGGGGCGCCATTGGCGCACGCACGACGGAGAGTCAAGTCCACCGTGAGCTGGCCTCTGGTTTGTCGTGCCCCGTGGGCTTCAAAAACGGTACAGACGGAAATGTCCGCATTGCTGTGGATGCAATGAAAGCGGCTTCGCAGCCACACCACTTTTTGTCCGTGACAAAAGCAGGGCATTCCGCCATCGTGTCGACCTTGGGGAATGAAGATTGTCATGTGATTTTGCGTGGTGGCAAAGCCCCCAATTACGATGCGGCGAGTGTCCAGGCGGCCTGCGAGGAAATGGCCAAGGCTGGTCTGGCGCAGCGTGTGATGATTGATGCAAGTCATGCCAACAGCAATAAAAAACCTGAAAACCAACCTGCGGTCTGTGCAGAAGTGGGCGCGCAAATTGCTCAAGGCGAAACTCGCGTCATGGGTTTGATGATCGAGAGTCATCTGGTGGCCGGTCGTCAGGATTTGGTGGCAGGACAGCCACTTGTCTATGGACAAAGTGTGACGGATGGTTGCATTGACTGGGACAGCTCCCTAAAGGTGCTGGAGTCACTCGCAGAGTCTGTGCGCGAACGTCGTCGCAGTCTGCTTAAGAATGAGCAATAAGTCACATGAACGCACCACACGATATTCAGTCTTTGCGCTGTCCACTTCCAGAGGAGATGATCCTCGAGTTGAAAGCTCAGTTTGGTGAGCGGTTCTCTATGGCCAATGCCGTTAGAGATCATCACGGTCGTGATGAGTCCCCTTATCCGTCGATGTTGCCTGACGGCGTGGTGTTCGCTGAAAGCACGGATGAGGTCGTTGTCGTGGTGCGTTTGTGCGACAAGCACGGTATTCCGCTGATTCCTTATGGTTCCGGCTCCTCTTTAGAGGGGCATATTTTGGCAGTGCAAGGTGGTATCAGCCTGGATTTGACCAGGATGAACAAAATAGTTGCCTTGCATACCGAGGACCAAACGGTCACAGTTCAGGCTGGTTTGACCCGCAAACAACTGAACGAACAAATTCGCGATACGGGTTTGTTTTTCCCGATTGATCCAGGGGCAGATGCCTCGCTGGGCGGAATGTCTGCGACACGCGCTTCTGGGACCAATGCTGTGCGTTACGGCACGATGCGCGAAAACGTGGTGTCTCTCACTGTAGTGACCGCTCAGGGCAAGGTGATTCGGACGTCGCGTCGCGCTAGAAAGTCCTCTGCAGGGTATGACTTGACGAGATTGTTTGTGGGTAGCGAGGGGACTCTTGGCGTCATCACTGAAGTGACGGTCAAGTTATATCCTCAGCCCGAAGCCGTCAGTGCTGCCGTCTGCAATTTCCCCAGTGTGCATGAGGCGGTGGCGTGTGTGATTCAAACTATTCAGCTCGGTGTGCCGGTTGCACGGGTGGAGTTGATGAATGCAGACGCTGTGCGCGCAGGTAATCTCTACAGCAAGCTGACATTGCGTGAAACACCTCTGTTGCTGTTTGAGTTTCACGGCAGCGAGGCCAGCGTCAAAGAGCAAGCGCAAACCGTCCAAGAGCTCGCTCGTGATTGCGGTGGCATGGATTTTGAGTGGGCGGAACGTCCTGAGGATCGTAATCGCTTGTGGACAGCGCGTCACAATGCCTATTTTGCGGGTTTGCAATTGCGTCCGGGTTGCAAGGCAAGTACGACCGATGTTTGTGTGCCAATTTCTCGCTTGGCCGAGTGCATCGATGCGGCAACCGATGCACTTTCCAAGGTGAGCTTTCCCAGCACGATCGTGGGGCATGTGGGAGATGGTAATTTTCACGTGTTGATGTTGCTAGATCCCAACAGCGAAAGTGAGTGGCAAGAGTCAGAGCGGCTGAACTACCAACTCGTGACACAAGCAATTGATGCAGACGGAACCTGTACCGGAGAGCACGGTATTGGTTTGCACAAAAAGCAGTTCATGGCGCGTGAGCATGGTGAGGACGCATTGGACTTGATGCGTGTGCTCAAGCTTGCGTTCGATCCGAACAATATCCTCAATCCTGGAAAGGTCATTGACCCCAGGCCTTAGGGCGAACATCGGGTAAGTCCTGTCC
>JAOATE010000015.1 GCA_030158305.1 Burkholderiaceae bacterium
TTCCGTTGGAAAAAATTCTACTTCTCAGTCCTTTGGTTCTAGGGGATGATTACCGCCTGATTTCAAGGGTTATGTGGCCAATGCGAGCGGCACACGCGCGCAGTCCGATGATCAAAATCATCAATCTGCCAGTTTTCTCGCGCCAAAGCACACGAATCAAAGCTCGCACAGCACCCAGTCCAATACAGAGGTGGGCTCCAAGCTATCGATCGATGTTGGCTTGGCGGCTGTTCTTGGGATCCGCAGGCCACTGCGCAGCCTCCCTGCGAAAAAACCAACTAAAAACAATACAAGAGAAGCCACCAGCAGCATGCCCACTGTGTTGAACTGGCCTTGCGTCTGCGTGAAGGTCGTCGCTGGTAATGCCTCCATCAATGGGGGTGAAACGTGGGATGCCGTAGAACTCGTATCCGATGCCATGCGCGCTTCGTTGGTAGAGCCATTGACGGCTGCAGCCAGAGGGGTCGGATTAGCCTGCTCAATGGCTGGCGTGATGATGTTGGCCGGGTCTTCTGCCGATTCTGTTTCGCTTGGGGTGACGGCATCAGAATCTATGGCCACAGTGGGCGAGAGGGTCTTTTTTGATCGGGGGGTTTTTTTCGTTTTTTCAACCGCTGTAGCCGCTACTTCAGATCGAGGCGTTGGCGATTGTGCAGATGTTGAACTGAGCACTTTGCCCTTGATCAGAAATGGCATCTCATTCAACGCCACGCGGTAATGCGTCAAGGTCGTTTGTCCGAAATAGCTGGACCATATGAGCAAATCGAAATGATTTTGCGAAAGCTGTGACGGTGAATAGAGCTCGACATATCCCACGGTTGCAGACGCAGGCACAACGCGCACGCGCAATTCACGCACCACGGATGACATGGGAAAGCCCAGCCGTGCGTATTCGCTGCGGGTGGCCACACGCGCTTGCATCTCGGACAATTTGACCGGTCTGTCATCCGAAAACGGAAAGCTTGCAGAAAAGTGGGGCGCTGCGGTTGATGGCACAGCCAAATCGCCCAAGGTCAGGGCATGAGCCGACAGACTCATCAGACAGAGCCATAGCCACAATATGCTTTGACTGACGCAGCGAGCGCGGCATTTGGTGGTGTGCATAGCCATGGCGTTCATCTTCAAAAAACCAGATCCCCGACCGATAGAGTCGAGACGTGTTGGTGTTGTTTCAAAGGCATTGCTGTGGGTTGACGCGGTGAAATTGACATGAATGACAATTTACACCAGTTTGGTCCTGTCATAGCCCTATCCGCTTCATTTTTCAGATTTTGTTTCCGCATCCACGTCGATGATGAATTCAGTACCTCTGACGCCCAATGTCACTGTAGGCGTTCGAAAGACCACTTGCTCCGGGTTGGCCTTGGCAATTTGGCCAGACACAATAGCCACTGTTCCCCGCTTGACCGATGTGTCCATGCGACCTGCGCGGGTGTTTCTGTCAAATGCATATTGGTTCAGCTCGATCGTGGAGTTCGGTCCTGCCGTGAGCATGGTGCTGTCGCTCAACGTGACGCCAACACTGCTGCTGGGGCCGCTGATTAGGCGGTCAAAAGGGTAGAGGCTGGAGCCCACAGAGACAGGAATGTGTTTGCCAGCTCTTTCAATATAGGCCTGACCTTTGACAGTTTTGACCGTACCAGCAATTTCGGCCGAATGGCTTGCCATGGCAATCAAGCTCAAGCAGATTAAAAAGAGGGTGTTTTTCATGTTCTGATCCCGTCATGAAAATGTATTGAAAATGGGCGGACAGGTGGTTGAATGTGCTTAGCGATGCAACGCAATGCCAATCTGGTGGGGCTCTTATCCGACTACATCGGGTCGCATGTCCTCTTGAGACTTTTTCAAGTTGTCAATCTCGGCCAGCACGGTGGATACCAAACTGCCCATGACGGCGCTGATGATCAAGAAGAAAGAGGCCGCATCAAACAGCAAGCCTGTATGGGCAAAGATTTTGAAACCGATCCAAATGATCAAACCGTTGGTGGCCAAAGTCATCAGCGCGGCGCAATAAATCAAAGCCGGTATCTCTAGCCAAGACCCTGCACCAGCGACGCAGATCCACCAAGCAGATTGGAAGCCTAGCGCATTCAAAAAAGGGTTCATTCCCAAATTGTAGAAATTGTGCCCAACCTTTTGCTGGTGACGGGAATTGCGCTGATCAATTGCTTCGCATCAAGGCCGCAGGTCGATCACCACGTTGCCGATCAGTTGGCCCTGTTCTACCGATTCATGGGCCAAAGCAATGTCTTTGAGCTTGAACGTTGCCGCAATGGTGTGTTTCAGTGTGTCGGTGTTCAGCAATTCACACAATGCCTTGACGCACCCATGTCGGTCTTCAGGGGTGAGGTCATACACCAAAAAGAATTTCAGGGTGATGGAACCCCACAGCAGTGGTCGGAAGTTGATGGAAACGTCACCAGGGTTGTTGGAGCCATAGCAAACCACGGTGCCGTGGGGTTTGAGCGCACCCGCGGAGATCAATTGACTCGTTGTGGCGAAATCCATGTCAATGATCAGGTCAACACCAGCGCCTTGGGTGATTTCCTGAAGGCGTTGGGGCACAGATTCTGTTTTGTAACAGATGACGTCTTTGCACCCAGCAGACTGTGCATGCGCCGCTTTGGCTGCAGAGCCAACGGTGCCCACCACGTGCGCGCCTTGCAAGGTCAACAGTTGGGTGATGTAGTGGCCCACTGCCGAAGAGGCGCCCGTGACCAGAACGGTTTTCTTGTGAACATCGCCGGCTAAATGGACGGCTTGTACAGCCGTCAGGGCCGGGATGCCCAAACAGGCGGCCGCACCATCGTCGATGTGCGAGGGCAAAGACACAGCTTGGGCCGCTGGCAAGGTGATGTATTCGCAGGCTGTACCCAAAGGGCGCTGCCATTGGCCATTCCAGACCCATACACGTTCGCCCACTCTGGCGCTGGAGACGCCATCACCCACAGCATCGATCATGCCCGCGCCATCGCTGTGCGGAATGATCAAAGGGTCTGAAATGGGTCGGGCCTTGCGTGACTTGACGTCCGACGGGTTGACCCCGGATGTGTGGAGTCTGACCCGAACCTCCCCGGCGTGGGGTGTCGGCGTGGCGTGCTCCCCCACGATCAGGACAGATTTGGCTTCTCCATTCTGGCTGTACCAAGCGGCTTGCATTGTGAATCCTTTCAGGTCGGAAGAGACTTCAGGGCCCACGTTTGTTGCATGGATTCGCGGTTCAGGATGGGCGTTGCCGCTTTGGACAGCACAGGATAGTTCTGGCGCCAGTTCAGCTCCGGATACCGCAGATCAAGGTACCAAAGTGCGCAGCCGATGGTCAGCAAGCCCAGGTTGAAATCACGGTCAAACCATTCGGGATGCTGATTCAATTGGGCCAAAGAGGTGTGGATGGCGTCCAGCTTGCCCTTGACCCAATCGGCCCAGCGCAGCGCTTCGGGGCGAACGTGGTTTTCGTAGCGGGCGAGCAGTGCTGCGTCCAATATGCCGTCCCCCAGCGATTGCAGGGTCAAAGCCTCCCATCGCAGGGGGCCTTCTTTGGCCAGCAAATGACCATGGCCGAGCTCATTGAGGTATTCGCAGATGACCCGGCTGTCGTAGAGGGCAAGCCCCTGATCGTTGACGAGGGTCGGCACTTTGCCCAAGGGGTTGCTGGCAACGATGTTCTGGTCGCGTGTGACGGGGTGTGCGCTGGCGGGGAGCAGTTCCAACTGGTCGACCAAGCCGACTTCATGCGCGGTGACCATGCACTTGCGAACATAGGGGGAGGTGGGGGAGAAGAAGATTTTCATGCGGGCAGTATTGGGCAATCAAACTGCCATCGCTGTCACGCAGTGGACGCGCCGCATGAGCTTGAACAGGCCAAAGAAAAAGCCCCTGCACGTGAATGCAGAGGCTTGTCTTTTTTGGCTCCTCAACCTGGGCTCGAACCAGGGACCTACGGATTAACAG
>JAOATE010000016.1 GCA_030158305.1 Burkholderiaceae bacterium
TCGCCAAGCTGGTTAAGGCACCGGATTTTGATTCCGGCATGCGAAGGTTCGAATCCTTCCTCCCCAGCCCCGAATTGTGTATAGCTGTTGAACTCGCCTAAAGACTTGCCGTAAAGCATGTCATACGATTGCCTGGCTTCAGTTCAGCAGCTTTTTTGTTCCACATCTGCTCTTGACGGTCTGTGACTGCCCCCATCATGCCCAATGATAGTTTCATGATCTTTACCGGCACTGCGAATACGCGGCTGGCAGTTGATGTGGTCAATCATCTGGATATGTCCCTGGGTCGCATGACTGTTGGACGTTTCTCTGACGGCGAAGTCATGGCCGAGATCAACGAAAACGTCCGCGGCAAGGATGTGTTTGTTCTCCAGCCGACCTGTGCCCCAACCAACGACAACCTGATGGAAGTCATGGTGATGGTCGATGCGTTGCGTCGCGCCTCCGCTGGACGTATTACTGCTGCGATCCCTTATTTTGGTTATGCGCGACAGGATCGTCGACCCCGCTCTGCGCGTGTGGCGATTACGGCAAAAGTTGTTGCCAATATGCTGCAAGTCGCTGGCGTGGATCGCGTGTTGACAATGGATCTTCATGCAGACCAAATCCAAGGCTTTTTTGATATCCCGGTCGACAATATTTATGCCGGTCCGATCTTGCTTGGCGACATCTGGCGTCGCAACCTCAGCAATTTAGTGGTGGTTTCCCCAGATATCGGTGGTGTGGTGCGTGCCCGTGCGCTCGCTAAACAGCTCGAAGCAGATTTGGCGATTATCGACAAGCGCCGCCCACGCGCCAACGTTTCCGAAGTGATGAATATCATCGGTGAAGTCGATGGCCGGACATGCTTAATCATGGACGACATGGTGGATACGGCGGGCACGCTCTGCAAAGCAGCGCAAGCACTCAAGGAGCGTGGTGCAGGTGCTGTGTATGCATATTGCACGCATGCTGTGTTGTCTGGTGGAGCGATTGAGCGAATTGCTGATTCAGAGCTCACAGAGTTGGTCGTCACGGATACGATCCCGCTGTCTGAAGAAGGACGCGCTTGTAGCAAAATCCGTCAACTTTCTTGCGCAGCCTTGTTGGGTGAGACTATTTTGCGTATTTCCAACGCAGAGTCCGTCAGCTCGCTGTTTGTAGATTAAAGAATCAACAGCGGATCTCTTTGAGATGCGCTGAGATATTCGCAGTTCACTGGTCGCGGTGGGCTGTGGAGCCACGATCCGATATCCGGATTGTGTTTTAACTGGGTGCTAGCCATCCTTTTTGGAGTTTTTATGGAATTTAATGCAACCCCACGTAGCGTACAGGGAACGAGTGCGAGCCGCCGCCTGCGCCGTGCGAGCCGCGTTCCTGCCATTGTTTATGGTGGAAAAGAGCAGCCCGTCAATATCGAGCTCGATCACAACGAAATCTATCACGCGTTGCGCAAAGAGCAGTTCCACGCATCCATTCTGCAAATGCAACTCGAAGGCAAGAGCCATCAGGTTTTGTTGCGTTCGGTTCAGTGGCACCCCTACAAGCAGATCGTCATGCACGTTGACTTTCAGCGCGTTTCCGCCGATCAGGCGCTGCACACTAAGGTGCCTTTGCACTTTACCAACGCTGAAACATCGCCTGCAGTCAAACTCAGCGCTGCGATCATTTCGCACGTGATGACTGACATTGAGATTGCTTGCTTGCCCGCAAACTTGCCCCAGTTCATCGAGGTGGATTTGTCCAAGTTGGTCGGTGGCGCATCGATTCACTTGGCTGACATTGCTTTGCCTAAAGGCGTGACATACATTGCACACCGTGGCGATCCAAATCCTGTCTTGGTGACGGCAATTGTCAAGGGCGGTCCTGCTGAAGCAGCCGAAGGCGCAGCGCCAGCCGCCTAATTGACTTATTTGAGGCTCAAGCAGTCGCCTCAAATCAGTTGATGATCAGGTTGTACCCCAAGCCCTGTCCGTTTTGCGCGGATGGGGCTTTTGACATCTAATGCTGCTATGACTCAACCCATCAAACTCATCGTCGGACTTGGCAACCCAGGCCCTGATTACGCTCGAACGCGCCACAATGCAGGCTTTTGGTTGGTCGAGGCGCTTGCAGAAGATTTGCGCTGTGATTTCACGGTTGAAAAGTCGTTCTTTGGCTCAGTGGCCAAAGCGCGCGTGAATGGTGAGCAAATATTTTTGGCAAAACCGCTCACTTATATGAATCGCTCAGGTCAGTGTGTGGGGGCTTTGGCGCGGTTTTACAAGCTCGCCCCGGAGGAGGTGTTGGTGCTCCACGATGAGCTTGATCTGATGCCAGGTCAGGTTAAGGTCAAGCAGGGTGGCGGTCATGCCGGCCATAACGGCCTAAGAGACATACAAGCAGCGCTGAGTAGTCCTAATTTTTGGCGCTTGCGTTTGGGGATTGGACACCCGCGTAGTTTGAATCTTGCTCAGGAAGTTGCAGACTTTGTCCTTCACCCGCCCAGACGCGAAGACCAGATGGCGATTGACGAGTGCCTGACCCGTTGCCGTGCGGTCATGCCTTTGTTTCTCAAGGGTGAATTTGTTCGGGCGACAGAGCAGCTTCATCGCGACAATCCAGCATGACGGAGCAACGCTTTCGGGAAGAGTTTCGACAGTTTTTACGCTTTGTCCAACGGCCAAGCCTCAAGCGTGAGATTCAACATGCGACTCCAGTGAGTAGTTGGGTGGCGGACTGGTGGCCCTCGAGCAAACTGTCGCGACTCCTTGCGTGGGCGGGGGCGCTGTGGCTGATTAATATTGTGGCGCTTGGCCCCATCGTGCTGACTGTCTTTGAGATGAGTGGCGCGACACACCGCATCAGTGTTCACAATTTACCTTGGTTTCAGGCGCTTGTATGGGCACCGATTATCGAAGAGCTGCTGTTTCGGTTTGGCTTGCGCAGGCCACTGTTGGCCATTTTGGTCGTGCCCGTACTCATCTATGTATTTTTGAATGGTTTTGCCTGGTGGGCAAGTAGCTTGGTGGTGTTGCTAATACTGATGCTGATCTGGTCAATGCGACAGGCGGGCATGCCAACGGGAAATGCCTGGAAGTGGCTCCGAACATATCGTTGGGCCTTTCCTTTTGTGATGCATGGTTCTGTATTGGCGTTTGCCGCACTGCATATCCACAACTATGAGTTTGTGGACTTGCCTTGGTGGATGATGGCGGTATTAGTGCTGCCCCAATGGGTCACCGGACTTGCCCTGTGCTGGGTTCGTGTGCAACGCGGTATCGGGGCTGCGATACTTGTTCACGTACTGTTTAACGCAGGACCCTTGTGCGTGGCATGGTTGGCGCTGCAAGCCGCCGGAGACGCTATTTAGGCTGTGATCCATAACGCTCTCGTAACTCTCGCTTGAGCACTTTGCCGATTTCGCTTCTGGGCAAATTGTCGGTAAAAATCAAATCTGCTAACCGCTGTGTTTTGCCTAGGCGTGCGTTGACCCACTCAAGCAGCGCCTCTGGCGAAATTGTGGACTGCGCTTTAAGGACAACATACGCAACGGGTGTTTCTCCCCATTGTCGCGAGGGCACACCGACTACTGCACAGTCATACACCTCAGGGTGCTTCCCAAGCTCGGACTCCAGGTCGCTTGGATAAATATTGAACCCACCAGAGATGACCATGTCTTTTTTGCGGTCTGCGAGGATCAGAAAACCGTCCTCGTCGTAACGTGCGATATCGCCCGTACGGATAAAGCGTTTTCCGGTTGGATCAAACCACTCTACCTCGCGGGTTTTTTCAGGCATGCCGTAATAGCCCTCCATCATTGCGGAGGAGCTTCCAACAATTTCACCAGTTTGACCCTGTGGGACCTCTTGGCCCGCCTCATTGATCAGGCGGATGTCATGGCCGCTGGCGGGACGGCCGATCGTGTGGAGTTTGTGTGGGTAATTGTGTGCTTCTAGCTCGCAACGTCCCCCGCCCTCGGTCATACCGTAGATTTCCGTTAAACGACCAGGCCAGCGTTTGAGCACCTCAGCTTTGAGGGTGGCGCCAAAGGGCGCACTGGTGGAAAACTTTGCTTGAAACGCGGAGAGATCAAACTGATCAAATGCAGGATCGTCCAAGATACGTTGATATTGCACGGGCACCAGCATCGTGTGTGTGACCCGATGTTGTTCGGCGAGCTCAAGGTATCGGCGCGCATCGAACTTGCCCATCAGCACACCTGTGCCACCAAGCGCGAGGGTGGGTAAAAGAGCGACCAGCGTGGTGTTGGAGTAGAGAGGCGTTGAGGCGAGAGTCACAGAGTCGGAGCCATAGCCGTTAGTCGCCGCCCGCTGGACATGTGACCAGCGCATCGAACAGGGTTGCACGATGCCTTTTGGGGTGCCTGTGGTGCCCGACGAGTAAATGAGATTAAAGGCCCAATTGGGCTGTGTGTCGACGGGGTGAGGCTGCGTCTCGCTCGACAGCCAAGCGCCCCAGCTGTCTGGCCCTCCCTGTTCGTCAATCCATATCCGACGTAAGCCTTGCTCGACCAACGCATCGGTCGGCCAGCTCAACGCGCAGGCGCGATCTTGAAAGAGAAGCGTGGCACCTGAGTTAGCCAGCATCCCGGTCAGATTTTGAGGCGTGGCCGAGGGCGGCAGTGGGGTCATGACCGCACCAGCCCGCAACGCACCCAGAAAAAGTGCCACATATTCAAAAGACGTCCCCGCACACGCCGCCACCCTGTCGCCAGGTTTAAAACCGTCACGTTGTAAAGATGCGGCTACCCGCGCGATCAGCATATCGAGCTGCGCATAAGAAAGCGCGTGCGCGTTGAGGAACAATGCAGGGTGCTCCGGCCTCTGCGCAGCGGCAAAACGGATCATTTCAGGGATGGTTCCGAAAGGGCGGGCGAGAAGCTCTGCGAGAGTCATGATCTGGGACGGAAAGTAGCGGTTAAACTCACATTCTATACAGCACTTTCACTTATTAAGAACTTCGGGATTCTCATGGCTCTGCAATGCGGCATCGTTGGTTTGCCCAACGTCGGTAAATCAACCCTTTTCAATGCCCTCACCAAGGCAGGTATCGCTGCCGAAAACTACCCCTTTTGTACGATTGAGCCCAACGTCGGCGTGGTCGAAGTACCGGACCCGCGCCTTGATGCGCTTGCCGCCATCGTCAAGCCTGAGCGTATCCTGCACGCCACCGTCGAGTTTGTGGATATCGCGGGTTTGGTCGCAGGCGCGAGCCAGGGCGAAGGCTTGGGCAACCAGTTTCTCTCTCACATCCGTGAAACCAATGCCATCATCAACGTTGTGCGTTGTTTCGAAGATGACAATGTGATCCACGTCGCAGGACGAGTCGATCCGATTGCCGACATTGAGGTCATCGAAACCGAGTTGGCGCTCGCGGACATGCAGACGGCTGAAAAAGCCATCCATCGTTTTCAAAAGACCGCGCGTTCGGGCGACAAAGAAGCCCAAAAGGTCGTGGGCATTCTCGAGCAAGTGATTGCTCAGCTCAACGAAACCAAGCCGATTCGCGCGCTGGATCTTTCGCCCGAAGACTTCGCATTGATTGCTCCGCTTTGCTTCATCACGGCCAAGCCTGCCATGTATGTCGGCAACGTGAGCGATCAAGGCTTTACCAACAATCCCTTACTGGAACGCTTGAACGAATATGCCGCCGCGCGCAATGCGCCAGTCGTGGCGATTTGCGCTGCGATTGAGTCTGAAATCGCCGAGCTCTCCGACGAAGACAAAGCGGTGTTTTTGGCTGACATGGGTATGCAAGAGCCTGGTCTCGATCGTTTGATCCGCGGTGCGTTCAAATTGCTCGGCCTGCAGACGTATTTCACCGCAGGCGTCAAAGAAGTGCGAGCCTGGACTGTGCCGATTGGCGCGACGGGCCCACAGGCTGCGGGCGTGATTCACACGGACTTTGAGCGTGGTTTTATTCGCGCACAAACGATCGCGTATGAGGACTTCATCGCATGCAAAGGCGAGCAGGGCGCAAAAGAAGCAGGCAAGATGCGCGCCGAAGGCAAGGAGTACATCGTCAAGGATGGTGACGTGCTGAATTTCTTGTTTAACGTTTAAGTAGGTTTGCAGCAAATCATCGCTTTGAGTGCGAGGGGATCCAGTCAGCGCATTTGCCATCATACGCAACTTGCGTATAATTGAAGAATGAAAGCCCTTTTTATCGAATTACCTGCCTTTGCTCGATTTCGGAACGATTATTTAGATGACGAGGAGTTTCGTGGCTTACAAACTGCCATGATCTCCAACCCAGAGGCGGGTGATGTCATAGAGGGGACTGGTGGGTTACGAAAGCTTCGTCACGCTGACCCTCGCAGAGGTAAGGGTAAGCGGGGTGGGCTAAGGGTGATTTATTATTGGTGGAATGGCGAACGGCAATTTTGGCTTTTCACCTTATATAACAAAGATGAATTAAAAGACTTAAGCCCCCAAGAAAAAAAGGCGCTCAAAAGTATGTTGAAAGCAGAACTGGAGATGAGACGATGAAAAAACGCAACTTGTTTACGGAAATGAAGGAGGGTTTTGATGCCCTTTCCAACGCACGTACCGGCAAACAAACGCTGCGTACCCATGAAGTCGACTCGAAACCTGCTCGTGAAGTGACCGCCAGCGAGCTAATTGCTTTGCGAGAGCGCTTACATATGTCTAGGCCTGTGTTTGCGGGTTACCTGCGTACGAACCCCCGCACTCTTGAAAACTGGGAACAGGGCCGAGCTAGGCCCAATGCACAAGCGAGCTTGTTAATTCGACTCGTGGCGAAATTTCCTGATACGGTGGACCGTTTGGCTGCGGTATAGCAAGCGTCTTTAGGCATATATCACCCTATTTATAAATGTGTCGCAAAAAATTAAAAATAGCGACACTTTTTATTGTGTCGTCGTGAGCGACACAACATAATGCTAAACAAAGGAAATCATTGAATGGCTCAGATGCATCTCATTCCCGTCGATCGCCTGCGCGCTGCAGTGCGGTATTTGGTGAAAGGTTTTGGCAGTGATGATCGAGAAATCGAACTCGTCACGGAAAATTTGATACAGGCTAACCTGACCGGTCACGATTCCCACGGTGTCGGGATTTTGCCGCGCTATGCCGAGGCGTATCTGGAGGGCAGCCTCAAGCCAAATGCGCGCATTCAGACGCGCATGGACAACGGTTCCATGATCGGACTGGATGGCGAGTGCGGGTTTGGTCAGGCGATTGGTCATCAGGCGATGGAGTTGGGGATCGCACGCGCCAAAGAGCACGGCAGTTGCATTTTGGCGCTCGGAAACTCGCACCATTTGTGCCGCATTGGCGCGTGGGCCGAGATGACCGTTGAGCAGGGCTTGATTTCGATTCATTTTGTGAATGTGATTTCCCGCCCGATCGTGGCGCCGTTTGGTGGTGGCGATGCGCGGTTTGGGACCAACCCTTTTACCGTCGGCATTCCAGTCCCTGGGCAAGATCCCATCTTGTTGGATTTTGCAACGAGCGTGATCGCGCAGGGCAAGGCCCGTGTTGCGCTCAATAAAGGCGAGCAGCTACCAGAGGGCTACCTGATCGATAACGAAGGGCGTCCCACCACCGAGCCAATTTTCGCGGTCAAGGCACCTCTTGGTGCGCTCTGTACGTTTGGTGAGCACAAGGGCTTTGGTCTGGCGCTGATTTGCGAAATCTTAGGAGGTGCGTTGGCGGGCGGCATGACGACACAGTCCCCGCCGGATGGCAAGCGTCGCATTATCAACGGCATGCTCTCGATTATTTTTGATCCAGCAAAGCTCGCCGACGGCTCTATTTTTGAACACGAGATGAAGGCCTTTATCGAATGGGTTAAGGCTTCGCCACCGCAGCCGGGCGGCGAGCATGTTCGAATTGCTGGTGAGCCTGAGCGCGAAACACGTGCGCAACGCTTGGCGCAAGGTGTGCCGGTCGATGAGACCACTTGGAACGAAATGCTGGAGACCGCGAAAAAACTCGGTCTGGACGCGGCACAGTTACAAAAATTAGCAGGTCTGTAATCGCCTGTTAATAGATATAAATAGATGCATATGCATCATGGGGAGACAAAAAAATGACGATTCAAAAAATGACTGGCCGCCAGGCGTTTATCAAGCTCTTGCTCGATGAGGGTGTCACCCACTTGTTTGGGAACCCGGGGACCACAGAGCTGGCGATCATGGAGGCAGTGCCTCAGTTTCCCGAGCTGACTTATGTGCTGGGTCTACAAGAGTCAATCGTAGTGGGCATGGCGGATGGTTTTGCGCGTGCATCCAATCAACTGGTCGCTTGTAATCTGCATTGCGCGCCGGGCTTGGGTCATGCGATGGGCGCGATTTATAACGCCAAGTTTTCTGGTTCACCCTTGTTGATTACAGCGGGCCAGTACGAGGTCGGTTATGGACTGCAAGAGCCTTTGCTGTATGAGCCGTTGGTGCCGATCGCCGCACCTTTGGTCAAATGGGCCTTTGAGGTCACACGCATTGAGGACTTGCCACGCGTGATCCGACGTGCCGCGAAAATCGCGCGCACCCCACCGATGGGTCCTGTGTTCATTAGCTTGCCAGGCTCCGTGCTCGATGAAGAAGCAGAGATCGAGTTTGGCTTCCCCACATTGGTGGATGCTGGCATGCGACCCAGCGATCGCGCCCTCGAGGAGATTGCGCAAAAATTGTTGGCCGCGAAAAAGCCCGTCATGGTGGCGGGGCGTGAAATCGCCAATGCCGATATGTTTGCCGAGGCGTGTGAATTAGCGGAGTTGCTCGGCGCTGCGGTGTATCAGGAGTCAGTGCCTTATAACGCGCGCTATCCCTCCTCGCATCCCACCTGTATGGGTGACCTGACACGTAACCAAAAGAAGGTTCGTCAGACGCTGGAGCAGTACGATTTTCTGTTGTGTCTTGGCGCGGACCTCTTGCGTATGTCACCCATGAGCACAGTTGAGCCCTTGCCACCTGAAATGCCCGTGATGCACATCACGGAGCGCGAATGGGAGCTGGGTAAAAATTACTCCACTGCCACCGCCGTGCGTGCGGATATCAAGGAAACGTTGCTAGCCTTGTTGCCTGTGCTGCGTCGGATGCGCACTGCTGAGCAAGCCAAACAGGCGCAAGCCCGACTGGCCGACCTTGCGACCAGTAACTGGTCGGCCAATCGTGCGAAAACACGCGCAGAGGTGCAGGCGAGTGCGACGACGACGCCGATTGATCAACGCTATCTCGTCAGCCAGATTGTGGATGCGTTGCCCAAGGACGTCATCGTGGTCGACGAAACCTTGACGGCCGCACCTGCGATCTCGGCGATGTTGCCGATGGATGACCCTCAGGCCTATTACGGCTTGGCCAGTGGCGGCTTGGGCTTTGGGATGGCCGGTGCGGTAGGCGTGGCGCTCGCGCAGCCGTCACGGCCCGTGGTGGCGACCATTGGCGATGGCAGTGCGATGTATAGCATTCAGTCGCTCTGGACCGCCGCGCATTTGAAGCTCAACATCACCTACGTCATCATCAACAATCGCAGCTATCGCATCATCAAGGAGCGTCTGCTCGCGATGCGTGGCACGGATGATTTTGTCGCCATGGATATGGATAATCCAGCGATTGATTTTGCGGGTGTGGCGAAAAGTATGGGCATGCCTTCACAGGTGGTGACCGATCCGACAAAGCTTGCCGATGTGCTCAAGGCAGCAATGGCAAGCGGTGGCCCTAACCTCGTTGAGGTGATTGTCTCCAGAGGGTTTGGAGAGTAAAGCGCACTACCGCATCAGGGTGCCGCCATTCACATCCATGATGGCACCCGAGACAAAGCCCGCTGCGGGCGAGCACAGATAGGTGAGCATGCCCGCGATTTCTTCGGGTTGCCCCATGCGCTTCATTGGATAGGCGTTTGCATCGTAGCCGTGGCCAGCGGTCATGCCTGTGTCGATCGGGCCTGGCGCAACGGCATTGACTGTCACGTGATGCGGCGCCGCTCTCTGCGCGAACCAACGGACTAGTGCATGGACGCCGCCTTTCGACGCAGAATAGTGTGGACCGGCACGCAGGCCGCCCGTCCAACCTGCAATCGACCCACACAGCGCGATGCGACCGTGTTTGCGTTCCATCATTCCCGGCAGGATGGCGCGCACGAGATTGATCGGTCCTAAAACATTGACCTGCATGACTCGCATAAACTCGACATCGTTCCAGCTCGGTGATAGCCAGTCGTCATCGTAAGGACAGATGCCCGCAGTGTCTGCCAGCGCGCTAAAGGGGGCGTGTCGCGCGACGAGGGCTTCGACTTGTTCGCGTTGACTGACATCGCAGCCTTCGACGGTGACTTGTCCTGTGAGGGAGTGAGCAAGCTGCTCAAGCGTTGATTTATTTTGCTTAAGATCTGTCAGCACCAGGCTTGCGCCAAGCTGGCTGCACAGTCTTGCCGTTGCGGCACCAATGCCGCCCGCGGCGCCAGTAATGAGCATGTGCGTATTGGAGAGATCAAAGGCTTGTGAAGCGTTTTCACTTGAAATATACATGACCTCTCCAACGTTGAAACTTAAAACCTTCCTAGCAAATATTTAAACCGTAGACATTACACAGACAAATAACGTTGCTTGATATCCGCGTTGTCGTTGAGCTCAGTGATTGTGCCAACAAATACATCCGAGCCTTTATCGATGACGACAGCTCGGTCAGCCAGCCCCAGACAAAAATGAAGATTTTGCTCGGCCAGTACGATTGTTTTGCCCATCTCCCGCAAAGACTGAATCAGATCGCCAATTTTTTGCACCATGATGGGCGCGAGACCTTCGCTGGGCTCATCGAGCAACAAAACATCCGGATTGCCCATCAAGGAGCGACCCACGGTGAGCATTTGTTGTTCACCACCCGAGAGCTGTCCGCCCATGCGCTCACGTAACGGTTTAAGTAAAGGGAGCATTTCGTAAACACGCTCAATGCTCCAGTCGTCTTCGCCATTGGCGCCGCGTTTGATGGCAATCTCTAGATTTTCCTCAACCGTTAGATCAGGGAAAATTTGACGGTCCTCGGGGACATAACCAATTCCTGCGCGCGCGATCAAATGCGCAGCGCGTCCATTGATCGACTGGTCGTGAAGCGTGATTTGACCGCTTTTTGCAGGGATCACACCTGCGATCGATTTCATCGTAGTACTTTTGCCCGCGCCATTACGACCCAGCAAGGCAAGCGTTTCACCCTTTTGAACATTAAAGGATAAATTAAACAGCGCCTGACTCGTCCCGTAGAACACGTTGATTTGTTCGACTTTCAACACCTGCTGACTCATGCGTGTGCCTCCCGAGGAGTGCCCAAATAGGCTTCAATGACGGCTGGGTTGTTTCTGATCTCTTCGGCGTTACCTTCGGCCAAGACTTTTCCATAAGACAGCACATGGATGTGTTGGGAAATCCTGAAAACGATTTCCATATCGTGCTCGATCAAGACAACGGTGAGTCCGCCTTTTTTCCAAAGACTGTAAACGGTCTCAATCATTTGTTCGCGCTCTTCGGGTCCCATGCCGGCCACTGGCTCATCGAGCAGTAGAACTTTCGGCCGCAAGACGAGGGCGAGTGCCATGTCGAGAAGCTTTTGATCACCATGAGATAGGTTGCCACTGACGACATTGGCCTTGGTGTGCAGACCGAGCTGCTCCATCACTTCGTAAGCGCGATCTCGCGTTTGCTGCAGAGGAAAACGACCGTACATCTGCGCAGACTTGCCGAGTGGCGACATGAGTGCGCCACGCAAAGACTCTTCGACGGTCAAGGTTTTAAAAAGCTTGGCAACCTGAAACGCGCGCCCAATGCCTTTGCGCACAATCTCGCTGCTGGCCTGGCCAGTGATGTCCTCACCATCCAGAATGATACGGCCAGAGTCTGGAATCAAGGCTCCGGAGATCAGATTAAAAAAAGTCGTCTTACCCGCACCGTTTGGTCCAATCACTGCACTCAGTGATTCGGTTTTGAAATGAATCGAGACGTCCGAGGTTGCGACAACACCACCAAATGATTTGTTCAGGTGTTCAATCTTGAGCATCAGTGCGCTCCATCTGGTTTTTTGTTGCGGGGTTTAGGCACGCCACCGTAGGTTTGCCACGTCGAGCCTGCGAGCCAGCCTGCGTCGACAGGCAGGTTGATGCCGGTAATCGCTTTAGCCGCGGGAGACAATAAAAAGCCAACGGAGTCAGCGATTTCATCGGTCGTGACCATGCGACCCATCGCCGCTTGAGACGTGAGGTCCTCTGGGTTGCGATCATTGCGATCAATCGCAGCCTGCAAGGCCTCGGTCAGAACATAGCCGGGCGAGATCGCATTGACGCGGACACCTGAGCGACCCCATTCTGCAGCCAGACACGCAGTCATGGCGGCGACAGCGGCTTTAGCCGGACCGTAGGCATGCAGGGGTGAAGAACGCAAGGACGTGATTGAGGCGATATTCACGATCGCGCCGCCCCCTAATTCGACCATGCGCGAGCCGTAGATCGCGCATGCCAGATAGGTCCCGCGCTGATCGATATCCACCACACGATCCCATTCCGTCATGGTGAGCAAATCGGGTGATAGACGGTTTTGCAAAATCCCCGCGCAGTTCACCAACGCTGTCACAGGCCCGTGTTTGGCTTCAATCATGGCCGCAGTCTCTTTCATGCCTTCGTCGTCTGTGACGTTGCAGGCATAAGCGGTCACGCCCATGGCGCGCATTTTTTCTTCGGACCACGTGCCAGGCAGGTCAAGCGAGATGACATGATCGCCGCGCTTGGCCAGATGTCGGACACAAGCCGCACCGATACCGCTAGAACCGCCTGTGACAACAGTGATATTTGGGCGACTCATGAGCGCGCTCCTCGTTTGAAAATCATCTCAAAAAGCTGCACCACAAAATCTGTTATGCCACGCTTGAACCCAAGTGCAAAAATCAGCACAATCACGCCGAGCGCAAGTCCGTGGTACTCCGTTGTCCGAGTGATGATGTCGTTAAACACCAGCAGCAGACCCGCTCCCACAACAGGTCCGATGAAGATATGCAGACCACCCATGAGGATCATGAAGACTGCTTCGCCTGACATGGTCCAGTAGCTAAACTCAGGATAAGCGCCAGAGACGAACAGCGCCATGATGATTCCGCCCACCCCTGCGAAGCAGCTCGCCAGAATAAAAGCATAGAGCCGGACACGCCAGACATCGATGCCAAGAAACTTGGCGCGATCCGCGTTGTCGCGCACCATTCTGAGCGTGTAACCAAAAGGTGATTGCAAGATATAGCGCATTAAAAACAGACAAAGCACGCCAACGATGCAGGAGAACCAATAGAGTGTTTGCGTATCGGCTAGATTGATGCTGCCCCAGACGCGCGGGATACCGCCCATCAGGCCTTGATCGCCACCGGTCAGCGACGACCAGGTGATAATGATGCTATGGATCAGCATTTGAAAGGCAAGTGTCAAAAATGAGAAGTAAATCTCTTTGAGTCGCACGCAAATCGCACCCACCACCAAACCCAGCAGGGCGCAGAAAACGACTGCACCGAGTATGGCTACCGGAATAGAGGCACCACCTTTTTGCATCAGTAGACCAAAGGCATAAGCCCCACCGCCAAAAAACATGGCGTGTCCAAAAGACACCATACCGCCATAACCCACCAAAATGTTAAGCGAGGTTGCAAACAAACCAAAGGCGGCCAGGCGAATCACAAAATCCAACGCGACGCGACTGGGAAAAATAAACGGAATCACGATCAAAATCGCCAAGCCCGCGAGTGCCAGGAGGAGTTCTTTATTGAAGGTCAAGGGGGCGTTCATCAGCGTGGCTCCTTGCCAAGCAGGCCGCTCGGTTTAAGCACCAGAATCAGCGCCATCGCTAAGAACATGATGCCCTCGACGAATAAAGGAAAGCCAATCGAGCCGAAAGAGCGTACCAGTCCGATCAATAGGGCGCCTACCAGGGCACCACTAATTGAGCCCATGCCGCCGATCACGGTCACGATGAATGATTCGATCAAGATCGAAAAGCCCATGCCAGGAGACATGGAGCGCACCGGCGCCGCGAGCGCGCCCGCGAGTCCAGCCAGCGCTCCGCCAAACGCAAATACACCTGCGTAAATCCAGGTCGTATTCAGTCCGAGCGCAGACGTCATCGAAGGATTGTGCGCCGCTGCGCGGACGACCTTGCCGATACGCGTACGTGTCATGACGTACCACATCACCAAACCAATCAGTGCGGCCGCACCAATCATGAAGAGATAAAACACCGGGACGATTCCGCCTGCGATAAATACTGGCGGCGCCTGGAAAGTCGCGGGCATGCCCATCGACTGGAACTCATGTCCCCAGATGATTTTGACCGCATCATCGAGAATCAAAATAAACGCATAACAAACTAGCAGTTGCAGCAACACGTCAGCGTTGTAAACCTTGCGCATAAAAAAGCGCTCAAAGAATATGCTGAAGAGTCCGACCCCCGCGCCCGCGATCACCGCGGCCAAAACATAACTGTCGGTGATGCGATAGGCGGACAGCGCGATATAGGCGCCGAGCATATAGAGCGAACCATGCGCGAAATTGATGACCTTAAGCACCCCAAAGATTAGGGTCAGGCCAGCGGCCACGAGAAAGAGGAGTGAGCCCACAATCAGTCCGGTGCTGGTTTGGGTCACGATGCATGACAAAGAAGTCAGGCACTCATACAGGGCGGTGGGATCCAAGGATATCTCCGAGAGGTGCAGGCGAAGCGGGGTGTAGGCGACTGCGTCTCACCCAAGCATGGGAAAGACGCAGTGCCCTCAAACGTTTAGACGACGGCTTATGCCCAGCCTTTACGCTTTTTCCATTCGGCTTCCAGCGCGTAGATCTGATCCCACTTGCCGTTGACTTGATTGGTCATGAACGGCTCTTTGTTCGTCAAGGAGCCGTAGCCGATCGCGTAGTTGACGACGGTGTTGTCTTCTGGACGCATCGTGAGTGTGCCGTCCGCACCAAAAGGTGAGTTTATTTTCAGGCCACGCATTGCTTCGGCGATTTTCTTGCCGTCAGCGCTGTTCGCTTTTTTCATGGCGGCCGTCAAAAAGCCGATACCTGCTGCGTTTTGCCAGGACCAGTTCAGTGCCAACTCTTTGAATTTGGCCCGGTAGGCATCAGCCCACGCCGCGTTCGCGGGTGTGTCGGGGAAGCTGCGCAAGTAGCGATTGCCTGAGTGCATGTTCGGAGGCACGTTTTTGACAGCTGTGAGCACGGCATACTCGGCCAAGTTAGGCGAGAAGAATTGCTTGTCTTTAAACAATGCATAAATGTTTGACTGGTCGATAAACGAGGTCATGTCACCACCCCACAAGCACGAGTAAACCGCTTGTGGTTTACCTTGCACCATGCGCGTGATGTTTTCGCTGTAGTCGGCCTGAAACAGTTTTGGCCAGACTTGACCGACGATTTCGATATTGTTGTTGAAATGCTTGAGGTATTCAAAATACTCAGCTGTGGTGTCACGACCATAGGCGTAGTCCGGAGAAATACTCATCCAACGCGTCAGTTTGAGTTTTTTAGCGATTTCGGCGCCGTAGGAACCGCCCGCAATGGCGTCATGAATACCCTGGCGCGCGCAGCGGAAGGCTGTCGGTACGCGCAGCTTTGGGTCCGCGGTGAGTGAGGAGGTTTCTGAGCATGTATGGACGACCAGCACGCCGAGATCTTTCGCGACCTCATGTACGGCAAAAGCGCCAGAGGAGGCTTCTGCGTCCCACAAAATTTCGCAACCATCGCCTGTGACCAGTTCGCGTGCGACACGAGCGGCCTCTTGTGGCTGACCCTTCGAGTCACGCACCACCATTTCGATCATGCGACCGTTCAAGCCACCAGCGGCATTAAATTTTTCGACTTCCATCGCGACGGCATTGCGCGAGGCGATACCCAGCATCGCGACACGACCAGACAGAATCGTCGGCATTCCAATGCGGATGGGTTTGTTCTGCGCCAGCGAAATCGCGGGCAGACCGAGTGCTGCAATGCCTGCAGTCGCGGCTGCGCCTTTTAGCAATTTGCGACGTGACGCGCCGGCTGAACTTTGGGTGTACTTTGTGCTCATGTTGTCTCCAGATTTTTGAATCATTTTTATGTTTTATGACACTACGACTACTTTTTTTCTTTATAACGCAATATGACGATTAGGCTTAGTACCTGTCAAGAAAGAGTTGAATGGGGTAAACCCGTAGGTGACTTCGGCATGGCCTGAATCAACGAACACGTATCTCGTTCATCCGGCAAGCGTCAATCGAGGTAATTTGAAATTTCAATGAGGTTCTGATCCGGGTCTCGGAGATAAACGGATAGTATTTTTCCTTTGGCGCCCGTGCGTTCAACAGGTCCGATTTCAACGGGTACGCCTGCAGCCGCGAGTTCTTGCAAGATGACAGAGACGGGCGTCGAGGCGATAAAGCACAAGTCTCCTGAGCCTGCTGTCGGACGTAAAGCCTTGGGATCGTAGGTGTTGTCGATTTGATGCAGATTGATTTTCTGTTGACCAAAGCCAAGCGCTTTGCGATCCCCTAAAAAGGTGATGATCTCAAAACCTAAAACCTTGGAATAAAAATCACAGGTTTTTTCAAGACTTGCGACAGTCAGTACGAGATGATCAAGTCGGTCAATTTTCATTGTTGTGACTCCTTGTTGAGATAGACTAAAGTGTAAACAGGTTTAACCCTTTGAACGGATCACTAGAAATATGACTTCTGCTGCTGCATCGAACCCAGTTTTTTTTCCCGTGATGGGCTGTGTCGGCCTCGACCGTCGGCAAGCGGCTGACTACCATCAGCGCTGGTTTATTGTCGATGCGAACGGGCATTGGCTGAGTGCCGAAAAGTGTGCGGCACTGGCCACTGTTGTGACAGATATTAAGTTGGGCTCCCTAGTATTGCGTGCGCCCGGGATGTTGCGGATTGATATTCCACTCGACGTGATTGAGGACGACGATAGCGTCAAGCGTACTGTGCAAGTCGGCCAGCAGTCTGTCGTGGTGGTAGACGAAGGGGATGTGACGGCCACTTGGTTGGCCAACGTCACAGGACAGCCTTGCCGCTTAGTCAAGCTGCATCCAGAGGCTTCCCCGGTGGAGTGGCCTGCAGTTTAAAGAATTAAAAGCGCTAGAGCAGGAAGGCTTAAGCTTTGGCAGCTTTAGCGCTTGTGAGTTTGTGGTACTTGACCATCAGCGCGTCTTGTCCTTCTTTCCACTCAGGATGCAACTCAATACAGTCGACGGGACAGACAACTTTGCATTGAGGTTCATCGTGATGTCCCACGCATTCCGTACACGCGTCAGGATTGATGATGTAAATCGACTCGCCCATGGAGATTGCATCATTGGGACATTGTGGTTCACACACGTCGCAATTAATGCATTCTTCAGTAATCAGCAGGGCCATATTGAGTCGGTATCCAAGTAGTCGTGCGAGACTTAGGTCTTGCCTGCAGCAGCACTTTGTTCGCGTCTTTCTTTGGCTTTGGCTTGTAACCAGCGCTCAACCGACGGGA
>JAOATE010000017.1 GCA_030158305.1 Burkholderiaceae bacterium
TGCGTGGTCTGCGACATCACTGCGACGTTCGCCGCATACACCTCACCGGACATGCTCTGCGCAAAGTTCGCGATGCCCTGAGCGGTGGTCTGACCCGAGATCGCGTAAAGCCACTGATCTTGGGCTGCAGTCGCTGTCCCTGCCAAGCTGCTCTGTGCAAGTTGCGTCAGCACGCCACCGACGGACTGCGCATTGGCGTTACCCGAGGCCGCAGCAATGGTGGTCTGATAAGAGGTCGGAATCACTGCCAAATCGATGCTGTTGCTGCCCGCCATATTGTAGAACGGCAGGAACTGTGTGCCAGCGGCCAGCTCTGCAGGCTGCGTCACCGTAGAGAACTTGCCTGAGATCCCACCCACAGCGGTCACAATACGCAGACGATCACCCAGGCCCGGCACGTAGATCGCGCTGCCGAACCCAGACTGATCGGCAGTAAAGAGATTGGACAGTTGTGGTGTAAACGTTGAACCCGGCTGGATCACAAACTGGCCGTTGGTCACATTCAGGAAAGAGTAATACCCTGTGGCGCCCACAGGCGAAGTGCTACTGGCTTGGACCGTACCGGCGATGTCTTGCACATAGCTTGAGCCCGCATTCATCGTGACCGTGGAAGTCGTCGACAAATAGCCTGGGGAATTACCGGGCTTGAGAACACCCGAGACATTGACACTGCCAGTGATCGTGCCCCTACCCATCAGCGTGCCGCCTGAAGCAACTATAACTGCACCCGTACCGGTGGGTGAGGAGCCTGCAACAGATAACGTACCTGCAGAAACTGTCGTACCGCCTGAGTAGCTGTTCGCACCGGTTAAAACCGTTGTACCACTACCATTAAAGACTAAACCACCTGCTCCAGAAAAGACTCCAGATAAGGTTGCTGTGCCAATCGACGGAGATGTGATCATGCTGTTCGCTGTCACAGAAAATGCTTGGCTCACGTTATCTGCGTTATTTAAAACAAGTGTCCCACCTGCTAGGACAGGATAAACCGTGACATCAATGTCATTGGACGTGACACTCATGCCGCTGTAAATATCACAGTTGTTGCAACCAGTAACGATGAGTCCCCAAGTATTGGTGGCAAGATCCGTTAAATAAAGTGTGTAGGAAAAACCATTAGAAAGACCACTAAAACTAGACAGTCCGGTGAAGCCGAGTTGTTCAGGCGTTACGCCTGATAAAACTGAAGCGAGCGTCGTATTGAGAATAGTGCTATTTTTTCTAGATAAAGAAGAAATACCAAAAGTCGTTACCCCAGATGGGGTTTGAGTAGCCAGCTGCCCATAATGGGTCAAAGAGTTAAGGATAATGTTGTAGTTGTTAGGCAGTATGCCCGCATAGATGAGAGCTGTCATGGCGGGGGAGGAAGAGTTGCCTCCCTGAGCATTATTCAGGAAATTGATGGTGCCATTGTTTCTAATTCCAATTCCGCCATCTTCTGTAAAAATCGTGCCCGTGTTGTTAAGAGTGGTGATGTTCATAGTAACAATTCCCACTCCACCGCCAATGCCTCCAGAGATCGTACCTGAGTTATTCAGGGTAACGATAGAACTATCGTTAACAATTCCAACTCCATTATCTCCACTAGAGATCATGCCCGAGTTGTTCAATGAGATGATGGTGCTAGCATCGCCGTTGAATATGCCATAGTTGTTTTCACCACCTGAGATCGTGCCCAAGTTATTCAACGTAGTGATAGCACCAATATTACTAATCCCTGCAAATCCACCAGAGATAGTGCCTGAATTGGTTAGGGTAGTGATGATGCCAGAATTAAAAAATCCGCTTCCATTACCTTCGCCCGATATCGTGCCTGAATTAGTCAGCGTGATGATGGTGCTGTCAGCTTCATTAAAAATTCCAATTCCAGTACCACCCACAGAAACAGCGCTGATTAATCCGATATTGTTTAGAGTGGTAAAACTTGCCTCAAAGGTATTGAACACACCGTATGCAGCTCCAATACCATTAGCAGTTGCACTAATCGTGCCATAGTTATTTAAAGTACCGATCGTAGATGCTTCGTTATAAATTCCATAAACATCACCTGACCCTGTGTTTATTCCAAAAATATTCGCAGAGCTACCATTATTAATAATGTCAATGACGGAATTTGGAAAAACATCAATACCGACAGCAGCACTCAACCCATCGCTTTTTCCGGAAATAATTGCTGAGTCACTATTATTGATGCTACCAATTGTTGAGCTTTCAACGCGAATACCAATAGCCTCTAAGCCTCCTGTAGTGATGCCGGAAATATTGGTGATGCCGGAAATAGTGGCTAAACCAGTATTGTTGATGGTGTCAACTGTTGAGCTTTTAACGCGAACACCAAAAGCGTCTCTGCCACCTTGGCTCGATGCAGAAATTGCCGCTGAACCACTATTATTGATAGAACCAATAGTAGAAGCAAAAACTTCAACGCCAACAGCTTCTCCAGCGCCAATGCTTGTTGCGGAGATGATCGCCGAGTCACTATTATTTAATGTTGTTATATTGGCAGAGAAATCAATAAAATTTGAAGCAGCTACACCATAAGCCCCCCCAGAACCAACGCTTTCTCCAGAAATGGTTGCCGATCCGCTGTTGTTAAGGGTCGTTATTGTGCCGCCATTATTGAGGACACCATACGCGAATCCACTTCCTGTCGTTTTTCCAGAAATAGTTACAGATCCACTATTGTTTATAGTACCGATCGTGCCGCTGCCGACATTAAAGACTCCAAAAGCATTAGAAGTGCCAGCAGTCTCTCCTCTGATGACCGCAGAGTCTTGATTAATTAACGTGCCTATCATTCCACCCGAGTTCGCCACCCCAATGCCGTATCGATCCCCAGTATTTGTAGCTACTCCAGAAATCACTGAAGCTCCACTGTTGGTCAATGTAGTAATGGTTCCGCCGTCATTGGCAATACCACCCGCAGTTGAACGCCCACTTCCATCGGTGTCGCTCATTCCGGAGATTACTGCTCCGTCACTATTATTAAGGTTAAAAAGAATCCCCCTGTTATAAATCGCCAGAGCGTCAGCAGCCGTATTAATAACGGCATTCACTGCCCCGTAATTGGAGATTGAATTTGTAGAGCCTGAGTTATCTATTGCGATCGCTATAGTTGCGTTGACAACTCCCAAGCTTTGAATTTGAAGATTGCCGGCATCCACTAGTTCTACATTGTCGCAGATGGTGCTAATAGTGGCACTTTCTCCACCAGTTAAAGGTGTAGGAGGACATCCGGCAGCAAAAGCATTTCCATAAAATGGAATATAGCTAAATAAAATCAAAACGCCATTGATCAAATAAGCTTTGGATAATCTAATTAGTTGAGTTGACATGCTTATCCTGAAGAAGTTAGTCAAGCTCAAACACTTAGTGCTCAACGGAATACAACCGCGAGATCAAAGCTGACGTATGTATTTTGATACTAGACGGTCAACGTTGCACTTTTTCACTAAAGTACATTTAAATATACTCAAATGCTGTCAAAGCAATAATTCTCTAATGAGAGATATGGTGCAGTGGATTCATTTCTCGCGCCTGAGGTTTTGTGACTCGACGTGAACACCTCTCAGGAGCGGCAATATGTGCATAGCCTGTATCAATAAAAATTTAACTACGGCCATGCGGCCTGAGCAAAGCGTAACGCGCCGCCGTTTATTAAAAACGGTTGGTCTGGCCTCTGCGTCGGCATTGATGGGCTTGGGAGGCACGTCTTATGCAAAAGGCGCACCGCCAAAACTAGATAATGTGCTGACACCTGATCAGGCACTTGAACGAATGATCGCTGGCAACGAAAGCTATGTAAAAGCAGATACTCTTCAAATAAATGTGAAAGAAACAAGGGGCGCGCTCAGCCGCGGACAAAATCCCTACGCTTGTGTTTTAAGTTGCGCTGACTCGCGTGTAAGTCCAGAACTTTGCTTTGATGAGGCCAGGGGGGATTTGTTTGTCACAAGAGTCGCAGGAAATTTTGTGAATACGGATATCCTTGCGAGTCTCGAATATGCCGTTGCAGTATTGAAGTCACCACTCATCTTGGTTCTTGGCCATACAAGTTGTGGAGCCATTGACGCCGCGGTAAAGGCCTACACTCAAAACGCTACGTATCCAGGACATATCCAATCACTAACCACTGCATTGGCACCAGCAGTTCGCGAAGCATCCAAGACAGTAAACGCCAAAGGCTTAGTGAGTGCGACCACAACCGCGAATGTACAAATTAACGTGACGAAACTTAAAGAATCCAATCCGATTCTTAGCGAGCGCATATTAAAAGGCCAATTAAAAATCGTAGGCGGCATTTACGATCTATCAACTGGCAGAGTCAATTTTCTATAAAGCTTGATTCTCTGAGGTCGTCGACTATTTCAAAGAAGGCAAGAGAATGGAAATACATAAACCAAAGACCCCCATGCACATGGTGGCCAGTCCGCCTCCAATCCAAAGGACGTACTTATGAGAATTGGTCAACACTGCAATATCCGCGCGTAATTTTGAAAATTCAGTCTTACATTGGTCCATGTTGGTATTCATCGTTGACTTTAAATCGGTCAATTCCGATGACATTCGGGCTTCGAACTGGGTGAGTTTTTGATCCAGATGATCGACCTTTTCTTCTAGACGACCAGTCCTGGCATTTAGATGAACGGTTGCTTCCTCCAACCGATCCGTCTTCATTTCAAGACGATTCGTTTTTTCCTCGAGATGATTCATGTGCGTTTTGACTTCGTGACTCAAAACTTTAAAGTCCGCTTTCGTCGCGTACTGACTATGCCTATGCAAAATACCCATCACACTTCCCTTTTCATTAATGCTTTGGTTCAATCTTCTATAGCCTCTACTCTGAACTTAATGAATCTAAATCTCAATAGCTTGAGCTAGACTATTACAGACATTTACAAATCGGGGACACTGTTGAAGATCACTGCCATCACTGCCTTTCCGCTTTCGTTTCGCTTGGACCAGGGCAAGACCGTAGTCATGGGCATCGGCGCGACGACCAAGCGCGATGCAATCATTGTGAAAGTAGAAACCTCTGAGGGCATCACGGGCTATGGTGAGGCGCACCCTGGGCGCAGTCCTGGCGCAGTGGTGAGTTTGATTCACAACACACTCGCCCCCATGCTGATCGGCATGCAGGCAACGGATTGTGTAGGTGTCTGGAAACGCGTACACCGGATGCAGCTTTCAAGCCATGGTGTGGGCTCTGGCGCCTCTCTCGGCTTAGCCGGAATCGACATGGCGCTGTGGGATATCCGCGGCAAAGCGGCCAACATGCCTTTGTATGAATTGCTGGGCGGGAGCAAGCGACGTCTGCCGGCTTATGCGGGCGGTATTTCTATGGGCTATCAGCCAAAGGAATCGCTAGCCGAGGAGGCACAGGAATATGTCGCGCGTGGCTACAAGGCGATCAAGCTGCGTTTGGGTGACACGGCGGCGCGCGATATCGAACGTGTCTTGCATGTCCGCAAGGTCTTGGGCGATGACATTGATATCCTGACGGATGCGAATACGGCCTATACGATTGCAGATGTGCGGCGCGTACTGCCCGTTTTGGCCGAGATTCAGGCAGGCTGGCTCGAGGAGCCGTTTGCTTGCAGTGACTTTGCTTCGTATCGTGAGGCCGCCAAAATCACCTCGCTCGTCCCCATCGCCGCCGGTGAAAATCACTACAGTCGTTTTGAGTTTGCCCAACTACTGGAGGCTGGTGACATCAGGGTGTGGCAACCGGACTTGTCCAAATGCGGTGGCATCACTGAGGGGCTTGCGATTGCGGCCATGGCATCGGCCCATCGGATTCCCATGAATACGCATAGCTCGGCGACGGGCTTAAATCATGCTGCAACGATTCATTTTGCAGCTGCGATTGAAAACACACAGTACTTTGAAGCCTGCGTGTCGCACTTCAACCCGCTGAGGGATATGTTTGGTGTCAGTTTTGAAATCGGGGCGGACGGCTGTGTCGAGCCCCTAGACAAACCGGGCATCGGGATCGAGGTGGACGAATCGATCTTTAAAAAGTATCCCCTGATCGACGGACCTGGCTACGTGGTGAAGTTTTAAACAAACGCTTTATGCTTTGCTCGGCTCAAACTGTCGCCACAAGCAACTACCCTTGACCGACTTGTCGAGCGTCGCAAGATATTGCTCGTGCGCGAGCAGGTCTTCGGCGCTTGGCAATATCACGGGCAGCCCAAGCGCATCTTGTTGATGACCACGGGCCTCGGCGCTCTCTGTCTCTGGCTCGTCGTAGGTATCAATCATCAAGCTATCCTGACCACGCGTCATGGCGAGCCAGACCTCGGCAAGTAAACGCGAGTCAAGCAACGCGCCGTGAAGCGCGCGATGGGCGTTAGACACACCATAACGTTCGCACAAGGCATCAAGCGAGTTGCGTTTGCCAGGATGCAGTGTTTTAGCGTGAACGAGTGAGTCGGTCACGCCGCTGCAAAACTCAGTGACCGGCTCAAGTCCGACTTTCGCAAGCTCGGCATTCAAAAATTTCAAATCAAAGGGCGCGTTGTGAATAATCAGCTCGGCGCCTTCGATAAATTTTAAAAATTCGTCAGCCTGTTCTTTAAAGCGTGGCTTATCGGACAGGAAATCCGTTGTCAGTCCGTGCACACCTAACGCGCCCGGATCGCTGTCGCGATCTGGATTGAGGTAGGTATGGTAATGATTGCCTGTTACGCCACGATTGAGTACCTCAACAGCACCGATCTCGACGATGCGATGCCCCTGAGCAGGATCGAGTCCGGTCGTTTCTGTATCAAGAATGATCCAACGCATGGGTGCAGTCGCCGTCAAAAAGATGTGAATTTAGTTTTTCATTTTAGCGCGGGCTTCTTCGACGCCGCGATTGGCGAGCAGATCGGCGCGTTCGTTGCCTGGATCGCCGGCATGGCCTTTGACCCAATGCCAGCGGATCTCGTGTTTGGCGACCTCATCTGACATCAACTGCCAGAGATCGGCATTTTTAACGGGTTTTTTATCGGCGGTTTTCCAACCGCGAAGTTTCCACCCGTGAATCCACTCGGTCATACCTTTCATGACGTACTGAGAGTCGACATGAAGTGTCACCGCGCAGGGGCGCTTGAGCGCGCGCAGCGCCTCAATCACAGCCATCATTTCCATGCGATTGTTTGTGGTCAGGGGCTCTCCCCCGTGGAGGGTTTTCTCGACCTGTCCAAACTTGAGTAATGCCCCCCAACCGCCTAAGCCAGGATTACCTTTGCAGGCGCCATCGGTCCAAATCTCTACGTTTTCTTCAGTTTGCATCGTTCGCTTCGTTGTTCACTTCGTGATTGATTTTTTTGTGGGGGTTGAATTGTGTTGCATGGCCACGCCTGCGGCGCGTCTTGCACCTTGCTTGAGTGACTTGGTTTGCCAGTTGGGCTTGAGTAAGGTCATGCCGTGGACGCGTTTGACGGCTGAAACGACGTAGACTGCGCCACAAGACGGCCACCAACGGTCGCCCGCCGCCTCAAAGAATGCCGTACGATCTAGCCACTTTTTCGTGCGAGATGGCGGAACATAACAGCCGAAGTGGCCAAGTTCGATCTCAAATGACAGCAATTTCAACCAATCCTTGAGCCGTGACAGGGAAACCTGCTGCCCAACCTCTGCAGGCAACCAAGGCTTGAGAAGTGGCGCACGCTGGCGCAGCCCCCATAAACTCCAGGGATTGAAGCCGGCAATGACGACTCGCCCCTCCGGAACAAGGATTCGATCGACCTCACGCAGGACTTGATGGGGATTGTCAGCTGTCTCTAACGTGTGCGGTAAAACCACTAAGTCCATGCTTTCGCTGTCAAAAGGCAGAAACTCCGGCTCAGCCTGAACCATGCCGGCCCAGTCATTGACAGGCGCAGACACCGGCAAATCCGGTCCGACGAAAGCTTTAAAGGGCATTCTGTTGGCGCGCAGCAGATCCAGCTCCGGCAAACCCACCTGAAGTGCCCGGTAACCGAAGACGTTATCGACCATGGCATCAAAGCGCGCATGCTCCCAATTTCGGGCATATTGACCCGGATCGGTGTTTAACCACGCACTCAGACTTACAATGGCGGATTGTTGTGTTGACACGCTGTTCCTGAAAAAAGATAAATGCCTGCTGATTCAAACCTGCCTAGCTCCGCTCGAGACAGTCATACGCTTGTCCAAACGACAGGGATTATTCCCCTCCACGCGTTTAGCGATAACTATATCTGGCTCATCACGAACGGCACCCATGCCATGGTGGTGGACCCCGGTCAGGCTGCGCCCGTCCAACATGCACTCGCTGAACGAAAATTATCGCTCGTCGCCATTTTACTCACCCATCACCATCAAGACCACGTCGGCGGTGTTGCTGAGCTTGTCGCCCAAACTGGCGCCAAGGTATACGGTCCTGCTGGCGAGGTCTTGCCGATCTGTGACATCGCCTTGATCCAAGGCGATCAAATCTCCGATCCGGACTTACAGCTTTCTCTCTCCGTCCTTGAGGTGCCAGGACATACAGCGGGTCATATTGCTTTTACAGGTGAAATCTCAGGCCTGCCTGTCTTGTTCTGTGGCGACACACTGTTTGCCGCAGGCTGTGGCCGTTTGTTTGAGGGCACACCTGCCCAGATGGACGAGTCGCTAGCCAAGCTCGCCGCCCTACCCGCTGCGACGGCGGTTTACTGCGCGCACGAATACACCCTCTCTAATATGCGTTGGGCTCGCACCGTCGAGCCCGATAATCAGACCCTTCAGAGCTGGCAAGCACGTGCTGAACAGCAGCGCGCCGAGGATCAACCAACTTTGCCTAGCTCAATCGGGCAAGAGTTATCCTGCAATCCGTTTTTACGCGCTCGACAGCCTGCTGTGGCTCACGCCGCGGCCCAATGGGCTGAGCGCACCCTCAACAACCCGGTCGAAGTTTTTGCCGCGCTCAGAGAGTGGAAAAACAATTTTCGTTGATGTTGATGCCTAATATTCAAACTCTCGTGACGCGTATTCTCGCCTTGGTGGCCGTGCTGATTTTGGCAGGTTGCGCCGGCATGTCTGGTTCAGACGGTCGAGATGGCGCTCAGGATACGTCCCAAACCATCGACCTCACCATTCCTGCGCCAGACGCATGGGAACGTATTCGACGGGGCTTTGCCATACCCAACCTCAACACACCGCTCGTTGACAAATGGACGGCCTACTACGCCAGACATCCTGAGTCGATGAACCGTATGGCCAATCGGGCGGGTAAATATCTGTATTACATCGTCGAGGAAATTAATCGCCGAGGTTTACCCACCGAGCTGGCACTTCTTCCATTTGTAGAGAGTGCTTACAACCCGATCGCTTATTCACACGCCAACGCCTCAGGCTTGTGGCAGTTTATTCCCAGCACCGGCACTCAGTTCAAGCTCAAACAAGACTGGTGGCACGACCAGCGGCGTGACCCGATCGCCTCGACCAATGCCGCGCTTGATTACCTAGATTATTTGTTTGAGTTTCAAGGGGACTGGTATCTGGCGCTGGCCTCGTACAACTGGGGAGAAGGCGCGGTTCAGAGAGCCGTCAAAAAGAATGCGGCGGCGGGCAAACCCACCGACTACTTATCGCTCAATATGCCTGCGGAAACGCAAAATTATCTGCCTAAGCTACAGGCGATCAAAAACATTGTTGCTGACCCAAAGAAATACTCGGTCGTCTTGCCGAATGTCGACAATTCGCCTTACTTTGTTTCCATCAAGAAAACCGTCAACATCGACTATGTGCTGGCTGCAAAATTTGCAGAAATGCCCTTGGAGGATTTCCAAGCACTCAACCCCTCCTTTAATCAGCCAGTGATCTCCGTCAAGGAAAACCACGCCATTATCTTGCCGCGCGACCGCGTCGCCATTTACAACAAGAATATCGCTCAATATCGGGGCGATCTCACCTCTTGGAAAACTTACGATGCAGACGAGGGTGAAAGCATTACAGCGATTGCGAGCAAGTTTGGTGTTCCTGAAGGTCGATTACGACAAGCCAACCGCATTCCCTCCAATGTCCGTCTGACGAGCGCGGAAACGCTGATTATTCCTGGGCCGAGCGGAGAGGGTATCCGTCTGAATCCGGCAGATAAAACGTCACTATCGCAAGCGGGTACCGGAAGTACTCCGCAAACCAGCGTCTCCCGCGTGACGGCTCGCACCCCTGTCGTAAGACCGACTAGGACGACCACCAATACAACATCGACGCGTTCGACAGTACGTCTGCATACAGTTCGTTCAGGTGACACACTGATCGGCATCGCGCAACAGTACGGTGCCTCCGCAGCCTCAATTCGCTCTCTGAACAACTTAAAATCGGATACTCTGCGAGCAGGTGCTAAATTGCGCATTCCAAGTACTGTTAGCAGCAATTAATTTTTTCTTTTACTTTTATCTCTAGGACTGGTCCATGGGCTTTCTTTCCGGCAAACGTATTCTGATTACTGGCGTGATCTCCAACCGCTCGATCGCCTATGGCATCGCAAAAGCTTGTCACGAACAAGGCGCTGAGCTTGCCTTTACGTTTGTCGGCGAGCGCTTTCAGGAGCGCGTGACCGAGTACGCCGCTGAGTTTGGCAGCAAAATCGTCCTGCCCTGTGATGTGGGCGATGACAGTCAGATTGAAGCCACGTTTACCGAACTGGCCAAACATTGGGACGGACTCGATGGCCTGGTGCACTCGATTGGTTTTGCACCACGCGAAGCCATCGCAGGTGAGTTTCTTGACGGACTCTCACGCGAGGCCTTCCAGATCGCCCATGACATTTCTTCCTATAGCTTTCCTGCGCTCGCCAAGGCGGCCCGTCCCATGATGCAGGGACGCAATGGCGCACTGCTGACCTTGACCTATCTGGGTGCAGAAAAAGCGATGTCCAACTACAACACCATGGGCTTGGCCAAAGCGTCACTTGAAGCCTCTGTGCGTTACTTGGCCGCCAATCTTGGTCCCGAAGGCATTCGCTCTAACGGTATTTCAGCAGGTCCGATCAAAACCCTGGCTGCAAGCGGCATCAAGGATTTTTCAAGCATCCTCAAGGTTGTCGAAACCAATGCTCCGCTTCGCCGCAATGTCACGATCGAACAGGTCGGTAACGTTGCTGCCTTTTTGCTGTCAGAGCTGTCCGCCGGCGTGACGGGCGAGATCATTCATGTGGACTCGGGCTTTTCAAATATCGTACCCGGACTGGTCTAGTCAGACGCAAGATCGAAAGCGTCACGCACTTGACTCTGCGTGACGCCCTCGACCAGCACGCGTTTTTTGCGGCTGGTCTGCCCAGAGACAAGCTGGACTTGTCTGCGCGGCACCTTCAAACGTTCAGCCAGCCACGCCACGAGTACCTCGTTGGCGCGATTTTCTACGGGCGGCGCGTTAAGAGCGACCTTTAAGCGTCCATCATGCTCACCCACGATACGAGAAACTTTCGCGCCGGGCTGGCAATGCAACAGCAACGCTACACCGCCAGTCTGCGGCGTCAACCAACTCATCGCGCTCCTGTCAGATGCATCAGCAAGGCGCCAATCGCACCCGCGCCCAAGATCAGATAAACAGGATTCACTTTCGAGCGCAGCAACACAACAAAAACCACGACACCCAAACCGATTGTCAGAGGTCCGACAAAAGCAGCTTTTGCCACCGCGTACACGCCTGAGCACATCAAGCCAATCGCGATCGGTTCCAAAGCGCTTTGCACCGCACGCCGCCAAGGGCGTTCACCGATTTTGTTCCACAGTCGACCCACCGCCAAACACAACACACTCGACGGGATAAAGAAAGCGAGTAACACCACCCCCGCGCCCAACAAACCGGCGATTTGAAAACCAAAGACCAACACCATCATCATGTTGGGACCGGGTGCAAGTTGTCCCAAGCTGTAAATATGGACAAATGCCGTGTGATCAATATCGAAACGCTGCGCCAGGATTGTCTGCATTTCCGGGAGCACAGCCGTGCCGCCCCCCACCGCCAGCACGGACAACATGCCAAACGTCATTGCAAGTTGAATCAGGGCACTCATTGACGCACTTCCTCGGCGCGTGGCCGGAACAAGTACAAACCGATAGGTGCCATGATGAGCAAGACGATGACGAGAGAAAGCTTGAGCACGCTCATCAAGACAAAGGTCGCCACAATCATCAACAATGAACGCATATGCCGAAAATGTTGATCGCCAATTTTGTAGGTAATAGAGGCCAACAGGCCCGTCGCACCCGCAGCCACTCCGGCGAGCAAAATGTTCATGATCGGGTGGTCCGCACCCTCGCTATAGGCCACCCCTGCGATCAATACAAACAGGCCACCCGGCAACATCAAGCCAGCCGCCGCGGCGCACGCCCCCAAAAAGCCACGCAGACGGTCACCAGAAAGGAGTGCGAGATTGACTGAGTTCAAACCTGGCATGGTTTGACTGATGGCAAGCGTCGCCATGAAATCATCGGCTGTCAGCCACTTGCGCTTGTCCACCAACAGGATTCGCTCATAGGCCACGATGCCGCCACCAAAACTGACCGCACCGATCAAGAGGAACTCTCTGAAAATCACCCAAAGCGTTGGTGTCATTCCTCACTCCCGTAAACCAGTGCAGTCTTGGTACTACCTTTCATCAACCAATCTGGGATGGCGAGTTGCAAGTTTTTGAAGAATTTGTCTGCGAGTTGATGGGCAGCGACGTCGTCGCGATTGGTTTTGTTGACCCGATAGGAGAACGCCAACTCACCCACAATCGGCTCTCCTACGCTACGCATCCAGATCGCCACATCGCAATGGGCACTGACATTGGGGCCAAACACGATATTGCCGAGTGGCAGACAAGCCTCAAGAATCTTGTTGGCTGTTCCGCCCACCACAGCAACAGGGACATCGGGTTTGAGCTCTAAACGACTCAGGTCGGGAAAGGTCCGCACAAGACTCCCCATCGACCGCTCAAAAATTTGATCGACAGGGACAGAGTCCATGATCGAGTTATTGGAATAAATCATGCGTGTGCTAGCGGGCGTCTCGCCTCGTAAAATTTCCTCTTTGAGACGCAGTTTTGTTTTATAGGGAGCGTCAGGAACGGGGTCGTAGGCGAGCGATCCTTGCAAGGACTTGGCTCGACACTTCAATGTCACTTCACACCAATCGTCGACCCATACGTTTTGTCTCGACTCACGCACGCGCAAAATCAGATTGTTTCTCCTGAAATCTTGCCCAGGGGTGTCGTAAAAATAAACACTCCGCAGTCCGGTGTTGGCATTATCAAGATGAAAAAAATCAACGCCTTCTTTCTGACAGAAAGAAACAATCCAATGACTCAGCTGAGTGATCCGACTGTAGCGATCCAGTCCATCCGGTTTGAGTAACAGTTTGAACTCTCGATTGGTGATTTTCTTATCGAGTGGCGTGACAGGCTTCATGTAATTTTCTTTTAGGAACTAAGTGGCTTCGGTTGCAAGGCGCGCTTGATGAAACGCCTGCTCGAGATTGTCGCAGTACTGGGCAACAGAGTGTTCATTAACTAGACCAGATCTTCGCATTTTTTCTAAAACTTTTGTATTTGCTTCGCATAATAAGACCTGAACACCCCGGCGGTGCAGATCCAGAACAACCTCTTCGATGGACTGAAGCCCTGTCGCATCGATAAACGGAACGCGCCGCAAACGAATCACCAGTGTTTCAGGATCGGAGGCCGTATGTTTGAGCGCGCGCTCAAAGTTTTCAATCGCCGCAAAAAACATCGGACCGTCAATTTCATAAATCATGACACCGTCTGGCCGCTTGAGCCCCTGCTCGCCTGCAAATTCCTTTTCAAGCGCTTCGTCTGCGACTTCGTGGGTATCCACTGAAGCGGCCATTCGTCTAAGAAAATGGAAAATCGCCAACATCACACCAACATTGACGGCGACGACTAAATCAACAAAAACGGTCAGCACGAACGTCACGACCAAGACGACACGATCCGCATTGGGCGCACGCAACAAGAGTCGTCCAAAGTTGTGCAACTCGCTCATATTCCAGGCCACCACAAACAAAATCGCAGCAAGGGCAGCAAGCGGAATACTGGAGGCGAGTGGCGCCAACACCAACAAAATCAAAACGAGCGTCAATACATGCACAAGTCCGGCGAGCGGTCCTGTACCGCCATTTCTGATATTGGTCGCGGTGCGCGCAATCGCACCTGTGGCGGCAAAGCCACCAAACAAAGGGGTCACGATATTGGCAACGCCCTGTCCAATCAGTTCTTGGTTTGAATTGTGGCGTGTGCCTGCCATCCGATCCGCGACGACAGCGGAGAGCAGCGACTCGATCGCACCCAGCATGGCAATAGTGAAAGCGGGGCCCACCAAGCTCAACACTTGCGACACATTCATATCTGGCCAGGCAAAAGAAGGAAGCCCTTGGGGTACCCCTCCAAACATCGAACCAATGGTCGCGACGCCAGGCAACTGAAATACCGCCTGGATCACCGTAGCGATCACCATCGCAAGCAAGGGACCTGGAACGCGTTTGAATAGTTTAATTTTGTTGGCAAACAGCACAACGACAAGACTCAGCAAGGCGATCAGCACAGTTGGCCAATGTGTCTGTGGCAGCGACTGCAAAAGCGACCAGACCTTTTCATGAAAATGTTCACCCTCAGGCTTGGGTAAACCCAGGAAGTACGCCCACTGACCTACAAAAATAATGACCCCGATTCCTGTCGTGAAGCCAATAATCACTGGGGCTGGAATGAACTTGATCAGTCCACCCATTTTGGCCAAACCCATCACCAGCAAAATCAAACCGGCCATCAGTGTGGCAATCTGCAAGCCGGCGATACCGTACTTGGCTGTGATGCCCGCGAGGATGACGATAAACGCACCGGTCGGACCTGAAATCTGAAGGCGGCTGCCACCCAAAAGGGTCACAAGTCCGCCGCCAATAATCGCAGTGTAAATGCCCTGTTCCGGACGGGCACCCGAGGCAATGGCAAAGGCCATTGAAAGGGGCAGCGCCACAATACCGACAATGAGCCCAGCCAAAATATTTGGCATCCACTGGCTACGGGCAAAGAGTCCCGCGCGATATCCTTCTACTAAAGCAATCATAGGTGGGTTGGCCATTGATCAGTAGGTGTAGCTGCCGCAGACCGAATGGTCAGTAGCAACACTTAAATGACTCGTTGATTATAGGGGTATGTGTTCGACACTTGATCTATCTCAACTCAAGTGCTCATCAGGAACGCGAGGCCGCACCAAATAGTGAGGCTGACTCTTAGAATGAATTAGCAGTTATCAACTACTCAAGGAGTAAGCAGATGATCATCAACAGACAAGCCTGGGTTGTCGTGGCAGACGGTGGACGCGCGAATATTTACAAAAATGTCGGCGAAATCGGTGAGGTCAAACTCGTTCTTGTGCGCAGCACCAATCAGCACACCGAGCACACGCATGAAATCGGACGCGATCAACCTGGCCGACTCAGCGGGAACTCCGGACATGCTAAATCCGCACTGGAATCGACTGACTTGCATCAGGTGGCCGAGGACAAGTTTTTAAAGGCCATGATTGAGCATTTGTCGCATGATGTGCAAGATGGCCAGTGTAAAGAGCTTGTATTGATTGCTCCCCCGCATGCGCTCGGCGAGATGCGTAAGCAACTGCCCGCAAGTGTTGCCAAGGTTGTCGCCAATGAAATCAGCAAGGACTATACTCACATGGCCATCAACGAACTGCAAAAGACGCTGATGAATATCCACTAAATCTCTATCCAAAGGATCGCAGGCGCCATGAACCTTCCTGAACTTTCTGCCCTTGAACTACGCCGTTTGATCGGTACCAGACAGATTTCCCCGGTTGAGTTGATGGAGGCCTGTATCGCCCGGATCGAGCAATTCAATCCCGCGATCAATGCAGTGACTGCGACGGATTTCGATCGCGCACGCGCGACCGCCAAGCAGGCTGAAAGTGCTGTGATGCGAGGCGAGCCTCTAGGTCTGTTGCATGGCTTGCCGCTCGGCGTCAAAGATCTTCAGGACACGGCAGGCTTATTGACGACTTACGGTAACGTCGGCTTGCGTGGCAATATTCCCTCGCGCGACAACAGCCTTGTTGCGCGACTGCGCCAAGCGGGTGCGATCGTGACCGCAAAAACAAACACACCGGATATGGGCGCAGGTGCCAATACGCGCAATGCGGTATGGGGCGCCACAGGCAATCCGTTCAATCCAACTCTCAATGCAGGCGGGTCCTCGGGCGGCTCTGCTGCTGCACTTGCGACAGATATGCTGCCGATTTGCACAGGTTCGGATACCGGTGGTTCCTTGCGTATTCCTGCTGCGTTATGCGGCGTGGTTGGCATGCGACCCTCCCCTGGAACGGTCGGGAACGACACACGCGCCTTAGGATGGTCCGTGATCTCGGTCCTTGGACCAATGGGTCGTACCGTAGCCGATACGGCCTTTATGATGGCCGGCTGCATTGGTCGAGACCCGATGGATCCTCTGGCTTACCCCGTTGACCCGGCCTCGATCTGGCCAATGCGACACATTGATTTATCAACCTTGCGCATCGGTTACACCGAAGACTTCGGTGTCTGTATCGTTGATCAAGAAACTCGCAAGCTATTTCGTAAACGTTTGGCAGCCATCGCGCCTCTTGTCCAGGTGTGCGAGCCGGTTGATCTGCGTTGCACGGAAGCGGATCGCGCGTTCGATGTTTTGCGGGCTGAAAATTTTGTCGCGGGCTTTGCAGATATGTGGCGCAGCAAGCCAGAAAATCTCGGTCCAAACATTTGCGCAAACATGGAATTAGCGGCTGCGATTACGCTCGAAGATCGCGCCCGCGCGCACCTCGAACAAACGCGTATCGCACGTCAGTTTGCAGCAGCAACAGAAAAATACGATTTGATTTTGTCACCTGTTGTGCCTGTCACTGCCTTCCCTTGGACACAGCTATATGCGGCTGAGGTGGACGGACAAAAGATGAGGAACTATTACCACTGGCTCGCGCTCACCTATGTCGTGACCTTGGCAACCAATCCAACAATCGCGCTCCCTTGTGGTCGTGACGAACATGGCATGCCCTTTGGTTTGCAGATCACTGGCAAGCTTTTTGAGGATGGCCGACTCATGGCCGCGGCGCATGCACTCGAGCAGGCGTTTAGTTTTGACTCAGAACTCAAACGCCCCAAGCCTGATATGACTCAGCTCCTTGAGGCGCGTCCTGAACTCAAATCAATCGTCACGCATCCGCCTGTATATGA
>JAOATE010000018.1:0-61364 GCA_030158305.1 Burkholderiaceae bacterium
ACAAATACGCCAACAACCTGCCTTTGACCCATCCGATGAATATTCGGGCCAAAGAAATGGCTGAAGCGATTCAAAAAGAAACGCAAGGTCGCGTAGAAATCCGAATTTTCCCAAGTAGCCAGCTCGGCTCCGATACCGACATGCTGAGTCAAGTCCGCAGCGGAGGGGTCGAATTTTTCACCTTGTCAGGCCTGATTTTGGCCACACTCGTACCAGCATCCTCTATTACGGGTATTGGCTTTGCTTTTGGCAACTACAACGATGTATGGAAAGCGTTGGACGGCGATCTGGGTGCGCACGTGCGTAAAGAGATCAACAAAGCCAACCTGGTTGTGATGGACAAGATCTGGGATAACGGTTTTAGACAGATCACCTCCTCGACCAAGCCGATTCAGACGGCCGCTGACCTGAAGGGTTTCAAAATCCGCGTCCCGGTGTCGCCACTTTGGACCTCAATGTTTAAAGCCTTTGATTCAGCACCCGCCTCAATCAACTTTAACGAGGTTTACAGCGCGCTGCAGACAAAGATTGTCGACGGACAAGAAAATCCACTTGCGATTATCGATACGGCCAAGCTCAATGAAGTTCAAAAGTACTGCTCACTGACAAACCATATGTGGGATGGATTTTGGTTCTTGGCAAACCGTCGTGCCTGGGAGCGCTTGCCTGAAAACCTGCGTGCCATCGTCGCGAAAAACATCAATGCTGCAGGCATGAAAGAGCGTGAAGACGTCGCTGGCATGAACGCTTCTCTGCAAAAAGGTTTGACAGAGAAAGGCATGGTCTTTAACCAAACGACGCCTGACTCATTCCGTGACCGTCTGCGCGCAGGTGGTTTTTATTCAGAGTGGAAGGCTAAGCTCGGCAACGAAGCTTGGGCGATGCTCGAACGCTACAGCGGTAAATTGGCCTAAACATCGCCACTTGATCCCTTGAAATGGATCAAGTGCGTGAGGCCCGGGCGCCCAGTTTGCGGCGCCCGATTTTTTACTGACGCAACAATCAATTGATCAGTTGTTTTGCAATACCCGGAGCTTTCATGACCACTCAAGCAGCGCCTCACTCAACACCAATGGTTTCAAGGCTTCTCAAGCCTCTTGAGTTTCTAAGCGCTGCTTTACTCGTGATCATCATCACCATGTTATTTGTGGGCGTGGTGGCTCGCTACGTTTTTTCCATTCCAATTGTCTGGATTGACGAAGTCGTATCGTTGTCTTTTTTATGGCTCGCCATGCTTGGCACCGCGATCGCCATGCACCGCAATGAGCACCTCAGGCTTAGTCTGTTTCTAGACATGATGCCAAAACGTATTCAAGGCTTTGTGCATGCACTGGCTTTAGTGGCCATTGCCGCGTTTTTATTAGCACTCATCAATCCAGCCATTATTTATGCGCAAGAAGAGTGGTTCGTTAAATCGCCCGCACTCAACATTCCCAATACCTATCGCGTATCAGCACTTGCCTTTGGGATTGTGGCGATGCTCGCGATTCTGGTGACCTATGCCACGCAAACAGTCAGTCGCAGCAATCTTTTTGCAGCAGTGTTAGTTGTCAGCGCTGTGGCCGCTGCCTGTTGGCTGGGTTCTGCTTCACTGACAGAGCTCGGTCTCTACAACATCATATTTTTTCTTGTCATACTGGTGGCGCTTTGTTTGGTAGCCGGTGTGCCCATCGCCTTTTGCTTTGGACTGGGCGCCTTAAGTTACTTGGCATTTGCCACCAGCGTTCCTCTCATGGTCGTGATCGGCCGTATGGACGAAGGCATGTCGAGCCTGATTTTGGTTTCCGTTCCGATTTTTGTCCTGCTAGGGTGTGTCCTGGATGCCACCGGCATGGGTAAAGCGATTGTGGACTTTCTTGCGTCATTACTTGGCCACATCAAAGCCGGCATGTCTTACGTCTTGCTCGGTTCTCTTTTTATTGTTTCGGGCATTTCTGGCTCCAAGGTTTCAGATATGGCCACGATTGCGCCCGCCCTGTTTCCGGAAATGAAACGTCGTGGTCACAAACCGAAGGAAATGATTGCGTTGCTGGCCACCGGTGCCGCCATGGCCGATACCGTCCCTCCTAGCATCGTATTGATTGTGCTGGGTTCAGTTGCAGGAGTATCGATTGCGGGTCTTTTCCAAAGTGGCGTCGTCATCGCCATGGTCTTACTCGTCGCACTGGCAGTTTTAGCCCGCTGGAAAGCCCGTCACGAAATCATGGATCAAGTGAGACGCTCAAGCGGCTCAGTCATCGGCCGTGCCCTGTTAATTGCGGCTCCAGCGCTTGTGCTGCCATTTTTAATTCGTAGCGCGGTGGGCGGCGGTGTCGCAACGGCTACAGAAGTCTCAACCATTGCTGTTCTCTATGCCATGATCATCGGTCAGGTGCTGTACGGCGGTCTGGGATGGCGCAAAATTTACAACATGTTGGTAGAAACTGCTGCGCTCAGCGGCGCTATTCTGCTCATCCTCGGCACAGCCTCGGCGATGGCTTGGGCCATCACCCAAAGCGGCGTGGTGCAAAGCCTTTCGCAGTTTCTCACAACGCTCCCGGGCGGTGTAGTGAGTTTTATGATTGTGACGATTCTGATATTTTTGATTTTGGGTTGCTTGCTTGAAGGGCTACCCGCGATTTTGATCTTGGCGCCCATCATGTTTCCAATCGCGCGCAAGCTCGGCATTCATGACATTCATTACTCCATGGTGGTGGTGACTGCGATGAATATCGGTCTGATGATGCCCCCCATTGGAGTCGGATTTTTTGTAGCGTGCCGTATTGGAAACACCTCACCAGATGAAGTCATGGGTGCCATTTGGCCATATATTCTGGCACTCATCGCGGGTCTTGTTTTGATTGCAGCAGTGCCGTGGTTCTCAACCGTGGCACTCTAGAGTGACGCGGTACATCGCGTAAAAACGGCTGCCAAATTTTGGCAGCCGTTTTTTTACTGAGGCCGATGCCAACAGGCCCAATGGACAGATTTACTTTTTACGCACCGGTGGCAAATCCGTGCAATGACCCTCAGCGGCTTCGGCAGCAAGACCAATCGACTCACCCAACGTTGGGTGCGGATGAATGGTTTTACCGATATCTACCGCATCAGCGCCCATTTCAATGGCCAGCGCCACCTCACCAATCAGATCACCTGCATGCGTTCCAACAATACCGCCGCCCAAGATCTTGTGCGTGGTGGCGTCAAATAAAAGCTTGGTAAAGCCCTCATCCCGGCCATTCGCAATCGCACGACCAGAAGCCGCCCAAGGAAACACGCCCTTGGTCACAGCAATGCCCTCTTGTTTGGCTTGATCTTCAGTCAATCCTACCCAAGCAATTTCAGGATCGGTATAGGCAACAGATGGAATGACCCGCGCATCAAAGAAGCTCTTTTGACCGGCTGCGGCCTCTGCAGCCACGTGCCCCTCATGCACGGCTTTGTGCGCCAACATTGGCTGACCCACAATATCGCCAATCGCGAAAATATTGGGTACGTTGGTGCGCATCTGGCGATCGACTTCGATAAAGCCCCGGTCAGTCACGGCAACACCTGCCCGCTCCGCACTGATTTTTTTACCATTTGGGGTACGACCGACTGCCTGCAACACCAAGTCGTAGCGCTGCGGCTCTTTAGGCGCACCCTCACCCTCAAAGGTGACGTAAATACCATCCTTTTTGGCCACGGCTGCGACTGTTTTAGTCTTTAGCATGAGGTTGTCAAAGCGATGAGCGTTAAATTTTTGCCAGACTTTGACGAGGTCGCGATCTGCGCCCTGCATCAAACCGTCCTGCATCTCAACCACATCAAGACGTGAGCCCAATGCAGAATAGACAGTGCCCATTTCAAGGCCGATAATTCCACCGCCGACAATCAGCATTTTCTTTGGAATGCTGCGCAAAAGCAGCGCGCCTGTGGAGTCCACGACACGCTCGTCGTCAGGCATAAAGGGGAGTTTCACAGACTGACTACCGGCAGCGATGATCGCCTGTCCGAAAGCAATCGTCTGAACGCCCTTGTCAGTCTTGACGCTCAAATGATTGGCAGTCAAAAACTCGCCCAAACCCTGAATCACAGTCACTTTTCGCGCCTTGGCCATACCCGCCAAACCGCCTGTCAGCTTGCCAATCACACCGTCTTTAAAGGCACGAAGCTTATCGAGATCAATTTTGGGCTTGGCAAAAGAAATGCCATGCGCCTCAAGCGCCTGCGCTTCTTCGAGGACAGCTGCAGTATGTAATAGAGCTTTGGACGGAATGCAGCCAACGTTGAGGCATACACCACCAAGCGTTGCATAACGTTCGACCAGCACCACATTCAGACCAAGGTCCGCTGCGCGAAAGGCGGCTGAATAACCACCAGGACCTGCACCCAGCACGAGTAAATCGCATTGAATATCCACTTTTCCAGCGAAGCTTGCGACAGCGGGCAGCGTGGCGGCAGGGGCAATCAGGGCTGCAGGAGCGACCGGAGTCTCTACGCTCGCGGGGGCTGAAGCAACCGCGCTCGCAGTTTCGGAAACAGCAGGCGCAGAAGAGGGAGCCGTTGCAGCACCTGCTTCCATTTTCATGATCGCAGAGCCTTGCTTGACCTTGTCGCCTACTTTGACAGAGATACTTTTGATCACACCCGCTTGCGCGCTTGGAATCTCCATGGAGGCCTTATCGGACTCGACGGTAATCAAGCTTTGATCCGCCCGAACCGCGTCTCCAACTTTGACCAAGATCTCAATAACTTCTACGGTATCAAAATCGCCGATATCCGGAATGACCACATCAATTTGATTGCTCATGGCAACTCCTTAAAGCGCGATACGACGGAAATCCGCCAGGAGGCTGCCAAGATAGGCATTAAAACGCGCCGCAGCTGCGCCATCAATCACGCGATGATCATATGAAAGCGAAAGCGGCAACGTCAGCTGAGGCACAAAGGTTTGGCCATCCCAGACAGGCTTCATATAAGAACGGGACACGCCCAAAATCGCGAGCTCAGGTGCGTTAATGATAGGCGTGAAGTGCGTACCACCGATCCCGCCCAGAGATGAAATTGAAAAACAACCGCCTTGCATCTCGGCTGGAGACAATTTACCGTCACGGGCTTTCTTGGCGAGCTCGCTGCTTTCATTTGCAAGCTCAATGATGCCTTTTTTATCTGCATCGCGGATGACTGGTACGACAAGACCGTTTGGTGTGTCTGCAGCAAAACCGATATGGAAATATTGCTTCATGATCAGCTGATCGCCGTCAATCGAGGCATTGAACTCAGGGAATTTCTTGAGCGCAGCCACGCAAGCCTTGATCAGAAATGCAAGCATCGTGACCTTGACGCCGGACTTTTCATTTTCTTTGTTGAGCGTCACACGCAGGGCTTCGAGCTCAGTGATATTCGCTTCGTCATTGTTGGTGACGTGCGGAATCATGACCCAATTACGGTGCAAATTCGCACCAGAAATTTTCTTGATCCGTGACAATGGCTTAGGCGTGACTTCACCAAATTTTGTAAAGTCAATTTTGGGCCAAGGCAAGAGATCCAGCCCACCCATAGAGGCACCTGATGAGGCGTTTGTGGCAACACCTGCCCCGCCGGCCAAAGCCTGTTTCACAAAGCTCTGGACATCCTCTTGCAAGATGCGCTGCTTGGGGCCTGTACCCGCCACAAGATTTAAATCAACACCTAATTCTCTTGCAAACTTGCGCACTGACGGTGAGGCATGTGCCATCCCGGCTGTTGATACTGGCATTTCTAACTTGCCTGCTGTGGGAGCTTGAACCGGTGTCGTTGTCACTGCAGGCACAGCCGGAGCAGACGCGGCGACAGGCGCAGGAGTCGCAATGGGCGCGGGTGTGGGCACCGGTGCAGAAACGGGTGCTGAAGGCGTGGCAGCGGGTGCGGAAGCGGCCGCTGATGCTGCCGCAGCATCAACATGCAACATGACACTACCTTGTTTAACCTTGTCGCCTACTTTGACATCAATCGACTTGACCACTCCACCAATAGAGGTGGGGATTTCCATCGAGGCTTTGTCCGACTCCACAGTGATCAGGCTTTGTTCTGCCTTGACTGTATCACCGACTTTCACCAGAATCTCAATCACTTCGACGGTGTCAAAGTCCCCGATGTCTGGCACTTGAATGGCTGTAACGTTGCTCATAGCGGATCTCTTTATCAAGCGTACTGGGGATTGGCTTTGTTGGGATCAATGCCATATTTCTTGATGGCAGCGGCCACTTGACTCACAGGAACGGTTCCCTCATCAGCCAGCGCACGTAGGGTTGCCAACACGACAAAATGACGGTCCACCTCAAAGTGCTCTCGCAATTTGGAACGGAAATCCGAGCGACCAAAACCATCCGTGCCCAAGACTTTGTAATCGCGACCGCGCGGCATGAAGGGACGAACCTGATCAGCGAACAGTTTCATATAGTCTGTCGATGCGATGATCGGACCTTCTGTTTTTTCAAGCAAGCTCGATACAAAAGGTGTTTTGGATTTGCCCGTTGGGTGCAGCATGTTGTGACGCTCGCAATCCAAACCATCGCGGCGCAACTCAGTAAAGCTGGTCACACTCCAGATGTCTGCAGAAACGCCCCAGTCTTTCTCGAGCAAGTCTGCGGCAGCCATGACCTCACGCAAAATCGTGCCTGAACCCAACAGCTGAGCGCGGAGCTTATTTTTACCGCCTTTTTTGAGACGATACATTCCGCGAATGATGCCTTGCTCATCGCCTTTGCTCAAACCAGGCTGAGCATAGTTCTCATTCATCACCGTCAGGTAAAAGAACACGTTTTCCTGATCTTCGACCATCCGCTTTAAGCCATGCTGGATGATGACCGCGAGTTCATGCGCAAAGGTGGGGTCGTAAGAGACGCAGTTGGGAATCGTCGAGGAAAAAATATGGCTATGACCGTCTTCGTGCTGGAGCCCCTCACCGTTGAGTGTGGTACGACCTGCCGTGCCGCCGAGCAAAAAGCCTCGCGCCTGCATATCACCCGCAGCCCATGCCAAATCACCCACTCGCTGGAAACCAAACATCGAGTAATAAATATAGAACGGGATCATGATGCGGTTATTAGTCGAGTACGACGTTGCCGCCGCAATCCACGAGCTAAATGCACCAGCCTCGTTAATCCCCTCTTGGAGAAGCTGACCATCAGAAGACTCGCGGTAATACATCACCTGGTCTTTATCGACAGGCGTGTACTTTTGGCCTTCGGGTGCGTAGATGCCGATCTGCCGGAACAGACCTTCCATACCAAAGGTACGCGACTCATCCGCCAAAATCGGCACAACGCGAGGTCCGAGATCCTTGTCGCGTAGCACTTGATTAAGCACTCGAACAAACGCTTGAGTCGTGGAAATCTCTCGACCCTCTGCTGTAGGATCAAGAACCGGACGAAACACTTCAAGAGCAGGCGCTTTCAGCGTTTCATCCGCACGTGTTCGGCGCTTGGGTAAGTAACCGCCCAGCGCTTTACGACGCTCGTGCAAGTACATCATTTCAGGTGAATCTTCGGCTGGCTTGAAGTAAGGAACTTCTTCAATCTTGCTATCAGGAATTGGGATGTTGTAGCGATCACGGAACTCGCGGATCGTATCTGTGTCGAGTTTCTTTTGCTGATGTGAAGGATTTTTTGCCTGCACAACATGACCTACGCCGTAACCTTTAATTGTCTTGGCTAAGATAACAGTGGGTTGGCCCGTGTGCTTGGTCGCAGCGGAGAAAGCTGCGTAGACCTTATGGGGATCGTGACCACCACGATTCAAGCGCCAAACATCTTCGTCGCTCATGCGCGACACCATTTCCAACAGCTTGGGATGCTTGCCAAAGAAATGTTCGCGGACAAATTTACCGTCATTTGCTTTGTAGGCCTGATACTCGCCATCAACGGTCTCCTCCATGATCTTGCGAAGGATGCCTTCCTTGTCGCTTGCCAACAGAGGATCCCAATATCCTCCCCAGATCATCTTGATGACATTCCAGCCACTGCCACGGAAATCACCCTCGAGCTCTTGAATAATCTTTCCGTTGCCACGCACAGGTCCATCTAGACGCTGCAAGTTGCAGTTAATGACAAAAATCAAATTGTCGAGTTTTTCACGTGCCGCCAGGCTGATTGCGCCCAATGACTCGGGCTCATCCATCTCGCCATCGCCGCAGAACACCCAGACCTTACGCTGACTCGTATCGGCAATCCCGCGTGCATGCAGGTACTTTAAGAAACGCGCCTGATAAATCGCCATCAAAGGACCTAAGCCCATCGAAACTGTTGGAAATTGCCAAAACTCTGGCATCAACTTAGGGTGCGGATAAGACGACAGCCCCTTTCCACCGACTTCTTGGCGGAAATGATCCAGCTGGTCTTCAGTCAAACGACCTTCAAGGTAAGCCCGTCCATACACACCAGGTGAGGAATGTCCCTGAAAGTAAACCAAGTCACCGCCCCGCTCAGGCGTATCAGCATGCCAGAAATGGTTTTGACCACAACCAATCATTGTGGCCAATGAGGCGAAAGAAGCAATGTGACCGCCAAGGTCTCCGCCGTCGGGAGGATTGTGCTTGTTGGCCTTGACAACCATCGCCATCGCATTCCAGCGAATGATGCTGCGGATACGCGCCTCAAGCTCCAAATTGCCTGGCTGAGTCGGCTCAAGCCCAACAGGGATGGTGTTGAGATAGGCTGTATTGGGAGAAAAGGGGATGTGCGCACCAGAGCGGCGCGCTAAATCTGTCAGACGTTCTAAAAGGTAATGTGCACGGTCTGGACCCTCACGGTCCAACACTGCTGCCAAAGCATCTAGCCATTCTTGTGTTTCCAGCGAATCGACGTCGTTCGCGGCATTGAAACCGGCAGCTTGTGGTGCCATGTGAATCTCCTGATCCTTGGGTTCTTTGATGTAAGAGCCTAACTGTTTTTTGGGTATTTGCCGCATTCTATGGACATCTATTCATCACGGCAACAAAAATTTCATAAGGCGGGACGTATTTTCATATCGTGAAATGAACAATGAGGTTTTGGTGACATAACCTGACTAAAATGCGCTATTCGTCAATTTACGTGAAACATGTCCGCTCCCCCAAAGTCAGTGATCGCCACACCGTTTTTAGATCAGGCACGCCTTCGCCGGCGCCGCTGGTATTGGCTCACGCCGATGCTGATTCTGATCTTGTATGCGTGCGTGATGGGTGCCTTCTTTTGGTTACAGCGTATCCAAGACGGTAGCGTGATGTTCATCACGATCGATCAAGAAATGCGACAGCACCGTTTGATCTGGGTCGTGATCGCGCTTTCTGTTGTGATCGTCATCGCCCTACTGATTTTGTGGCGTTACACACGATACCGATCCGAGGCGGAAGCCGCGCTCATTGCAGAAACAGGTTTCAGACGCGCCATGGAAAACTCTATGTCGACAGGGATGCGCGTGTTGGATCTCGAAGGGCGCATTGCCTACGTCAATCCTGCCTTTTGTCGCATGATTGGCTGGAACGAAGCAGATCTGATTGGTCGTATGCCGCCCTTCCCTTATTGGGTACCGGGCCTGCACGATACGCACATGCAAACCTTGGAGAGTGTTCTAACAGGCAAAGCGCCGAGCAGCGGCCTTGAGCTCGAAGCACAACGACGTGACGGCTCACGCTTTAACGCCCGCATGTACGTATCTCCACTGCTTGATCCTCAAGGCAATCAAATCGGCTGGATGACCTCCATGACCGACATCACTGAGCCCAAACGGATACGTGAGGCGCTGACTGCTGCGCACGAGCGTTTTATGACGGTACTCGAAGGCCTGGACGATGCGATCTCAGTGACAGCAGACACCAATGATGGTCTTGAATTATTGTTTGCCAACCGAACGTACCGACGACTTTTTGGGGCGCAAACCAATGGGCATGATGAGTTGCTTGCCGGTCGGCGTGGCCGTTACACCGACGAATCCGTCGAAATTTTTTCAGCGTCCGTTCAAAGATGGTTTGAGGTGCAACACCGCATGCTGGCATGGACCGACGGACGGCGAGTCAGGCTTCAGGTTGCGCGTGACATCACAGAACGTCGTCAGCACGAAGAAACCTCAAGGGTTCAGCAAGAAAAGATCCAGCTCACCAGCCGTCTCACAACAATGGGTGAAATGGCCTCCTCGCTTGCGCACGAACTCAACCAGCCCCTGACAGCCATTGCCAATTACAGTATGGGTGCCGTGGCGATGGTCAAATCTGGCAATCCAAATATGGACATACTCCTGCCCGCGCTCGAAAAAGCTGCTGCGCAGGCTCAGCGTGCAGGCAAAATCATCAGCCGGATCCGAGACTTTGTAAAACGCAGTGAGCCTCGCCGACAAGCGATTCAAATTCAAACCGTTGTCGACAACGCCATCAGCCTCGCTGAAATACACTCGCGTAAACGTCAGGTCGCAATTAGTCACAGTGTGCCTGACAATCTGCCCGATGTCTTTGCAGATCCCATCCTGATTGAGCAAGTGTTGTTGAACCTTTTAAAAAATGGTCTAGAGTCCATGGAGCACAGTGCGGTGGAAACACTCGTCGTGGCTGTGACACTGCATGACCATCAAATTGAAGTCGCAGTCACCGATCATGGCCACGGCCTTTCGGACCCAGAGCGTCTGTTCGAACCCTTTTTTAGCACTAAATCTGAGGGGCTCGGCATGGGCCTGAATATCTGTCGCACGATTATTGAATCTCATCATGGCCGTCTTTGGGCGGTCAGCAATCCAGAAGGCGGAACAACCTTCCGCTTTACACTGCCTTGTGTCTCAAACCTTGAGGCGCAAAAGCACATTCAGTCCGAGGAGTTACCCACATGAATACCCCCCAAACTGCTAGCACCGTTTACATTGTCGATGATGACGAAGCCGTCAGAGACTCTTTACGCTGGTTGCTTGAGGCAAATAACTATCGTGTTCGGGCATTTCCAAGCGGAGAAAGTTTTCTGGCAGAGTACGACGAAAAACGTCCTGGTGTTCTGATTGTGGATGTCCGCATGCCAGGCATGAGCGGACTTGAGCTTCAAGAGCAACTCATCGCCCGCAAATCGACGATGCCGATTGTTTTCATTACGGGTCACGGCGATGTGCCAATGGCAGTCTCCACCATTAAAAAAGGTGCGATTGATTTTCTGGAAAAGCCCTTTGACGAAACAGACTTGCGCGAAATCGTCGGCCGGATGTTCGAACAAGCCAATGAGAGACTGTCACAAGCCCAGGCGCAAAAAGCCCATGATGCGATGTTGGCTCGACTGACTGCGCGCGAACAACAAGTCCTCGAACGTATTGTTGCGGGTCGCCTCAACAAACAGATTGCTGACGATCTGGGTATTAGTATCAAGACGGTCGAGGCGCATCGCGCAAACATCATGGAAAAGCTTCAAGTCACGACCGTTGCGGATCTGATGAAAGTTGCCTTGTCCAAAACAGAGATTTCTGTATGACGGCACGTATCATTGACGGCGTCAAACTCGCTGCAACAATTCGCGAAAATGTAGCGCAGCGAGCAGCAACACTGACCGCAGCCGGAGTCAAACCTGGCCTGGCCGTTATTTTGGTGGGGAGTGACTCCGCTTCTCAAGTGTATGTGCGCAATAAGGTTGCCGCTTGTGAAAAGGCGGGCTTGTACTCTGTGCTCGAACAATATGACGCCGACATGTCTCAAGAGGCCTTGTTGTCCCGCATCAGAGAATTGAATGTGGACGCTTCCATCCACGGGATTTTGGTACAGCTCCCCTTACCCGCACACATTGATGCTCACCAGGTAATAGAGACCATTGCTGCCCAAAAGGATGTAGACGGCTTTCACGTCAGTAATGCAGGACTGCTCATGACGGGCAAACCTTTGTTTAGGCCTTGCACGCCCTATGGCGTCATGAAAATGCTGGAATCTGAGCACGTACCGCTCAGGGGGGCTGTCGCAGTCGTCATTGGCGCGAGCAATATCGTCGGTAAACCCATGGCAATGCTGCTTCAAAGCGCAGGTGCCACAGTCACGATCTGTAACTCAAAAACGAAAGAACTCAGTTGGCACACTCGGCATGCGGATATTCTGGTGGTTGCAACAGGTAAGCCTAGAATGATCGATGCGAGCATGGTGAAACCAGGAGCGATTGTGATTGATGTCGGCATCAACCGCGGCGCCGACGGAAAGCTTTGCGGAGATGTTGACTTTGACAGTGTCAAAACAGTCGCAGGCGCCATCACTCCCGTACCGGGTGGTGTGGGCCCCATGACCATTGCCATGTTGCTGGTCAATACCATCGAAGCCGCTGAACGTACTTTACTCACGTCCTCAACATAGTCAGGCTAAACAGATGAACCCACTTTTGGTCCCAATGGATACGTTGGTCGACTATGCCTCGATCACCCCCAGTCACGTCAGCGATGCGATTGAGCAACTCCTCGCAAAAGCACGAACTGCCATCGGCGTCGCAGCCGATCCAAGTTTGGCACCAACATGGGAAGCAGTCGTCACGCCTCTTGACGACGCATCAGAGCCACTTTGGCGCGCGTGGTCCATTGCGGGACATCTCAATGCGGTCGTCAACACGCCCGAGTTGCGGGATGTCTATAACAAGATGTTGGGTCCAATCAGCGAATTTTCTACTTGGGTAGGTTTGCACGAAGGGCTTTATCAACAATATCAGCGACTTCGTCATGCGCCTGACTTTGAGCAATGGTCTCCTGCAAGGCGCCGTGTCATTGATCTGGCCTTGCGCGACTTTAAGCTCAGTGGTGTCGAACTTCAGGGTGACGCCCGTACCCGTTACGCCTTGAATTCCGATAGGCAGTCACAGGTTTCTCAAAAATTTTCTGAGAATGTGCTGGACGCCACGGACAGTTGGTCACTGGTCATTGAAGACATCAAGCGATTGGACGGCATCCCCGAGGATACATTGGCATCTCTCAAGGATGCTGATCACGAGCGTTGGACGCTCAATCTTAAAATGCCTTGCTACCTGCCCGTCATTCAATATGCGCACGATCGCGAATTGCGACGTACCATGTACCAAGCCTATGCGACACGCGCGTCGGATCAGGGTGATACCAATTTCGATAACTCGCCACTCATCGAAGAATCTCTTACCTTGCGTGCAGAAGAGTCTCAATTATTAGGCTTTCAGCACTTTGCCGACCTGCGTCTGCAAACCAGGATGGCTGATAGCGCTGAAGAAGTCATAGACTTTTTGCGACAACTCGCCAAACGAGCAAAACCTTTCGCGGAGCGGGATCTCACCGAATTAAAAACATTTGCCAAGGCTGAGCTGGGCCTCACCGATTTGCAGCCTTGGGATATCCCTTATGCTTCAGAGCGCTTGCGTGAAATGCGCTACGCATATTCAGAAGACGAGGTCAAACAATACTTCACAGAACCTCGCGTACTGAGTGGCTTGTTTGAGGTCATCGAGACTCTGTTTGGCGTGCGACTGACACCCCACAATTTAAACGGCTGGCACAAAGACGTTCGTGCTGCTGCAGTCCAAAATGATTCAGGCGAAGTGCTCGGCTATTTGATATTGGATCTTTACGCTCGCTCAGGCAAGCAAGGTGGAGCCTGGGTCGACAGTGAGCGCAACCGTCGCAAACGTTTATCGACCGTGCAGACACCTGTGATTTATTTGACCTGCAATTTTGCGCGCCCTCAGGGCGACTGGCCAGCCTTGCTGACGCATGATGATGTGATTACCCTGTTCCATGAAAGTGGCCATGCCTTGCATGCCCTTCTTTCAGAGGTAGATGAGCCGGGAGTCTCTGCCTTTGCCGCAGTCGAGTGGGATGCGATTGAGCTGCCCTCGCAATTTATGGAAAATTTTTGCTGGGAATGGCAAGTGTTGCAACGCTTAACTGCGCACATCGATACTCAAGAGCCCTTGCCTAAAGAGCTTTACGATCGTATGAAAGCTGCACGCAACTTCCAGAGTGGTATGCATACAGTGAGACAGATCGAGTTTTCTCTGTTTGACATTCAACTGCACAACCGTAGCCAGGGGCTTTCCATTGCCGAGGTACTCACGCAACTCGATCAAGTTCGAGAGGAGGTCGCTGTCGTGCGCCCACCAAGCTGGCACCGCTTCCCCCATAGTTTTTCTCACTTGTTCGCGGGTGGCTATGGCGCGGGCTATTACAGTTACAAATGGGCAGAGGTTTTGTCAGCAGATGCCTTCGAGGCGTTTGAAGAAGCGGCGGCACGCAGCGCGGCTTCAGCGCATCAAACTGCCGTGAGCCTTGGCGCACTTGACTCAGACACCGGAATGAAATTTCGCCGCGAAGTGCTTGCCGTGGGTGGAACCAGACCTGCCGCGGAGTCGTTCCATGCTTTCAGAGGGCGCCCGCCCAAGATGGATGCCTTATTGAGGCACAGTGGCATGCTCGACGAAGCCACGCCAATCCGTACTTAAACCATCAAGGCTTTATGTTGAGTATGCTTAATCAACCTGTATGTACCATCATGAAACGCGTGCTCGCGAGTGTGATGACATGTTGTCTTGTTTTCCTGACGGCTTGCTCGGATCCAACGCAAAAATGGTCGCTCTATGATGTGTCGGGTCACTTGCCAGACCTAAAGTTTTCTTTGTTGGGCGAAGGAAACAAAATCATTACGCAAAAAGATTTGAAAGATAAAACAGTTTTGATGTTTTTTGGTTATGCCAGCTGCCCAGACATCTGTCCCACGACAATGGCTCAGCTTACCGAAGTCTTAGAAAAACTTGGAGATCAGGCTAAAGACGTACGGATCATTTTTGTCAGTGTTGATCCCCATCGTGACACACCTGATGTATTGCAAGCCTACGTGAATGCTTTCAATAAAAACGCAATCGGTTTAACAGGTAGCGAAAAACAAGTTGCCGATCTCGCTCGCCGCTACCGCGTTGCCTACCAGATTGAAAAGCCTAAGCCCGGTGATGATGCCAAAATCTACGATGTCACGCATAGCCGCGGTGTGTTTATTTTTGACAAAACCGGTCGAGCGAGATTGTTAGCGCCCGACACAGAAAAAGTTGATGTCGTCACGCAAGACTTGCGGCAGCTTCTTGAGCTCACCAAGCCCGGCAAATCCTGAGATCAGCTATTTTAGGCAGGTGCGTGATCTGAGAGTGTTTGGTCAAGCTTGTCACGTGCGTCTCGTAAAGCCGTGCGTACACCCTCCTCAATCACAGGATGATAAAAAGGCATCTCTAGCATCCTGTCTACGGTGAGTTCCTGCTGAACCGCCCACGCGAGCAAATGCCCGATATGCTCCGCACTGGGACCGATCATCTCAGCCCCCAAAAATCGACGTGTCAACTTGTCCGCATAGACATGCAGCAAACCTTTATTTTTGAGCATGACGCGCGAACGTCCCTGACCAGTAAAGTCCACCTCACCCGTGACGAACGCACCCGGTTTGAGCTTGGCGAAAGCCTGACCAACCAGTGCGATCTGCGGATCGGAAAATACGACGCCTAGACCTGCTCTGCGCAAACCTGGCTGAACATCTGGAAAGTTTGCCGCATTGGCACCTGCGATTTTGCCTTCGTCAGCCGCCTCATGTAAAAGCGGCACATCACCATTGACATCACCTGCAATGAAAATGGGAAGTTGGGCGATTTGCATCGTTTCACGATTGAAGGCGGGGATTGCTCCTAACTGACGCTCTACGCCTGCCCGTTCCAAGCCCAATGCGTCAAGATTTGGCTTACGCCCAGTGGCAATCAGCGCATAATCAAAACGCTCTGTTTTTTCCGTATTGTCGAGCGCGACATAGCGGATTTCCACCTCATCGCCCACGCGCTTAGTGTCGAGCACACGCGCATCAGGATCCAAGTAGAACTCTTGCTGAAAAATCTTTTTGGCCACCTGACGTACCGCAGGATCACTCATCCCTGCAAGCGAACCACTGACACCAAATATGCGCACGGTGACCCCGAGTCTCGCCAGCGCCTGTCCAATTTCAAGACCAATGACCCCGGGACCAAAAACTGCAACACGTTTGGGTAAGTCATCCCAGGAAAAGACGTCGTCATTGATGACGAGACGATCTCCCAGACCTTTAAAGGGTGGAGGCACTGAAGGGCTTGAGCCCGTTGCGATGACGACGCTTTTAGTATGCACTTCGGTGTGCTGATCAACCGCCAACACGCCTGGTGCAGTAAACCTCGCATAGCCACGGAGTTTGTGTTCAGCGGGAATATTTTCAACACTCTCTAAAACAAACCCAACAAAACGATCACGCTCACGCTTAACGCGCTCCATGACCTCACGACCATTAATCCGCACTGAACCGTCAACATGCACACCAAAAGCAGAGGTGTGATTTGCGGCATGCGCAGCCTCAGCAGCTGCGATCAGAAGTTTGGAGGGCATACACCCTACTCTGGCGCAGGTCGTGCCATAGGCTCCGCCTTCAATGATGAGGGCCTGTTTGCCTGCGGCGATCGCGGCTCGATAAGCGGCCAATCCGGCTGTTCCAGCACCAATAATGACAACATCTGTGTGAAGTGTTTGCATGCTTATTCCTTGACGACACGTCGGTCACGAAGCGATCACTGCACCGACTTAAATAACGGTGTGAATCCCAATCACAGTTGTGATTAGACATACGCAAAGAATAAACACATACTATCAAATAGTGAAATTATATTTATTTAATCTATTGATAGCTTTTTGAAACAAAATATTTATCTTGGTAGTTTTTATCTATTTATCCTATTTCACCAATGCCTGACGGATAGGCGTATAGCCAGCCTCTTTGATCGCTTTTTCCACTAACTTGTCGTCATGGGTGCCTGATACGGTAACGGTGTGCGTCGCGACATCACACAAAACACTCGCCTCCGGCGCCACAGTGTGTACACTGGACGTGATCGATTTCACACAGTGATTACAAGTCATATCAATTACTTGGAATGAGGTCATGATGAAATTCCTTAAAGTAAAAATGCAACAAAATCGCGTGATGAGCAGCCCATGTTAGAACAAACCTCCCCAAAGACACCAGACCGCCCTGTCGAACTGGCGATCAAGGGGATGACGTGTGCCTCCTGTGTCCTACGGGTTGAGAAAGCCCTGGAAGGCGTACCCGGAGTGGCACAGGCGAATGTCAATCTGGCCACACATCGCGCCTCACTCACTTTTACACCATCCGTCAATGATCCACAGTCAATGATTGCTGCGCTCGTCCTGGCCGCTGAAAAAGCCGGTTACGAAGCCTCCTATATTGATGGTGCCAAAGCAACAGAAGATGGACTCGCCGCTGAGCAAAAACAAGAGGCAAACGTACTGAATCGCGCATTTAGCATGGCGTTGATACTGACCTTGCCGGTCTTTATCCTGGAAATGGGCTCACATCTTTTCCCGCCGATTCATCACCTGATCCAAGACACGATTGGCATGCAGCGCAGCTGGTGGTTGCAGGCCCTGCTCACCACACTCATTCTGGTGGGACCAGGAAGAAGTTTTTTTACTAAAGGCTTTCCGGCACTTTGGCGACTCGGACCCGACATGAATTCTTTGGTCGCGCTCGGGGCGTCCAGTGCATGGCTCTATTCGATGGTGACCACTTTTTCCCCAGAATGGCTGCCGGAAGGAGCCCGTCACGTTTACTTTGAAGCGGCGGCCGTGATTGTGACGCTGATCTTGCTTGGACGTGTGCTTGAGTCGCGCGCGCGCGGAAAAACAGGATCAGCCATCAAACATCTGGTGGGTCTGCAGCCCAGACAAGCGCGTGTGCTGGCGAACGGCGTCGCAACCGACGTCAATATTGATCTGGTGAAGCCCGGAGATTTGATTTTGGTTCGTCCCGGAGAAAAAGTGGCCACTGATGGTGTGGTGACCGAGGGGCAGCCTTATCTGGACGAATCGATGATTACTGGCGAGCCCATTCCAGTCACGAAACATACAGGTGACCGAGTCTCGGCGGGTACGCTCAACACGACAACAAGTTTTTCGTATCGAACAACGCATACAGGCGCAGAAACCGTACTGGCCCGGATCATCCGCATGGTCGAAAACGCCCAAGGTGCAAAGCTGCCGATACAAGCAGTGGTTGACCGAGTGACGGCACGGTTTGTGCCGGCGATTATGCTGTGCGCACTAGTGACGTTTCTGCTTTGGTTAGTATTCGGTCCCTCACCGAGTGTGAGCTATGCGCTTGTCAACGCGGTGGCCGTGCTGATCATTGCATGCCCCTGTGCCATGGGTCTTGCTACACCGACGTCCATCATGGTGGGCACCGGCCGCGCTGCAGAGCTGGGGGTGCTGTTTCGTCAAGGTGATGCCTTGCAGCGCCTGCGAGATGTGACTGTCATTGCCTTTGATAAAACAGGCACGCTGACACAAGGCAAGCCAATGTTAACTGACCTGGTGGTGATAGATCCTCATCATGACCGCGCGACTGTGCTGAGTTGGACCGCTGCCATGCAACTTCACTCAGAGCACCCCATCGCTCAGGCCATCGTTTCTGCGGCAGCCGCAGAGAGACTTGCTTTACCCGCCGCACTCAACTTTAACGCCACAAGCGGAGCTGGTGTGAGCGCGACCGTTGCCAATAAAGCACTGCTTGCTGGCGCTCAACATTTTATGTTTTCACATGGCATTCGCACTGAGGCGCAGACTGAGTTGACTGAGCGATGGGCTGCTCAAGGCAAGACCCCTATCTACCTCGCAATTGATGGTCAACTAACCGCGATGATGGCGGTTTCCGATCCTATCAAACCCAGTGCAACACTCGCCATCAGCGCTCTGAAAACACTTGGTATCCGAACAGTGATGATCACTGGAGACCACCCGGGCACTGCGCAAGCCGTTGCCTCTCAACTCGGCATCGACGAGATACACGCCCAAGTATTACCAGAGGGCAAAGTCGATCAGTTATTGAAACTGCGAGCAGACAAGCATGTGATTGCGTTTGTCGGAGATGGCATCAATGATGCACCCGCTCTCGCGACCGCAGATGTGGGGATTGCGATTGGGTCGGGCACGGATGTCGCGATCGAGGCGGCTTCGGTTGTATTGATGTCTGACAATCTGATGGGAGTGGCGACGGCAGTCAAACTCTCACGCGCCACGCTTAAAAATATCCATCAGAATTTATTCTGGGCCTTTGCCTATAACGCAGCATTAGTCCCCGTTGCAGCTGGTGTCCTTTACCCAGGCTTTGGCGTGCTTCTTTCGCCAGTGTTCGCAGCAGGGGCAATGGCTTGCTCGAGCGTCTTTGTGGTGATGAACGCGCTCAGACTTAAGCGCGTTCAGGCCGCAGGTTAATTCCGCATTTTTAGGGTTGCCAAGTCGTTGTCATGGTCGCGGGATCAGGACGCTGGGCTGGCGGCAGCTTGACACTCGGTGTCCCAACAGCCAAGAAACCAACAAAGCGATAGTCAAGCGTGTCGAGTCCGAGCGCTTCAGGCACCTCATCGGTGTAAGTCCCTAAACCTGTACTCCAGTATGTCGAGAAACCCATCATATGCGCGGCATTTTGGATGTTCATCACCGCAGCGCCCATTGAAAGCGTTTGCTCAATCTCGGGGACTTTTTCATTGTCATGCGAAATTTTGTAGGCGAGCCCGATCAACAGCGGCACTGAAGACAGCCATTTGCGTGTGCTCTGCTCTTTTTGCTCAGTCACTTCGCGACCAGAGCGCCGTGTGGCGCCTATCGCTAAATCTGTCAAGGCTGCGATATTCTGTTGTTCAATCAACACAAAGCGCCATGCGCGTAAAGCTGAATGATCCGGTGCACAAACGGCCGTCGCAAGCAATTGCTGTAGCTGCTCAGGATTTGGTCCGGGTGCTTGTACAAGTTTTTGTGAACGACGCGAGGTCAGAAACTGGACAGAAGCAGAGGTCATCTTTTTTCGCTTATAGAAAAACATGGAGATAATAAAAACTACGCAAGAAAAAACCCTGCATCACTTGCGCGATACAGGGCTTAGTGACATGCGTCTGAATAATCAGACGCTGTCAGTGCAGAATTACAGCACTTGAATGTTGGTCGCGCTTGGGCCTTTAGCGCCCTGACCAATTTCAAAGCTGACTTTCTGATTTTCTTCGAGGGTCTTGTAACCGCTCGAACGAATTTCTGAATAGTGAGCGAACAAATCTTTGCCGCCGCCGTCAGGCATAATAAAACCATAACCTTTTTCGGCGTTGAACCACTTCACGACACCAGTTGCCATTTCGAACTTCCTTGATAAATATAAAAATCGGGCAAAAACGCCCAGCGTGCTAGATGATCAAGGAAGGGATAGACACCACTGCTTACCATTAAGGGCGACAGCCTAGGTACAAAAACCGCGTCGCTTGAGAATCTTGCCTGTTGAGTTTACGTGCGAAAGCAACCACAGTCAAACAATTAATCGTATCCATTCAACAAATACTGCAATTAGTTGATTTTCTCTGTCCGATTGGACAAAAAGCAACAAAAAAAGTGATTTTTATAATTTTTAAGAAAAAAATCAAAAAAAAACACTACCAACCTATCTCTAAACTTCAGTTATTCCCTGAATAACGAGGTCTTGACCATGAAAGTAGTCGTTTTAGGCGCCGGCGTCATCGGCACAACTACAGCCTACTATCTTGCAAAAGCAGGCGCAGAGGTCACGGTCGTTGACCGACAGCTATGCCCAGCAAACGAAACAAGCTTTGCCAATGCGGGTCAGGTCTCGCCTGGTTACTCGTCTCCATGGGCGGCGCCTGGTATTCCCCTCAAAGCGCTGAAATGGATGTTTGAAGAGCATGCCCCCCTTGCAATACGACTAGATGGTAGCTTGTGGCAACTTAAGTGGATGGCGAGTATGTTGCGTCAATGCACCGCGGAGCGCTATGTCATCAATAAAGAACGCATGATGCGTGTGGCTGAGTACAGTCGCCATTGCCTAGACAATCTGCGTGCGGACACTGGCATTCAGTATGAACAACGCACGGCTGGAACATTGCAATTATTTCGTACTCAAGAGCAATTCGATGCAGCGAGCCGTGACATTGAGGTCTTAAAAGAATGTGGCGTGCCTTATGAGTTGCTTCGCAAACACGAACTGACCGCTGTGGAGCCCGGCTTAAGAAACTCAACGAATCTTTTAGTGGGCGGCTTAAGACTCCCTAACGATGAAACCGGCGACTGTAATCTCTTTACCACCCGACTTGCCGCCATGGCTGAGTCACTCGGCGTCAAGTTCATTTACGGTAAAGACATTCATCAACTTCTCCAAGAAGGCGATTCCATCAAAGGCGTCAGAGTTGGTCAAGAAACTCTAGTTGCGGATCGCTATGTGGTGGCGCTGGGCAGCTACTCCAGAGATTTGTTGGGGCCTGTGAACATCGATCTGCCTGTCTATCCGGTCAAGGGCTATTCCTTAACCGTTCCTCTGATTGACGAAAGCCTCGCGCCTCAGTCCACCGTACTCGACGAAAGCTACAAAGTCGCTGTGACACGTTTTGATCAGCGTATTCGAGTAGGCGGCATGGCTGAACTCAGTGGCTTTGACCTTCGACTGAACCCCAAGCGGCGCGCCACCCTCGAAAAAGTCGTGACAGATCTGTTTCCGGGAGGGGACGTCAAAAAAGCCTCTTTCTGGACAGGCTTACGCCCCATGACCCCAGACAGCACCCCCATTATTGGCGCGAGTCCTTTGCGCAATCTCTTTATCAACACAGGGCACGGCACCTTAGGATGGACGATGGCCTGTGGATCGGGAAAGCTGATTGCAGACATCTTGACAGGAAAGAGTCCTGAAATCAGCACCGAAGGTCTTGCGGTCAGTCGCTATCGTGCAGCACACTCTGGTTTAGCTGCGCGCGCTATCGCATTACCTGCCTAGGAGCCGCACTCACTCGACAAAAACTGCGACAAACGAATGACACGACCTTCACGAGCATTAATTGATTTGGCAGCGCTTCGCCAAAACTATCTCACAGCTAAACACGTTCACCAAGGACGGGCACTAGCGGTTGTCAAGGCGAATGCTTACGGGCATGGCGCTGTTACCTGCGCGCAAGCACTCGCAGATAGCGCGGACGGTTTTGCCGTCGCGCTGATGAGCGAGGCGCTTGAGTTGAGGCAAGCCGGTATCACCCGCCCTATTCTCGTGCTTGAAGGCTGCTTTGACGTACAGGAACTCCAGGACTCTTTCGCCAACAGCATTTGGGTGGCCGTTCACCAAGGCTCTCAAATTAATATGTTTGCAGGCTGTGACCTCCCCTCTGCGAGCATCCACGTATGGCTCAAAGTCGACTCCGGCATGCATCGTGCAGGCTTTCCACTGAGCGAAGTCTCCGACGCTTATGCGCGACTGGCTGCATGTCCTGCTGTCGCTTCTATCACTCTCATGTCTCATTTTGCCCGGGCTGACGAACCAGACGAAGCAGCAACTGCAGAGCAAATTGAGGCTTTTGAACTCGCCACGCAACATTTACCGGGTGCACGCAGCTTGTGTAACTCAGCAGGAGTGTTAGCGTGGCCGAGCGCAAAACGGGATTGGGCCAGACCCGGCATCCTTTTATATGGAGCGAACCCGCTACCTGCCTCGTACCTTGAACAACACCCAGAACATAAACTTCTGCCCGTCATGTGTTTACAAAGCGAAGTCTTTGCTGTCAAAACACTCCAGCCCGGAGAGGCACTTGGTTACGGTGGCACGTTTATCGCAGAACAACCCACTCGGGTCGGACTCGTTGCGCTCGGCTATGCGGATGGCTACCCCCGTAGCGCTCCAACTGGCACACCCGTGGCCATCGATGGCCAGCCATCGCGGCTGATCGGGCGGGTGTCAATGGATATGCTCAACGTAGACCTGACTTCACTTCCTGAGGCGGGAATCGGCAGTCGAGTCGAGCTTTGGGGGCCTCAAATAGATATCAACACAGTTGCACAGTGTGCCAATACGATCGCCTATGAGCTTCTATGCAACGTAAAACGCGTGCAGCGCATCTATACAGGTAAATAGCAGTTTAGAATCTGGCACAACGGCAATCGCCATTTAAAACTGTGCCATGCAACTCGCTACCTGGAACGTCAACTCTCTCAAGGTTCGCCTGCCCCAAGTGCTCGACTGGTTATCCGCAAATCCAGTTGATGCACTCTGCCTGCAGGAACTCAAGCTCGATCACGACAAGTTTCCTCTGGAAGCTTTTACCGAGATTGGGTATCACGCCGCGTGGACTGGGCAAAAAACCTACAACGGCGTCGCCGTCATTTCCCGCCAACCTGGTGAGCATATTGTTCGCAATATCCCCGGCTTTGAGGATCCCCAGCAACGTATTGTTGCCGTCACTCTTCCGTTTGGAGATCGCTCCATACGTGTGATTTGTGCCTATTGCCCAAATGGTCAGGCCGTTGATAGCGAGAAATATGTCTACAAGCTCTCTTGGTTTAAAGCGCTTGAGAGCTGGCTTGCACAAGAAAAATCCGCTCACGACTTTATCACCATACTCGGCGACTACAACATCGCTCCTGCGGATGAGGATGTGCATGATCCGGCCAAATGGGTGGGACAAATCTTAGTCTCTCCTCCTGAGCGTGCGGCCCTCAACGCTCTTTTAGAGCTCGACTTTCACGATGCTTTTAGACTGTTTGATCAACCACCAAAATCCTTTAGTTGGTGGGACTACAGAATGAATGGCTTTAAGCGCAACGCAGGTATGCGGATTGATCATGTACTGCTGTCAGGCTCGCTGGTGCCGTACTGCACGGCTTGCGTGATTGATAAAGGACCGCGTGCGCTTGAACAACCCTCAGATCATGCACCCGTAATTGCCACGCTCAAACTCTCATCCTCTGATTGAAAAATCCTCCCATATGAAAACCAACCTCGCCTTAGCTCTGGATCATACGGTCATTAATGTCCACTTTGAGATGGATCGTGCCCAAGCGATTTTCGAGTCGCTGGGTTTCTCTCTCACACCACGTGGCCGTCACTCCTTGGGCTCAATCAATCACTTGATCGTGCTAGAAGATGATTATGTCGAAATTGTCGGATTGCCTACTGACACCGACACACTGAGGCAAGAGGTTTTGGACAGCCCGGTCGGAATCGACGGACTGGTATTTCAAACCAATCATGCAGATCAGACCTACCAAGCGCTCACGCAAGCGGGGCTCGCCGTCCAACCCGTACAGGCCTTTTCTCGCCCGGTTGAACTTGACGGTGCAACCTATGCAGCGAGCTTTCGTACCACGCGCTTTGAGGCCGGTACGTATTCGGCAGGCCGAGTGTATTTTTGCCAGCACCTGACGCCTGAGCTTGTTTGGCGCAAAGAATGGCAGTCCCATGCCAACAAAACTATACGTACTGCCGCGTTTTTGATTGTGGCCAGGGATCCAGCAGCTGAGGCTAAAAAATATCTTTTAGCTTCGGGAGGGACCTTGAAAAAAGGGACTCGCGGTGAATGGCGTATCCAAGCTAAAAAGTATTCGCTTGTTTTTGTCACACACGCACAATATAAGCAATGCTATGGACAGCTCGTTCAAGAAAACACAGCAAGAGAAAGTTTTTTCGGTGCGATCGCACTGCGCACAAAAAATCTCAGCGCAGTCAAACAACGTCTAGTGCTCACCCAGCAACGCTTTCCTGAAATCGTATGGCGCGAACAGCCAGACCGGATTTCTGTTTCGATTCCTGACTTCAACACACTCATTGATTTTATAAAATAGTCATATCAACGATCAGTCACCATTACTTGGGAAAATAAAAAATGTTAACAATCTGGGGACGCATTACCTCTATCAACGTTCGCAAAGCTGTCTGGACTGCGCAAGAGCTTGGCCTAGAGTTTGAGCGCATCGATGCAGGTGGTGCTTTTGGTGTCACAAAAACGCCCGAATACATCGCCATGAATCCCAACTCTGTCGTCCCAACACTCGTTGAAGGTGACTTTACCCTGTGGGAATCAAACGTCATTGTGCGCTACCTCTGCGCCAAGCACTCTTTAGGAAATTTATATCCAAGCGACTTGCAAGCGCGTTTTAACGCTGAGCGCTGGATGGACTGGCAACAAACCACGTTTAGCCCCTCTGGTCGCGATGCTTTCTGGCAACTCATCCGTGTCCCAGAAGCTGAGCGCGACATGAAAAAAGTAGAAGCCTCAATTTCCGGTACAGAAATCTTGCTAGACCGATTTGAGGCGCATTTAAGCACGACCGAATATGTCGCCGGCAAAACACTCACCATGGCAGACATTCCAATGGCTTGTGAAATTCACCGCTGGTTTGGACTCAATCTGCCCTCAAAAGCTAGACCGCATATTGAGGCTTGGTATGCCAAGATGCTCGCACGTCCTGGTTCCAAAAATGTCTTTACACTGCCGCTTGCCTAGAGCGAAACACGACACTGCTCCGTCAGTACCGCAATCAAGCCACTGACGGGCAGTTGATCAAGTGCAAAGCAGCTGTCAGCCAAATCTGTCGCGGATACATGACCGCCGCCATAAGCGCAGCAATCTCTCCCTTTCTCGACGAGCGCCGCATCACTAAGCGGATATTCTGTACTTCCGCGTAAGCGTTCAACACGTTTTTGAATCACTCTTCCATCACGCAGCTGAATGCTGATGTTCGCCCAACGGGGAAACATCGGTGGTGTCCCTTCGGTCACATGCACGCGTGATAAGAATGATTGCACAATCGGTCGCTGCACTGCCGCATCATCGAAACTACTGAGCAACACCACACCGTCTAGCAAAGCTGCGGTGACTGCGTATTGCATACTAAACTTCCCTTCCAATCCCGTTTTTGGTTGACTGTAAATCAGTGGAACCGTTGCCCGAAAATTGGTTTGAATGTCGACACGTTCAATGTCATTAAGCGTGATCGAATACTCACTTAAGATATCCAGCAATCCGTCAATCGTGCGATGTGTGGCGTAGCAAAGCGGATATTTTTTAATTTCAATACCGCTGCGCTCTATTTCTAAAGGTACGCAACCCAGATCGTCTAGCTGAGCGTGTATGTCAAGCGCATCGGCGTAGAGTGCGGTATAGCCTTGTTTTCCGTCCATCGCCTGCACAGACGCATCAAAGCCAAGCTCTGCCAAGGACACTGCGCGCAAAGCGATCGCATTGGCTTGACCTGCTTGCAAAGGCTTAGACATTGTGCCGAAATTTTGTCGCGTCCCGGCGACTTGAGAAACGGTTATACCCAGCGCGTTCACCGTTTGAGCATGAGTGAGCTTGAGCAAATATGCACAAGCGGCCGTCGCACCAAAACTCGCGACAGAGGCGGTCGAATGCCAGCCTCGAGCATAGTGATCATCGACCATTGCTCGCGCCAGGCGTAAAGTGACTTCGAACCCGACAACATACGCATCAATCACTGAGCGCCCCTGGGCACCAATACTCTCTCCGAGTGCTAACAGGGCAGGAATGATGGCGACAGTGGGGTGACCCCGTAAGGGTGACGAAACATCATCAAAATCAAGCGCATGACCAGTGGTGCCATTGACGAGTGCCGCCATTTCAATCGACAGGCAATCTCCCGTTGCCCAAGCAGTCGCCATACGGGGGGCCGTATGATTTTGCGCATATTTCAAACACAAAACCGATGCAGGTTCATTGACTCCAGCAAGTGCGCAGACCAGTGTGTCATAGACGGCCCGCGCCGCAATGTGCCGACAGGCAGGTGAAATGACGGCCGGATCAAAGTTCACAACAAACGACGCAATCTTTTCGCTTGCACTTTTTTTAGACGATGTCGTCATGAGTTGATTCCGATTATCCACAGTCAATATGCCTACATTTTCTATTGAATCTCCTCAGAAGGCTCGTCATTTTGAGTTCTTTTCCACATCACGGAACCATGGGTTATCACGCTGGCATATCCGCTAGATCTTAGGCATACTGGGGAAACACTAAAAAAAACCACAGGGCATGAGGCAAGCGCAAGTCAAAGGTTCTCATTGCTAAACAGATCACCAACGGAGCAGACAATGTCATTGATTAAATTATCAGCACAGATGGCCACTCTAGCGCTTGCAGTGTTGAGCGCGACGCCTTCCCTGGCGCAAACATATCCTAGTCGAGACATCACTTTTATCGTCCCCTACAACCCGGGTGGTTCCACAGACCCCCTTTCAAGACAATTCTCCAGTCAACTGGCCAAAGAGCTCAACGCAACCGTCAACGTTGAAAACAAGCCTGGCGGCTCTGCAACGATTGGTGTGGGGCAAGTGATTCGTGCCAAACCTGACGGTTACACGATTGGCCTGAGCTCTAATAGCTCTATGGCATATCAACCGCTCGTCAACAAAGCGCTGGCGTGGAAAAGTCCAGCCGATTATCAGTCAATCGTCTCGCTTGTTGATATCCCCGCCATCATCACGGTCAAAGCCGACTCACCCTACAAAACGCTTGAGGACTTGCTCGATGCTGCTCGCAAAAATCCAGGCAAAATTCGAATTGCAGTATCCGGATATCGGACCGCGCCCGATCTCGTGATTCAAGAGCTCAACAAAGTCGCCAAAGTTAGAATTGCAACAGTTCCTTTTACTGGGGGTGGAGGCGAAGCACTGGTCGCCTTACTTGGCGGTCGTGTTGAGGCCACCTCCGGCTACGCGCCCACAGTCCGTTCGCACGTCGATGCAGGAACGGTTCGAGTATTGGCCTCATTTTCCAAAGAAAAATACGCACAGTTTCCAAATGCCGAATCCGTGGTGCAAGCGGGCTATAACGTGACGCTGCCGGCTGACTATGGCGTCGTTGCGCCCAAAGGCATCCCTAAAGAGACACTGGACAAACTTGTGGCCGCCTCGCTTAGGGTCGCAAAAAGCAAGGAGTTTGCTGAGTTTGCACTCAAAAATGGAATGGTTTTAGATGTTCGCGGCCCCAAAGAAATGGATCAAGAAATGATCGATTACAAAAAGACGTTTTCAGATCTGATCGAATTTATGAATAAAAAAGAATAACCCCTCACGCTTTAGCATTCAATGCGCGCAAATATCGCCTCGGCTGATTTGCGCGCTTTTTATTTTTCTCGTGAATGATTAAAAAGAAAAACAGCCAAAAACGTCATTAAAAAAATCAAAGTTGCGAATAAAAAAGCATGTTTGAATCCATCCAAGACGATCTGTTGCGCCCCTTCTGTGGAGGCGAACTTCTCTAATGATTGCCCAGCTTCTTGAGTAAAGCGCAGGCTAAAGACGCTCTCGAAAAAACTAATTCCTAACAAACTTCCCATATTGAGTGCAACGGGCAAAAGTGCACTAGCCTCTCCACGATTTTGAGCAGGTACGCTCGACATGATGAGCCGATTGTTCGGAGGTGAAAATAGCGCGCACACCACTCCAAAACCACACATAAACAAACTAAACATCAATATATTAAGTTTTGAGAGAGCACCAACATAGAGTGCGCAAATGAATGTGCCTAAACCAAGCGCTAGAAGCACCATCAAGCGAGAGCCCACTCGATCAGCGAGTCGTCCGGCCCAGACTCCTATTGGAGCAAACGACAGAGGGTAAATCAGCATCAATGCACTGCTCATGAGAACCGTCAAACCAACACTCAGTTCAAGATAAAAAGGCATTAAAAATCGTATTCCACTACTGACGAACTGAAACAGAAACAACGCCAACAATGACAAGAAAAATCCTGCGCATCGAAATAGCTCGGGCGACAGCAGCAATCGTCCTCTATATGCACGCCATAGCAACGCACACGCCGACACTAAAATCGTCAACAGCAAAGAAATAATTAGACGCGAAGTCCAACCATATTCCGCAACAAGACTCATCATGAGCATCAGGCAAGATAACAATAGAGAAAATAACAATAGCCCTATCCAATCCAAGCCAGGCTGCGATGGGGTGAGAACACCAGACAACTTGTGCCGTGGCAAGTGATGATAAGCGACTGCGATTAACACTACAAAAATCGGGAGGCTTGCTAGAAAAATCCACTGCCAAACAAGATAATGAGAAAGCAAGCCACCAATAGGAAGACCTGCAATCATGCCAAGGCCGGCCCCTAAAGAAAGCATGCCGTAACCCCACCCAAGTCTTTTTTGATTGATCCATGCGGGAATCATGGCGTAGCTGACGGCAACAAGCGCCCCCATCCCCACTCCTGTGATCAGTCGACTGATCCACAACAGAGGCAAACTAAACGAAATGCCACTCAACAGGGTACCCGCGCACGCCACAAGTGCACCATAAAGAAAGATCCGACGTAAGCCATAGCGATCACCCAACCGCCCTGCTGGAAGAAAAGACACAGTTGCTGCCAATAAATAGGCAATGACAACAAAGGAAATCTCTGTCGACGAAGTGCCCAGCTCCCTCGCCATGTCAGGTAAAGCAACGCTAATCACGAATGCTTCAAACTGAAAGGTAAACGCAGCAAACGCGACACAATAAACCACCCACTTTTCATGGCGTGGCACAGTCTCATCCGAAACAGGATAGGCAGCTTTTGGCACAGACATCAAGAATCAAGCGCCATCAGAGAGTTGCGCCACGATGCCTGTGATTGGACGAGTCACAGGGCTGAGTGTTTTAAGACTGAAACAAAAACTTTCAATGCAAACAAAACTATCCTCGTCAGTCAATAAAGTGACGACCCGTTCACTCACTGATGTCAATGAACAAACATGCTCTATCAGCGTATGCAAAAGCAACGCCTTGTCCCTGTCTGTACCCGTTTTTAATCGAAGCGTTTCGTCAGGCATCGCAATGCGGTTGCGATCTTTAAAAATAGAGGCGCATCCTTCTATACTTTTGACGAGATCAATAGCCTCTTGACGCGTTGTCAACGAACGCCCCAACACCTTACAAAGTGGCTGTTGACGGGCAACGTTAAGATACGGAGAAAGATCTTGCAGTTCGAGCGACCGAAAGGAATATAGAACCTCCAAAAGACGAGAATCCTGCTGAGTCAACAAATACTCTCGTGTCCACTCAAGAGACTGCGAGCCAAGCAAGGCTCGCAATATAGGTGCGAACGGTGATGCATGTTCAGTGTTCCGTGGCTTAGATATTCCGTCGGTCATTTGTGTCAGACGCACCCCAAAAAAATGATCTAACTGTGCCAGAATCTCGGCAAGATGCTCTTGAGAGATGCTTGTTTGCCCTGAAGTGAGATCAAAGGTACCTGTGACACAGACGACACGCTCAATATCTTTTAAATAAAAATCAAAAGCTTGTTGAGCATCCCCATTGAATTGCTGTGTGACAAGATCAGACCAGTCTTGTCTGGAATAGAGTTTATTTTTACCGTATAGCCACCAGGCCTCACCGTTGGGCAGCCAGCCAAAGGCGGTGTAATGCGCCGCACTTGATAGTGAGATAACGTTGGCGACGCTGCCTCCAGGCATTGTCATCGCTAAAGACGCAAAAATAGCCACCTCATCCAAACAAGAGGTCACCCCCTTCGGGGCACTGGATTTTTGACCTAATAAAGTCTTATTGGCCAAGACAATATCAATATTTCCATAAAAAAATGCGGGAAAGTAACCAAGCTTGATTCGCGCCATCAAGGGCTCCAAGGCATCCCGGGGCACAGAACCATCATTGATGCGCTGCAAAAAGCTCGCCTCAATTGTCTCGAGCGCTTGATCGACTATCCTATTTCCGAGTCGCAGCCTTTCATCCGCTAACGAGAGTTCGCCATAAATATCAGCCACTTGACTTGGATGGAGATGCTTAAAGTGGCGATCTAACTGCTTTTGAATCGCCCGAACAAACTTAAGCGGGTCTTCATCTCCGTGCGCGCTAGTGTCCTCAGCCACCATCTTGGCTTGTATACGCGCACTAAAATCCCAAAGATTTTGCGACAAAAGATTGCCGAGTACGAGAGGAAGTAACAGTCGTGTATCCGCGAATCCATCAAAGATATTGGGGGCAATCGCAGCGCCTTGTCCTGTCATTCATTCAGACTCATGAGGAACTTCCTATTTATAGTTATCCTACTTTAGCGCGATTTGGTAAAGTCTGACTCTGTCGACATTAATTCTAATATTGGAGCCAACCTTGTCCTCAACTACATCTAATAACCCTGTTGCTGTTATTACGGGCGGTGCCCGCGGTATTGGCCTCGCGATTGCAAAATGGTTTCTTGCACACGACTACCGCGTAGCGCTTCTGGATATTGAGGCGACAACGCTCAAAACGACTGAGTCCGAGCTCAATGCGCCCACCCGCGTGCTCGCCCTGACCTGCGACATTTCGAAACCCGACCAAGTGCAAACGGCCATTGATCTCGTGGCGGCAAAATTCGGTCGTATTGACGCCCTCGTTAACAATGCAGGGGTCGCGGTGTTTAAACCGCTCTTGGACACCAGCTTCGAAGAATTCCGCACGGTCATGGGCACTAACCTGGATGGCGCTTTTTTGTGCTCGCAAGCCTGTATTCCCTATATGAAAAATCAAGGGAGTGGCTCGATCGTCAACATTGCCTCCATTTCAGGTTTGCGCGCCAGCACATTGCGAGTCGCTTACGGCACGAGTAAGGCTGCAATTATTCATCTCACCAAGCAACAAGCTGTCGAGCTCGGCACGATCGGCATTCGCGCTAACGTTGTCGCGCCTGGCCCGGTCGATACCGACATGGCCAAGCTTGTTCACAGTGTTGCGATTCGCTCTGACTATTACGACACGATTCCCATGAACCGATACGCGACAACTGAAGAAATCGCTGAAGCAGTCGGCTTTCTTTGCAGCCCTGCCGCATCGTTTATCAATGGTCAATGCATCGCCGTCGATGGCGGCTTTGACGCCTCTGGCGTGGGGATTCCTACGCTGCGCAAGAGCCAAACCGGCTCGATCTAAGGAAACAAACATGAAGCAACCTTACATCGTTGGTTGGGGCCACACCCCCTTCGGCAAGCTTGACAACATGGACTTTGACCAGCTGATCCGAGAGGCCGCGTTACCGGCTATCGCAAGCGCGGGTCTCGAGCCTGGCGACATTGATGGAATTTTTGTCGGTCACTTTAATGCGGGTTTTGTTCAACAAGACTTTAGCGCCGCCCTGATGAGCATTGCAATTCCTGAGTTCCGTCACACACCCTCTGTTCGGATGGAAAATGCCTGTGCAACAGGTTCAGCGGCGATCTGGGCCGCTCTGGATGCGCTGGCAAGCGGACGGATCAAACGCGCATTAGTAGTCGGCATGGAGAAAATGAATACCCTGCCAAACAAAGAGATTGGTGACATTTTGCTCAAGGCCTCTTTCGTCAAAGAAGAGGGACACACTGAGGGTGGTTTTGCCGGGGTGTTTGGTCAAATTGCTGGCCAGTACTTTGAGCGCTTTGGCGATCAATCAGATGCCCTAGCGGCAATCTCCGCCAAGAATCATGCCAACGGCATGCACAACCCGTATGCGCACATGCGACGGGACTTGGGCTTTGATTTTTGTCGGACGCCTTCCGAAAAAAATCCTTTTGTCGCGGGACCACTCAAACGCTCGGACTGCTCACTCGTTTCTGACGGTGCGGCTGCGCTGGTGTTATCGAATGAACCCTTGTCGGGTGCAAAAGTTCCAGCCGTGCGTTGGCGCTCCCGAACACATGTCAACGAATTTCTTCCCCTTTCCCGACGCGATGCGACGCGCTTTGAAGGTGCTGCGTTGGCGTGGCAAAAAGGTCTTGCCGATGCGGGGAGTTCACTCAACGACTTGAAGTTTGTTGAAACCCACGACTGCTTTACGATTGCCGAAATGCTGGAATACGAAGCCATGGGGCTCGCGCCTCACGGTCAGGGCGCACGCGTCATTCTGGACGGCGTGACGACCAAGGATGGCAAACTGCCCGTGAATCCTTCTGGTGGTCTCAAGTCACGCGGACACCCCATTGGCGCTACGGGTGTTTCCCAACACGTCATGGCAGCCATGCAACTCACCGGGACCGCAGGGGATATGCAGATTCCGGGAGCCAACATGGGCGCAGTCTTTAATATGGGCGGCGCAGCCGTTGCCAACTACCTGAGTGTGCTGGAGTCTACGTGAACGCTGCGCAGTCGATGAATCTGGGGCGGTTACTGACGCACACCGCCCGCTTATATCCGCAACGTCCGGCGTTAATCCTTGGCGACCAGACGTGGAACTGGAAACAGATCAATGATCGTGTGAATGCCATGGTGAGCGCCCTGCGCGCGCACGGTATCAAAAAAGGCGACCGAATTCTGTTGCAGTCCAGAAATAATCTCCAGACCTTTGAAAACAGCTGGACCGCGTTCAAGCTTGGCTGCGTCTGGGTGCCGACTAATTTTCGACTGACGCCTCCAGAAGTCGCTTATCTCGGTGCATCAAGTGGTGCGGTCGCGATGATTGTGGAGGATTGTTTCCACGCGCATACAGACGCAGTGAAAGCAGCCTCAAACACTTTGAAACACATCATCGTGATTGGTCAGCCTCGACTAGGGGAGCTTTCCTATGAGGCGTTAATCACTCAGCATCAGGGCGCAAACGATGCAGAGGAAACAGTTTCGTATGACGATCCGCTTTGGTTTTTTTATACCTCAGGGACGACCGGCAAACCCAAGGCTGGCATTCTGACGCACGGACAGATGGCGTTTGTCGTCAACAATCATTTGGCAGACCTGATTCCCGGCACAACGGAACTAGACTGTTCAATCGCAGTCGCCCCTCTGTCGCATGGTGCGGGCATTCACGCCCTGCTTAACGTGGCGCGCGGAGCGGCGACTGTTTTAATGCCAAGTGAAAAGCTTGATCCTGACGCATTTTGGCAGGCGGTCGAACGTTACCGTGTCACCAATATGTTTACCGTGCCGACCATTATCAAAATGCTGGTCGAACACCCCGCGGTGGATATGTACGATCACAGCTCTTTACGTTTTGTGATTTACGCAGGTGCACCGATGTATCGGGCCGACCAAAAACTTGCCCTGCGCAAGCTTGGCAAGGTTCTTGTTCAATATTTTGGTCTTGGCGAAGTCACAGGCAACATTACCGTTCTCCCCCGTGAAATGCACAGCGAGGATGATACGGATCCCAATGCAAACATTGGCTCTTGTGGTCGACCGCGTGTCGGGATGGAAGTTGCCATTCTCAACGACAAACTTGAGTCTGTCGCCGCTGGCGAAATCGGTGAAATCTGTTGTCGTGGTCCCGCCGTATTTGCTGGCTATCATGGCAATCCTGAGGCCACCACCAAAGCCTTGCGAGGCGGCTGGTTTCACACAGGTGACTTGGGGCGCATGGACGAGCGCGGCTTGCTCTATATTACCGGTCGCGAATCTGACATGTATATTTCAGGCGGCTCAAATGTCTATCCACGTGAGGTGGAGGAAGTGCTCCTCACACACCCAGGCGTGGCGGAAATCGCAATCCTTGGTGTCCCGGATGAAAAATGGGGTGAAATTGGCGTGGCGGTCGTTGTCAGACGCGAGGGTGTACCCGCAGTGGATGCGCCAGAGTTATTGGGTCATCTCGAAGGACAATGCGCTAAATACCGCTGGCCGAGAAAGTTCGTATTTTGGGAGTCGATGCCCAAATCCGGTTACGGAAAAATCGTCAAAAAAGATATCAAAGTGCTGTTAATAGAGCGCGGCGAGATCACGATCGTCACAACATAATCCCCCTTACTTGATTGCTTTCGATTCACATGCAGCCACACATTGCTTTTCTCACGCCCATGGCGGCACCGACCCTTGAAGTGATCCATCGCCTCAAACCAGAAGGCTTTACGATTGCATTTGCGAAGACAAATGAACAGTCCGAGCATCTAGAGATGGTCCGTCACGCAGATGTCTTGATGGCAGCGGGGACGTTTATTACTGCTGAGATGATCGCGCAGGCACCACGCTTAAAGTTGATTCAGAAATGGGGAATCGGCGTAGATAAAATTGATCTCGAGGCCGCTAAAGGCGCAGGGGTCACTGTCGCGATCACCGCTGGTGCGACGTCTATTCCTGTCTCTGAGCACACCTTGATGCTCATCTTGGCAACCTCGCGGCGCCTGCCTCTGGCGCACCGCAGCCTCCAAGAAGGCAAGTGGATTGCCTCCGAGCTTCGTACCGTCTGCGCCAAACTTGATGGTAAAACTGTCGGTCTGTTTGGCTTTGGCAATATTGCACGTTTTGTCGCCAAACGTCTCGGTGGTTTTGATGTCAACATCATTTACCATAGCCGCACACGTCTGGATCCTGCAATTGAAAAGCAATTGAACGTGCAATACGTAGACTTTGATACCCTGCTCTCTCAAAGCGATATTTTAAGTCTACATGCACCGCTTACCGAGCATACCAAGCACCTCTTCAATGCCCAGACCTTTGGCAAAATGAAACGTGGTGCGATGTTGATCAACACCGCGAGAGGTGAGCTCATTGATGAGACCGCTCTTGTGGATGCTTTGCGCTCGGGGCAGCTTTCGAGCGCCGGCCTCGATACCTTCGAGGGTGAGCCTCCCCGTGCCGACCACCCTTTGCTGCATATGGATCAGGTCGTCGCCACTCCGCATTCGGCCGGTGGCGTGTACGACAACGTCCCCCATATCGTCGGACATATGTACCGTAATATCGAACTCTATTTCAACAAACAAGCGCTAGATGCGTCCGACCTCATCGTGGCACCTCCGCGCTAAGGTAAGATTTCACTAGAAAATAAACAGGAGATTATTGTGAGCGGCAAATTTTCTACACAGTTTGAGCCCCTGAAAGGCAAAGTCAGCCCTGAAGAGTGGGAAACACGTGTGACCCTAGCGGCTTGCTACCGTTTGATGGACAAGTACGGCATGACCGATATGATTTACAACCATATCACTGCCCGAATTCCAGGCACGGAAGATCTCCTGATTAACCTGTATGGTTTGCTTTACAAGGAAATCACCGCATCAAGCCTGGTGCGCATTACTGTAGAGGGTGAGATTGTACGCAAGCCCGACACGGACTACGGCATCAACAAAAGTGGTTATGTCATCCACGGGTGTATCCATACCGCTCGCCCTGACATCGCTTGTGTCATTCACACGCATACGCGTGCCGGCATGGCCGTAGCGTCGATGGAGTGTGGCTTGCTACCAATGACACAAACATCCAGTCGCTTTAACAATCACATCGGTTATCACGACTTTGCTGGCCCAGCGATTGATTTGGCTGAGCGTGAGAGTCTTGTGCGAGACTTAGGTCAGCACAACGCGATGATTTTGCGCAATCACGGCTTACTGACAAGTGGTGCCTCCGTCCCGCAAGCTTTTAACTTGATGTATCAACTCGAGATGTCTTGCCGAGCGCAAGTCGATGCGATGGCGGCAGGTGCCGCCTTGTCGATTCCTCCCAAAGAAATTCTGGAGAAATCCGCACACCTGTATCAACCAGGTGTGCGTCGTCCCTATGGTGAGCTTGAGTGGCACGCCATGCTCAGACTGCTGGATGCTGAGCCCGGCGGCTATCCTCTTTACACGTCCTAATTCACCTGGCTAAACAAGTGCCCTCGCGGGCAACTTGTTAGCGGACGTCGTGCGAATGAATTTGCAAGGCTTCCAAAAAGCGTGAAACCATGTTGTAAGCGCCGATCGTCGCAGTTAACTCGACGATCAAGCGCTCACTCAGCAACGCCTTGACCCCGGCGAAAACCTCGGGGGACACATGAATCTCTTTGGTCATCGCGTCCGCATAAGCAAGAACAGCGCGTTGGGTCGGGTCAAACTGCTTGGACGCTTTCCACTCTGTTAAGTCATCGAGTTGCGCTTGCGTGACGCCTTCGCGCAAGGCGATTGGAGCATGCTGCTCTGCTTCGTAGGGTGCGCCATTCACAATCGCAATCCGCATAATCACAAGCTCGCGCAAAGCACCTGGCAAAGAACTCTGCTGACGGATTGCAGTCAGGTAGTTGAGCCAGCCACTCGCAACTGGAGGACTGTGCAACAGCATTTGATAGAGATGCAAGACGCCGCCGCGTTCAGCGGTGATACGGTCAACCAATGGTTTTGCTTCGGGATTGTTTAAGTCTGCGTAAGGAATGCGGGCCATGGAATGAGTCTCGACAGATTAAAAAGGACAGTTTACCTATATCAGCCTAAAAAGTGCCGACAGTCACAGGTCGGCGATTGAATGGCGCCCTAACCGCATGACCTCATTGCCAGACGAAATGGCTTAAGCAGCGTCGGTATAGTTACGGATCACGGCTGAATCATCTTGCCGACCATGGCCGTGGCTGCTTGCCTCGATAAACTGTAAAAATGCCGCATGTGCCATTGAGGCAGGAAACGTCGACTGACGTGCACTATCCAGAACAAGACCGAGATCTTTAACAAAAATGTCGACGGCAGAAGCGACATCATCAAATGACTCCGTCACCATACGAGGACCGCGATCGGCAAGCATCCAACTCGATGCCGCACCGCTTTTGAGAATCTCAAGCGATGTATCAAGTGGCAAACCATTGCGCTTTGCCATGGCCAACGCCTCAGCTGCTGCTGCAATATGCACACCACACAGCAACTGATTGATAACTTTCATCTGGCTGCCTTTACCCGCCTCGCTTCCCAGTGAAAAAATATTACCGCCAAAACTCGACAGTACTGGTTGCACACGCTCGCAAATAGCAGGATCACCCGCCATCATCACCGTCAACGTGCCATTTAATGCACCATTTTTTCCGCCACTGACGGGGGCATCCACGAGGTGGATCTTCAGTTTTGCCAACCTTTGTGAGAGGTCTTTGACGTACTTGGGCGGCATGGTGCTGCATGCGATAAACACTGAGTCAGGTTTCATCGTGGCGGCAAGACCTTGTTCACCAAACAGGACATCCTCTGTTTGGGCATCATTGACGACGAAACTCACAATAACGTCGCACTCACTTGTCATGGCGACTGGGGTCTGGGCGACATGTCCACCGATTGAAGTCAGCCAGCTCAAGGAATCAGGATTGACATCACGGCCCAACAGTTTGAAGCCACTCTTAATAATATTGAGCGCGACGCCCCGCCCCATCACACCTAAACCCACTAAACCAACGGAAGCGCCGCTTTTGATGCTGGATGGATTCATGATGCTATGTACTCCGCTGATGATGGGTTAAGTGGGAGATTGATCTGAGGTCGTATTATTTTGCGTCTGGGCTTTGTCAGCAGCCATTGCACGTTCATGCGCCGCTAAACGTGCTGCGACCTTTGCGTCATGCTTGGCTTGTCGCTTCTCTACCCAAGTTTGAATTTCAACATAAAAGACCGGTACCAGGGCTACGGCCAAACATGTCGAGGCAATCATTCCGCTAAATACGGTGATACCGATAGATACCCGCGCAGCGGCCCCAGCACCTGACGCCGTGAGAAGCGGTACAACACCCAAAATAAACGCAATTGAGGTCATCACGATTGGCCGAAAACGCTCGTGCGAAGCTTTCAATGCCGCCTCAACCGCATTTAAGCCTTTTTTCTGTTCTTCGAGAGCCACCTCAACGATCAAAATCGCGTTTTTAGAGGCGAGCGCAATCATCAGTACCAAACCAATCTGCACGTAAATGTTGTTCGCCAACCCCGTGGCCATGAGGGCAAGTACCGTGCCGACCAACGCCAACGGAACAGCCAAAATGACGGAAATCGGAGCAGCCCAAGACTCATACTGCGCGGCCAGCACCAAATACACTAGCAAAATGGAGAGAGCGAACACCAAGACGACCGTATTACCGACGAGTTTTTCTTGGTAAGACATCGCAGTCCACTCAAAGCTCGCGGACTCTGGCAACGTGGTGCGCGCCAACTCCTCGAGTGCCGTAATCACCTGCCCCGAGCTGAATCCGTCTGCTGCAGCGCCCAAGATCGCTGCCGTAGGATAGATGTTGTACTGAGAGGCGATGGCAGGTCCCGTTGTCTCGGTGATTTCAATAAATGACCCCATTGGGACCATATTGCCAGATTTGTTTTTCACGTACAGGCGCGAGATCTGATCCGCACTCATACGATTCTTGCCGTCAGCCTGTAGAAAAACTTGATATGTCTGCCCGTATCTAAAAAACTGATTGACGTAAGTCGAGCCAACCGAGGACTGCAGAACGTCATAAGCGTCTCCCAAAGACACGCCTAAAGTTTCTGCTCTGGAAGGGTTAAAGGTTAGCTTTAACTGAGGGACGTTATTTCTGAAAGGAGTGAAAATCGCCATGATTTCCGGACGCTTACGCGCCTCAGCCAGAAAATCTTCGGTGATTTTTTCAAGCTTTTTAAAATCATTGCTACCATCGACTAGCTGCAACTGCATTTGAAAACCGCCAGATAAACCCAGACCCGGAATCGCAGGGGGCAACAAGACGTTCGCAGAGACTTCTTGAATGGATTTCAGCGATTGCGCCATCCCGAGGTAAATGGACTTGAGGTCCTCGCCTTTACCGCGCTCTTCCCAAGGCTTCAAAATCACATACATGACGCCGGTGTTGGACTGTGAACTGTTATTACTCAGCGCATTGACTCCACCGATCGACACCACTTGCTTGACGCCAGGCACCTTTTCAACGGCAGTGACAACCTTGGCCATCCCGGCCTGTGTACGCGATAAGGCTGCCGCATCAGGCAACTGAACGGCAACGACCAGATAGCCCTGGTCTTCGTTTGGAATAAAGCCGGTCGGCAAGCGAATCAACCCGATGATGGCGCCGACAATCAGCACCAGTCCGACGATCGACGTGACTTTCCGGTTATTCATCAAGTGGCGCATCAGCCTAGCATACCAGGCTGATATCTTTTCGAATACTTGATCAAACTTAACAAAAAACCAGTTCTTTTTCGCGCCGGGCAACTTGGGAGTAATAAATTGCGCAGCCTGCGTGGGCTTGAGCGTCACCGCATTGATGCCGCTGATGAGGGCCGTTGCTGCAATCACCAAGGCAAACTGACGGTACATCTGTCCAGTAATACCCGCGATAAATGAAGCAGGTAAAAATACCGCCATCAATACCAAAGTAATACCGATAATCGGACCCAACAACTCCGTCATCGCATTAATTGCACCCTGGCGTGGCGTTTGACCTAACTCAACCTTTTTGGCCACCCCTTCTACCACCACGATCGCATCGTCCACCACAATACCGATACACAACACGATCGCAAATAGTGTCAAAAGATTGATCGAAAAACCCATGCCCGCCATACAAGCAAAAGCACCAATAATTGTCACTGGAACGGTGGTCGCGGGGACAAGCGTCGCACGCCAATCTTGTAAAAACAACATGATGACTAACAGCACCAGGATACCCGCTTCGAAAAGCGTGTGATACACCTCAGTAATAGACGCTGTCACGAACATCGTCGTATCAAACGGAATCTCCCACTTAATTTCTTTGGGGAAGGTCTTGGAAATCTTTTCCATCTCCGACTTGACGGCCTTGGCGACATCAATGGCATTGGCTGCGGGGAGCTGATAGATCGCAATCCCGCCTGCAGGCTTATCACCTAAGCGAAAAAATTGACTGTAGTTTTGACTGCCCATTTCAACGCGGGCAACATCTTTTAGACGCGTCAACTCGCCTTGATCATTTGTCTTGAGCAAAATCTGTTCGAACTGCTCAGGGGTTTCCAGCGCACTCGTGACATTAAGTGTCAGTTGAAAGTCCTGTCCCATGGGCACTGGAGGCGCCCCCACCTGACCGGCGGCCAACATCACGTTTTGACGACTGATCGCGGTCGAAACATCGGTTGGCGTCAAGTTGCGCATTTTTAATTGCGCAGGATCCAGCCAGATCCGCATGCTGTAGTTGCCCACTCCAAACACGTTTGCCGCAGCCACACCCGGAATACGCGCTAAACGGTTTTGTAATTGCAAATTGGCAAAGTTACTGAGAAACAAGGCATCGTGGTCGGGGTTACTCGAGGTCAACGTCACAAACTGCAAAATAGACGTTGACTGGACCTTTGTCGTCACACCTTGCTTTTGCACCGCTTGTGGCAAAGAGGCCAGCGCGATCGCCACACGGTTTTGTACAGTGACCTGCGCCATATTTGGATCAGTGCCCACTTCGAAGGTCACTGTCAGCGTGTAACGTCCGTCATTGGTCGAATCTGATTGCATGTAGAGCATATTCTCTACACCATTGACCTGATTTTCGATGTTACTCGCCACTAATTGCTGCACGATACTTGCACTTGCCCCAGGCCACATCGTGGTCACCTGAACCGTTGGCGGTGTCATGGGCGGGTATTGTGCGATCGGCAAACCAAAAATAGAAACTGCACCGATCAGCATCGTGATCAAGGCGATCACATTTCCAAGAACGGGGCGTTCAATGAAGAATTTAGAGAGCATGAGTAATCCTGTTGCCTGACTCTATTAACGTGCAGGCAACGGCGCAACGGTCGAGAGCTCTGGATTGACAACCAAGCCATCTCTTACGTTGATAAACCCGTTGATAATGACCGTATCGGTCGCTGCCAAACCACTCGTCACCTCGACCAGTGGCGCAAACCTTTGACCGCGCTTAATGTTGCGCCGACTGGCTTTTTTTGCATCATCTATGACAAAGACGTAATCACCTTGCTGATCGGTCAGCACGCTCGTATTGGGAATCAAGACCACTAAACGGGGCTCACCATATTCCACGCGTACTTTTGCGTACAGACCAGGCAACAAACTAGCATTTTTGTTGGGCAACTCAGCGCGCAACTGCAAGGAACCCGTACTGGTACTCAACAAATTAGCCGCAAAGTCCAGCGTACCGGTATGAGGATAACCCTCCTCACCCTGTAACTGCACATGAACGGGTAATTTATTGACTTGAGATTTACGTTCATTTTCAGTGCCAAAGCGTTTCTGATATTTCAGGAGATCTCGCTCGTTGATTGAAAAATAAACATAAATAGGATCGATTTTTTGTATCGTCGCCAGCTTGACACCCTGAGGACTCGCGCCGAGATAGTTACCGACATCGATGAGATGTCGGCCCATCAGTCCATCAAAAGGTGCGCGCACTTCAGTGTAGCCATAGTTGATCTCGGCCAGTTTGAGATTGGCCTCGGCTTGCAGGTACACAGACATCGCCTTGTCTACCGCAGCCTGCGACGTGGCATTATCTTTTAACAAGGCTTTCTGGCGCGTAATTTCGATCTTGGCCTCTTGAAATACTGCACGCGTCAAGTTGACCTGCTGAGCATATTGATCCTGCTCAATGACAAATAACAACTGGTCTTTTTTGACATAGGCACCATCATCAAAGGCGATCTTTGTCAGAAAACCTGGCACTCGCGCCTCGAGATCAACGGAGAGATAGGCCGCAACGTTGCCATCAAAAACTTCGAAACTTCGGACATCCTGAGAGACGGGTTTCGCTACCGTCACCGCAGGAGGTGGACTGACTTTCGGTGCGGCTTTTTTGTCGCAGGCACTCAGCAGCATCACCGCCGCTAAAGCGATCAACACCCCAAACATCCGGCCAGCCATCGTATTGTTCATCATCGTGCTCATTGAATCGTCTCACTTGACTTCACTAATCTTGGCTCGGCAGGATTGACCAAGGCATCACCCCAATTGGTTCTTGCCTGCATTTGCTGGACCATCGCAGCAGGCAAGGCGGGCACGACAAAATCACCTGACCATCCGCCACCCAACGCTTTAAAGGCTGCTACGTAACCAAGGAGATTATTGGTCTGGGTCTGCACCAGACTATTTTGAACTTGTAAAAGTTGCTGCTGAGCCACGATAACGGTGTTGTAATCGTTCTGACCCGCTTTATAACGATCAAGAGCAAGCGAAGCGGCGCGCTGTGCCGCTGCAACAGATTTGATGAGATCCACAGTTGAGCTGCGTGTCGTTGAAATGGCAACAATCGCCTGTTCAACTTCTTTTTGAGCTTGCAAGACCTGATTTTGGTAAGCCAGCACACTGCTTTGGAAGACCGCATCCTGAACGCGAATCTGGTCGATGATCGCGCCCCGATAAAACAATGGGAACATAAAGCTGCCGCCAATGGAGCTGGTGCGATTATCCCAAGAAAACAAACTGGATTGGCTCACGTTGTTGACGGAGACATTTTGAAAGCCAAAATAACCGCTCAAAGAAAAACTCGGATACAAGGCAGCCGCATTGACCCCAATCAGTGCCGACTGGGCAGCAGCAGCGTACTCTGCTTGCAATACATCTGGACGACGTCGCAACAAGTCCTTGGGGATGCCGGTTTGTAGGGCTTTGGGGGGCTGCAAGCTTGCACGGGTTTGACCAAAGTTTTTTTCGTAAAAATCTGGGGGTTCACCCAGCAAAATACTCATCGCATACTCGGAATTTTTGAGTGCTGAGATCAAGCCTGGGATTTCGGACTTAGTCTGCTCATACTGTGACTCAGCCTGACTGAGATCTAGCTGTGACGTCGCGCCATTTTTAAACCGGGACGTGGCGATGCGCAAACTTTCAGCCTGAAGTGCCAAGTTGGCACGCGCCACGCGAATCAAAGACTGATAATTGCGAATCGTGATGTAGGTATTGGCCACATCAGCAGCCAATGAAACATCCGCCGCATAATAGGCCGCTGTGGTTGAAAATAACGATGACACGGTACTTTCGATCCCACGCCTGTATTTTCCCCAAAAATCAATCTCCCAGTTAGCCTGAACCACCATGTTCTGTGTGGTCGAGAGTGAGGAGACATTTAGGAACTGCGTCAGCGCATTGGGTTGATCACTGCGGACGGCTCCCCCAGTCAAAGCAGCTGTAGGCAAGAGGCTGGCATCTGCCACACCTAGTTGAGAGCGTGCCTGATAAATGCGAATAGCTGCGCGCTGCAGAGACAAATTATCTCTCGCTGCCCTGGCCAGTAAATCGTTTAGGGTGGGATCATTGAAGTCTGCCCACCATCGCACCGGATTCGGTGTTTTTTCAATAGCAGTTGGAACAGTGTCAGTGAACTCTGTTTTTTTCGGCTCGCTGAAGGAGGATTGCAGTTTGACTTCGGGAGCCTTGAAGTCAGGTCCGACCATGCAACCGGAAACAGAAATGGCTCCAAAGACTATTAAAAAACGTCTGAGGAGCCACAATTTACAAAAAGCGGGATGAGATGAAGGCATCCACGGATTTTAAAGCACTTTTACCTAACCCGTCGATGCCAAAACAACTGATGCTCAATCCACTTTAGCGCCAGAAATTTTCACAATCTCAGCCCATTTTTTCATGTCTTCTTGGTGAATACGTGCAAACGCTGCTGGGCTAGGATCTGCGGCAGGCGTAATACCCTGGGTGTCTGTGAGCCATGTTTTGAACGCAGGCGTCGAAACAATTTTGACCACTTCAGCACTCATTTTGTTGGCAATGTCGGCCGGAAGCTTAGCTGGGCCAAATAATCCGTACCAAGTCGTGCTCACAAAACCTGGCAAATTACAGGCCTCGGCGACGGTCGGAACGTCTGGCAGTGCAGCTAAACGCGTTGGGCTGGTGACTGCCAAAGCGATAGTCCGCCCGCCTTTGACAGAAGCAATGGCGGGTGCGCTCTGATTAAAGAACATCTCCACGTCTCCGCCCAATAAAGCCGTCATCGCCGGACCCTGACCACGATAGGGAATATGGGCGATATCGACTTTAGCCGCGTTCGCAAACTGAGCACCCGCTAAATGCGTGGAGGCGCCATTACCGGTCGAGCCGTAATTCAACGCACCGGGTTTATCCCGCATCAGCTTAAGCAAGTCTGCACAGGTCTTGACTTGAGGTAGCTTGGTTGGATTGATCAAGAGAACGTTGGGCACGTCACCCAAAATTGCGATGCGGGTAAAGTCTTTTTCCACATCAAAACTAAGTTTTTTATAGAGCGCGGGATTGATCGCATGCGTGCCTGCTGTGCCGAACAAGAAGGTATAACCGTCTGGTTGGGCACGTGCGACTAGATCAGAGGCAATATTGCCGCCTGCACCTGTTTTAGCCTCAACTACCACAGGCACATTCCAGGCAGCCGTGATCGCTTCGCCTAGTTTGCGCGCATAAATGTCGATACCAGAACCATTTGGAAAGCCACCCACGATCGTGATGGCGCGTGTCGGCCACTTATTATCGGCCTGCGCAAGTGCTACGTTACAGGCGGATGCCGCGATGAGTGCTACAGAGAGTTTTGTAATGATTTGACGCATAGTGATCTCCTTAACGCAATGTGCCCTGCCCCGAAATTCGGCGGCAGTGGTTTAAAGATGCTTCGATGAGGTTGTCGCTCGCTTCGGGAGTACGGAAGGCAGAATGCGCCGAAAGCGTGACATTTTCAATCTTAGTAAAAGGGTGATCTTTTGGAAGTGGTTCGATTTCAAAAACATCCAAACCTGCATGCGCAATTTTGCCTGAACGCAAGGCATCCACCATCGCCTGCTCATTGATCACGGCGCCCCGGGCTGTATTGACCAAGATCACACCATCTTTCATTTGTGCGATCCGCTCACGCGAAATGAAACCCTTGGTTTCATCATTGAGCAACAAATGCAACGAAATTACCTGGCTTTGCGCCAAGAGTTCGTCTAGCGAGACAAACTGAACGCCTGGATAAGACTTTGGCGTGCGGTTCCAGGCCAACACCTGCATGCCTGCGCCAAGTGCCAAACGTGCCATTTCAGCGGCAATACCGCCAAAACCGATCAAACCCAATGTTTTGCCGGTCAACTGAACAGCCTCTGTGCGTAACCAATTCCCCGCCCTCATTTCACGATCCATGCGGGCAAAACCCTTGGCAGAGGCCCACATTAAGGCAAAGGCACACTCGGCCACAGCCGTATCGCCATAGCCTTTAATGATGTGCACCTCAATGCCGATCGCCGCTAATTCTTCGGGATTCATATAGGAGCGAGCGCCGGTTCCAAGGAAAACGACATGCTTGAGTCCCTTGCACTGCTTGGCAATGCTTGTGGGCACAGCGGTGTGGTCCACAATCAATATTTCAGCATCACCCATGACAGCGGGGATTTGCTCAGGCGTGATGTCGACCTGGCGGTTCACCACCAGCGCGATGTCATCAGCACGGTGCAAACGCTCTGCCACATCACCTAGCGTGTCGCTTGCATCAATAAAAACAGCTTTCATTAGACTCAACTCCCGGGTCAAAAGCCCTTTTGAGTACAACAAGGGCGTCAATTAAAAATCAGATCATACCGGAGTGTTTAAAGACTCGAACAGTCCTTGATGCTACGATGGATTGACCCAAAAGCCCAAATAACTTTGGGCTATAAACTTCCTTCTTGTCATCACGACCATCATGCATCAGACAGAGCACGTTGTCATTATCGGAGCGGGCATTATTGGGGCCACCAGCGCCTACCAATGCCTCAATGCGGGTTTACGCGTCACTTTGGTCGAGCCAGATCAACCCGGAGACGAGCAGGCGGCGAGTTACGGCAACGCAGGTTGGCTTTCCTCCCACTCAGTCCTACCGGCCGCCACACCTGGCGCATGGAAAAACGTACCGAAATGGATTGCCGACCCTTTAGGTCCCCTCGCAATTCGCTGGAAGTATTTCCCACGTGCCCTTCCATGGCTGGCCCGTTACCTCAATGCGGCCTCTAATTACACAAAAATAGGGCATACAGCCGTCGCGCTTCGCAGTTTGCTCGCTGGTGCGCCTGACCTACATCAAGAAATGGCCGAGCAAGCGGGTGTGAGCCATTTAATTGTGCGTACAGGCCTCTTACACGCCTATCTCTCTAAGTCTCACTTTCTACAGGATGCAAAAGCTTGGGATATCCGCCGCAAAGAAGGTATTGAGTGGCAAGAGCTTGACGCCTCCGCGCTCGCAACACTCGAACCCGACCTCGATCGACGCTACACCTTTGGTGTTCTGGTCCCGGAAACTGGGAGTTGCCGAAATCCTGGCGCCTACACAGCCGCACTCATTGCTCATGCTCAAAAGCGAGGCGCACAATTTATTCGTGCCCGGGCGACCGGATTTCGGATCGAACAAGGTCAACTTAAAGCCGTCCTTACCGATCAGGGTGAAGTGGTTTGTGACAAAGCCGTCATTGCCATTGGAGCAAGATCTAAAGATTTGGCGCATTTAGCAGGGGATCGTGTCTCACTTGAGTCTGAGCGCGGGTATCACGCCGTTGTTGGCGAGCCTGAGGCAGGCCCTCGTATTCCCACGATGTTTGCAGACCGCAAGGTGATCGTGACAAGTATGGAACGTGGGCTACGCGTAGCCGGACAGGTTGAAATTGCAGAAAAAGACGACATACCAGACTGGCGACGTGCAGAAATTTTACGCAAACACCTGGTGGCGATTTACCCAAAACTCCCCAAAGACTTCTCTACCGACCGCATCAAAATCTGGATGGGACGACGCCCAAGCACACCAGACGGGCTTCCCTGTATTGGTCTCGCATCGGGATGTCGAGATATCATTCACGCTTATGGTCATGGTCACGTCGGATTGGTCGGCTCTGCGCGCACCGGACGTCTGGTTGCACAATTGGCCACAGGCACTGAGCCAGAAATTAACCTAGCGCCCTTTAGCCCCCAACGTTTCAAAGCTTTTTACCAATGAACTTCGTGCCATCGAGAAACCATTTATGAAACCATCTGACCTCCACGACGACAGCGAGGATACAGAGTTCACTGTTGAGGAACGTAGCGCCGCCGCAAACAAAAGCACTTGGGTAAGCGTATTTGTCAACATCGTGTTGTCCATCACCCAAATTGTGGTGGGCATTCTGGCCAAGTCTCAGGCCTTGATTGCAGATGGCGTACATTCTTTGTCAGACTTAGTGAGCGATTTTGTTGTGCTCTTTGCTAGCCATCACAGCAAAAAAGACGCTGACGAGGGGCATCCCTATGGTCATCAGCGCTTTGAAACTGCGGCATCCATGGTGATTGGTGTTTTATTAGTGATGGTCGCTCTCGGGATGCTTTGGTCCGCCTTTGACAAGCTTAATCATCCGGCTGACATTCCGACCGTTCATGGTGCGGCGCTTTGGATCGTTGGACTGGCGCTCGTCTCCAAAGAGCTTTTATTTCGTTACATGCTGAAAATCGCCAAGCGCGTTAAATCAAGCATGCTGGTGGCCAATGCTTGGCATGCTCGTTCTGACGCCGCCTCTTCACTTGTGGTGGCTGTCGGCATTATCGGCAACCTAGCGGGTTACCCTATTTTGGATCCGATTGCCGCCTTGTTTGTTGGGCTGATGGTTGGAAAAATGGGTTGGACTTTTGGAGCGAGTGCCTTTCACGACTTGATGGATCGTTCCGCCGACGAACAAGAGGTTTCTGCCATTACGGCCACACTGTTGCAAACGCCAGGTGTACTGGGTGCCCACGATGTCAAAACACGCAAAATGGGCGACATGATTTTGGTCGATGCGCACATTGAAGTAAACGCCTATCTTTCTGTCGAGGACGGTCACGACATTGGCTTGGCAGCGCGGCATGCAGTCATGCAAAGACATCGGGTGCTGAATCTGTTGACGCACATCGATCCTGTTCCTTCCAGAACGGACCCTCATACCACCGCCAATGCAGCTGCCGTCGCCGCCTCTCATGGCGCTGCGGTTTCAGCAGACATGACACGACAACACCCAGCGAATCATCAGGAAACCTGACATGGCAGTCCCGTCCCCAGTTGCACTTTCACTTTTTGAGAAAATTTGGCGTCAACACGTGATTGTTGAGCGAGACACAGGTCCTTCTCTGCTCTATATTGACCGTCATCTCATTCACGAAGGATCTTTTCACGCCTTCAGCGCCTTGCGTGAACGCGGTCTCTCACTTCGCAACCCACAGCAAATTTTTGGTGTCGCGGATCATTATGTGCCAACAGTCAGCCGCGACCCTCGGGATGCGTGCACGCCAGAAATCACCCAAATGATCACGCGCTTTGAAAAAAATATGCAATGGAGTGGCGCCCATTATTTTCCCATTGAGGATGCACGCCAAGGAATTGTCCACGTCATGGGCCCAGAGCAAGGCATTACCCTGCCCGGCTCCACACTCACGTGTAGTGATAGCCACACCTCGACGCACGGTGCGTTTGGTGCGCTCGCTTTTGGTATCGGGCAATCTGAAAGCACGCATGTGCTTGCCACGCAGTCTCTCTGGCAACCCAAGCCAAAGGGTTTGCGCGTCTTGTTGACTGGTCAGCATCGACCCGGTATTTCGGGCAAGGATATTATTCTTGCTCTCATTGCGCAGATTGGCTCCTCAGGCGCTACAGGGCATGCCGTAGAATTCGCGGGGCCTGCCATCGGCTCGCTCTCGCTCGAGGATCGGCTCACAATGTGCAATATGGCCATCGAGGCGGGTGCGCGTTTTGGCATCATTGCACCAGATGATCTTGTCTTCAATTATTTGTACGGGCGTCCCTTTGCACCTCAACAAGGCGACTGGGATCAAGCGTTGCTCCGTTGGAGGGAGCTGGTTTCAGATCCAGGGTGCTTATGGAATCGCGAAGTCGAACTAGATCTTGGGGCGCTTGCACCCATGGTCACCTGGGGAACCAGTCCAGAGGCTGCTTTGCCAATTACAGGGACCGTGCCGAACCCAATGAATGAGACAAATATCACTCTGCGACAGTCGATGACGGATGCACTGAGTTACATGGGACTGACCCCGGGCACCCCTCTCAGTACGATCAAAATCGACCGAGTATTTATTGGCTCTTGTACCAATGCGCGACTCACAGATTTACGCAGCGCAGCGAATATTCTAAAAGACACTCGATCCAAAGTTCCTGGCATCGTGGTGCCAGGTTCGATGCAGGTCAAGCGCGACGCAGAGCAAGAAGGACTTGATCTGATTTTCAAACAAGCCGGGCTTGAGTGGCGTGAACCAGGTTGTTCGATGTGTGTTGGTATCAATGGCGATACTGCACCTGCGGGAGAGCGCATCGCCTCTACCTCAAATCGAAACTTCGTCGGACGTCAGGGGCCTGGAGTCAAAACGCATCTGATGAGTCCAGCCATGGTCGCGGCGGCCGCAGTGACAGGACATTTGACCGACGTTCGCGCTTTATATGACAGGATTTCTTGATGACTCCCTTTATTACTCTGGATGGCATTGCGATCCCCATTGAAGGTCGCAATATTGACACTGACCAAATCATTCCCGCGCGCTTTCTCAAAAAAAGTCGCGGCGAATATGGGGACTATTTGTTTTACGACCTGCGGATGAACGATCAAGATCTCCCTCGCGAAGACTTCATCCTCAATCAACAGACTTTTCAAGGCGCGAGCGTGTTGGTCTGTGATGAAAATTTTGGTTGTGGCTCTTCCCGCGAAGCGGCAGTCTACGCATTGGTTGACTTCGGTATCAGGGCAGTATTGGCGCCCAGTTTCGGAGATATTTTTTATAATAATTGTTTAAAAAATGGTGTGCTTCCGATTGTGCTGCCCAGAGAATTACTCGGCTCTTTCCGTCAACAGCTCGCCCAAACCGCCGCATCCACTCCAGCTGCGGCCATCAACTTCTCTGATTTGAAGATTGCGATTGATCTTCAAACATGCACGGTGCGCGCTTCACACCTGCCTGAGGTTCAACACTTTGACATCGATCCTTTCTGGCAAGAATGTTTAATAAAAGGGGTCGATGAAATTGCACTCACGCTAGGTTATGGTGAGCAAATCCAAGCTTTTGAACAGAAGCATAAAAAAACTCAACCGTGGTTAGCGTCCGAACTATCCAAGTAGGTTCTGACATCAATTTTTTAAGCTTATTTTTATAAATATCACTATGTCTCTTCCTCTAAGCGGCCTGCGGGTCATCGAACTCGGCCAACTCATTGCAGGGCCTTTTGCCTCAAAAATTCTTGCTGAATTTGGCGCAGATGTCATCAAGGTGGAACCCCCTAAAACTGGGGACCCGTTGCGTACTTGGCGTCTTCTGCATGAAGGCACTTCCGTCTGGTGGGCTGCACACGCCCGAAACAAGCGCTCAATCACGCTTGATCTTCGACAGCCTGAAGGTCAAGAGATCATTAGAAAGCTCGCAGAAGATGCGGATATTTTGATTGAAAATTTCCGGCCAGGCGCGATGGAAAAATGGGGCTTGGGCTTTGAAGCCCTCCACGCAATCAATCCAAAACTCATCATGCTGCGCGTCTCTGGCTACGGTCAGTCAGGCCCTTATCGAGACCGCCCCGGTTTTGGTGTAATTGGCGAGGCAATGGGTGGCCTGCGTTATTTAAGCGGTGAGCCGGGCCGTCCACCCGTTCGGGTCGGCGTTTCAATCGGCGATACGCTTTCTGGACTGCATGGTGTCATTGGCGTCATGATGGCACTTCGTCACCGCGAGCAACAAGGAGGCGTTGGCCAAGAAGTTGACGTTGCGTTGTATGAGTCCGTCTTTAACATGATGGAGAGTCTGCTGCCTGAGTACTCAAAATTTGGCGTGGTGCGGCAACCCTCTGGCGCGAGCATGCCGGGGATTGTTCCAACGAACGCCTATCTGTGCAATGATGGCCGATACGCCTTGATCGCAGGCAACGGCGACAGTATTTACAAGCGCTTAATGGAAACAATCGGTCGTGCTGATTTGGCGACAAACCCAAACTTAGCCAATAACATCGGGCGAGCCGCTAATGCTGAGTTGATTGATGCAGCTATTTCCTCTTTTACCCAGCAACATACCCTTGAGTTTGTCCTTGATACGATGAACGCAGCTGGCGTGCCTGCCGGAAAAAGTTACGATGCGGCCGACATTGCGCATGATCCGCACTATCAGGCCCGCGACATGATCTTGGATGCGACATTACCGGATGGCTCGACAGTACAAGTGCCGGGTATTGTGCCAAAATTGAGTCAAACACCCGGACAAGTGACGCGCCCGGCTCCCGCTCTCGGACAACATACCGCTGAGGTGCTGGGGGAGCTTGGAATCAGCCTCGCCCAACAGGCGGATTGGAAAGCGCGCGGCATCATCTAAACAGACTCTGACATATTGATATTTTTTAAAAAAGATACGACTATGCAAAACGCACGCCCACGGATTTACATGCAAGAAGTCGCCACGCGTGACGGCTTTCAAAACGAAGCTCAATTTATCGAGACCGAAGATAAGGTTCGCGTCATTGATGCGTTGAGCCTCTGTGGTTTCGCCAAAATCGAGGTGACCTCTTTTACTTCACCCAAAGCTATTCCAGCACTGCGTGATGCAGAGCGTGTCATGCATGAAATCACTCGACAACCTGGTGTGGAATACACGGTACTGGTGCCAAACGTTCGCGGAGCAGAGCGTGCACTGTCCTGTGGCATTGATGAAGCCAATCTCGTGATGTCCATGAGCGAGACCCACAATCGCTCAAACTTGCGTATGACACGTGAACAATCTTTTGCTCAGCTCGAGCAAGTTGTTGCCGCGATTTCGGGCAGCCCGGTTGCGATCAATATTTCTTTATCGACAAGCTTTGGTTGCCCGATGGAAGGCGATGTAAGTGAAGACGAGGTGCTGCGTTGGGTTGAGCGTTTTGCTCACTTAGGTGTCAAGCGGGCAACCCTTTGCGACACAACCGGCATGGCTTACCCTTCTCAAGTACGCTCGCTTTCCGCACGTGCCAAGGCTCTTTTCCCAGAGATGGTGTTTACGCTTCACTTTCACAACACACGCTCGATGGCACAAGCCAACGTTCTGGCTGCTATCAGCGCAGGCATTGATCGTTTTGATGCTTCGTTAGGTGGAATCGGCGGTTGCCCCTATGCACCAGGTGCAAGCGGCAATGCCTGTACAGAAGATATGGTGCATATGCTGGAGCTAGAGGGATTTGACACCAAGATCGATCTCAATCGCCTGTTAAAGGTATCGGCGATGTTGCCAGGACTCATCGGACACGATGTACCTAGTCAATTACTTAAAGCGGGCGGACGCAACACCTTGCATCCCGCCCCTGCCTATGCCGCTGAAATCGGCAAGGCTCTCTAAGCAACCTTAAACGATATGAACCTCAAACTCGCCCAAGCCAGCAACATGGCCGACGAGTTTGTCACCTTTGACGACGGCCCCCACACCCTCTGGCGTACCAGTGAAAATCAGGTCGCCAGCTTTGAGTTCAAATAAGCCTGACAGGTAAGAAATGCTTTCAGGAATATTCCAAATCATTTGCGACAAATCGCTGGTCTGCTTTTGCTGACCATTGACGTGCAAAGAAATGGTGCCCTCTGCCAAAATACCTGTAGCAGTTTTTGGATGGATGGGACCGATAGGACCGGACTGGTCAAAGCCTTTACCGACCTCCCATGGGCGACCTTGCTTTTTTGCTTCACCTTGCAAGTCACGACGCGTCATGTCCAGACCTAAGGCATAGCCAAAGACGCAATCGTTCGCTTTCTCAACGGGGATATCACACCCGCCACTACCTAGCGCGACCACTAACTCCATTTCATAGTGCAGATTTGAAGTTTTGACGGGATAAGGCATCTTGCCAGCTTGACCCGCAGGAATAGGAATCAAGGCATCCGCAGGCTTGCAGAAAAAGAAAGGATCTTCACGTCCCGTAAAGCCCATTTCTTTGGCGTGCTCGGCATAATTGCGGCCCACGCAATACACGCGACGGACCGGAAAAAGCTGGGTACTACCCACCACGGGTAGACCGATCGTCACCTGTGGTTCGAAGACAAAGTCAGACATTTGATTGGCGTCCAGAGGATAAAAATGTGAAAAGTTAAGCTTTCTTTTCCGGCAAAGGCGGAAGTGTTGAAACAGGTGCGGGCTCACCTAGACCTGCCACAGGAGCGCTATCGAAGTATTCATCGAAATTGTCCCGTGCAGGATCGCTCGGCATGTTCTCAACCGTTTTAAGATCGGTATTTTCCAACTGCGGATCGTGATCCCAATTTGCTGGAAACCCACTTTCTGCTAAATAAGACAGCCCTTCAGCATGCAACACACCAGGGTCTGAAGCGATATCTGCAACGGGCAAGAAAGAGTCTGTGGCCAAGACTGGCAGCGCAGTCCCTAAAGCAGTGGCGAGGCGCCACTGGGCGGCGGCTTCTTGCGGACGATTGAGCTTGTCATAAAGGCTTCCTAGCAAAACATGCACACGTGCATCGGCGCGCTTGGACAGACTACGTGAAAGATAGTTTTCCGCTTGTCCCCAGATCTGACCCACTAAACACAGATGGCCGACAGCGGCTAATAGTTCGGCATCATTTGGGCGTGACTGAACCCACGCTTCGGCTTTTTCGAGGCGACGTTTGACTTGCGAAGGTTCGGAGCGAGAATATGCAGCGAGTAAACGCGGGTCAAAGGACAGTGGGATGGCCTGCTCCAAGGCGCGGGAGGCTTCTTCGAGTTGACCATTTGCTTCAAAAGCTGCAGCACCGGCTAGAGCGACCTCAGTTAAGGTCCGCTCATCAGATTTGAGTTCTTTCCAAAAGGCATGCCATTGCCCATCGTGGGTCGTTTCACGCAGACGCGCCGCAGCAGCCGTCTCAATGATTTGACGTGCCTCTGTCTCGTGCAACGCACCACGACGATTGAGTGTACGGGCCAACGCATAGACCTGATCATGCCGATTGAGCTGTCGATACGCTCTGAGCAACAGGCGAAGGGTATGAATATGTCTGGCGCTGCGTTCTTGCAAGGGCAAAAGCGCCTCGAGCGCCTGTGCGGCTAAGCCTTGATCCAAATATAGGTCTGCGGCTGCTGTCGCAATCGCTTCCTTTAGAGAGCTGTCGTCAGACGCTTTTTCTTTGGCAAGAGTAATGAGATGATCACGTCTCCCAAACTCTCCCAGCGCGTGCGCTGCGCGTGCCGCAGAAAGCGCCGCGAGCACTTGTCGACTTGAGTCTGTACTGCGATCGAATAACTTGGTCAGATCTTTTTCAGCGTGGGAGTAACGCCCTTCAAGCAGCTCGGTCCAACCCTGCTCTAAGAGCTCTTGGTCTCGCCTGACATGACGGCGACTATTCCAACCGCGAACACGCATAGGAATCGCAGCGAGCCAAGAAGTCATCCGAAGCAGAACATACACACAAACGAAAAGACCCACTAACGCAACCACGGCAAAAGCCAAAGAGACCTGAAGCCTCCAGTCATTGACCAAAATCAACACATGACCTGTGTTTTCTCTCAGGACAACGGCCATCACCACCGCAGCAGTCAACAGAACAAGCGTCCATAACCAAGTCCGCATGATTACTGCCCGCCTGCCGGGGAAGGTTCAGACGTTCGGACAGACTCAAGGGCAGCAAAGCTCGCGTTGATATCTGGTAGCGTGACAGCAATCTGAATGGCGGATAACTCTTTCACTAAGCGCAGTGCAGCGACAGTTTCCGAAGACTTTGGATCGTAACGGGCCGTCAGACTTTGCTCAATCTGGGCGAGCTCTGTCTTCCAGATTGGAGATTGATGCATGAGAAGTGCCATCTGAGCAGTCAAGACACGCGTACGCAAGTTAGCGCGTAACAACGCACCCTGCTCGGGGGACATTAGCAAGGCATTAGCATCACTCACGCGTTGGATACTCACCACTTCAGCAAACTCGCGCACGACCATCGCCGCAAAAGACTTGGACCAACGTGAAGCATGGTCAAGTGCAATTTCCCACCAGGCTTTTGCGTCAAGGCTGGATGGCTGAGGCTCTCCTGACCCTGGGACTGCCGAAGGTGAGCTGTCCGCAGTTCGTTGAGTAGAAGATAACCCAGTCTCTACTTTGGGTGCGGCGGCATCAGGCAAGATCAGCGGAGCCCGAGCCACCAACGCACTCAGTGTCTCCAAGCGAGTCGTTAACTGAGGCACGTCAATGAAGGGAACAGCACGCAAACGGTCAAGATCAAGACTCAGCGCGCGCTGAACAGCCGCAAATCGACTCCGGTCAGCACGAATCAACAGCGACTGAGCTGCTTCAAGTGTCACGATCGCGTTGTTGACGTTGCCTGCGAGCCTTAATTGTTGACTCGCTGTTGTCAACAGGCGATCAACGTCATTCGCCAACATGGCGTCCTCGATGCCCTTGTTCGCGCCGGCCCAGAGTTGCTCGAGCGCTGCATATTGACTCTTGGACTCAAGCTGTAACTGTTCGAGCTGCGCAATACGACTGGCCTGAGAGTGAGCAAGACTGAGTGCCTGTGTCGCATCTTTGCGAGCATCATTGACTTGGGTCGAAAGAGTCTGCAGTTGGGTCGCTACTTCTCGGCCGACATTTTCAAATCGCTTTTGCTGAAACCAGACGCCACCTGAAGCGACTAAAGCGATGAGTAAAAACATCAACGCAAGAGAAATTGGCCAAGAAGGACCACTCGTGCGCTTTTTTCCCTTGAGCAAGGCCGCACTTTGTGGAGAATGAGTGGATGGTTGGGTTTCAGTCATAGGCCAATTGTAGCCGTAGAATTAGGGATCAGGGGGTTGGGATTTCACGAGGCGTGAGCTGTTCGAACCCTAGCAAAATAGCCTCATCCTCAGGGCTCGCCACCACCATTCGAGCACTAACTATTTCTTGGTTTAGCAACTTCTCCAAAAATGGCCTGAGCCTCTCATGAGTCAAGACAAAACTGCTATTCGCAAACCAATCGGCTAAACCTAGCGTATTGAGGTTTTTATAAATAGCCTCTACGCCGTGAGGGCTGGTGAGCAACCAAGCCGGCAAAACACCATGGCGCTGCAACGCTAAAAACCGCCCACTCAAGGACTCAGACCACAGAGCAACTTGTCGACTGTAAGCTTGGTGCACCATCACACTCGATCCGCGTTCTTGTAAGCGCTGACTGAGCCATTCTCGACCGTCTTGACCACGCACAATCAGTACTTTTTTAAGTGGCTGCTTGAGCGCAACCAATAATGGCCACAAGGCTTCTGAATCCTGCGCATGATCCGCATCTGGGTGCAGCACGGCAACGGACTCACCGAAGGCTCTTCGAATAGCCGCCGCCGTCACTGGTCCCATGCAGGCCGTCAAGGTCGCCTGTGGCCATACAAAAGTGTCCTCACGAGAGAGTTGAGATTGATATCCCGTGACAGCAGCCCGACTGACAAAAACAATGAGATCGAATGCTTCGGGCCTTGGGACCTCGACTGCGTCAGTCAGGACCTCGCGAATCTCTAACGCGGGGCACTCCTCTACATGCCAACCTCGCCGCAGCAGTCCGTTCATCACAAGCGTGTTGCGACCTGCAGGACGAGTCAAAATCGCCGTAGGCTGAGTCTGCGCCATATTTTGTCAGGTGTTTTCAGACAAGCTTGCAAGAATGTGACCCGCGCCCTGCGCGATCAGATTATTTGCAATATGCAAACCGATTTGCTCGGCTTGTGCGGCAGGCCCCTGAAGTGCTGCCCGATAGATCGTCTGACCATCTGGGGTCGCGACAAGCGCTTGGACGCTTAACTGCCCACCCTCCAATCTGGCGTATGCCGCTAAAGGAACTTGGCAAGAGCCACCAAGCGCACGAGAAACCGCACGCTCAGCCAACGTACATACCGTGGTGTCGGAGCAAGCCAGAGGAGCGAGCAATTCGCGCAAATCCGAGCGAGATTGCAAAATCTCAATGCCGAGCGCACCTTGACCCGCGGCTGGAAGCGACTCCTCGGGCGTCATCCGATGACGGATACGATGACTCAGTTCGAGTCGCTCAAGACCGGCAGCTGCCAAAATAATGGCGGAATATTGCCCGCTATCAAGCTTGCCCAACCGAGTGTCAAGATTCCCACGCAAGGGCTGAATCAACAGATGAGGAAAGCGCGCCTTCAATTGAGCTTCACGGCGCAAGCTCGAGGTACCCACAACAGCGCCAGCAGGAAGCTCAGACAAACTTTCAAAATCATTCGATACAAACGCATCGCGACAATCAGCCCGTGCCATGATTGTGGAAAGCTCAAAAGGAGACTCCATATCGACGGGAACATCCTTGAGCGAATGCACGGCTAAGTCAGCACGCCCATCGAGCAAGGCATATTCAAGCTCTTTGATAAAAAGCCCCTTCCCACCCACTTTGGACAGACTGCGGTCAAGGATTTCATCGCCACGCGTACTCAGCTTAAGTAACTCGACTTGCGCCGATGGGTACAGCGCGAGCAAACGCGCTTGAACATGCTCTGCCTGCCAGAGGGCTAAGCGGCTAGCACGCGTTGCAATGACCAGTTTTCTTGTGCTCACTCAATCTCTCTCAGCGCAGGTAATTCAAAATGACCGTCAAAACAATCCCGATGAGTCCGAGCAGGCTGAGCCACTGCAATATCGTTAACTTACGCTTTGGCTTGTTGGGTTCCATCATTTGTCCTCTCAAGATTAATAACGCCGACTCGTCGTAGACGAGCCGGCGCATTTTTGTACAACGAGCGTCGTGCAGTCAGTAATACTTATAGCACCGACTTCAACAACTTACCCATCTCTGATGGATTCTTCGTTGTCCGAATCCCGCAAGCTTCCATAATTTCAAGTTTTGCATCTGCAGTGTCAGCACCGCCTGAAATCAATGCGCCTGCATGACCCATCCGCTTGCCTGCCGGCGCGGTCACACCCGCGATGAAGCCAACCATCGGCTTTTTCATGTTCTCTTTAGCCCACAATGCAGCATTGACCTCATCAGGTCCACCGATTTCACCGATCATGATCACTGCATCAGTATCAGGGTCTTCGTTAAACATTTTGAGTACATCAATGTGCTTCATCCCGTTAATAGGATCGCCACCGATTCCAACTGCACTTGACTGTCCGAGCCCAAGCTCAGTCACCTGTGCAACTGCTTCGTAAGTCAAAGTGCCTGAGCGACTGACGATACCGATACGACCTTTGCGGTGAATGTGGCCAGGCATGATGCCAATTTTGATTTCGTCTGGCGTAATCAACCCTGGGCAGTTCGGTCCAAGCAGCAAGGTCTTGCTGTTCATTTTTGCCATGCGATCTTTGATTTCGAGCATGTCGCGAACGGGAATACCTTCAGTGATACAAATCACCAAATCCAGTTCGGCCTCAATGCCTTCCCAGATTGCGGCGGCAGCACCTGAGGGTGGCACGTAAATGACGGAAACATTTGCGCCAGTCTCGGCTTTCGCGTCTTTGACAGAAGCGAAAATCGGTATGCCTTCAAAATCTTCACCAGCCTTCTTGGGGTGAACACCCGCAACAAATGCGGCTTGTCCATTCGCATAGGCACGCGAAGTCCGTGTATGGAACTGACCGGTTTTACCGGTAATTCCTTGGGTAATGACTTTAGTATCTTTGTTGATCAGAATCGACATTTCAGAATCCCTGGCAGAATTATTTGGCTGCTGCGACGACTCGGGTGGCCGCGTCGGCCATCGTGTCAGCGCTGATGATAGGCAGGCCAGAATCGGCCAACATTTTCTTGCCCAACTCTTCGTTGGTCCCCTTCATACGTACCACGAGAGGCACGCTGAGGTTGACTGCTTTACAAGCGGTGATGATGCCCTGGGCAATCACGTCACAGCGCATAATGCCGCCGAAAATATTGACCAAAATGGCCTTGGTGCCCTTGTTGGCAAGCATGATCTTGAATGCTTCGGTCACGCGCTCTGCTGTCGCGCTGCCACCAACGTCCAGAAAGTTTGCGGGCTCGCCACCAAACAACTTGATCGTGTCCATCGTAGCCATCGCCAAGCCTGCGCCATTGACCAAGCAGCCAATATTGCCATCGAGCTGAATGTAGGCAAGTTCATGCTTACTGGCTTCGATTTCGGCGGGATCTTCTTCGTCCAAGTCGCGATAAGCGACGAGCTCGGGGTGACGGAACAACGCGTTAGGGTCAAAATTGAATTTGGCATCCAACGCAATAATATCGCCTGAGCCAGTCAAAATCAGTGGATTGATTTCGGCAAGTGATGCATCTGTTTCCCAGTATGCCTTGTAGAGTTTTTGAAACTCAGCACATGCTTTTTGAACGGAAGCTTCTGGCACGCCAATACCACGCGCCAAGCCTGCTGCCTCGTCGTCTGTCAAGCCTTTGCCGGGATCAACAAACACCTTAAGAATTTTTTCTGGATGCTTTTCGGCAACTTCTTCGACATCCATACCGCCTTCGCTGGAAGCCATCACGCACACGCGCTGAGTACCACGATCGGTCACGATACCGACGTAGTATTCTTTTTTGATGTCCGCGCCCTCTTCAACCAGCAAACGACGCACTTTTTGACCCTGGGGGCTTGTCTGATGCGTGATCAACTGCATGCCCAGAATCTCGGACGAGAGTTGGCGCACTTCGTCGATTGAACGGGCCAGCTTGACGCCACCGCCCTTTCCGCGACCACCTGCGTGGATCTGCGCTTTGACCACCCAAACCGGGCCACCGAGTTTTTTAGCAGCGTCTACAGCCTCATCCACGCTAAACGCGGGAAAGCCTTGAGGGACAACTACGCCAAACTTTCGAAGCAATTCTTTGCCTTGATACTCATGGATTTTCATGGGAATCCTGTCCGTCCAAAAAAACTAAAAAATCAATTACCTGGAAAACTACTGACCAGGTACCGGGGGTGTTGCATTTGAATTGACATACCACTGCGGATAATGTTCTTTTGTGACATCGCCATCAGGTCGCCAAGCGTAACACCCCCCCATCTGAAAGGGACGTCTGCCCGCGGACTCAGCCTCTGCTCGTTTTTGACCAGCCATGCTTTGTACAGCCGCAGTTGGCAGCACCGTCGCAAGTTCGGTCATATGCGTACAACCAGCCGTTCGACTAAAGCGCTCCTTGATCTGTTGACGAAAGCTTTTTAACAAATTCATGCCCACAAGATCCTGATACGCCTCAGAAATAGCTGTGCAAGAAACACCGAAAGGCGCTGAATCATACAACGCGATCGCTTCTTTGATCTCGAAATCACGGTCAATCGTGATGCGCAAATGCATGTGATGAAAAGGCTGGCCTGCTGGCTGCACCGTGCCATTGCGCTTAGTATATGAATAGGATTTGTTATCGATCAACTCCGCCTCAATATCCCAGAGACCATCCTCTCGCTCGAAGGAATGAACCTGTATGGAGCGATTGTGCATAGGCTTGCGAGGACTAACTGGCGCTGGAAGCGGCATATTGGATCAAATGGTCAAATGACACATTGCAACAAAGACCAAAAGTATAGCTCAGCCTAGTCGAAATCACCTAGTCCTCGTCATGGCCAGGATTTTTTAGTACGCGTCTAATAATGTCAGTCGAAAATCCTCTGGACGCCAAAAAACGGCCTTGTTTTGCATATTCTGCTGGAGAGGATGGACTGCCAATATGCGAAAACTTTCTGCTCCAGACCGCTTGAGCACGAGAAAGTTCGGATTCTTTCAGTTCTGATTGAACAACGGCTATGGCCTCAGCAGGGATGCCTTGCAATCGGAGATCTTGGACGATTCTGGCCGTCCCATGAGCGGGAGCCTTGCGGTGCACCCAGCCTTGGGTAAAACGCGCATCAGACTGCCAACCTGCCTTCGCGAGATCATCCAGAACTTTGTCTAGCGCTTCTTGTGTTTCAGCGTGTGGGGCAAGCTTGCGTTGAAGCTCTGCACGACTGTGCTCACGGCGAGACAGCAAACCCACGGCTCTGGCCTTAAGGGAAAGGCCAGGCCGTGGTGCTGCAGGCTTGGGACCTACTTCGAACTCTTCATCTGCTGCGTCGTGGGACACTGAAGCTCATCATGAGTGTTGATTGCGTGCTTGTTATTAAGTGCTTGTTATTA
>JAOATE010000018.1:61464-65467 GCA_030158305.1 Burkholderiaceae bacterium
GTGCTTGTTATTAAGTGCTTGTTATTACGCACTTGTTATCACGTGCTTATTTACAGCTCGTCCTCAAGATCAGGCTCAGCCGCGACTAGCTTGCTTGCCTTGGGAGGTTTTGCCGCAGTTGCAGCGCCAGCAGAGGCTCCTGCAGGGGCTCCACCTACACGAGGCGTGACACCAAGCTTTTCACGGACACGGTTTTCAATTTCAATTGCCATGGCGGGACGCTCACGCAAGAAATCACGAACATTGTCCCTACCCTGGCCAATACGCTCACCGTTATAGCTGAACCATGCACCAGCCTTATCGACGATACCAGCCGTGACGCCCAAGTCTAGGATTTCGCCTTCACGCGAAATACCTGCGCCATACATAATGTCGAACTCAGCTTGTTTGAACGGGGGGGCGATCTTGTTTTTGACGACTTTGACTCGCGTTTCGTTGCCGACGACCTCGTCGCCCTTTTTAATGGCACCGATTCTGCGAATATCCAAACGGACAGAGGCGTAAAACTTTAAAGCATTACCACCTGTCGTTGTCTCGGGGCTACCAAACATCACACCAATTTTCATGCGAATCTGGTTAATGAAGATCACCATGCAATTGGTGCGCTTGATGCTCGCGGTGAGTTTGCGAAGAGCCTGACTCATGAGGCGCGCCTGCAAACCAGGCAAGGAGTCACCCATTTCACCTTCAATTTCCGCTTTGGGAACCAGAGCTGCAACGGAGTCAATGACGATCAGGTCTACAGAGCCAGAGCGCACCAAGGCGTCAGTAATCTCGAGCGCCTGTTCGCCCGTGTCGGGTTGGGAGATCAGCAGATCAGTCAAGTTCACGCCGAGCTTGGAGGCATACTGGACATCAAGCGCATGCTCAGCGTCGATAAACGCGCAAGTACCACCAACTTTTTGCATTTCAGCAATGACTTGAAGTGTCAATGTCGTTTTGCCGGAGGACTCAGGACCATAAATTTCAACGACACGACCGCGAGGCAATCCACCGACGCCTAGGGCGATGTCCAATCCCAGCGAACCAGTGGAAACGACCTGAATATCGTGTTCGACTTCGTTATCGCCGTAACGCATGACTGAGCCCTTGCCGAATTGCTTCTCAATCTGGGAGAGCGCGGCAGCCAATGCCTTACCTTTTTCAGCAGAGCCGGCCTTGAGGGTTTTATCATCCATGGAAATTCCTTGAGTTAAATGAAGCACTAAATTAGGACACTGAATTAGGGTACTAAATTGGGATCATGAAATTATTGCATTCAATTATACTGTACAAATAAACAGTATGACAATAGCCTCATCAATTTTTCTGCTCTCACACATCCCCATTAGGGTTTTCACTTATTTCACCGCTCTGACATACGCACAAGGCACACGGCTGTGCCAGAATGGTTTACCAAGTTCTTGCATAATAAAAACCATGCGTATTTTGATCGCTGAAGATGACAGCATTTTGGCCGATGGCCTGACCCGCTCTCTACGCCTAAACGGCTATGCCGTCGATGCGGTGAGCGATGGGCTCGCGGCGGACTCTGCCCTACGCTCTCAGGAATTTGATTTGCTCATTTTGGATCTCGGCCTGCCACGCATGTCTGGTCTAGAGGTACTGAGTAACCTGCGCAGTAAAAACTCACATTTGCCAGTATTGATTTTGACGGCCGCGGATAGCGTCGAACAACGGGTCAAAGGACTTGATCTCGGCGCAGATGACTATATGGCCAAGCCTTTTTCTCTGTCAGAACTTGAAGCGCGAGTCAGAGCACTCGCGCGCAGAGGTGCGGGAGGCGGCTCCACCATCCTGCGGCATGGCAGGCTCGAGTTTGACCAAACAGGTCGTGTCGCCGTCGTAGACCAGCAACCTTTGGAGCTTTCGGCACGCGAGGTCAGTTTGCTTGAGATTTTGCTCACACGCAGTGGTCGGATGGTCAGCAAAACACAAATCGTTGACCACCTGTGCGAGTGGGGCGAGGAAGTCAGCTCTAACGCAATCGAGGTGTATGTCCATCGCCTACGTAAAAAACTTGAACCGAGTGGCGTCAAAATTGCGACAGTACGTGGGTTAGGATATTGCCTAGAGCGTGACTCGAGCCCCACATGAACGGCTTTCGTCATTTTGACGCACACACAGTCATTCACTCTGCCGAAACGAAACCCAACGCAGAGTCTTCACGAAGATCACTATTAGGTGAAATTTTGGATTGGATGCTTGCGCCACTTTTTTTACTGTGGCCCATGAGCATCGCGATCACTTACGTTGTGGCTCAAAACCTTGCGAATGTTCCCTACGACTTAGGGCTTGCAAACGCCCTGCAAGTATTGGGCCAACAAGTCGAGGTCCATGACGATGTCGTGTCACTGCCGATGTCTGCGCCCGCGCGACTCGCACTGAGGATTCGGGAAAATGATGGCGTCTTCTGGAAAGCAATGGGTCCAAGCGGAGACCTGCTAGGCGGCGACGGTGAACTTCCTACTCCTGAACGCACTCCCAGCGACCAGCCCAATATTACCTATTATGAAAATCACGCCCTGAGAGACTTTGAGATCCGTATCGCTTATACATGGATGGACCTTAGCGCCCGAGGCTCCGGACCGGTGCTCTTGGTTGCGGCAGAGTCCGTGGATCGGCGCACGCAATTAGCCAATGACATCATCAAGGGTGTCATCATTCCGCAGTTTATTGTGTTGCCGATTGCCGTGGTGCTGGTGTGGTTTGGACTTTCCCGCGGCGTAGCACCGATCAATGCGCTGCAACGAAGACTGAGAGCGCGCCGGCCTGACGATCTTTCGCCGATTGATGAGCGTCTCGCTCCCTCGGAAATTGGTCCACTGATCACGGCAATGAACGACCTCTTGAGTCGGCTAGAAGCCACTCTGCTCGCTCAAAAACGCTTTGTCGCAGATGCCGCGCACCAACTCAAGACCCCGTTGGCGGGACTACGCACCCAAGCAGAACTTGCGATGAGGGGTGAGCCGCAAACCGACACTCAGGAGAGCCTGGAGCAAATCATCGCGGGTACGACACGCGCAACGAGGCTGGTCAACCAACTTTTGTTAATGGCCAATGCTGAAAATCCAAACACAATGGAAATGTCACCGCTGGACTTGACGCATCTTGCCCAGGATCACATCCACAAATGGATTCATACCGCGCTCCAGAAAAACATTGATCTCGGCTTTGAAGGCGCTGATCAGCCACTTTATATTCAAGGTCAGAATTTATTGCTCGGTGAAGCACTCAACAACCTCATCGATAACGCCATTCGTTACACACCAGCCTACGGTCAAATTACGGTAAGTCTTCACGATTACTCGGATCGCGTGGTCTTGGCAGTGGAAGACTCAGGCCCTGGCATTCCCCCCGAAGAGCGAGGCCGGGTATTTGATCGCTTTTATCGCGTACTAGGCTCGGGGGTTGACGGCAGCGGCCTTGGGCTAGCCATTGTTCGGGAAATCGCTCAGCGTCATCATGCTAGCGTGGTGATTATGGATACACACAGAAAACGCTCTGATCCCGACGCCACAGGCGCACGGATCGAATTGCAATTTTCAAGCATGTTGCAGCGCACACATCAGCCATTCGCCTCAGAGGGTTAACCCGCTATTAATGCCTTGAAAATTAAAGATTTTGGTCGATCCGCAACACTTAGTGAGACCGCCTGAATTTTGTCAGAAAGCTGTCAGAAATCGGTCTTACAGTGCGACCATCTGAATGCGGCCAAAAACGTACGCGTGCGGTAAAAAATAAGAATGGAGACTTAGGTTGCTGTTATTTCTAAATATTCTGCAGTTATTGCTCTACATAGGACTGCTCGCGCTCCTGGGTCAAGGACTTTTATATTTGATCGCAGGCGCTAAGCGTGACACCAATTTGTTTTACCAACTTTTTCAAGTCGTCAATAAACCTTGGCTTCGCATTGCCGCCTTGATCTCTCCCAAGCAAATCGCCGAGCGTCATCACGCCTTTGTCGCCTTTTGTTTGGTGGCGGCCATTTATATGGCGGTCA
>JAOATE010000019.1 GCA_030158305.1 Burkholderiaceae bacterium
CAACTGAAGCCGCGCCATTTAAGGCAATCGCATTATTGATGGCCATGGCTGCATTTGCTTGCAGAGTCGTGTCTGCCAGCATGGTCAAGGCACCCGTGCCGAGAGCCTGATTGTTCGCAATGGCTAGCGAACCAGCGCTTATCGTCGTGCCGCCTGAGTAGGTATTTAAGCCTGACAGAATTAATATGCCGTCGCCAAGCTTTTCAATGCTTGTTTGTATGTTTGACGGATCTACTCTGTCTAAAACTGATGAGGAAATCTCAACTAGAGACTGAAGCGCAACGTTTATTTTGCTGCTTCCGAAGGAGTAACCAACAGCGCTGGTAAGTTTGACATTACTGTCACCGATGGCATCAATATTGTTGAGTCCATTGATTGAATTGCTGAAATTCGAGTTGATCAAACCATTAAAGGTTAGTTTTTCTTGTGTACTACCCGTATTGAAACGAATTCCACCATTTAGGATCGAGCCAGTCTGCAATGTGACAGTATTGATCGAGCCTCCGGCGCTCGAACTTTGAAAGTAAATTGCAGTTTCCAGCGCGCTAATTGTGCCGGCACTGATGACATCGAGTCCTGATTGAAGCGAACTATGGATGGCGAAGCCACCAATATTGGTGGCACCGATGTAGCCACCTGACAGGTTGCTGACCGAGCTGCGGTTTGTATTAGCATTTGCATCAAACCGAATGCCTGCGCCGTTACCTCCTGCGCTACTTGTACAAGTACCATTTGTAATGGATGCATTGCAAATTATGCCTGAGTTGGTGATTGCGGCAGCACCCAGAATGTAAATTCCGTTCGAGTCACCCGCTGCTGAAATAGTACCGGTCTGGGAGACTTGTGCGATATTTCCCGTATTTCGTTCATATATGCCTGGCGCATTATTCCCATTCGTAGTGATGCTGCCACTGTTAGAAATGACCGATGCTGCTTGGACAGAAAACAGTCGAATACCTGCGCTTTCATCGCCATTTGTACGAATCGTACCTGTATTTGAAATGCTGTTTTGAATTGCTGAATTGGTCGCGCCAGAATTTATAAATAGTCCGTTAGCATTTGATCCGTTTGTTTGAACTGAGCCAGCATTGAGAATCGTATTGCCACGCGATCCTGAGTTGGATGCAGTGATATAGATTCCTGTTGAGTTGCCACCTGCAGTGATGATATGTCCCGTATCGAAGTTACTTAGTGTGCTACCGCCGGCCTGTGAACGTCCGTTCGCACCACTTGACATGCCATAACCGTTAAAAAAACTACGTGAATCTAGCGTGCCATAGTTGTTGATCGTTGCACTGGAACCGATCCCGATTGGGGATCCATTCACATTAAGTACTGTTCCTCCTAAAACGTTCACAGTGATACTGTTATTAGTTGTCGATGCCGTGGACTGAACGCCAGTGCTTGCATTCGACAATGTTGACGAACAAGTAACAGTCTGTCCTTCAGTTGGTGTGTAGTTGTCGCAGCCTCCGATACTTTGAGCGATGCTTATGTGACTGATGATCAGCGCGCCAGTGAAGAAAAGTATGCGTACTAAATTGGCTTTGAAGGACATGTGTGTGGATGGCTGATTAAACGAGTTAGAGTGCATAACGTTGCTGTTGAAAAACAACGGCGCTAAATTACATTTTTAATAATTCTATTATCCGGCACAGACTGTCATCAGGTAATCCGCTAATTAAGGTATGAATTGGTATTTAAATACTATTTTTGGCAACCACTCACTAATCGGACTAAATCAAGACTCTCGAAGGGAGGGTTCGACTATTAAAGGCTAGGGACAGTCACACTAGGAATTTATGCGGCCAAATGCTACCCTTTTTGAAATATTCAAAAGCTTGTCGTGATTAGTCATTTCTCTGCGTTCAACACTTTACCCAAGAGGTTATTCATGCGTTTTCGTCTGGCTTTAACAGCAGCAATACTTGTTGCAGGTATGTCGGTAGCGACCTCTTTTGCTCAGGGAACAGATTCCCCAAAAATGGGGGATGAAAAATATAAGCCCTCCGTCGGTCAAAGCGGCAAGGATGTCATTTGGGTCCCCACCAATGATGCGGTCGCGGATGCCATGCTCAAAATGGCAAACGTCAAGCCAGGCGATCTGGTCTATGACCTCGGCTCCGGTGATGGAAAAATAGCAATCGCTGCAGCTAAAAACTTTGGTGCAACCGCGGTAGGGATCGAGTTCAATAAAGACATGGCAGAGCTCGCCACGCGAAATGCGGCACGGGCAGGCGTTTCTGATAAAGTGAAAATCATCAATGGTGATATTTTTGTCGAGGATTTTTCCAAGGCAAACGTTCTCACTATGTACCTGTTGCCAGACCTTAACCTTAAGCTTCGTCCCACCATCCTCAAAATGGCACCCGGGACGCGCGTCGTCACAAACTCTTTCAACATGGGCGACTGGGAAGCAGATGCGCTCATCGGCAATGGTTACACACAGGGTTACTTCTGGGTGGTTCCTGGTAATGCTGCAGGCAAGTGGACGATCAAAGGCATTGAGGCCAGCAAGGCCGCAACGCTAGACTTGACCCAGCGCTATCAGCGTGTCGGCGGCACAATGACTTTAGATGGAAAATCGCAGCCTATCCTCGGTCCTAGCTTAGTGGGTAACCGTCTGAAATTCAGCTTTATTGATCACAGTGGTCAATCCAGAATCATCGACGTCACATTAAAAGGCGATACGTTTGCTGGCAATGTGCTCGAAAATTCACCTCTCTACGAAGTCTCAGGCACACGTAACTGAGTCTTTTTATCTAGATCATTTCCAATCGTTTTGATCGCTCCTCATCTGTACCAGGCGTACAGATGACGGAGCTTTTCATAATGGCTTAATTCCTCACTCACTTTTTTGCATGACCCTTCATGACACAGCCAACTACCGTAGCAAACGAACCGACTCAGCGATTAACGGCCTTTAGTGCCATCGCGATCATCGTAGGAATTGTCATTGGTGCAGGTATTTTTAAAACGCCTTCCATGGTGGCCGGTGTTACCGGAGATGCCGGATGGTTGTTGGTCGCCTGGTTCTTGGGTGGATTGATATCTCTTGCTGGCGCTCTCTGTTATGCAGAGCTTGCCACGACATACCCGCATGCCGGTGGTGATTACCATTTTCTCGCACGAGCTTTTGGAAAAGATATCTCGTTTCTTTATGCTTGGGCAAAAGCGACGGTGATCAATACGGGTTCGATTGCTTTGCTTGCATTCGTTTTTGGTGACTACATGACCAAGGCGATTAACCTTGGGCCATACTCCTCTGCGATTTGGGCAGTGGGTGTGGTGGTTGCGCTGACGGTCATTAATCTGATTGGTATTTCTGCGACCTCTTGGGTCCAGACTTTACTGACGCTCATTGAAGTGACTGGCCTGATTTTAGTGGCGATCGCAGGGTTCTATATTTCAGGTGATGCCCCCGCATCCCCGGCCTTATTTTCTTCAACGCCTAGCTTAGGCATGTTTGGCTTGGCAATGGTTTTTGTCTTGCTGACATATGGCGGCTGGAATGAGGCGGCTTATATTTCAGCAGAAGTCCGTGGCGGACGTCGCGCGATCGTGCCGGTCATTCTCATCAGTATTTTGATTTTGACTTTGATTTACTTGTTGGTCAATATCGCACTTTTGGCAGGACTTGGTTTAGAGGGCTTGTCCAAGAGTAGTGCTGTCGCCGCGGATTTGATGGGTAAAGCGTTTGGTCCTTGGGGCGAACGCACGCTTGGTATTTTCGTTGCCGTGGCTGCACTTACTAGCATCAATGCAACCATGATTGTGGGCGCGCGGACCAACTATGCCTTGGGTCGTGACTGGCCAGCATTGCGTTTCATGGGCCACTGGGAAGGCGGTCGAGGCTCGCCGATCCGAGGCTATATGGTTCAGTCGGCGATTAGTCTGGCGTTAGTCGTTTTTGGCATTTGGCAGACGGATGGTTTTGGTGTGATGGTCGAGTTCACTGCGCCAGTATTTTGGTTCTTTTTGTTTCTGGTGGGCGTCTCTGTTTTTGTCATGCGCGTCAGAGATCCCAATGCAGATCGTCCCTTTAAAGTGCCACTCTATCCCTTTACACCGATTTTGTTTGTGCTGACTTGCGCATATTTGACCTATTCAAGCGTCACCTATGCAGCGAGTAAAGGTGCGGTTCATATTTCGCTCATCGTGATGGCGGTTGGTGTGGTCGCATTACTCTTTACGCGAAAAGTGAAAGGCCCTGCCGCAGCTCGCTAAGCGTATTTGACTGTCTGCACCTAGTGTTTGATCCCCAGTACGGCGAGAGTCTCGCCGTACACCACAGCATTTTCACAAAGAAAAACCACAATGTCTTGTGGTGACATGTTTTCCAGGATCTGGATAACCTCTTCGGTAATGTCGGTATTGACCTGCATTCCGGCTACGTGAACTTGAGCACCGCTTTCAAAGACAGAGACGGGAACAAGCTTTTCTACGACGGCAAGATCAACAGACGCGATCACAACGTAAGCTCGCACATTTAAATCATCCGCTGCCACGTCAAGTAAAACACCCCCCTCAACGTTTTCCGCAAGCTGGCTTTGAATCATCAAGTCCATTTCATATCCTGTTTAGCTCAAAGGGTGGTTAGGCTGCTTGAATGAGCTTTTTTTCTTCGAGCGAATCAAGGAGCCCCGCAAAAAGTAGATTGAGCTCGGCACACATGAGGGTGAACTCACCATCAAATTTTTCCGCTTCATTAGCAGGTGCTAACTGATCGGCTTCGTCGAGGATGTCTTGGGGCGCGACGCGCTTGATATCAAGGGCTTCGGTGAGTACAAAGGAAACTTTGTCATGCCACGTGAGTGCGAGTCGCGTGCACTGTTTGCCAGATTGGATGTGCTTTTCTATATCTACGCTGTCTAGCGCGTGTTTGACGTAGCGAATGGCAGCAGCCTTGTCGCCGCCTGCGCGCAGTTCAGCATCCTGATCGATCGTGAAGTTTGCCGGGGGTTGACCGCTTGTAATCCATTGCGTCATCGCCACAGCAGGACTGATCGTGACTTGTATGGGCTCAACAGGAAAGGGGTAAATCGCTTTGCCGAGCGCGGAGAGTATTTCCTCGGCTTTAGTAGCAGAGGCGGTATCAATCACGAGCCAATGGTTGACGGGATCAATCCAAATACGGGTGTCTCGGGTCAAGCTGAATGCACGTGGAATCAAGGCGTTGGTGACTTCATCTTTGAGATCCCTGAGTTGTTTGCGCCCTGGTTTAAAACCTTGTTGCTCTTCGAGTTCAATGGCGCGTTGTTTGACAAATTGATTGATGACGGAGGCGGGTAGAAGCTTTTTTTCTGAGCGAAACGCGCAAAGTATTTGCTGCCCAACGCTGTAGGCTAAGCGCACATCATCTTCTCTGGGAGGTGTCCAGCCAGAAGCCATAGGCGCAGCTGCACCAGGAGAAACAAACTGCTCTTTTGCCAGAAAGGCATTGAGTTGTTCTGCAGTCCAAGTCCACGTGTTAGATAGACGAAACAGTTTGAGATTTTTAAACCACATAACTTACCCAGCCAAAGGAATGGATTCTAGCTGATGTCGGTGTGGAAAATCTTAAGTGTGTGTCAGGTTCGTCCTGTCATGCCTTGAAATGTCGTATGAATCAGTAGCTCGACGATGTCCTCATCAGAAAACGCACCGCCCAGTTTGAGAAAGTCGGCCACAGGATCACAGGAGCGCGCAAAAATTGTGTAAAGAATGACCTCTCCTGGTAAAGAAGGCGTCAAGCTGCCTGAAAGCTGCGCTTCGGTGATCCATTCGCCAAGCTTCTCTGTCAGCGCGCTCAGCCTAGCCATATAAAGCGCGTTAGTCAGCAGGGATTGCTGGATGCTGGAACGCGTAGAGGGCAGCAACGGCATCGTGCCACCTAGGTGCAGCTTGATACCCCACCTGACGAGTGCCTTAAGCTTGTCAATCGCCGAGAGTTTGGTGGAAATGCCTTCGACCACGCACAGAGCGTCCTCAAGCAATCGGGTCATTGAGGCAGCAGCCAGTGCCTCTTTAGACTCAAAGTGTTTGTAAAGGCTTGCTTTGGCAATTCCAACATCCGCGGCGACCTCATCCATGGTCATCAGATCAAAGCCTTTTTGGGCTAGGAGCTTATTCACAGCGTCCAAAATTGCGTTTTCACGAAATTTTAGCTGCTGCTGCTTGAACGAGAGCTTGTTGCTTCGGATAGCGTTTGGATTGGCAGACATCGTATTTTGAAGTTGAATTTAATCTGAATGGTTCATAATATTACTATTCGGTCGCAAAACATACTAATATGTTAAAAATATCTCAACTTAGTTATTTTTAAGTCAAACAAGTCCAATTATGCCCCTATCTTTTAAAACTGACGACCTCAATCGCGTGGCTCTCAATGCAGAGGCCTTGCCCAAGGCCTTTGAGCTGGCATGCTCAGACGCGTGGTGTCAGAGTGGGGAGGGGATTTTTAGCTGGAGCGTGTTCAGGTTTTATCGTGCGCGTCTACTCACTCACACGGGTACATTTGAGGCTGACAAACCGTTCCTACTCGATCTGCATTACCTTCGCACCCTAAAGGGTGAGCAGATTGTGTCCACATCAATCGACGAGATTTCGCGTCTATATTCGATCAGTGATGAGCAACGGACCGGGTGGACTCAGGCATTAAAAGAAATCATCCCAGATGTCTGCTTGGGTGATCGTTTGTTGGGTTGGTTTATTCCAGGCAACAAAGTGGAGTTTTTTTCGGCCTCTCATGCCTTGGGTCTCATTCAAGATCCGGACTTCGTGCATTTTTTTAGTGCAATCTGGTTAGATGAACGAACGCGCAGTCCTCAGTTACGTCATGCTTTACTAGGGAACGCCCAAGCGATGCCAGTGCTTGAGGCCCAAGTGGTTGCCCCCCAAGAGGCACGTGTATGAGTGGGCCTACGCGCGTTCCTCCAAACAGCCGCATCGCAGTGGTCGGTGCAGGTATTTCCGGCTTAGCCTCAGCATGGTTGCTTAGAGATCATTCGCGTGTCACGCTGTTTGAGGCGGGCTCTTATTTTGGTGGACATTCCAATACTGTAGATGTTTCCCTCGAAGGGCACACCTATCCCGTCGATACCGGGTTCTTGGTGCACAACGATCTCACTTATCCCAATCTGATTCAATTGTTCGCACATTTAAATATTCCCGTGCATTCAAGCGAGATGTCTTTTGGTGTTTCTATAGGAAATCCTGATATCGAGTGGGCGGGGACAAATCTTGATACGGTGTTTGCTCAGCGTAGCAACATCTTCAAGCCCACGTTTTTGTTCATGCTCCGAGATATTCTGCGCTTTAATAAAAATGCCCAGCTTTATTTGGATCAGACCCGTCATGCACCGATCACCTTGGGCGAGCTTTTAGAGCGTGAGCATTTCGGGCAAGCGATGCGCGAATGGTATTTGCTTCCAATGGCTGCAGCGATTTGGTCCTCCTCAGTTCAGGATATTCTTGGTTTTCCGGCTGCGACCTTTCTGGCTTTTTGTTTAAATCACAGATTGTTGCAAATTGAAAACCGGCCCAAATGGAAAACCGTCGTTGGAGGCTCTCGTGAGTACGTCAAGGCAATGGTCGCTCAACTCAGTGATGCGCGTTTAAATTGCCCCGTGCATCGTGTCGTGCGTCAAGCTGATCAAGTGGTGGTTCACTCCGCTCAAGGGGTAGAGTATTTTGATGCAGTGATCTTTGCCTGCCATGCTCCAACAGCACTTGCATTGTTAGATGCAAGTGAAAGCGAAAAAGAGGTTTTGCAGGGTTTTCGTTATCAGCCGAACAAAGCCGTATTGCACTTGGATGCCACGCTATTGCCACGCCGTAAAAAAGTCTGGTCAGCATGGAATTACATGTCGTCACCCGGTGAGGGTGCACAACGACCCGTCGCGGTCAGTTATTTGCTCAATCTCTTACAGCCTTTACCCTTTAAAGCGCCTGTGATCGTGACACTCAACCCCAATCAGGCACCCAATCCTGACTTAGTATTAAGAACCTTTGATTACGAGCATCCAGTGATGGATTTTGGTGCGGAACAGGCGCAGAAATTGTTGCCATCCATACAAGGTGCCCAGCGCGCATGGTTCTGTGGTGCATGGTCAGGTTACGGCTTCCACGAAGATGGCTTGAAGTCTGCGTTGAGAGTGGTACGTGACTTCGGCGTGGACATTCCTTGGACGCCAACCTATGAATGATGATCCTCTTGTTCTGTGTCGAGGGCGCGTGATGCATGCGCGCTTGAGGCCTTTTATTCATCGGTTTGTGTACCGTGTTTTTTGTATCCGCTTGCGCGTTGACCAGCTATCAAGTTTGAGTCGCTTCAACAGTTGGTTGTTCGGTATTGATAAAAAACGTATCGTAAGTTTTCAGACACGCGACCATGGCGCGCGAGACGGATCTGATCTGTTGACTTGGTTGGCTGGCGCGCTTCGCGAGAGCGGCATTGCGCTTGAGACAGGAGCGGTTTGGCTTCAATGCTTTCCACGTGTGTTTGGCTACGTCTTTAACCCAGTGAGCTTTTGGCATGTCCATGATCGGCAGGGCGCACTTCGAGTGCTTGTTGCTGAAGTTAATAATACCTTTGGTCAGCGTCACCAGTATGTCTTGACCGCGTCTAATCTTGGCGTGATTGAGTCAGGTACTGTCCTAGAGTGTCAAAAAATATTTCATGTGTCTCCCTTTTGCGATGTCGAAGGCGTTTATCGCTTTACATCAAGCCAATTCGCTAAACAAGATCGAATGGCGATTGATTATTTTGACGATCCTTCACTTTTGCAGCCGATACTCAAAACTGCAATCGTGGTGCAAGCGCAGTCATTTTCAACACGTGCTTTAACACTCAGTCTTTTATCGATGCCGATGATGACGATTGGTGTGATGTTGCGTATTCATTGGCAAGCATTCAAGCTTTGGCGGCAGGGCGCAACCTACCACTCGGTTCCACCACTGCCCAAGAACGAAGTCTCTAACAACGGAAAGGTTTCCTCATGAGTTCGAACGAAGAGCGTCTGACAGGTTCTATGGTCAAAATTCCATGGGCCGGGAGACTTCTTGTGAGTTTATTGGGTCGCATTACGCATGGATCACTTAAGCTGATCGATCCGGCCGGTGTAGAGTTGATGCTTGGTCAAAACGCGTCAGATCCCTCGCATAGTGTTCCCCATGCCGAACTTCGTGTGCTGGATTGGCGCGCGGCAAGCTTAATTTTGCGTCAAGGGGACGTGGGTTTTGCCGAAAGTTTGCGGCGTGGTTGGGTAGACTCACCAGATTTGGTTGCACTGTTTACACTTGCGATTCGCAATGAGCAAATTTCAGAGGCGGTCGATGGGCACTGGTGGGCCCTGTTGCTCAAGCGCTTGTCTCATTGGGTCTTAAAAGATAACAGCCGCGCCGGTAGTCGCCGCAACATCCTCAGTCATTATGACGTTGGAAACAGCTTTTACAGCTTGTGGCTTGATCCATCGATGACATATTCATCCGGTTTGTTTGAGGGTGATTTATCCCGCGAGCTTGAGCAAGCTCAGGACGCAAAGTATGACCGCATACTCGATCAGATTGAAGCCCAGGCTGGCCAGACCATTCTCGAAGTGGGTTGCGGTTGGGGAGGGTTCGCAGAGCGTGCTGCTCGCCGAGGAATCAACGTGGTGGGGATCACCTTGTCGGACGCACAACTCGAATGGGCGACCAAGCGCATGCTGGATGCGGGTCTAAGCGACCGTGTCACATTGCGTTTACAAGACTATCGGGATGTTCCGGAAAAGTTTGACCATATCGTCTCGATTGAAATGTTTGAGGCTGTGGGCTTACTCCACTGGCCCAGCTATTTTCAAATGTTGGCACGCTGCCTGAAACCTTCTGGACGAGTGGTGGTCCAAACAATAGATATTGTTGAGGATAAATTCGACGCATACAGACGAGGGACAGACTTTATCCAGCAATATATTTTCCCAGGCGGTATGTTGCCGAGTCCCTCGCGCTTTAGAAAAGAGTGTGAGGCTGCAGGTCTGCGTGCCATGGAGGTGCTCGCTTTTGGTCAAGACTATGCCGAAACCCTCAAGCGCTGGGCGCAACGGTTTGATGCGTCCCTGAGTCATATCCGCGAACAAGGTTATGACGAGGCGTTTATACGCGTGTGGAAAATGTATTTGGCTTACTGTGAAGTTGGATTCCGACAAACTCGAACGGATGTTAAACAATGGACACTATGCGCAAAATCCTAATTTCCCTACTGTTGAGCTTGAGTGCGTTTAGTTTGTCTGCAGCCCCTGTTTTTACAAGTGTGTTGCCAGGGGCACAACAGGTCGGACAAGGTGTGTTTAAACGTTTTGGATGGTCGATCTATGAGGCGCGTCTGTATGCGCGATCGGGCCGTTTTGATGTTTCCAAGCCTTATGCTTTGTCACTCACTTACGAGCGTACGATTGCAGGAGACAGACTGGTTCAGGCCTCTCTGGATGAAATGCGTAAACTTGGCCAGCCTGTCGATGAGCGTCCGGAGTGGACGGCGGAGCTTGCTCGTGTGCTTCCAAGCGTTTCTAAAGGCGTGACGCTGACGGGCGTCTATCGTCCAGGTGAGGGGGCAGTATTTTATGAACAGGACAAAGAGATCGGTCAAATCAATGACGCTTTAGCGCGGGCATTTTTTGCCATCTGGTTAGATCCTCGCACGAGTGAGCCAAGTTTGCGTCAGTCTTTATTGGGACTCTCTCAGTGAAAGTCACTGGCCTAATGGCCTATGCCGCGTTAGGTTTACCTCTTGCGATGGCAATGCTGCCCATCTATATGATTTCGCCGAAATTTTACGGTGATGGTTTGGGTATCGACTTAGCTGCGCTTGGTGCCATTTTGTTTTTGACCCGTTTGTTCGACACAGTTCAGGACCCGTTTTTGGGGCGTGTCGTCGATGCCTTTCAGCGCAAGCGCTCTGGCTGGCTTTTATTGATGGCCGTTTCGGGCATGGTGCTGGGTCTGGGCTTTGTCTTATTATTTACGCCACCTCAGTGGTCCCAGTTGGGTTTGATTGCCTGGCTGGCCATGTGTTTGCTGCTGGTGTACTTCGCACATAGCTTGTTGAGTATTTGTTATTTGACGTGGGGTGCTCGTTTAACAGATGACGTGACAGAGCGTTCGCGTGTGACTGCGTGGCGTGAGGCGTTTGGTCTGGTGGGCGTTGTCGTCGCCTCCGTGTTGCCGACATTTTGGGTGGCTGACTGGGGACCCCGCCAAGGCTACCAAGTCTTTGCCTGGGTGTTTGTCGCAGTTTTGCTCGTCGGGTTGATCATCACGTTGCGCTGGGCACCTACACCGCATGTTTCTGTCGCTGAGGTGCTGCAAGGATGGCGTTCAGCACTCAAACCTCCGGCGGTACGCCTAGTCATGTGGTTTTACTTGTTCAATGCGATCTCAGTTGCGATTCCAGCGACTTTGGTTCTGTTTTTTATTGATGATGTTGTGCAAGCCCCTCAGCAAGCGGGCATGTTTCTAGGTATATATTTTTTAGCAGGCATGTTGACGCTCCCGCTCTGGGTTGCGCTTTCTGATCGCATCGGCAAGGCTCGCGCCTGGGCATTGGGTAGTGTATTTGCAGGATGCTCACTCCTCTTCTCGGGCTGGGTTGGAAGCGGTGATGTGATGGCCTACAGTTTGATTTGTCTGATGGCAGGTACCGCGCTCGGTGCTGATGTCGCGCTGCCCCCCGCGATGCTGGCGGATGCAATCCCTGAGAAAAATCGCAAAAGCACAGGGCTTTATTTTGGTATATGGGTGCTCATTAGCAAGTTCGCGCTCGCATTGGCAGCAGGTTTGTCACTGCCGAGTCTCAAACTCTTTGGTTATGTACCAGGACAGTTTCAGACTACCGCTGCATTGACCGCACTTTATGTATGTTTGCCCATCGTATTTAAAGGCATCGCCATCCTGGTGTTGCTGCCACAGTTAAGTGGTCGTTCGTCATCGCGGACGCTTGTCCGCAAGGAGTCTCAAAAATGAAATTCAAAGCACTGATAGCCTCTGCGACAGCTGCATTGATGACGGCGTGTGGCAGCGTCGATGTTGACCAATACGCGAAAGAAACACCCAAGCTAGAAATGTCGTCATTTTTTTCAGGAACGATTGATGCTTGGGGTATTTTCCAAAAACGTAATGGCGAAGTCGCACGCCGTTTCCACGTAGAAATCATGACGAATTGGATCAGTCCCTCCGAAGGCACGCTGGACGAACGCTTTACGTATTCGGACGGGGAAAAGCAGCGCCGCGTCTGGACGCTTAAACGACAAGCTGATGGGTCATGGCAAGGCACGGCTGACGATGTCGTGGGTGTGGCGACGGGGCGTATTGCGGGCAATGCTCTGCATTGGACGTATGTGTTGCGTTTGCCTGTTGATGGAAAAGAGTATCTTGTGAACTTCGATGATTGGATGTGGCAGATGGATGAGTCTTCAATGATGAATCGCTCCACCATGTCCAAGTTTGGCATTGACTTAGGTGAGGTCACATTATTTTTCCGCAAGCGCACGCCCGGTAGCCCTTCGTGATGCGAGCGCTCAATCCACCGATTAAAAACTGGGCCGGCAAGCGTGTCTGGTTAGTCGGTGCCTCTAGCGGCATCGGTGCGGCGTTGGCTCAAGCTTTATTAGCAGCCGGTGCATGGGTGACGGTGTCCGCGCGCAGGCAGGAAGCGTTGCTCGAGCTTGCTCAACCTCATCCCCATGCGCATGTCGTGGCTTTTGATGCGGGAGATGCGCAAGCTTGGCCTGAGGCATTTGAACGCACCCTCGCTGCGATGGGACATATCGATTTGGTGGTGTTTGGCGCGGCTCGGTACGATCCGACGCACAGTTGGGAGCTCGACCTGGATCAGGTGCAAAAGAGTTTTGATCTGAATGTTGTAGGCGTATACCGAGGTGTGTCTCATTTAGTCCCTTATTTCTTAAAAAGAGGTCAGGGAGGGCTTGCCGTCATTGCGAGTATTTCTGCTTATACAGGTTTGCCCAAGGCCGTCATATATGGCGCGACCAAAGCCGCTCTCAACAATATGGCGCAGACACTTTATTTTGAGCTGGAGCCCAAAGGGGTCTCGGTCTACCTGATTAACCCCGGTTTTGTTGAAACACCAATGACTGCAGTCAATGATTTCGAGATGCCGGGTTTGATGAAACCTGCTGAGGCTGCCAAGGCAATCGTCGCAGGATTTGAGCGTGGTGATTTTGAGATTCGTTTCCCGCGTGGTTTTGCAGGTGCCTTGCGCTGGATTAGTTTTCTCCCGGACTGCTGGCGCTTTCCTCTTTTGCACAAAATTACTAAGCTTTAAAGGTGTCAGCCATGAACACGCGCTTCTCAGAAATTGCACATTGGTTTCAGACCCTGACTCCAGAGTCGCTCGAACGTGTGGGAGAGATTTATGCCCAAGAGGCCGTGTTTGTAGACCCCTTTAATCAGCTTACGGGTCTAGCCTCAGTGCGAGCGGTGTATCAGCACATGTTCGATACGCTCAAGCAACCACGTTTTGTTGTCACGACAACCGTGGAGAGCGAGCGCCATGGGTTTATGACATGGGACTTTCTTTTTGAATGTCGCGGTCAAGCCCAGCAAATATCTGGCTGCACGCAGTTTGAGTTAAACGATCAGGGCTTGATTATTTTGCATCGCGACTATTGGGATGCAGCCCAGCAGGTTTATGAAAAAATTCCATTACTCGGTGCGGTCATACGCATGATCAGGCGTAAGCTTTCACTTCCAACGACAGCTTAAGTCGTTCAAACACTTCCAAACGTTGAAATAAAAAAAAGCCCCCGAAGGGGCTTAAAAGCCGTTTGAGCGCAGCAGTCTCAGACGGCGGGGAATACGTTTGAATTAACGTGCTGCATCGCCACGCAGTGTGGGATAGCGTACATGATCCACTAGCTCTTGAATGTCCTTGCGAGGGGCTGGGGTCAGCAAACTCACAATGATGATCAGAGCAAAACCAAGCGGCACACCAAAGACACCGGCAGAGATCGGCAAGATGCCGTACCAGAGTTCAATCGGTGATGTCACGCCAAACACGCCGCGCAACCAAGGCTGAGTCGTCACCATGTAGTAGAAGGTGATGCCCAAGCCGCCGATCATACCGACCACTGCGCCGTATTTGTTCGCACGCTTCCAGAAAATCCCTAACGTCAGGGCAGGGAAGAATGCAGCGGCAGCAAAGGAGAACGCGGCAGAAACCAAGAACAAGATGTCAGCTGGTTTTTGCGCGGCTACATATGCAGCGCACAAGGCAACGACCAACAACAAGATTTTCGAAATCAACACGCGACGTGCTGTCGGAGCGTTGGGGTTGATCATCTTGAAGTACAAGTCGTGGGACAAAGCGTTTGCGATCGTCAACAGCAAGCCATCAGCTGTTGAGAGTGCTGCAGCCAAACCACCTGCTGCAACCATGCCGGAGATCACGTATGGCAAGCCACCGATTTCAGGTGTGGCCAACACAACGATGTCACCACCGATGCGCATTTCACCTAACTGCAAGATACCGTCTTTGTTGACGTCAACAACGGAGAGCAAGGCTGGATCAACCGTGGACCATTGCGCAATCCACCCTGGTAACTTGTCAAATGGCGTGCCGACAAGAACATGGAAGACTTCATACTTAACCAATACAGCCAAGGCAGGTGCTGTGAAATACAGGAGGAAGATGAAGAATAACGACCAAGTCACTGACTCACGCGCTTGTTTAACTGAAGGCGTTGTGTAGTAACGCATCAGGATGTGCGGGAGTGCGGCAGTACCGACCATCAAGCAGAAAATCAATGCCAGGAAGTTACGACGTGACGTGTCGTAAGCAACTTTTTGCGCATCTGTTCCGTTAGGATCGCCAGCAAACTGCTGTGCATGTCGAGGCATACCAGCCAAAGGCACTGCGCGAGCGTTATTTGCAGCACGCTCTTGCATCCAAAGCTTTTGTGCGGCAGCTTCAGTAGTAGGCACTGCTGCAAGTGCTTTTTGTGCGGCTTCTTGTTCAGCCTTTGGAGCATTGGCTGCTTTCAAGTCAGCAACGCGCTTTTCTGCATCTGCCTTGGCAGTTGCCATCGCGGCTGGAATATTTTTCAGCTTAGCGTCGGCCTCTTCTGCGCGCTTTTTAAAGATCGCAATGACTTCAAGTTCCTTTGGATCTTTGATCAGCTCAGCTTCTTTAGCAGTCACTTTTTCAAGTTGATAGCCATAGATCGCCTGTGGAACGGGCACGCCAGTTTGTTTGACTGAGAGCCACACGACAGGAATCATGTAAGCAATGATCAAAATGATGTACTGAGCGACCTGTGTCCAAGTCACTGCACGCATACCGCCCAAGAACGAGCAGACCAGAATGCCGCCGAGACCCAAGAAAATACCAATTTCAAAGGGCACGCCTGACAGACGTGTCGTGATGAGGCCTACACCGTAAATCTGTGCCACCACGTAGGTGAATGAGCAAAGAATTGCGGCGATGATGCCCAGCAGACGAGGCAAGTTGCCGTCATAACGCTCACCAAGAAAGTCTGGAATCGTAAACTGACCAAACTTACGCAGGTAAGGCGCCAAGAACAATGCCACCAAACAGTAGCCACCAGTCCAGCCCATAATAAAGGCCAAACCACTATAGCCAGTTAAGTATAGCGTTCCAGCCATGCCGATAAACGATGCAGCGGACATCCAGTCTGCGCCCGTCGCCATACCGTTATAGAGCGCTGGGACACGTCGTCCAGCTACGTAGTACTCAGCTGCGTCGTTGGTGCGGCTCATAATGCCGATACCAGCGTACAAAGCAACCGTAGCAGCCAAAAAGATATAGCCAATCCACGCACGTGTCAGGCCCATCTGTTCAGCGATTGCCAGGGCAATCACAAATACCGCAAAACCACCCGTATACCAGGTGTAGACTTTGTTAAGCGACTTTTTAAACTGTGCGTTGGTGGTGTTCGAAGCGAACATGCCGCCTTCTTCAGGTGTCATTCCGGCCATGTTATTCCTCCTCTTCTTCGTTGACGCCAGCTTCTTCGTCAAGCTTGTTCATGTATCTGGCATAAAACCCGATGATCAGGCAATACACCACCAGAGAGCCTTGTGCCCCCATCCAAAAGCTAAAGGGCCAGCCAAAAAAAGTAAAGTCGAGCTCACGGGCGTAGTAGCTCACCACAAAAGTGACAACAAACCAGATCAGCAACAAAATTGATGTGATGCGTAGGTTTTTTTGCCAGTACACCCGATGTTTTTCGGTTAGTTGCACGGTTAAGTCTCCTCATCGTTATAAAACAAACTACAAATAAAACGGTTTAGCCATTCAACCCAGTTTCACGCTCAAGCTGACGCGCAAATTTTGGTTCAAAGCCTTTCAAGTGTTGAATGATTTTGGTCGCCTCTTCAGGTTGCTGGCGGTCGACATGGACACGGGCGAGCTGATACCAGGCATAAGGACTCATTGGCTGAAGTTTGGTGTTGCGTTCAAGCGCAACAATTGCTTCTTCGAGCCGATTTTGTTGAATCAGTGCCAAGCCCAAGCCATACCAAGCTTGATCAAGCTTAGGGTTTAGTTCAAGTGCACGTCGAAAAGAGAATTCAGCGTTAACAGGGTGTTCGAGTTCTTGTTGCAAAAAGCCGAGGTTGAACCAAGCGTAGATGGGTGCGTCTGGTTGTGTCACTAAACGCTGATAAATTTCAATAGCGCCAGTTTTATCGCCAAGCTCGGCTTTGAGATGCGCGAGACTGCCTAGCGCATAGCTGTCGTGAGGGTAGTCCCTGAGCATGTCTTCAAACATCTCAACGGCACGCTTACGCTGTCCAAAAACAATCAGTGTGACTGCACACCATTTATATTTCTGCCAGTTCAAATCAAATTTCATTTGCAGCCCACCATTCCCACTGAAACACAGTGTTCAATTTTTGCGACGGTGACCGCCATATAAATGGCCGCCACCAAACAAAAGGCGACAAAGGCGTGATGACG
>JAOATE010000020.1 GCA_030158305.1 Burkholderiaceae bacterium
TTTAAACCGCCTCCACCCTTAACGGCGTTTAATGAGATATTTCTGTTCACCTTCCATGACCAATTCATCTCGTTGATTCAAAATGGTGGAGGCGAGGGTGACCACGCCAGTTGTCTTGCCGCAGTCTAGCTTAGATACTTTTAGGCTTGGATAGAGAGTGTCACCGACATAGACAGGTTTGAGAAATTTGCTGGATTGCTCAATGAAGCCTTTCATTGAGTCCTCAACATAATGGGGAAACCATCCCGCACCCGCAGCGCTTTGAATCAAAATTTGAAAGCCGTGCGCGCCTAAGTTTGGCATGCCACGTTTACGGCAGTATTCAACATCATAATGACTGGGATGGTTGTCAGCACTCGCTAGCTGGAACGCGGCAAAAAGCGCCTCTGTCATCGTGCGAGACGGAATTGGGAATTCTTCACCGAGTGTAAAGTCATCAAAGTAGTACTGTTTAAAGGTAAACATAAGCTTCTCTATTTTTCAAAGACCAATCTTTGCCTGCTCAACGACACCATTTTCAAATAAAGCATCAATGCGCTCATTGGATAAGCCCATTTCTTTGAGTACTTCTTTGGTGTGCTCCCCTAAGAGCGGCGCGTGGCGCGCAGCGTGCCTCGGCTCATGATTGAACTTGACTGGGTAACCAACATTTTTAGTCGTACCAAGCACAGGATGATCAGTTTCAACAATGAGTGCGCGTGATTGGACTTGTGGATGTTCAAGCGCTTGATCCAGCGTATTAATTGGCGAGCAGGGGACGCCTGCGGCTCTGAGTAAGCTTAACCATTCCTCGGTCGTGCGTGTGCGCATCACTTCGCCCACCACGCGAACAGTTTCATTAAAATTTGAAACACGCTCTGCATTCGTGGCAAAGCGTGGATCGTCCATTAAAGTTTCAAACTTTGTCGCGACACAAAAGCGTTTCCATTGGGCATCATTGCCCACACCAAGCATGAGATAACCATCCGAGGTTTCAAACGCCTGATATGGTGACATGGCGGGATGCGCCGTCCCCATGCGGCGAGGTGGTGAACCTGTTCGCCAATAGTTTTGCGCCATGTATCCCATTTGAGAGATCGAAGTATCGAGCAAAGACACTTCGACATACACGCCTTTGCCGGTTTGCTGGCGTTCTAGTAACGCTGCGAGTATTCCACTCAAGGCAAAAGAACCCGTCCCTAGATCGACAGGCGAAAAACTTGCGCGTGAAAAACTACCGTTAGGGTCGCCCATCGAGCTGAGCATTCCGCTAAACGCCTGAAGCATCACGTCATATCCGGGTTCTTTACCCAGTGGGCCCTCACGCCCATAGCCTGAGATTTCAAGATAGATGATGTTTGGGTTGATCTTGCTGATTGTTTCATAATCAACCGCTAGTTTTTTGGCCGTGCCCGAACCAAATCCCTGAAGAATAATATCGGCTTTAGCCACCAACTCATGGACAATTTGTTGGCCTTCAGGCGATTTAAGATCGACCGCAATGCTGCGTTTGTTGTGATTCACAGCCAAGAAAATTGCTGATTGATCATTTTCTTTAGGCAACCATGCGCGTGTGTCATCGCCCGCGCCGACCGGTTCAATCTTTATCACATCGGCGCCCAGCTCACCCAGAAACTGGGCACATAGCGGCCCTGCGAGGACTTTGCTCAGGTCGACGACTTTGATATTTTTTAAAGGTTTCATTTAAGCTTTGCTATCACTTGTTTATTTATATCGGACTATTATGCAGTGCAAAATCCTCCATGTGTCAGTGATCGTTACCCAGAACAAGGAAAAATCATGTCATTGCTGAGTTATGAAGTGCGCAATAGCGTTGCTGAAATCATGCTCAATAATCCGCCGGTGAATGCGCTCTCAGAGCAAATGCTCAATGAGTACTTAGCCTATCTAGAGCAGGCGGCTGCGGATGATACAGTACGTGCCGTGATCTTAGGCAGCCACGTTCCAGGCAGGTTTTGTGCGGGATTAAACCTTGCGGCAGTCCATGCAGAAGGTGCAGCTAAATTTCGCTCGCTGCTTGATCGGCTATATATCAAAATGACGGACCTGCAGTTTTCGATGGGTAAGCCTACCATTGCCGCCATTGGCGGTACGGCACGAGGGGGTGGGATGACACTGGCCATCTCTTGCGACATGATTGTCGCTTCGCGTACGGCCACGTTTGGCTACCCTGAAATTGATGCAGGCGTCTTACCCTCGATACATTTCACACACTTGCCCCGCATTATTGGCCGTCATCGCGCGTTTGAGTTGCTATTTAGCGGCCGAGCGTTTGATGCGCATGAGGCGATGGGGATGGGATTGATCAGTAAGCTGGTCGATGAGGGGCATGAGATGGACGAGGCACGTGCATTAGCACAGGTGATGTGTGGGAAGTCCCCTGAGGTGATGCGTTTCGGGCGTGCTGCCTTCTTGCAGGCCAATGACAATGGTTACAGGCAAGCGGTCACTGCCGCCGCGGACAGCTTTTGCAACATTGCGATGAGTGCTTCGGCACACGAAGGCATCGCAGCCTTCGTTGAAAAGCGCAAACCTAAGTGGTGAGGAATTGAAGGCATCGTCCTTTAACCACCTGTCTACTTTTTTATAGGAAGCATTTCAACCAAGGTCTTTTTTGATTGAGTCCCTCAAGACCCAAGCGCACGATAGCTCTTCAGCCCTCCAGCAATCAGTTTTGCATTTTTATAACCCATCGAACGAAGGGTATCTGCTGAGAGTGCACCACGGTTAAAGGCATTGCAATAACAAAGAATCGTAGTATCGAGATCTGGAATCACGCCTTCGATATTCATTTCTAATTTTCCCCTGCTGATGTGCAATGAGCCAGGAATGTGATCGAGGTCGTGCTCTTCTTTGTCACGAATATCCAGTGCGACTGCTCCGTTTTGCATCAGTGCGTCGACCTCTGCGGGTTGGACTTCAGAGATACGCGCGCGAGCAGCATCAGCGAGTTGTTGGAATTTATTGGTATAGGCCATCCGGGGACTCCTGTTTACTTGTGATAGATCAAATCAATCGATCTTATAATAATATATATATTTACATAATATTCTATATGAATTTAAATGAGTTGTGTGTTTGAAATCTCAAACGCAGACTCAGGAGATTCAAAATGGAACAAACTTCGTCAAGCTTTCCCCAACTCAACGCACCCGCACCAGATTTTGATGTGCGCACAACCCACGGACAGAAAAAACTTGCTGATTACAAGGGAAAGTGGCTCATTTTATTTGCCCACCCCGCCGACTTTACCCCTGTCTGCACAACGGAATTCATCGCTTTTGCTCGAGCCCACGACAAGTTTCAATCCATGAATTGCGATTTACTCGGATTGTCCATTGATTCGGTGTTCGCTCACTTGGCTTGGACGCAAAACATTGAAGATAAATTTGGCGTCAAGATTCCTTTTCCGATCATTGAGGACATCAAAATGGATGTCGCCCGTGTTTATGGAATGGTTCACCCAGGTGCTGCTGATACACAAGCCGTTCGCGCCACCTTCTTTATTGATCCCAAAGGAATTTTGCGTGCGATGGTCTACTACCCCATGAGCAACGGTCGTTCCATTAATGAGTTCATCAGGCTGTTAGAGGCATTGCAAACAACGGACGAACACG